>DKPB01000047.1 GCA_002471015.1 Stenotrophomonas sp. UBA7346
CCCTCTCCCCAACCCCTCTCCCGCAAGGGGAGAGGGGCTTTCAATCTGCGGCGGCAGGCAATGCTTCAACTTGAAGTGGCCTGAGCCCCTCTCCCCTTGCGGGAGAGGGGTTGGGGAGAGGGGAACCACTCAAAGGAAACAAAAAACCCGCCGTCACCGGCGGGTTTCTGCAGGTAGTGAAGGCCCGGATCAGACCTCCAGTGAGGCCAGGTCGCCCTTGCTCTCCAGCCAGCCCTTGCGGTCGGCCGCGCGCTTTTTGGCCAACAGCATGTCCATCAAGGAACGGGTCTGCTCGTCGTCGTCCACGGTCAGCTGCACCAGGCGGCGGGTGTCCGGGTGGATGGTGGATTCACGCAGCTGCGAGGGGTTCATCTCGCCCAGGCCCTTGAAGCGGGTGACGCTGACCTGACCCTTGATCCTCTCGCGCTCGATCTTGTCCAGCATGGAGCGCTTCTCTTCCTCGTCCAAGGCGTAGAACACCTGCTTGCCCACGTCGACGCGGAACAGCGGCGGCATCGCCACGAACACGTGGCCGGCATCGACCAGGGACGGGAAGTGGCGCACGAACAGGGCGGCCAGCAGGGTGGCGATGTGCAGGCCGTCGGAGTCGGCGTCGGCCAGGATCACCACCTTGCCGTAGCGCAGGCCACTGAGGTCGTCCTTGCCCGGGTCGCAGCCGATGGCGATGGCCAGGTTGTGTACTTCCTCGGAGGCCAGCACGCTGCCGGACGACACTTCCCAGGTGTTCAGGATCTTGCCGCGCAGCGGCAGGATGGCCTGGAAATCCTTGTCACGGGCCTGCTTGGCACTGCCGCCTGCCGAGTCACCTTCCACCAGGAACAGTTCGGTGCGCGACAGGTCCTGGCTGATGCAGTCGGCCAGCTTGCCGGGCAGGGCGGGGCCCTGGGTGACCTTCTTGCGGGTGACCAGCTTCTCGGTCTTCAGGCGCGCGCTGGCGCGCTCGATGGCGATCTGCGCGATCTTCTCGCCCAGTTCCACGTTCTGGTTCAGCAGCAGGCTGAAGGCGTCGTGCACGGCGCTTTCAACAAAGCCGGCGGCCTGGCGCGAGGACAGGCGTTCCTTGGTCTGGCCGCTGAACTGCGGGTCGGTCATCTTCAACGACAGCACGAAGGAGACACGGTCCCAGACATCTTCCGGGGCCAGTTTGACGCCGCGCGGCAGCAGGTTGCGGAAGTCGCAGAACTCGCGCAGCGCCTCGGTCAGGCCGGTGCGCAGGCCGTTGGCGTGGGTGCCGTGCTGGGCGGTAGGGATCAGGTTGACGTAGCTTTCCTGGACCAGCTCGCCTTCCGGCAGCCAGGCCACGGCCCAGTCCACGATCTCGGTTTCTTTCTTCAGCGAGCCGGCGAACAGGTCGGCTGGCAGCATTTCACGCTCGCCCAGCTCGGCCTTCAGGTAGTCACGCAGGCCGTCCTCGTAATACCAGGTGTCGACTTCGCCGGTGGCTTCGTCGGTCAGCTTGACGGTCAGGCCCGGGCACAGCACGGCCTTGGCGCGCAGCAGGTGGCGCAGGGCGCGGACGTTGAATTTGTTGGTGTCGAAGTACTTCGGGTCCGGCCAGAAGCGCAGGCGGGTACCGGTGTTCTTCTTGCCGACGCTGCCCACCACTTCCAGCGGACTGGCGCGGTCGCCGTCGCGGAAGGTGATGCGGTGCTCGCTGCCTTCGCGGCGGATGTGGATCTCCACCAGCGTGGACAGCGCGTTGACCACCGACACGCCGACGCCGTGCAGGCCGCCGGAGAAGGTGTAGTTGCGGTTGCTGAACTTGCCGCCGGCATGCAGTCGGGTCAGGATCAGCTCCACGCCCGGGATCTTCTCTTCCGGGTGGATGTCGACCGGCATGCCGCGGCCGTCGTCGCTGACCTCGCAGCTGCCATCCTTGAACAGGGTGACTTCCACCGTGCGGGCATGGCCTGCCAGGGCTTCGTCCACCGAGTTGTCGATGACTTCCTGCGCCAGATGGTTCGGGCGCGCGGTGTCGGTGTACATGCCAGGGCGGCGTTTGACCGGGTCCAGGCCAGAAAGGACTTCGATGTCAGCGGCGTTGTAACGGGCGTTCATGTATCTCGGTAGGGCGCAAATCGACGTGGGAGTGTGCGGTCTGGCGGCGGATTTTGCACGCGGGTCGTCGCGGCGGTGGCCGGTTCCTTCATTCAGGAGCGGGGCAGCCAGGGCTGGTTACCCTATAATTGGTTCAACGTGAGCCCTGGCCGCTGGCCGGGCCTATCGAGGAGGAGCAGCATGAAAACGTCGAAGTTGATTGCCTTGGCCGCTGTTGCCGCCGCCGTGGTGGCAGTGCCGTTTGTGATGGCGCAGAGCGCCGACAAGCCGCAGGCCGGCCAGGCCGCGCAGAACGCGCCGGTCGACAAGGCGCAGAGCGAGGCCGAGCAGAAGGCCAAGCGCCGGGCGGCCGCTGCTGCGCAGGAGAAGGCGCAGGCTGGCCAGCAGGCCGAACCGCGTGAAGAAGAGGAAGAGGAAGCGCGTCGCCGCGGCTGACGTGGTTTTCCCGTGTTTCAAGGACGCCCCGGCGCAGGCCGGGGCGTCTTTTTTTTAATCCGCCGCATCCAGTGCTTGGGTGTTTTGGCGACAACCTTTAAACTAGGGCTTTCCGGGAGGCAGTGAGCCGTGACCCCCCTTATTTTTGTTACCGGTGGTGTGGTGTCCTCGCTTGGCAAGGGCATTGCAGCCGCGTCCCTGGCCTCGATCCTCGAGGCGCGTGGCCTGAAGGTCACCATGATGAAGCTGGATCCGTACATCAACGTCGATCCAGGCACGATGAGCCCCTTCCAGCATGGCGAGGTCTATGTCACCGACGACGGTGCCGAGACCGACCTGGACCTGGGGCATTACGAGCGCTTCGTGCATACCCGGTTGAGTCGCAAGAACTCGATCACCACTGGGCGCATCTATGAGAACGTGATCCGCAAGGAGCGTCGCGGGGACTACCTGGGCGCCACCGTGCAGGTCATTCCGCATATCACCGACGAGATCCGCCGCTGCATCGACGAGGCCACCGAAGGCTTCGACGTGGCGCTGGTGGAGATCGGCGGTACCGTCGGCGACATCGAGTCGCTGCCGTTCCTGGAGGCAATCCGCCAGGTGCGCACCGAGCGTGGCCCGGAGAAGGCGCTGTTCATGCACCTGACCCTGGTGCCGTTCATCGGCGCCGCCGGCGAGCTGAAGACCAAGCCGACCCAGCATTCTGTCAAGGAGCTGCGCTCGATCGGCATCCAGCCGGACGTGCTGCTGTGCCGTTCCGAGCATGCAATCCCGGATTCGGAACGCCGCAAGATTTCGCTGTTCACCAATGTCTCCGAGCGTGCGGTGATCAGCGTGCCGGACGTGGAAGTGCTGTACCGCGTGCCGATGGGCCTGCATGCGCAGGGCCTGGACGAGATCGTGGTCAACCAGCTCAAGCTGGGCGACAAGGCCGGCCCGGCCGACCTGTCGGAGTGGGAGTCGGTGCTGGATGCGGCCCTGCATCCGCTGGACGAAGTCACCATCGCCGTGGTCGGCAAGTACGTCGACCATCAGGATGCGTACAAGTCGGTGGGCGAGGCGCTCAAGCACGGCGGCCTGCGCCAGCGCACCAAGGTCAACCTGAAGTGGCTGGAAGCGCAGGAGCTGGAAGACTCCGGCCTGTCCGCGCTGGACGGCGTTGACGGCATCCTGGTGCCGGGCGGCTTCGGTGACCGTGGTTTCGAAGGCAAGGTGCTGACCTCGCAATACGCTCGTGAGCAGAAGGTGCCGTACTTCGGTATCTGCTATGGCATGCAGGCGGCCGTGGTGGACTACGCCCGCCATGTGGCCGGCCTGGAAGGCGCCAACAGCACCGAGAACGACCGCCAGTCGCCGAACCCGGTGATCGGCCTGATCACCGAATGGCGTACCGCCACGGGTGAAGTCGAGAAGCGTGACGAGAAGTCCGACCTGGGTGGCACCATGCGCCTGGGCCTGCAGGAGCAGCGCCTGAAGCCGGGCACCCTGGCCCGTGAGCTGTACGGCAAGGACGTGGTGGCGGAGCGTCACCGCCACCGTTACGAGTTCAACAACCGTTACCGCACCCAGCTGGAAGACGCCGGTCTGGTGATCGCTGGCAAGTCGATGGATGACACCCTGGTGGAAGTGGTTGAGCTGCCGCGTGACCAGCATCCCTGGTTCCTGGCCTGCCAGGCCCACCCGGAGTTCCTGTCCACCCCGCGTGGTGGCCACCCGCTGTTCATCGGCTTCATCCGTGCCGCACGCGAGCACAAGGCCGGCGGCAAGCTGCTGCAGGAAGCCCGCGCCTGAAAGGGTAGTGCCGAGCCATGCTCGGCAGGGGCTTCCCCAGCAAAAAGCCAACCCCTCCCCAGCCCTCCCCTTCGCTGCGCGAAAGGGAGGGAGCAACAACGGTAGTGCCGAGCCATGCTCGGCAAGGGGCTTTACCGGTAATGCCACTTGCCGAGCATGGCTCGGCACTACAGGAGGCATCAAGCAAGGCCCGCCCAGCGCGGGCCTTGTCCGTTTCAGCGGCCCGCGCCGCTTTCAGGCGAAAGCAACGCGCCGCGTCGGCCCGCGCTTCGGCTAAACTGCGGCACGGTTTTTGTGTTCCCCGTCGACAACCCGACGCACCTAGACGAGCCTGACCCCCAGACATGACCAATATCGCCAAGATCCACGCCCGTGAAATCCTCGACAGCCGTGGCAACCCCACGCTGGAAGCCGAAGTCACCCTGGCCGACGGCTCGTTCGGCCGCGCCGCCGTTCCGTCCGGTGCTTCGACCGGTACCAAGGAGGCCGTGGAACTGCGCGATGGCGACAAGACCCGCTACCTGGGCAAGGGCGTGCGCAACGCCGTTGCCAACATCAATGGCGCGATCGCCTCGGCCCTGGTCGGCTTTGATGCCGAAGACCAGCAGGGCCTGGACCGCCGCCTGATCGATCTGGACGGCACCGAGAACAAGGGCCGCCTGGGTGCCAACGCGCTGCTGGGTGTTTCGATGGCGGCCGCGCATGCCGCTGCGGCGTCGAAGAAGCAGGCGCTGTGGCAGTACCTGGGCGCCAAGACCGGCGTTGCACCGTCGCTGCCGGTGCCGATGATGAACATCATCAACGGCGGCGCGCATGCCGACAACAACGTGGACTTCCAGGAGTTCATGGTGCTGCCGGTCGGCTTCAGCTCGTTCAGCGAATCGCTGCGTGCCGGCACCGAGATCTTCCACGCGCTCAAGTCGGTGCTCAAGGGCCACGGCCTGAGCACGGCGGTGGGTGACGAAGGCGGCTTCGCACCGGACTTCCGCAGCAACGTCGAAGCGCTGGACACCATCCTGGAAGCGATCGGCAAGGCCGGTTACAACGCCGGTGAAGACATCCTGCTGGGCCTGGACGTGGCCTCCAGCGAGTTCTACGAGAACGGCAAGTACAACCTGGTCGGGGAGAACAAGCGCCTGACCTCCGAGCAGTTCGTCGATTTCCTGGCCGACTGGACCGCGCAGTACCCGATCATCACCATCGAAGACGGCCTGGCCGAGAACGACTGGGCCGGTTGGAAGCTGCTGACCCAGCGCATCGGCAACAAGGTGCAGCTGGTGGGTGACGACCTGTTCGTGACCAACCCGAAGATCTTTGCCGAAGGCATCGAGTCGGGCACTGCCAATGCCATCCTGATCAAGGTCAACCAGATCGGCACCCTGACCGAGACCCTGGAAGCGATCGCCATGGCCGACAAGGCCGGTTATGCCGCCATCGTCTCGCACCGCTCGGGCGAAACCGAAGACACCACCATCGCTGATATCGCCGTGGCCACCACCGCCACCCAGATCAAGACCGGCTCGCTGTGCCGCAGTGATCGCGTGGCCAAGTACAACCAGCTGCTGCGCATCGAGGAAGCCCTCGGCAGCGGCGCGCGCTACGCGGGCCGTGACGCGTTTGTCTCGCTCAAGCGCTGATCGTCATGCGTAATTGGCGCTGGCTGCTGCTGGTGCTGGCGGTACTGCTGGCATTGCTGCAGTACCGCTTCTGGTTTGGCCAGGGCAACTCGGGCGAAGTGATGATGCTCGAAGCGCAGGTGGCCAACCAGAAACGTGACAACGATGGTCTGCAGCAGCGCAACGATTCGCTGGCCGCCGAAGTCCAGGATCTGAAGGACGGCGAGGCGGCCATCGAAGAGCGTGCGCGCAGCGAGCTGGGCATGATCAAGCCCGGTGAGAAGTTTTACCGGGTGGTCGAGGATGCGCCGGTGGCGGCCCCGGTTGCGCCTGCCGCCACGCCTGCCAATGCAGCGGCAGCCGGGCAGGGCGACCCGCAGTCACCGCCGGAGAACATCCCATGATCGTGCAGACCTGGGCCGTGGTGCCGGCCGCCGGGCGCGGTACCCGCTTTGGCGGGCCGATGCCCAAGCAATACCTGTTGGCCGAGGGTGAGCCCCTGCTGGCGCACACCCTGCAGGCCTTGCTGTCGCATCCTGGCGTGGCCGGGGTGATGGTGGCCATTGCCGAGAACGACGCCGACTGGCCGGGCTGGAGCTCGTTCGCCGACAAGCCCGTACTGACCTGCGTGGGAGGAGAGACCCGCGCAGCGTCGGTGTTGGCTGGCCTGCAGGCTTTGCCGGACAGCGTGCGTGCCGACGACTTCGTTCTCGTGCATGACGCAGCACGGCCGAATCTGGCGGCTGTTGATCTGAGCCGCCTGCTCGAAGTGGGCCGTGCCGATCCGGTCGGCGGCATCCTGGCGGCGCCTGTGCGCGACACCCTCAAGCGTGCCGGCGACGACGGTGGCATTGATTGCACCGAGCCGCGCGAGCGTCTGTGGCGCGCGCTCACCCCGCAGCTGTTCCGTCGTCATCAACTGACCCGGGCTTTGCTCGATGCGGCTGCAGCCGGCGTCGACGTCACCGACGAGGCCATGGCGATGGAGCGTCAGGGCGTGCGGCCCTTGCTGGTCGAAGGCGCGGAAAGCAATTTCAAGGTCACCACTCCGGCTGACCTGGCCCGTTTCGAATTCGAGCTGTCGCGGCGCGGCAGCTGATCCCTTGCCGGCGCAGTGCGTCGGCTCTGCCAAGAAGTACCTGCCATGAATTCTCCTGTTTCCTTCCCTCCCATCCGTATCGGCCAAGGCTATGACGTGCATGCCTTTGGCGAGGGTGATCACATCATGCTGGCCGGCGTGCGCGTACCGCACAGCCGGGGCGTGTTGGCGCACAGCGATGGCGACGTCGCCTTGCACGCGCTGTGCGATGCCATGCTCGGCGCGCTGGCGCTGGGGGATATCGGCGTGCATTTCCCGCCCTCTGACGAGCGCTGGAAGGGGGCGGACAGCAGCCGCTTTGTCAGCCATTGCAATGAGCTGCTGCGCGAGCGCGGCTGGGTGGTTGGCAATGTCGACATCACCGTGATCTGTGAGCGTCCCAAGGTTGGCCCGCATGCGCAGGCCATGCGCGAGCAGGTCGCACAGTTGCTCGCGATCGACCTGGACCGGGTCAGCATCAAGGCCACCACCAGCGAGAAGCTGGGCTTCACCGGCCGCGAGGAGGGCATTGCCGCGCAGGCCGTGGCCTTGCTGGTGGCGGCATGACCGCGCTGCCCTTGGCGTTTGGCGCGCCGGTGCTGAGCGCTGCTATCCGCAGCGTGCCGGAAGACTTCCAGGTCGACGAAATCCCCGCCTTCGAGGCAACCGGCGAAGGCGAGCACCTGCTGCTGGACATCCGCAAGCGCGGCGCCAACACCGTGGCCATCGCCAAGCAGCTGGCGCAGTGGGCGGGCGTGCCGGAAATGGGCGTGAGCTATGCCGGGCAGAAGGATCGCCATGCCGTGACCACGCAGCGTTTCAGCGTGCACCTGCCCAAGCGGGTCGCGCCGGATCTGGCCTTGCTGGAATCGGACGAATTGCACGTGCTGGCCTCGACCTGGCACAACCGCAAGCTGCAGCGCGGCGCATTGGCGGGCAACCGCTTCAAGCTGGTGCTGCGCGGCGTGCAGGGCGACAAGGCAGCCATTGAGCAGCGCCTGCAGGTCGTCGCCGCGCGCGGCCTGCCGAACTGGTTTGGCGAGCAGCGCTTTGGCCGCGATGGCGGCAATGTGCCGGCAGCACTGCAGATGTTTGCTGGCCGCCGTGTGCGCAAGGACCAACGTTCGATGCTGTTGTCGGCCGCGCGCTCGGCCTTGTTCAACCGCGTGCTGGCCGCACGGGTGGAGCAGGGCAACTGGGACGCCGCGCTGGAAGGCGAAGTGTGGATGCTGGATGGCAGCCGCTCGGTGTTCGGTCCGGAGCCGATGACGGATGTGTTGGCCGAGCGTCTGGCACGTTTCGACATCCATCCCAGTGCGCCCTTGTGGGGTGTGGGCGAGCTGCGTTCGAGCGATGCCGCGCGGGCGCTGGAAGAGCAGGCGTTGTCCGATGCGCAGGCCCTGGCCTTGCGCGCCGGGCTGGAGCAGACCGGGCTCAAGCAGGAGCGGCGCTCGCTGCGGCTCAAGCCTTCGTTGATGCAGCACCAATGGCTGGCCGAGGACGTACTGGAAGTGTCGTTTGCGCTGCCGTCCGGCTGTTACGCCACCGCGGTGCTGCATGAACTGGGCACAGTGACCGATGCCAGCCGCAATGAAATTGCCGGTAGCCCTGCCGTTGAGGGAGAAGCATCCAACGAAGAAAACGCCGCCGACTGAAGGGCTGGCGAGCGTGTAGCCCGGGTAAGCGCAGCGCACCTGGGGTTGTTCACATGAAATTTTGAAGCACCATTGGGCCCTGCCTCCCGGGTGCGCTGCGCTTGCCCGGGCTACGGCGCGGCTCCCGTCGCCTGCCTGGTTGTTTCAGCGGTTGGCCAGCAGCACCAGTACCGCGCCGGTGCCGCCCTGGGTGGGGGGCGCCGAATGGAAGGCCAGCACATCATTGCGCTGGCGCAGCATGCGGTCGACCAGGTTCTTCAATACCGGCGCACCGCCATCGGATTGCAGGCCTTTGCCGTGGATGATGCGAACGCAGCCATGTTCATGCGCGCGTGCTTCCAGCAGGAATTCGCGTAGCAGCGATTCTGCCTGTGCGGCGCTGGCGCCGTGCAGGTCCAGTTCGTCCTGCACCGAATACTGGCCACGCTTGAGCCGCTGGAACATGCGCGCGGGCAGGTTGTCGCGGCGGTAGCTGGCGACATCGCCCGCCTCCAGTGGCGCGCTGGAACGCAGCAGTTTTGCAAACTCGCCCAGGGCCTCGGATTCATCCTGTTCAGCCATGCGTGCACGTGGCTTGGGGCGCGGTTTGCGGGTGGCCGGTGTTTCCACTGGCCGCATCGGGGTCACTTCGCCGATGGCTGAACGGAACAGCGCGGCGTCATCTTCATCTTCGGGGTACGACATGCGCACAGCGTAACGTGCGCCAGATCGCAGGCAAGCCCCGTGAGGGGGAAGTGCAGCGGCGCATTCCGGTATCATGGCCGCTCAGGTCGGTTCCCGTCAGCGGTGCTGAACGGGGATTGGCGATTGCGGCGACGGAAACGGGGACGCCGCGGATTGATCCAGTAACCCAGGCCTTTAATGCGCGTACTTGTATCAAACGACGATGGTGTGGATGCCCCCGGCATCAAGATGCTGGCCGAAGAGCTCCGCAATGCCGGGCACGAAGTCACCGTGGTGGCGCCGGACCGTGATCGCTCTGGTGCCTCCAACTCGCTCACGCTGGACCAGCCGGTACGGCTGCGCCGCATCGACCACTACACCTGCTCGGTGGCAGGCACGCCGACAGACTGCGTGCACCTGGCGCTCACCGGCATGCTGGAATACGAACCGGACATCGTGGTGTCGGGCATCAACAATGCCGCCAACCTCGGTGATGACGTGATCTATTCGGGCACCGTGTCGGCGGCGATGGAAGGCCGCTTCCTGGGCCTGCCGTCGGTGGCGGTGTCGCTGGTGACGCACAGGCACGAGGCCAGGAACTTCCGCACTGCGGCCATGGCCGCGGTGCAGATCGTGGCGCGGCTCAAGGCCGACCCGCTGCCTGCGGACACCATCCTCAACGTCAACGTGCCGGACCTGCCGTGGGAAGACATCCGTGGCTTCGAGGTGACCCGCCTGGGCAACCGGCACCGTGCCGAGGCCTGCATACCGGCGACCGACCCGCGCGGCAACACCGTGTACTGGATCGGCCCGGCCGGCAGCGAGCAGGACGCCGGCCCGGGTACGGATTTCCATGCGGTGCGCACCGGACATATCTCCATCACCCCGATCCAGGTGGACCTGACCCGCTATTCGGCGCTGGAAAAGGTCGCCGGCTGGGTAGGTGGGCTGACCGAGTCGTTGGGGAAGGGGCAATGACCCCGCGCCTGCGCCTGCAACCGGAAGCCGTGGGCATCGGCATGACCTCGCAGCGTGTGCGTGACCGCCTGGTCGAGCGCCTGCGCGAGGCCGGCATTGCCGACGAATCCACGCTCAATGCCGTGCGGGTGGTGCCGCGCCATCTGTTCATCGATGAGGCGCTGGCCTCGCGCGCATATGAAGACACCGCATTGCCGATCGGCCATGGCCAGACCATCTCGCAACCGTGGGTGGTGGCGCGGATGACCGAGGCGGTGCTCGCCGTAGCACCGAAAAAAGTACTGGAAGTAGGCACCGGGTCTGGCTACCAGGCGGCGATCCTGGGCGCGCTGGGGCTGGAGGTGTTCACCGTCGAACGTATCGGCGACCTGCTGCGGCAGGCGCGCAAGCGTTTCCGCCAGCTGGGCATGAACATCCGCACCAAGCATGATGACGGTCGCATCGGCTGGCCCGAGCATGGTCCCTACGATGCCATCGTGGTGACCGCCGCCGCGCCTGCGCTGGTGGATGCGCTGATCGACCAGCTCGCTGTTGGTGGGCGGTTGGTGGCACCCGTGGGCGGCGCGGGCGGACAGGTGCTGTTGCAACTTACCCGCCAGCCCGATGGCACCATTGTCCAGCAAGAGCTGGCGCCAGTGAGTTTCGTGCCGCTGCTGTCGGGCATGCTGGATTAAAAAGGACACTGCCGCGCAATGAAGATTTTCGGGCCGTTGTACGACCGCGCGATGGTCTGGGCCAGCCATGAGCGGGCGCCCACCTACCTGACGGTACTGAGTTTCATCGAAGCCATCATCTTCCCGGTGATGCCCGAGGTGATGCTGATGCCGATGTGCGTGGCGCAGCCACGCAAGGGTTGGTGGTTTGCCACGCTCAGCCTGATCGGTTCCATGGCGGGTGCGCTGGTGGGTTACGCACTGGGCCATTACGCCTTTGAAGTACTCAAGCCGGTGTTCGAGTGGATGGGCATGCTGCCGGCGATCGAAGCCGGCATCGCCACGCTGCAGGCAAAGATGGCCGAGTCGCCGTGGGCGGTGGTGACCTTCCTGGTGCTGGGGGGGTTCATGCCCATCCCGATGAAGGTCTTCACATGGGCCTCGGGTATCGTTGGCGTGCCGTTGCCGCAGTACATGCTGAGCATGCTGGTGGGTCGTGGCAAACGGGTATACGTGCTCGCGGCGGTGATCCGCTTTGGTGGCGCGCGCGCGGCGCAGGCGCTGCGGCGTTGGATAGAACCGCTGGGTTGGATCGCCACTGTGTTGGTGGCCGGCCTGGTGGCTTGGTTGGTCTGGAGAGCGAAATTCGCATGAATGCAAATGTGCTGGTCAAAGGGTTGGGCAGAACTGCCTGCGTGTTGTTGGTAGGTGTATTGGCGGCCTGTGGCACGGCCACGGTGGTCAAGCCCTCCGGTGGCGGTTCCGCCACGTCGGGCACCTCCGCCACGCCGCGCACCTCCGTGCCCAAACCGGGCCAGACAGCGGTGGTGCGCCGTGGCGACACCCTGTACGCCCTGGCCCGCATCCACAACATCACCCCGGGTGATCTGGCGGCATGGAATGGCCTGTCCCAGCCCTACACGATCTACCCGGGGCAGGCGCTGCGCTTGTATCCGGGTGGCGCAGGCCCCAGCGCTGCCACCCGCCCGACATCAGGCGGCAGCACCACGACCACGCCGAGTACCGCGGCACCGGTTGCCACGGCGACGCCGGTGAACAGCGGCATTGGTTGGCGTTGGCCAGCAGAGGGGGCCCTGGTTGGGCGCTTTGTCGCTGGCGAGACCACCAAGCAGGGCATTGATATCGCTGGCAGCAGTGGCCAGGCGGTGCGCGCCGCAGGTCCGGGCGTGGTGGTCTATTCCGGTGCCGGCCTGGTCGGCTACGGTGAGCTCATCATCATCAAGCACAACGACCAGTGGCTGTCGGCCTACGGTCACAACCGCAAGCGCCTGGTCAACGAAGGCCAGAGCGTCAGGGCCGGGGACCAGATCGCGGAAATGGGCCGCACCGGCACTTCGCGCGACATGCTGCACTTCGAGATCCGCTACAACGGCAAGCCGGTGGATCCGCTGCTGTACCTGCCAAGGAAGTAATGCGGTGTGGTGCTGTCTGCAAAGGGGCCCGGAAGGGCCTTTTTGCTGCCCCGGAGCAGCCGGTTGGGCAGAGGGATCACTGATCCAGCCATTGTTGCTTACACTGCGGTCATCCGAACGATGGCGGCGACAGCCGGGAAGGGTGATGCAGAAGCGCAGATACTGGTTCGAGGCCAAGGCCGATGGGTTTGGCTGGGGCTGGCCGTTGGCTTGGCAAGGATGGGCGGTGTACGCGGTGGTAGCGCTGCTGCTGGCGCTTGGGTTCTTCCTGTTTCCGCCTGCGGCTTCAGCCTTGGCGTTTGCTGCATTCAATGGCGGGGTGATATTGGCGCTGCTGCTGGTGTGCTGGTTCAAGGGCCAACCGCTGGGTATGCGTTGACTACCCTATGCATGAATGAAAAAACCCGGCGATGCCGGGTTTTTCAAGCCGGGAGCCAGGCTCAGCCGGCGCCGTCCAGGATGAAGGCCATCACCACGCGGCGGTTCTCGCCGGCCAGCACGTTGTAGGTACGGGCCGCGGAGGCGTTGTTCATCACCTCGATGCCGATGCCCCGGGTCAGGCAGCTGGCCATGACCGCTGCCGCCGGGAACACCTGCTTCTCGCCGGTGGCCAGGATGATCAGCTCCGGGTCCTGGTCCAGGGCCACGTCCAGGTCGTCGGCGCGCATCGTGGTTGCCGAAGCTACCGGCCAGTTTTCCACCAGGTGGTTCGGGGCCAGCACAAAACTACGGGTGAGGACCTGGTCGTTCACCCGCGCCTGGTGGCCATCGGCCGAACGCAGGGAGTAGGTGTAATCGGGCAGTTCTCGGCTCAACAGCATGATGGGTTCCTCGGCGGTCAGCCGCGGGGCAGCACGATCTGGCGCTTTTCCTTGGCCGGGCGATACAGCACGGCGACGTGGCCGATGCGCTGCACCAGCGCGCCGCCGCTGGCCTGTACCAGCTCGGCAATCATGGCGTCGCGGGCCTCACGGTCCTCGGCGGCAATCTTCACCTTGATCAGCTCGTGGCGTTCCAGCACCTCGTCCAGCTCGGCCAGGAAGGCCGGGGTAACCCCCTTGCCACCGATCTGCAGCAGTGCTTTCAGATCGTGCGCGACGCCGCGCAGAAATCGGTTTTGGGCCGGGGTAAGGACGATGGACATGCAGGAATACAGGTAATCAAGGGGGTTCAGGGTATCATGACCACCCCTGTAAGCCCCATTGCCGATGCCTTCCCGTAGCAAAAGCAGCCAACGCTGGCTGAAAGAACACTTTTCCGATCCTTTTGTGAAAAAGGCCCAGAAGGAAGGCATGCGCTCGCGCGCGGCTTACAAGCTGGAAGAACTGCTGGAACGTGACCGGCTGCTGAAGCCGCACATGGTGGTAGTGGACCTGGGTGCCGCGCCCGGCGGGTGGTCTCAGCAGGTGCGGAGACAGATGGGCGACACCGGCCGTGTGCTGGCCCTGGACATCCTGGAGATGCCACCGCTGGCCGGGGTGGAGTTCCTTCACGGCGACTTCAGGGAAGAAACCGTCCTATCGCAGTTCGAAGCCATGCTCGGCGATCAGCCGGTGGACCTTGTACTGTCGGATATGGCCCCCAATAAGAGTGGCATGGATGCGGTGGACCAGCCGCGGATGATGCACCTGGCGGAGTTGGCCATGGATTTTGCCGACAACCACCTCAAGCCGGGCGGGGCGTTCCTGATCAAGTTGTTCCAGGGCGTCGGCTTTGACGACTACGTGCGTGAACTGCGCCGTCGGTACGACAAGGTCGCCATTCGCAAGCCGGACGCTTCACGCAAGCGTTCACCTGAGGTTTATGCCCTCGGGCAGGGCAAGCGCAGCCAGATCAAGTAAGCTCAACCATACGAACTGCGTCAGAAATTAGAGGGACATCGGAGCCGATGAGGATGAACGACCTGACCAAGAACCTCCTGCTATGGGTGGTTGTCGCCGTCGTGCTGATGGTGGTGTTCCAGAGCTTTGCTCCGCGCGGTGGCGCGGTGGCTGCTGGCGACGCACGCAACTACACCCAGTTCCTGCAGGAAGTGGACTCCGGCCGGATCAAGTCGGTGGAGTACACCGACAAGACCACGCTGACCACCAACCACCTGCGCTTCAAGCGCTCGGACGGTTCGGAAGGCCAGCTGTTCGCGCCGGCCGACCCCAAGCTGCTGGACCAGCTGTATTCCAAGAACGTTGAAGTGGCGCGCCAGGAGCCGGCCACCGGCCCAGGGTTCTGGGGCCTGGTGCTGCAGTTCCTACCGGTATTGCTGCTGATTGGCTTCTGGATATTCATGATGCGCCAGATGCAGGGCGGTGGCGGCGGTGCCAAGGGCGCGATGTCCTTCGGCAAGTCGCGCGCCAAGCTGCAGGGCGAGGACCAGATCAAGGTCACCTTTGCCGACGTCGCCGGTTGCGACGAGGCCAAGGAAGAAGTGGGCGAGCTGGTGGAATTCCTGCGCGACCCGACCAAGTTCACCAAGCTGGGCGGCAAGATCCCGCGTGGCGTGCTGATGGTGGGCCCGCCGGGTACCGGCAAGACGCTGCTGGCCAAGGCCATTGCCGGCGAGGCCAAGGTGCCGTTCTTCGCCATTTCCGGTTCGGACTTCGTCGAGATGTTCGTCGGCGTCGGTGCCAGCCGCGTGCGCGACATGTTCGAGCAGGCCAAGAAGCATGCGCCGTGCATCATCTTCATC
>DKPB01000052.1:0-3618 GCA_002471015.1 Stenotrophomonas sp. UBA7346
TATTCCCTATTCCCTATTCCCGGCCGCAACGCATCCGCTGCCAGCAACCGATCCAGGATCGACTTCAAGGCCAACGGGCGCACCGGCTTGTGCAGCAAGGTCAGGCCCTGCTCCAGCACTTCGCGGCGTGTGGCCAGACTGTCATCCGCACTGAGGATCAGGGTTGGCCGGGCACCGAAACGCTCGCCCAGCCGCAGCTGCAAGGCGGTGCCGGTATCGCCGTCATCCAGATTGTAGTCGAACAGCCACAGGCTGGCCGCTGTGGCCTGCAGCGCCGCCACCGCCTGTGCTTCGCCGGAGGCTTCGGCCACCTGGTAGCCCCAGCCACGCAACAGCCCGGCCAGGCCCTGCAAGGCCGCAGGATCGTTGTCGACCAGCAGCACCGGCACACCGCCGGAAGTGGCGGCAGTGCGCGGACGCGGCAGCACCGCGGCCTGCGGGCAGGCCACCCATGGCAGCGATACCGAGAACACCGTGCCCTGCCCTTTCTCACTGCGCAGCCGCAACGGCGCATGCAGCAGGCCGGCAATGCGGTCGGCAATGGCCAGGCCCAGGCCCAGCCCCTGGCCGCTGCTGTCCTCACCGCGGCGGAATTCTTCGAAGATGCGTTGCTGCTCCTCGCGGGCAATGCCCGGCCCGGTGTCATGCACCTCGACGCGCAGCCGCTCGCCTTCACGCCGCACGCCCAGCAACACCCCGCCGCGCGCGGTGTAACGCACCGCATTGGCGAGGAAGTTCTGCAGCACACGCCGCAGCAGCTGCGGATCACTGTTCACCCAGGCGCGGGTGGGCAGGTAGTGGAAGGCCAGCCCGCGTGCGGCCGCCAGGGCGCGGAACTCCGATGCCAGCGGATCAAGCACCTCGGCCAGCGGCAGATCACGCGGTTGCGGCACCAAGCCACCGGCCTCCAGCCGCGACATGTCGAACAGCCCGGTCAACAGATCGGTGGTGGAGTCCAGGGCGCCGCGGATCTGCACTACCGCCTGCTGTTGTTGGCTGGATTCAACCTGCTGCGCCAGCGTGTCGGTGAACAGGTGCGCGGCATGCAGCGGCTGCAGCAGGTCATGGCCCACGGCGGCAAGGAAGCGGCTCTTGGCGTCATTGGCGCGTTCGGCCTCGCGCTTGGCCGATTCCAGCAGCGCGGTGCGTTCGCCCACCCGCTGCTCCAGCGTTTCGTTGCTGCGCTTGAGCTCGCGCTCGCTGCGGCGGAATTCGGTCACATCGGTGAAGGTCGCCACGAAGCCGCCACCCGGCATGGGGTTGCCACGGATCTCGACAATGCTGCCGTCCGGGAACACACGCTCGGTGAGGTGCGGCGTACCGGCACGCATGAAGGCCAGGCGGCGGTCCACCGCGCGCTCGTCACCGCCACGCGCGGGCATGGCCTGCAGCGCCCAGCGGGTCAGGTCCACGATCGGCCGGCCCACCTGCAGCAGCTCGTCAGGAAAGCCGAACATGCGCGCATACGGCCGGTTCCAGGCCACCAGGCGCTGCTCGCGATCAATCACGCTGATGCCCTGGCTCATGTTCTGCAATGCCGCCTGCAGCACCTGCTGGCTGAAACGCAGATCCTGCGAGGCTTCGCTGACGATGGCTGCAACCGTGGCCAGCTCGCCGCTTTCGCGCCGCGCCGCATCCAGCAGCAAACGCGCCGATGCCGCGCCCAGCACCGAAGACAGCTCCCGCTCCAGCCGTGCCTCCACCTGCGCAGGCACCGGCCCGCTGCGCGGCGCATCGGCCAGCAGGCGCTCAACCTGTTCATACGGCAGGAAGCGGCGGCCGGCATCGCGCAGCGCCTGTGCATCCAGGTTGCGGCTGGTACGGTTTGGCGTATCGCGACGCCAGGCCATGGCCAGCAGGGTCACGGCGGTGCCGACGAACAGGCTGGCGCCCACCGCACGGCCCAGCGGCGTCCACCCGGTGAGCCCAAACAAGGCCTGCGGTGCCAGCCACTTCCAGCCAAACGGCCCCTGCAGCAACCAGTCCGGTGCATGCCCGTCGCCCTGCAGCAACGACGGCAGCAGCAGCACCCAGGCCCAGGTGGCAAAGCCGGCAAGCACGCCGGCTATCGCCGCGCGCGGCGGTGTCTGCGGGCGCCAGATGGCGAAGGCCAGCACCGGCACCAGGGTGGCCATCGCCGAGAAGGACACCGCACCGATATCGGCCAGTACGTTGCTGCCGCCGATCAACCGGCTATAGGCCCAGGCCAGCAGCATGATCACGCAGATGCCGACACGCCGCAGCCACACCAGCTCGCGGCGGTGGTCACCCCCACCCGCACGTGCCCAGGCGCTGCGCACCAGCCCCGGTGCGAACCAGTGGTTGCCGATCATCAGGCTCAAGGTCAGCGTACTCACCACCACCATGCCGGTCGCCGCGCTCAGGCCACCCAGGAAGGCAAACAACGCCACACCGCCATGGCCGGCCGAAAACGGCAGCGCCAGCGTATACATATCGGACGGCACGCTGTTGCCCAGCAACGCGGTACCGGCGCGGGCAAGCGGCAGGATCGGCAGCGCGATCAGCAGCAGGTACAGCGGAAACAGCCAGCGCGCGGTGCGTACATCGGCCGGGTCACGGCACTCCACCACGCTGACGTGGAACTGGTGCGGCAGCAGGAACATCGCCAGGCCACCGAGCAGCACCAGCGGGATGAAACCGCCTTCGGCTGCACTGACCGGCACCGGTGGTGCCGCCGGCAGGTTCTTCAGGCCGAACCAGACAAAGGCCCCCAGCACCAGCATCGCGCCCAGCTTGAAGATGGACTCCACGGCCATCGCCAGCACCAGGCCACGGTTGTGCTCGGACACATCGGCGCGGCGCGCGCCAAACAGCATCGCAAACAGCGCCATTGCCAGCGCCACGTACAGCGCGCTGTCCTGCCACACCGAGCCTTCCTGCCCGGCCAGAACCGAGCGCGAGGTGATCATGCTGAAGCTCATCGCCACTGCCTTCAGCTGCAGGGCGATGTAGGGGATCAGCCCCAGTGCCGCCACCAGCGTCACGGTGGCGGCCAGCCAGGCGTCGCGCCCCAGGCGTGCTGCGATCAGGTCGGCCAGCGAGGTCGCATTGGTCTCGCGCGCCAGCCGCACCAGCCGCATCATCACGCCCATTGCCAGCGCATAGAACAGGATGGCGCCGACAAAGGTGGGCGGCAGTGGCCAGCCATGCCGCGCGGCCTGGGTGACGGTGCCGTAGAAGGTCCACGAGGTGCAATGCACCGCCAGTGACAAGGCATAGACATGCCGCCAGTGGCGCGCAAACACGGTGGGGCGGCGTTCGCCATACAGGGCTGCGCCGAACATCAGCGCCAGCCAGGCCAGACCTGCAAGCGCCACGGTTGCCAGACTCAACATGGAATGCGTTTCCCGGAAGCTGCCTGGCAGGATACGGAGTTGGGGAAGAAGGATGAAGGAGTGGTGTTCAAAGCCCTTGCTTTTAAGCCCCTCTCCCCCCGGGAGAGGGGTTGGGGTGAGGGTGCGGTTCGCTGGCAGTTTGCTTCTTCCTTCGCATCAAAAGCCAGAGCTTGAAAGCCAACGACAAAAGCTGCCCTCACCCCAACCCCTCTCCCGCCAGCGGGAGAGGGGCTTAAATCAACAGCAACAGCAACAGCAACGA
>DKPB01000052.1:3829-4454 GCA_002471015.1 Stenotrophomonas sp. UBA7346
GCAACTGCAACTGCAACTGCAGAAGCAAAGGCAAAGGCAAAAGCAATCGCCACAAACGCAAAAGCCCTCCCCTGCCATGCAGGAAAGGGCTGTTTTGCGTTCCAATCAGCTGACCGTCACCAGCTACATCATCAGAAGTTGTAACGCACCGACACATACCAGTTGCGCGGCAAGCCGTAGTACGCGGTCTGGATGTTGCCAACACTGGCGAACTCCTGGCCTTCGGTCTTGTACTGCTTGTCGGTCAGGTTGCGCACGCCCGCACGTACCTGCCAGGTCAGCTGCGACGAATCCCATACGCCGTAGGCGCCCAGCAGTGTGTAAGCGTCCTGGCTCAGCACCTTGCGGTTGTCCACCGACAACCAGGTTTCGCTGCGATACGACACATCACCGCCAAAGGTCAGGCTGCCGTTGTCACCCAGCGAGAACACATGCTGCAGGGCCACGCGGGCAGTCACGTCCGGCGAGAACGGCACGTGGTCGTGGTTCACGGTCGGATCGTAGCCGGCGTAGGACGGATCGAGACGGAAGTCCTCGAAGCTGTCGTACTTGGCGTCCATCCAGCCCAGCTGGGCACTCAAGGTGGTGGACTCGCCGAGCAGCGCGCTGCCTTCCAGCTCGATGC
>DKPB01000052.1:4611-34666 GCA_002471015.1 Stenotrophomonas sp. UBA7346
GCTGCCTTCCAGCTCGATGCCCTTGATGTTGAGCTTGGCTGCGTTCAACACCGGGAAGGTGCCCACGTCCTGGGATACACGCGCCTGGAAGTCACTGTAATTGCTGTAGAACGCAGTCGCGCTGCCGCGGAAGCGATGGTCCGCCGAGCTGCCCTTCAGGCCCAACTCGTAAGTCCACACGTATTCCGGATCGAACTTGGCGTGCTCGGTGTCATATACGGTGTTGGCGCGGCCGTTGAAGCCACCGGACTTGAAGCCGCGATTGGCCGACACGTACCCCATCAGGTTGTCGCTGAATTCCTTCTGCAGGCTGATCGACGGCGTCACCGCGGTCCACGAGGCCTTGGCATCGAACGCGACCGTACCGTTCAAGCTGGCGAACGGGGCGCCCCAGAAGGTGCTGGTGGAGCGGTCGTAGTCTTTCTTGTCCTTGGTCCAGCGCACGCCGGCAGCCACGGTCCAGGTCGGCACAAACTCCCAGTTCACGTGCGCGAATGCCGCGGTGGACGTGGTGGTCAGATCATCGTCAATGGTGCGCAGGAACGGCACCTTGGCGCCCAGGAACGAGAACAGATCGTCGGCATAGGCTTCCTGGTAGGACGGCACGTTCTCCTTCATGTAGTACGCACCAAAGGTGGCATGCAGGTTGGAGCCGTTGTCGTAATGCAGCTGGAATTCCTGGCTCTTCTGGTTCTGGTCCAGCGCCACCAGCACGTCACCCAGCTCGTACTCGGACGCGTCGATATCGATGTAGGACTCGGTCTTGAGCTTGCGGTAGGAGCTGATGCTCTTCAGCGTGAACTGCTCGTTGATGTCCCAGTTCATCGACAGCGAGGCACCGGAATGCTTCAGGTACTGGCCTTCGCCATTCTGGAACGAGGTCTGCGAACGACGATTCCATTCACCGGTTTCACCCGGCTGCAGCACGATGACACCCGTCGGCGCCAGGCTGGTCTGCAGCAATGGCGCCATCGGACGGCCCAGGGTCAATGCGGCATCCTGCTTGGTGGTATCCAGCGACAGCACAGCGCTGAAGTTGTCGGTCGGCTGGTAGGCCAGCTTGGCGCGGAATGCCTCGGTGTCATCATCGTTGTAGCGCTTCCCACTGACCGCATCCTTGACGTAACCGTCATTGGTGATCTTGGCGCCGGCAATGCTGCCGGCCAGGGTGTCGCTGAGCTTGCCGGAGACGTAGAAGCGGCCTTCCAGGCGGCCGTAGTCACCCGCGGTGACTTCCACCGCACCGCCTTCATTGTCGAAGGGGTTCTTGGTGGTCAGCTTGATCGCGCCGCCGGTGGAGTTCTTGCCGTACAGCGTGCCCTGCGGGCCACGCAGCACTTCCAGCTGCTGGATGTCGAACAGCGAGAACAGCGCGCCATTGATGCGCGAGTAGTAGACATCGTCCACATACATGCCCACGCCCGGGTCGAAGGTCTGCAGCGCGTCGGGCTGGCCGATACCGCGGATGAAGACGTTGACGCTGTTGGCCGAGCCACGCCCTTGGGCAATGTTCATATTGGGCACGGCGCCCTGCAGGCCCTCAACGGTCGAGGCCTGCAGATCCTTGATCTGCTCCTCGCCGAACGCGCTCACCGCCACCGGCACGTCCTGAATGGACTCGCTGCGGCGGCGTGCGGTGACGGTCACTTCGTCCAGCTGCGTGGCCTGGGTGCCTGCGGCAGGCTGCTGCTCCTGCGCCTGCACGAATGCAGCCGGTGCCAACAGAATGCCGCCGATGGCCATGCTCAGATACTTGCGCTTCATTGGTCTCCCTCCTCCCGGGTATGACGTTGCGGCATATGGATGCCGCCATGGAGCGCACGTTAATGGAGCGTTAGCCGGCCGCGTATCGTCCCTTCGTACAGTGGGCCGGGCCACTCCCGATCCTGATACTCGCCGGCAATGTATTGGCCGGGGAGCTGTGAATGTCGTTTCTGATTGTCTTGGCGGCCCTGTGCTTCCTGATGTTTGTTGCCTACCGCGGCTACAGCGTGATCCTGTTCGCGCCAGTGGCCGCGCTGGGGGCGGTGCTGCTGACCGATCCCAGCCTGGTGCAGCCGATGTTCACCGGCTTGTTCATGGACAAGATGGTGGGCTTCCTGAAGTTGTACTTCCCGGTATTCGTGCTGGGTGCGGTATTCGGCAAGCTGATCGAGGTCTCGGGTTTCTCCAAGTCCATCGTCAGTGCCACCATCAAGCTGGTCGGAGCAAAGCGCGCGATGCTGTCGATCGTGCTGGTCTGCGCCCTGCTCACCTACGGCGGCGTATCGCTGTTCGTGGTGGTGTTTGCGGTCTACCCCTTCGCCGCCGAGCTGTTTCGCCAGAGCAATATCCCCAAGCGCCTGATTCCCGGCACCATCGCCCTGGGTGCCTTCACCTTCACCATGGACGCGCTGCCGGGCACGCCGCAGATCCAGAACATCATCCCCTCAGCCTTCTTCGGCACCAACAGCTGGGCCGCACCGTGGCTGGGCGTTATCGGCACCGTGGTGATCCTGATCCTGGGCATGAGCTACCTGGAATGGCGCCGCCGCGTGGCCATCCGCAATGGCGAGGGCTATGCCGGCGCCAATGACGAACTGCGCAACGAACCTGAGCCTTTCCACGGCCAGAATCTGGCCCACCCGCTGGTCGCGATCACCCCTTTGGTCCTGGTCGGCGTGGCCAACTTCCTGTTCACCCGCTGGATCCCCGGCTTCTACGGTGAAACCCAGTCCTTTATCCCGGCGGTGATCGGCAACCCGGCCCCGGTGGTGCAGGAGGTGTCCAAGCTGGGCGCGATCTGGGCCGTGCAGGCCGCCTTGCTGCTGGGCATCCTCAGCGTCATCGCCTTTGCCTGGAAGCCGGTGGTGGCCTCCTTCGCCGAGGGCACCAAGTCGGCCATCGGCGGCGCCATGCTGGCCTCGATGAACACCGCCTCCGAGTACGGCTTTGGTGCGGTCATCGCCGCCCTGCCCGGCTTTCTGGTGGTAGCCAATGCACTGGGCTCCATCCCCAATCCGCTGGTCAACGAAGCGGTCTCGGTCACCGCCATGGCCGGCATCACCGGCTCGGCATCAGGCGGCATGAGCATCGCGCTGGCGGCCATGGCCGACAGCTTCATCGCCAACGCGCAGGCTGCCGGCATTCCGATGGAAGTGTTGCACCGCGTGGCGGCGATGGCGTCCGGCGGCATGGACACCCTGCCACATAACGGTGCGGTGATCACCGTGCTGGCGGTCACCGGCCTGACCCATCGCCAGTCCTACAAGGACATTTTCGCCATCACCATCATCAAGACCCTGGCAGTGTTCGCGATCATCGGCGTGTACTACGCCACCGGGCTGGTCTAAGCCCTCTTCTGCCGGTGCCTCGTCGCAGGCAAGCAACTCCAACAACCGGCATCGAACGTCGGCACCGGATTGGCAGACCCACGCATACGCTGTAGCCCGGGTAAGCGCAGCGCACCCGGGGCTCTTTGCGGAGAGCTCCCGGATGGCGCTGTGCTCACCCGGGCCACGATTGGCTGAAAGAGTCTCTCGCGAAAAGCCCCGGGTGCACTGCGGTTACCCGGGCTACCCACTGGCCGGAAGAAGTCCTCGCGAAAAGCTCCGGGTGCGCTGCGCTTACCCGGGCTACATTGCCCCATGGATTGCACCGCCTGGCCGGAGCCAAGCCCACATCCCGGCTCTTGCACATCTCCACGCCTGGGCAAGCAATCCCCTAACAGAACAAGGCCCGGGAAGACCCGGGCCTTGTTTGTATCCGACAAGCGGAACAAGAAAAATCGCCCGGCTGCACGTCACTGTGCAACACCGGACGATCTCACGTCCTTGTTGGCGTCCTGCCTTCCCCCAGCGTCCTGCCCCTATGGGTTCCTCGTGTGCCGCCGTCCTGGCGGCCCACAATCCTTATGGCGCGGCATCCATTGCTGCAGACCAGGCATCCAATGCCTCAACGCCTCTCCACCGGTTGAACAGCTGCCGTCCCTGGAGCCTTCTTGGCGGCGGCATCTCCAGCCTTCGCCTCGATCAGGTCGCGATTCCGTTCGACCGTCTTCAATCCGATTCCCTTCACCAGCGCCAGTTCCTCGACACTCTTGAAAGGCCCGTTTGCCTGCCTGTGATCAATGATCGCCTGCGCCTTGGAAGGCCCGACGTTCACCAACCCTTGACTCAGCTCCGCCGCAGAGGCGGTGTTGATGTCGACCTTGTCCGTGGCATACGCCGATAGGGTCAGCAACAACGCAAGAGCCAGTGACTTCAGCGTCACGGAGAAAAGCTCCATCGCTACACTCCTTGTGTCGTGGGTGGATGTCGGCTTCCCCGCCGACGAATCCAGTGTCCCGCGCCACATGAACACAGCCTATCCGTCACGCCGCACTAACGCAGCCAGCCAACACCCCGAACTCATGTAGGAAAAGTCCTACACACCCCATGGGGACCCGTCGTGGGGGCCAGCGGCGTAGAATGGTTACACCTGACATTTCTACCGGAGATCCAGATGGACAGCGCCAAGATCGGCCAATTTCTCAGCGACAAGTGGGACAACGACATCGTCCCGCAACTGGTCGATTACATCCGCATCCCCAACAAGTCGCCGATGTTCGACGCCAACTGGGTCGCCAACGGCTACATGGATCAGGCCGTCAACCTGATGGAGAGCTGGGCGAAGGCGCAGAACATCCCCGGCCTGCAGGTCGAGGTGGTTCGTCTGGAAGGCCGTACCCCGTTGATCTTCCTTGAAATCCCGGCAACTGGCCCGGAAACCGGCGACGACACCGTGCTGCTCTACGGCCACCTGGACAAGCAGCCGGAAATGACCGGCTGGGACGACGACCTCGGCCCGTGGATTCCGGTGCTGCGCGGCGACAAGCTGTACGGCCGCGGCGGCGCCGATGACGGCTACGCCATCTTCGGCTCGCTGGCGGCGGTGCTGGCACTGCAGGAACAGGGCCTGCCGCACGCCCGCTGCGTGATCCTGATCGAGGCCTGCGAAGAATCCGGCTCCTACGACCTGCCGGCCTATGTCGACCATCTGGCCGAGCGCATCGGCCAGCCCTCGCTGGTGGTGTGCCTGGATTCGGGCTGCGCCAACTACGACCAGCTGTGGTGCACCACCTCGCTGCGCGGCCTGACCGGCGGCAACTTCACCGTCAAGGTACTCAACGAGGGCGTGCACTCCGGTGACGCCTCCGGCGTGGTGCCGTCCAGCTTCCGCCTGCTGCGCCAGCTGCTGTCGCGCATCGAGGACGAGAAGACCGGCCGCATCCTGCTCGACGGCCTGCACGTGGACGTTCCGGCCGAGCGCCTGGAACAGGCCAAGCGCGCCGCCGATGTGGTCGATACCGCCATTTTCGACAAGTTCCCCTTGGTCGACGGCCTCAAGCCGATGAGCGAAGACCTGACCGAGCTGGTGCTCAACCGCACCTGGCGCCCGGCCCTGTCGGTGACCGGCATCGGCGGCATGCCGCCGCTGGAATCGGCCGGCAACGTGCTGCGCCCGGAAACCTCGGTGAAGCTGTCGCTGCGCCTGCCGCCCACCGCCAATGGCAAGGCCTGCGGCGACCTGTTGAAGGAAGCCCTGCTGCGCGATCCGCCGAACGGCGCCCACGTCAGCCTGGACCTGGAAAAGGCTTCCACCGGCTGGAACGCACCGGCGATGGCCGCGTGGCTGGAAAAGTCCATCGACGACGCCAGCCAGGCCTTCTTCGGCAAGCCGGCCATGTACATGGGCGAAGGCGGCTCGATCCCGTTCATGGGCATGCTGGGCGAGAAGTTCCCGGGCGCGCAGTTCATGATCACCGGCGTGCTCGGCCCGCATTCCAATGCGCATGGCCCGAACGAGTTCCTGCACATCCCGATGGGCAAGCGGGTCACCTCCTGCGTGTCCAAGGTGCTGTTCGACCACCACGCCGCCAGCCTGCGCGGCGAAACCAGCGGTTCGCCGGTGGCCGCCGACAGCGGCACCCGCCACGGCGGTCACGGCTGCTGCTGATTGCCCAGCGCTTGATGGTTTGATGACGAACGCAGCCTGGCCTTGCTAGGCTGCGTTTTTCTTTGGCAGGACAGGCATATGAGCGGACTGTTTGGCAGCGACAGCTGGCTGTACATCATCCTGATCGGTTTCTTCGTCGGCCTGCTGGGGCGCTTCTTCATGCCCGGCAACAACCGCATGGGTTGCCTGCTGACCATCGTGCTCGGCGTTGCCGGCGCAGTCTTCGCCGGCTGGTTCGGCCGCGAGATGGGCTGGTATGCCGCCGGTCAGCCGGCCGGTTTTGTCGGCGCCATCATCGGTGCCATCGCCCTGCTGGCGCTGTTGCGCCTGATCAGCGGCGGCAAGCGCTGATTCCCCTCCCAACGGCGCCTGCGGGCGCCGCTTCACTGTAGTGTCCATGAACGATCCCGCTTCCGATCCACTGCGTACCGAACACCGCCGGCAGTGGGCCGCTGCCGCACTCGGCGACCCTGCCACCACCCTTGAACGCGCATCGGTCGATGCCGGCTTCCGCAGCTATTGGCGCAGCACCAGCACGCGTGGCAGCCACATCGTGATGGACTCGCCGCCGGGGCTGGAAGACGTGCGGCCATGGCTGCGCATGCACGACCTGCTCGAGCCCAACAACGTGCGCGTGCCGCAGGTGCTGGCACGCGATGTCGAGCACGGCTTCCTGCTGCTGGAAGACCTGGGCGGGCCGACCCTGGCGCGCTTCATCAACGACGACAATGCCGATGCGTGGTTTGATGCCAGTTTCACCCAGCTGATCCGGCTGCAGTCGATCCCGGTGCCCGAGGGCATGGGCGCGTTCGGTGAGGCACTGCTGCAGCGCGACGCCGGTTTGTTCGAGGAATGGTTCGTGCAGCGCCACCTCGGCCTCAGCCTGGATTGCGGAGAAAGCGAACAACTGCAGCTGGTGCAACGGCGCTTGATGGACAATGCACTCAACCAGCCGCAGGTGCTGACCCACCGCGATTTCATGCCGCGCAACCTGATGCCGGTCGATGCTGGCCCGGCGGTACTGGATTTCCAGGACCTGGTCAGCGGCCCGATCGCCTATGACCCGGCCAGCCTGTTCAAGGATGCATTCCTCAGCTGGCCGCTGGAAAAAGTCGATGGCTGGCTGGCCCGTTACCACGCCCGCGCCCTGGACGCAGGCCTGCCGGTGCGGCCGTGGCCGCAATTCCTGCGCGACGCTGACTGGATGGGCGTGCAGCGCCACCTGAAGATCCTCGGCCTGTTCGTGCGCCTGCGCGACCGCGATGGCAAGGGCCACTACTTCGAGGATGCCCCCCGCTTCATCCGCTACCTGGATGAAGTGCTGCCGCGCTACCCGGAACTGGCGCCCCTGCAGGACCTGTTCGAGCGCCGCTTCAAGCCCGCCATGGCTGCCAAGGCCGCGGCATGAAGGCGCTGATCTTTGCCGCCGGGCTGGGCGAGCGCATGCGTCCGCTCACCGACCACACGCCCAAGCCACTGCTGCCCGTGGCCGGCACGCCATTGATCGAATGGCACCTGCAACGTCTGTCCGCGCTGGGCGTGAGCGATGTGGTGGTCAACACCAGTTGGCTGGCCACGCAGTTCCCCGAGCGGTTGGGTGATGGCAGCCGCTGGAACCTGCGCCTGCATTATCTGTACGAAGGCCCGGTGCCGCTGGAAACCGGCGGCGGCATGCACAACGCGCTGCCGCTGCTGGGCGATGCGCCGTTCCTGGCGATCAATGGTGATATCTGGAGCGATTTCGATTTCGCCCGTTTGCCGCAGGAACCGGAAGGCCAAGCGCATCTGGTGATGGTCGACAATCCCGAACACCACCCTCGCGGCGACTTCATCCTCGAGGGCAATGGCCAGCTGCGGGATGTGGGTGACCAGGCGCGCCTGACCTTCGCCGGCATCGGCGTTTACCGCCCGCAGCTGTTGCAGGGATGGCAGGAAGTGATCGGCGGTGCCGACGGCAGCGCGGAAATCCCACCACGCTTCAAGCTCGCGCCACTGCTGCGTGCGGCAATGGATGCCCAGGCGGTCAGCGGCCAGCACCATCGCGGCCATTGGACCGACGTCGGCACGCCGCAGCGCCTGCAACAGTTGGAAGCCCAGCTGATGCAGTAGCGGCGGCAGCCGCGCAGCAATGTGAGGCCCGGATGCAAAAAGCCTGCGATTGCAGGCTTTTTGTTTGCGCAGGCAGCGCCGGTTTCGCCGCTGACACCGCTGCTGCTGCAAACCGCTCCCCGCAATCAGCCCTGCCCGTTCTCCAGCACCCGCTTCAGGAACGGCACGGTGATGCGACGCTTGGCCGCCAGCGATTCGCGGTCCAGCCGCTCCAGCAAGGTCACCAATCCGCTCAGGTCACGGCCCGTGCGCGTCAGCAGCCAATCCAGCGTGGTCTCGTCCATCACCAGGCCACGCCGTACCGAGCGCTCGCGCAGCACCGCGCCGCGGCCTTCGTCGTCCAGCGGTTCAAGGGTGATGCGGCTGCACTGCGACAGGCGCGAACGCAGGTCGGGCAGCACCAGGCCCAACCCGTCAGGTGGCAGACGCGCGGTGTAGATCACGGTCACATCAGCGGCACGGGCACGGTTGTGGAACTCGAACAGGGTGACTTCCTGCTCGCGCCTGCCAGCCACGTATTCCAGCCCATCCAGGGCAACGATGTCATGCCCCTCCAGTGCTTCCAGGGCTTCGGCCAGGCGTGTACCGGCGGCCTGCAACGGCAGGTAGGCCGGACGGCGGCCAGCCTGCAATGCCCCCGCACAGGTGGCCAATGCCAGGTGCGTCTTGCCGGTGCCACCGGCACCGACCAGATAGATCCAATCCTGGCTGTCGCCGCTGGCGACCGCACGCAACTGGGCCAACGCACCATCAGGCGCGCCGATAAAGGTTTCAAATCGTTGGTCCGGCGGATAACGCAAGGCCAACGGCAACTGCGGAACACTCACTTCGGGTCTACATCCTTCGACACGATGGCCAGCTCCGCGGGAACTTCGATGTTGCGCGGGTCCAGCACGATCGTCGGCCCATGGCCGGCGTACAACTCACTTTGGCGATAACGTTCATGCGCATAGCGCAGCAGCACGTTGATCACCGCTGCTGCCGGCAAGGCCAGCAGCATGCCAAGAAAACCAAACAACTGGCCACCGGCCATCACCGCGAAAATCACGGCCACCGGATGCAGGCCAATCTTGTCGCCCACGATACGCGGGGTAAGCACATAACTTTCCAGCAGCTGGCCAACGGTGAACACCACGCCCACCAGGGTCAACAGCTTCAGGTCGAAGCCCTGCGACTGCACCAGCGCGGCCAGCACCGCCATCACCACACCGGTGGTGGCGCCCAGATACGGGATGAAGCTGATCAGCCCGGCCACCAGCCCGATCAACAGCCCAAGGTTGAGGCCGACCAGGCTCAGGCCTGCCGCATACACCACGCCCAGCGCGATCATCACCGCGATCTGGCCACGGATGAAGGCGCCAAGCACGTCGTTGGACTCACGGGCCAGCCGTGACACCAGCTCGATATGGTTGCGCGGCACCAGCGAGGCCACCCGCTCGACCAGCTTGTCCCAGTCGCGCAGGAAGTAATAGGTCAGGATCGGCAGCAGGGCCAGGTTCACCACCCAGGCCACCATCGCAAAACCCGAACGCGACAGGTAACCGAAGAAGGTGGTCGCCACCCCGCCTGCCTGTTGCCAGTGGCTGCGCACCCACTCGAACAGGCGGCTGGGATCCAGCCACGCCATGATCTCCAACCCCGTTTTCTGCTCGATCCACGGGATCGCCGTGCCCAACAGCCATTCCTGCCCCTGCGGCAGGGCGGTCACCAGCGTCTCGATCTGGCTCTGGATCAACGGCACCAGGATCAGCAGCGCCAGCGTCAGCAACAGGATCATCAACACGAACACCAGCACCACCGCGGTATTGCGCGAGCGGCCGCGTGCTTCCAGCCGGTCCACCAGCGGATCACCCAGCCACGCCAGCATCAACGCGACCACGAACGGGGTGAGGATGGGCGCCAGCAACCACGTCACCCACAGCCCGAAGCCAGTGAGCACCACCATTTTCAGGCGGCGCAGAAACAGCGCGATTTCAGCTTCCGGGCTATCTGCGCTCATCGAATACGGTACTCACCCTGCTTGGTGACCGGCGCATCCTCTGCATCGGTCAAGTCATTGTCGGCAGCCCCGCCCACCGGCTGCAGCGCTGCATTCTGCCCGAGCATGCGGTTCAAACCCGGCAGGCCGGTCATCAGTTCCACATCCAGCTCCAAGCGGTCGCCCACCGCCTGTACCGGGACAATCGATTTGACCACGGCAACGCCCTGCAGCGACGCCGACATGCGCAGATAGTCGTCTGCGCTGCGGATGCCACTGACCGCAATGCGGTAGGTGCCCGCCGCACCCGCCGGCGGGGCCTTGGCATAACGGCGCACCAGCGCATCGGCAGCACCGTCGGCACCACCGGCCATGGCCCGGCGCGCATCGCCATCGCGGGTGGTCCACTTGGAAAGCTCACGACCGTTGTCGACGAAGACCCAGTCGGCCTGCCAGCCGCCGCTCTTTGCGCGGTACAGCTTGCCTACCAGCTGCATGGGCGGGGCATAGCGGGCCGAGGCCCGGGCGATGGCAGCGGTATCCTGGCGCATGATGGCACCCACCAGTGCCTGCTCGGCCGCACCGCCATTGGGCAGGCCCAGCCGGTAGCCACGGTCGGTTGCCCGGTCCAGCAGCGGGCGCGCGGCATTTGCCTGCTGTACGCCGACCAGACGCGGGCCACTGCCATCATCGATGGCCAGCCAGACCACCGGCTTGGGCCGCGGCTGCGGCCATACCGGCAGGCCCAGTGCCGCGACCAGGCCATCAACGTCGTCCTGGCGGAAGCGCGCCACCAGCATGGTCCGGTAGCTCGGCGCACCGCTGGCCGCCACGCTCTGGTCCTGCCGGTAGTCGTAGCTCTGCACCATGTCCTTGGCGTTGCGCAGCGCCTGGGCCACGCCAGGGCGGGTCAGCGTGCTGCGATCGCCCGACAACTTGCCCAGTACGGCACCCAGCGCGCGGGCCATGGCGCCATTGCGGTCGGCCTCGCTCTGGCTGTTGACCGGAACTTCGGCCTCGTAGGCGCCTTGCGCGCTGGCAACGTCGCCTTCGGTACGCATGCCGGACTGTGCCTGCACCGCCACAATCGGCAGGCAAAGCAGCAAAAACAGGAGTGGGGCCAGGCTGCGGCGCATTGAAGTTTCCATTGTTCGATGGTTCCGGGGTGAATTGTTGCCCGAATGGGGCCTTCGCGCCAACGTGGCCTGTTAAAATGCGGCGTTAACCCCGCCAGCGCAGCCGACCGTGACCAGCACCCCGACTTCCGCCAACTCTCCCCTGACCTACCGTGACGCCGGTGTCGACATCGACGCAGGCAATGAACTGGTGGAACGCATCAAACCCTTGGTAAAGCGCAGTTTCCGCCCGGAAGTAATGGGTGGGCTGGGCGGCTTCGGCGCCCTGTTCGACCTGTCCAACAAGTACCGCGAGCCGGTGCTGGTCTCGGGCACCGACGGCGTCGGCACCAAGCTGAAGCTGGCCCAGCAGTTGGGCCGCCATGACACCATCGGCATCGATCTGGTCGCCATGTGCGTCAACGACGTACTGGTGCAGGGCGCTGAGCCGCTGTTCTTCCTGGACTATTTTGCCACCGGCAAACTGGACATCGACACCGCCGCAGCCGTGGTGGGCGGCATCGCCAATGGCTGCACCGAGGCCGGCTGCGCCCTGATCGGCGGCGAAACCGCCGAAATGCCGGACATGTACGCCCCGGGCGAATACGACCTGGCCGGCTTCACCGTGGCCGCAGTGGAAAAGAGCGAGCTGAAGGACGGCTCGGCCGTTCAGCTGGGCGACGTACTGATCGGCATCGCCTCCTCCGGCCCGCACTCCAACGGCTACTCGCTGGTGCGCCGCATCTATGAGCGCGCCGGCAGCCCGGCCGACCTGGTGCTGGAAGACGGCAGCAAGCTGGTTGACGCGCTGATGGCGCCGACCCGCCTGTACGTCAAGCCGCTGCTGTCGCTGCTCAAGACCCATGGCAGCGCCATCCACGGCATGGCCCACATCACCGGCGGTGGCCTGACCGAGAACATCATTCGCGTGGTGCCAGAAGGCCTGGGCCTGGACATCGACGCCACCAGCTGGACCCTGCCGCCGGTATTCCAGTGGCTGCAGCGCGAAGGCAATGTGGCCGACGCCGAGATGTGGCGCACCTTCAACTGTGGCATCGGTTTCGTGCTGCTGGTGCCGGCCGACCAGGTCGCCGCCGTCAATGCCTCGCTGGACGCCCTGCAACTGCCCCATTGGCAGATCGGCAAGGTGGTTGAAGCGGTCGAAGGCAGCGAACGCGTGCGCATCGGCTGAGCCCGGCCAGCAAGGTTGCCACCCATGGACGCAGTCGACCTGCCTGCCACTTCCCCCGCCCCCACCGAAAACGACGCCAACCAGCTGCGGCTGCTGGCGATCTTCCACTACGTGGTGGCGGGGCTGACCGGGCTGTTCTCGCTTTTGCCGGTGCTGCACCTGGTGATGGGCCTGGCCATCGTCACCGGCAAGTTGCCGATGGAGTCGAATCCTCCGGGCGCAACCGGGCCCGACCCGGCGCTGTTTGGTTGGTTCTTCGTGATCTTCGCCGGGCTGGCCATTGCCTGCGGACTGACCCTGGCCGGCTTCATCGCCTATGCCGGGCGCTGCCTGATGCGGCGCCGGCGCTACCTGCTGTGCCAGGTGGTGGCCGCCCTCGCCTGCATGTTGATGCCGTTCGGTACCGTCCTGGGGGTCTTCACCCTGGTGGTGTTGATGCGCCCCTCCGTCAAGGCTGCCTTTGCTTGAGCAAGGCGGCAATTCCGTTCCCCCGACCGCTGGACCACCCCGCATGACCTCCCCCAAGAAAGCCGCCTTCCTCGGCGTGCTGGCGATCTTCCTCGCCACCTGGATCAAGCCGCTGTGGCCACTGGAACAGACACTGCACAGTTCACTGACCGTGATCGGCCTGGTTGCGCTGTGGTGGGTGGACCGGCGCTGGCGGCTGGGCAACGGCGCATTCGCGGCCATCTGCGGCTTCATCGCCCTGCATTGCATCGGCGCGCGCTGGCTGTACTCCAACATCCCCTATGACCAGTGGGCGCAGACCCTGTTCAATTGGTCACCAAATGCCACCTTTGGCTGGCAGCGCAATCATTTCGACCGCCTGATCCACTTTCTCTATGGGGTTTGCTTCACCCCTGCCCTGCTGCAGCTCAGCCGCCATGCCTGGCCGGCGCTGCGCATCGGCCAGGCCTTCACCTTGGCGGTGATGGTGGTGATGTGCACCAGCCTGGCCTATGAGTGGCTGGAATGGGGCATCGCCTTGGCCCTGTCACCGGAAGCCGCCGAGGCCTACAACGGGCAGCAAGGCGACATCTGGGACGCCCATGCCGACATGCTGCTGGCAACCATCGGCGCCCTGCTGCTGTGGCCGCTGGCCAGGAAGATCGCACGATGAGCCACACTGCCCGCCCAGCCCGTATTGCCGTGCTCGCCTCAGGCCGTGGCAGCAACCTGCAATGCCTGCTGGATGGCATCGCCACCGGCCAACTGCAGGCGGAGATTGTCGGGGTGTTCTCCGACAAGCCGGCAGCGCTGGCGCTGCAGAAGGTCCCCAGCGAGCGGCGGTGGGCGCGGCTGCCAAGGGATTTCGAAAGCCGCGAAGCCTTCGACCTCGCGCTGGGAGATGCACTGGACGCCTGTGCACCGGACTGGATCATCTGCGCCGGCTACATGCGTATCCTCGGCACCGACCTGGTACAGCGCTTCAACGGGCGCCTGGTGAACATCCACCCCTCACTGCTGCCCTTGTACAAGGGCCTGCATACCCATGCGCGCGCCCTGGCCGCTGGTGATGCCGAGCATGGCGCCAGCGTCCACTTCGTCGTACCTGAACTGGATGCAGGGGCCGTCATTGCCCAGGCCCGGGTGCCGGTGCTGGCCGGCGACAGCCCCGAATCGCTGGCGGCGCGGGTGCTGCAGGTGGAACACCCGCTGCTGCTGGCCAGCGTCCAGCTGCTGTTGTCATCCCGCTTAACTGAACAGGGGGGAGTGATCCAGCTCGACGGTCATTCCCTGTTTAGCCCATTGCGCCTAGATTCCGCCGGAACCCTTGCCTGATCGCGACATTCCGCTGATGTGCGCTCTGGCAGTATCCCTTTTCCCTCTACGCGTGGCGTGCATGAACCTTTCCTTCCTCAAGCCATTGCTGATCACCGCCGCTCTGGTCGCACCGCTGGCCCAGGCGCAGCAGCAGGCCGAACCGGCGCCTGCCCCGGCGCCGCAGACCGTGGCCCTGCCCGCCATGGAATGGAACCCGCCGGCACTGGAACCGTTCGTTGCCACCTACCAGGCCTTCTACAAAGGCAAGGAAGCCGGCGACGCCACCATGCGCGTGGTCCACAGCAACGGCGAACAGTGGCGGGTTGACATGGCCGTGCGGGGCAAGCGTGGCTTTGCCGGGGTGCTGGGCCTGAACATCGAGCAGAGCACGGTGTTCAACAATGGAACCAGCATCTACACGCCACTGAGCCAGAGCACAGTGAAGAAGGCCCTGTTCATGGGCAAGAAGGTCACCGGCGTCTATGACTGGCAAGCCGGCAGCGCGCAGTGGCAGGGCGACCTGAAGAAGGAACGCCAACAGCCCATCCCTCTGCAGCGTGGCGATCAGAGCGCCTTGCTGTTGAATCTGTCGCTGATGCGCGATGCGCGCCCCGGCAAGGCACTGAGCTACCGATACGTCGACGTTGGCCGCGTGCGCCAGCACGAGTACCGCGCCGCCGATGCCACCGAGACGGTGCAGGTGGGCGACCTGAGCTACGACGCATTGCGCGTGTACCGCACCAATGGCGGCAACGACGAAACGATCCTGTGGATCGCCAATGGCGTGCCCACCCCCGTACGCATACTGCAACGCAAAGATGGCCAGGACGATATCGACCTGCGCCTGGTCGAATACCAAGGAGCCTGAGCATGAAGCACTTCCCCCGCCCGATGCGCATCCTCGCCGCCGCCACCCTGGCCCTCGCCAGCCTGCCGGCCCTGGCCATGGCTCCATTCACCGCCAATTACCAGGCCAGCTACATGGGCATGCAGGCCAATGGCGTGATGAGTGTGGCCGCTGAAGGTGACGGCCGCTGGCGCTACAGCCTGCAGATCAAGAACCCGATGGCCGACCTGAGCCAGAGCACCGTGTTTGATGAGCATGCCGGCAAGCTGCGCCCACTCAGCAGCCATGACCGCTCGGTGCTGCTGATCAAGCGCAAGCAGGTGGACGCGCGTTACGACTGGAACACCAACCAGGCAACCTGGACCGGCGACGTGAAGGAAGACCGGCGCGGCCCGATCCGCCTGCAGAACGGCGACATGGACGCACTGCTGATCAACCTGGCAATCGCCCGTGACCTGGCCGCCGGCCAACCGCTGACCTACCGCATGGTTGACGATGGTCGCATCAAGTCGATGACCTACCGGGTGATCGGCAAGGAAAACGTCACCGTTGGCGGCCAGAACCGCGAAGCCACCAAGGTATCGCGCGTTGATGGCGACAAGGAACAGATTGCCTGGATTGTGCCAGGCATGCCGGTGCCGGCCCGCCTGCTGCAGCGTGAAAAGGGCCAGGACGCGCTTGACCTGACCATCAAGTCGATCAACTGATAGCTCTCGCCCACCACCCCCTGCGCCCGGTCCGCCACGACCGGGCGTTTTCATGGATGACCCACATGTCCCCTACCCGTTCCCTTGCCCTGGTTTCTTTGAGCAGCGTCCTGCTGCTCGCCGTGACAGCCACCGATGCCCAGGCTGCCGTGCAGCGCTTTGATGGCCGCTACACCGCCAGCTACAAAGGCCTGACCGCCAACGCGCGCATGACCATCACCCCGGCCCGCAACGGCACCTGGATGTACCTCACCACGGTTGACCACATGCTCGCCAACATGAGCCAGGCCACGGTGTTCCAGGAAGTCGGCAACCACTATCGACCGCTCGGTGGCAGTGATCGCAGCAGCTATGCCTCGGTCAAGCGCGGCGTCACCACCAGCTACAACTGGGCTACCGGCCAGGCCCGCTGGAGCGGCGATGTGAAGCCCAACCGCGCCGGCCCGGTAAGCCTGCAGAACGGCGACATGGACGCCCTGCTGATCAACCTCGCCTTGGCGCGCGACGTGCCGCCTGGCCGGCCGCTGTCCTACCGCATGGTCGAGAATGGACGCGCGCGCCCGATGAACTACCGGGTGATCGGCCGTGAGCGGGTCACCATCGGCGGCCGCAATTACGATGCCACCAAGGTCGCCCAGGGCGGCACCGAGAAGCAGACCATTGCCTGGATCGTCGCCGGCATACCGGCCCCCGTGCGCATCGTGCAGCGCGAGAACGGCGCCACCACGATCAGCCTGCAGATGAATTCCTGGTCGCATTGACCCTTGCTGGCCAGTGCATGGCAGCAGGCAGGCCACTGCACTACCAGCGCAGACGGCCGTTCGCGGCCGCTCTGCCACGCACCAGGCCGGCGGCGACTGACCGCCGGCTCTGAGGATGCCAAGACCTACTCGGCGGCGCCCTTCTTGAACACAGTACGGCAATCGCGACGGAACTCCTCGCCGCTGCTGCGCCAGATGAAGCTACGGCAATGGCGGCTGCCTTCCTCGCTGTCCTGCACCTTCACCGCGTAGAACGCCTGCAGGAACTCGTCGCGGCTGACCTGGCCATCGCCATTCCAGTCCATCTGCTCCTTTTCCACGCCCTGGGTGATGGCCACCCCGCTGTACCAGCCCCAGCCCAGCCAGGCCAGGGCCAGCAGCACCAGCGCCAGCAACGCCTTGCGGCGCGGCGTGAAGCGGCCGCGCAGGATCATGCGACCCGCCGGATGCCGGCACCCAGCGCACCGAGCTTTTCTTCGATGTTCTCGTAGCCACGGTCCAGGTGGTAGATGCGGTCGATGCTGGTATCGCCGTCAGCCACCAGCCCAGCCAGGATCAGGCAGGCCGAGGCACGCAGGTCGGTCGCCATCACCGGGGCGCCGCTGAGCTTGTCGGCACCGCGCACGATCGCGGTATTGCCCTCGATCTGGATGTCAGCGCCCAGCCGCAGCAGTTCATTGACGTGCATGAAGCGGTTCTCGAAGATGGTTTCCTTGATCACGCCCACGCCTTCGGCCACGCAGTTCAGGGCCATGAACTGGGCCTGCATGTCGGTGGGGAACGCCGGGTGCGGCGCCGTGGTGATGTTCACCGCCTTCGGCCGCTTGCCATGCATGTCCAGGGTGATGCTGTCTTCGGTGGTGCTGATTTCCGCACCGGCCTCGACCAGCTTCTGCAGCACCGCATCCATTGTGTCCGGACGCGCGTTGCGGGCAACGATGCGGCCACCAGTCATCGCCGCAGCAACCAGGAAGGTGCCGGTTTCGATGCGATCGGGCAGTACCGCGTGGCGGCCACCATGCAGGCGATCCACGCCCTCGACCACCAGCCGCGAGGTCCCGATGCCTTCGATCTTCGCGCCGAGCGCGATCAGGCAGTGGGCCAGATCGGCCACTTCCGGTTCCATCGCAGCGTTCTCCAGCACGGTGGTGCCTTCAGCCAGCGCCGCAGCCATCAGCACGTTTTCAGTACCGGTAACGCTGACCATGTCGAACGTATAGCGACCGCCCTTCAGGCGCCCATCGACATGGGCCTTGATGAAGCCGTTCTCGACCGTGATGTGCGCGCCCAGCGCCTGCAGGCCCTTGATGTGCTGGTCCACCGGACGCGAGCCGATGGCGCAGCCGCCGGGCAGCGATACCTCGGCCTTGCCGAACTTGGCCAGCAACGGCCCCAGCACCAGCACCGAAGCACGCATGGTCTTGACCAGCTCATACGGCGCCACGTGCTGATCGACGGTACGCGGGTCCACCACCACGGCACTGCCACGGGACAGCGTGCCCTGGTCGATGGTGACCTTGGCACCCAGTTCGCCGAGCAGCTTCACCGTGGTGATCACGTCGTGCAGGTGCGGCACGTTGGTGATCTCAACGGGCGCATCCGCCAACAGGGTCGCGCACAGGATGGGCAGGACGGCGTTCTTGGCGCCGGAGATATGAACCTCACCGTTGAGCGTGTTACCGCCGGTGACTACGATTTTTGCCATGTATGAAGGCCAGTGGTTTGGGTGGGGCGGTCCGGCTCAGCCGGCCTCGCCTGGAGTAAGGGTTTTGAGCGCGAGCGCATGGATGGCGCCGCCCATCAGGTCGCCCAGCGTCGCATAGACCATGCGGTGGCGGGCCAGCGGCAGCTTGCCGGCAAATGCCTCGCTGACCACCGTGGCCTCGAAATGCACGCCGTCTTCACCCTGCACGTCGGCACGGGCTCCCGGCAAGCCGGTTTCGATGAGGTTACGGATGGTGTCGGCGTCCAAGGCGCTTTCCTAATAAAATGGGGGTCCATTCTACTCTCCCCGGTGGCGTCCGCATGGCTGCTTCCCCGCTTTCCCTGGACACGCTGCAGGACGCCGCCTTGGTGGCCAGTGGCCGCAGGGTGTTCGAGATCGAGCGCGATGAACTGGACCGCGTGGGCGGCCGCATCGGCACCGATTTCGCCCGCGCCTGCCGCTTGATCCTGGGTTCGCGCGGCCGCGTGGTCACCACCGGCATGGGCAAATCCGGGCATATCGCACGCAAGATCGCCGCGACCATGGCCTCCACCGGCACCCCCTCCTTCTACGTGCACCCCGGTGAAGCCGGCCACGGCGACCTGGGCATGATCACCGAGGATGACGTGGTGCTGGCGCTGTCCTACTCCGGTGAGTCGGACGAAGTGCTGATGCTGCTGCCGGTGCTCAAGCGCCAGGGCAACGCCCTGATCTCGATGACCGGCAAACCCGAATCCAGCCTGGCCCGGGCCGCTGACGTGCATCTGGACGTCAATGTGGACAACGAAGCCTGCCCGTTGGCGCTGGCGCCAACCTCCAGCACCACCGCCTCGCTGGCGATGGGCGATGCGCTGGCGGTTGCCCTGCTCGACGCGCGCGGCTTCACCGCCGACGATTTCGCCCGCTCGCACCCGGCCGGCAGCCTTGGCCGGCGCTTGCTGCTGCACATCACCGACGTGATGCACAGCGGCGATGAGCTGCCCAGCGTGGGTGAGGACGCCAGCCTCAGCCAGGCGCTGATGGAAATGAGCCGCAAGCGCCTGGGCATGACCGCCGTGGTCGATGCCCACGGCAGGCTGACCGGCCTGTTCACCGACGGCGACCTGCGCCGCGCCCTGGACACCGACATCGACGTACGCGCCGCCGGCATCGCCCAGGTGATGACCCGCAACCCGCGCACGATCGGCGCCGACCAGTTGGCGGTGGAAGCCGCGCGCCTGCTGGAGAAACACAAAATCAATGGTTTGATCGTGGTCGACGAGGCCAACAGGCCGGTCGGCGCCCTGAACATTCATGACCTGTTGCGGGCAAAAGTGGTTTAAACCCCGCACAATGACCCGTTCCGGGGATTCCCCGGCCAGCCGCAACGGACCGCCTGCAGATGCCCTACAACCCGCTCGACAAGTTCCCTCCCACGTTGCACGCCAAGGCTGCGGGCATCCGCATGGCCTGTTTCGACGTGGATGGCACGCTGACCGATGGCCGCCTGTACTACGACCACGCCGGCAACGAGAGCAAGGCGTACTACGTGCAGGACGGGCTGGGCCTGAAGCTGCTGCAGCAACATGGCATCCACCCGGTGCTGATCACCGCCCGCAACAGCCTGTCGGCACAGAAGCGCGGCGCCGACCTGGGCATCGACACCCAGATCGCCGTCGGCGACAAGCTGGCCAGCGTGCGCACCCTGTGTGAACAACACGGCATCGGCCTGGAACAGGTTGCCTTCCTCGGCGATGACCTGCCCGACCTTGCCCCGCTGTGTGCCGTCGGCCTTGCGGTGGCACCGGCCGATGCCCACCCCTGGATCGCCGAACGCGTGCACTGGCAAACCCGCAGCAAGGGCGGCCGTGGCGCCGCACGCGAGCTGTGCGACGTGCTGCTTGCAGCCCAGGGCAAGCTGGACGCGGTGCTGGCGAGGTACAGCGCATGAGCTGGCGTAGCGTGATCGGTGTGGCACTGCTGATTGCCGCCCTGGCCAGCGGCTGGTCGGCCTGGCGCAACCGCGCCAACGTGGTCCCCACCGCCGCCGAACAAGGCCGCTCGGACTATGTGCTGGGCGACTTCGAGATCATCAGCCTGGGCAAGGATGGCAAGGAGTCGATGACCCTGCGTGCGCCCTCGATGGAACGCAGCCGGGTGGATGAAACCTCCACCATCACCCAGCCGCTGTTCCTGCTGCCCGATGCCGCCGGCAACCATTGGCAGCTGCGTGCCGATACCGGCTGGGTCAGCGCCAAGGGCGAGGAAGTACGCCTGCGCGGCAACGTCAGTGGCGACAGCCCCAACGACGGCAAGACCCCGCCCACCACTTTCCGCACCGCCGAGCTGGACGTGCTGCCCAAGCAGGACCTGGCCCGCACCGACGGCCTGGTCACCATGACCCGCCCCGGCCTGGTCCAGTCCGGGGTCGGCTTCCAGACGAATCTCAAGAACAAGCAGTACTCTCTCCATTCCCAGGTCAAGACCCGCTATGAACCCAATGCTGCCCGCTAAGCTCGCGTCGATCACCCTGCTCGCCGCCCTGCTCGCCCCTGGCGCGGTATGGGCCAAGGCCTCGGACCGCAACCAGCCGATGAACATCGAGGCGAACAACAACGACTGCGTGTTCACCGACAACGGCAAGTGCCAGTTCCGTGGCGACGTGGTCATCACCCAGGGCTCGCTGGAAATCCATGCCGATACCGCGGACGTGATCCAGCGCAATGGCGAGACCGAGCGGGTCATCCTCAGCGGCAAGCAGGCACGCCTGAAGCAGCAGATGGACGACAACACCTGGATGAACGCCCGCGCCGACAACATGGACTACAACGTCAACAGCGAGGTGATCATCCTCACCGGCAACTACAACGTCGAGTCCGAGCGCGGCACCAACGCCGGCCAGCGCATGGTCTACAACACCCGCACCGGCGCCATGCAGAGCGGTGGCGACGGCACCCGCGTGCGTACCGTGATCCAGCCCAAGAACAAGGCGCCGGCAGCGTCGGGAGACACGAAGTAATGCTCGTCGCCCAAGGCCTGCGCAAGCGCTACAAGAACCGCGAGGTCGTCAAGGACTTCGGCCTGACCCTGGAAGCCGGCGAAGTGGTCGGCCTGCTTGGCCCCAACGGCGCCGGCAAGACCACCTGCTTCTACATGATCGTCGGCCTGGTCGCCGCCGATGCCGGTAGCATCGTGCTCGACGGCCAGGACATCACCGCCGATGCGATGTATACCCGCGCCAAGCTCGGCGTGGGTTACCTGCCGCAGGAGCCTTCGGTGTTCCGCAAGCTGAGCGTGGCCGACAACATCCGCCTGGTGCTGGAGCTGCGCGAGGACCTGAATGCGGAAGGCCGCGAGCGCGAACTGAACTCGCTGCTGGAAGAACTGCAGATCAGCCATGTCGCCGACCAGCCCGGTGCCAGCCTGTCCGGTGGTGAGCGCCGCCGCTGTGAAATCGCGCGGGCACTTGCCGCCAAGCCGCGGCTGATCCTGCTCGATGAACCCTTCGCCGGCGTCGATCCGATTTCGGTCGGCGAGATCCAGCGCATCGTGACCCACCTCAAGCAACGCGGCATCGGCGTGCTGATCACCGACCACAACGTGCGTGAGACCTTGGGAATCTGCGACCGGGCGTATATCCTCGCTGAAGGCATGGTTCTTGCGCAGGGGGCGCCGGAACAGCTGCTGGCCAATACCGACGTCCGTCGCGTCTACCTGGGGGACGCTTTCACCCTCTGAGTCCGACGACGGGGCGGCACTGGCCCCCTTTCCCGGACGGAACAGGCATGAAGGCACGGCTGCAGACATCGATGGGGCAGAATCTGGTCATGACGCCACAGTTGCGTCAGGCCATCCGGCTCCTGCAGATGTCCACCACCGAGCTGGAACTGGAACTGGTCGAGGCAGTGGAGACCAACCCGCTGCTGGAATGGGCCGAGAATGAAGGCGGCGACGACGACAGCCCCGCCAACACCAGCAGCGATGATGGCCCGGCCGATCCTGCCGAGGGTGACATCAACAGCGACAACGAAGACTGGGACGGCACGCAGGAAGGCGTAGACGAAGACTGGGCCAGCCCCCGCAGCGGATCGTTCGACGACGATGACGGCAGCGGGCGCGAACAGGCCGCCGAGGCTGACAGCCTCGCCGACCACCTGCTCTGGCAGCTGCACCTCACCCACCTGGGTCCCCGCGACCGCGCCATCGGCGTGGCGTTGATCGACGCTCTGGACGAAGACGGCTACCTGCGCGAACCGCTCTCGACCATCGCCCAGACCCTGTGCCCGGAAATCCATGCCGACGAAGACGAGATCGTCGCCGTGCTGCGGCAGGTGCAGTGTTTTGACCCGGCAGGCGTCGGCGCACGTTCGTTGGGCGAATGCCTGACCCTGCAATTGGACACCCTGCCCAGCACAACTCCCGGCATGGCCCTGGCCCGGCACATTGCCACAGGCCCGTTGGAACGCCTGCCGCGCGCCGGCATCGCCGGCATCGCCCAGGAGCTCAAGCAGCCCCTGGCGGCGGTGGAAGAAGCCGTGCAGCTGCTGCGCTCGCTCGATCCCCGCCCCGGCAAGCAGCTGGGCGAGCTGTCCTCGGACAACTATGTGGTACCCGACTGCGTGGTGTGGCGGCAACGCGGTGTGTGGCGCTGCGCGCTGGCCGGCCACGCCGGCCCCAGAGTGGTCATCAACCGCGGCTACGAACAGCTGATCCGCCGCTGTGGCGATGCCGATGCCAGCTACCTGCGCGCCCACCTGCAGGAGGCCCGCTGGCTGCTCAAAAGCCTGGAGGCCCGTGGCGAAACCCTGTTGCGGGTGGTCAACAGCCTGCTGCAGCACCAGGCCGGCTTCCTGGAGTTCGGCGAGCAGGCGCTGCGCCCGCTAACCCTGCGTGAAATCGCCGCCGAGCTGGAACTGCACGAATCGACGATTTCCCGTGCCATTGCCCGCAAATACGTACGCACACCACGCGGTACCCTGCCGTTGCGCGCGTTCTTTGCCTCGGGCATCGACACCGAAGGCGGCGGCGAGGCTTCCAGCACCGCCATCCAATCCATGATCCGCAACCTGATAGATGCGGAAAACCCGCGCAAACCGCTTTCTGACGCCAAGCTGGCCGAGATGCTCAAAACAAGTGGCATACCGGTAGCGCGACGCACCGTGGCGAAGTATCGTGAAGCCATGAACATCTCCGCCTCCCACGAACGCGTACGTATTGCCTGACGCATTTGCTGGTGGGGCGCAGGGTTCATGACGGCAACCCGAACCACAGGAGGAATCCGATGCGTATCGAGACGTATGGCCAGCAAGTTGAAGTCACGCCCGCCTTGAAGGAGTACGTGGAAACGAAGCTGGAAAGATTGGGCCGCCACTTTGACCAGCACTGCGAAGTGCGGGTGCAGTTGTCCACACGCAAACCCGACTATCTCGTCGTGGCCACGGTGAACCTCCCCGGCCGCACCCTCCACGCCGACGCCGCCGAGCCCACGATGTATGCGGCCATCGACGTACTGGCGGACAAGCTTGACCGGCTGGTCATCAAGCACAAGGAGAAGAATCTTCCCCATGCTTCGCATGCTCTGCGCGACAATGGCGCCTAGCCGCCATCACCCGCACCCCACATGCCGTTGACCGACCTCATGGCGGCCGTCAGTACCCAGGTACTTTCGGCCGCCGATCGTGACAGTACCCTGCTCGCCGCATCCCGCCTGCTCGCCTGCCGCGAAGCCGGGGCCGAGAGCCTCTTTGAAAGCCTGCGCGAACGCGAACGCGTGGGCAGTACCGCCATCGGCCATGGCATTGCCATCCCGCATGGGCGCTCCCCTACCCTGCAACAGCCCCGAGGCGCCCTGCTGCGGCTGCAGCAACCGGTGGATTTCGGCACCGGCGAGCCAGTGGACCTGGTGTTTGCCATGGCCGTACCCGAGCACTACACCCACCAGCACCTGATGCTGCTGTCGGAACTGGCCGAGATGTTCTCCGACCCCGGCATCCGCCAGGCCTTGCGCCAGGCACCGGACGCCGACGCCCTGCAGCACATCGTCAGCAACCCGCAACAGGCACGCAGCGGATGAATACCAGCATCACGGCCCAGGAACTCTTCGACCAGCAGCGCGAAAAGCTGGACCTGCGCTGGGTTGCTGGCCAGGCCGGCGGCCAGCGCGAGCTGGAGGCGGGCAATACCGTCTCCCGCCGCCCCTCGCTGGCCGGCTACCTCAACACCATCTATCCCAACAAAGTACAGATCCTCGGCACCGAGGAACTTACCTGGCTGGATTCGCTCGATGCCCGCCAGCGCTGGGAGGTGATCGAACGCATCATCCAGGCCCGGCCGCTGGCACTGGTGATCACCAAGAGCCACGGCTGCCCGGAAGACCTGCGCTCGGCCGCCGACGAATCACAGACCCCGTTGTGGGTGTCGCCACGGCGCGGCCATGAACTGCTCAACCACATCAGCTACCACCTGGCCCGCACCCTGGCACCGCGGGTGATCCTGCACGGCGTTTTCATGGAGATCTATTCCATCGGCGTGCTGATCACCGGCGAAGCAGGCTCGGGCAAGAGCGAGCTTGCGCTGGAGCTGCTGTCACGCGGGCACCGCCTGGTTGCCGACGACGCCCCTGAATTCACCCAGATCGCCCCAGACGTACTGGATGGCACCTGTCCGGAACTGCTGCAGGATCTACTGGAAGTCCGAGGGCTTGGCGTACTGAATGTCCGACAGATGTTTGGTGACACTTCTGTAAAGAAGAACAAGTATCTTCGTCTGATCGTCCACCTGACCAAGCCCATGACCGAGCCCAGCAGCTATGGCTATGAGCGCCTGACCGGCGACTCGGGCAAACGCCACGTGCTGGACCTGGACGTGCCACTGATCACCCTGCCGGTGATGCCGGGCCGCAACCTGGCCGTGCTCACCGAAGCCGCCACCCGACTGCACATCCTGCGCACCAAGGGCATCGACCCGGCGGCGATGTTCATCGCCCGCCACAGCAACCTGTTGGAGCAACGCAGCCCATGAACGTCCCGCTGTCACCGGTACTGGTCATCGTCAGTGGCCTGTCCGGCTCAGGCAAATCGGTCGCATTGAAGACCTTCGAGGACCTGGACTACTACTGCTCGGACAACATCCCGGTAAACCTGCTGCCGGAATTCGTGCGCAGCGTGCTGGGCCAGCGCGATGCGAACGGTCCACGCCGGATTGCCGTCGGCATCGACGTACGTGGCCGCAACGACCTCAGCCAGCTCGGCCAGTGGCGCAAGATCGCCACCGACTACGGCATCGACGCCCACCTGCTGTTCTTCGAGGCCGATGACGACACCCTGCTCGCCCGCTACGCCGACACCCGCCGCCGCCACCCGCTGAGCCAACTGGGCCTGTCGCTGCCCGAGGCCATCGCCCACGAGCGCAAGCTGACCGCACCGTTGCGCAACGAAGCCGATGCCGTCATCGATACCACCCGGCTCAACGTGCACCAGCTGCGGCGCCGCGTCATCACCGAGTTCGCGCTCGCGCAGCAGGGCAAGCTGTCGCTGCTGTTCGAGTCCTTTGCCTACAAGCGCGGCGTGCCGGCCGAGGCCGATTTCGTATTTGATGCGCGGGTGCTGCCCAACCCGCACTGGGACCCGGAGCTGCGCTCGCTGACCGGGCGCGACCGCGAGGTGCGCGAGTACCTGGACGCGCAGCCGGAAGTGGTGCGCTACGTCACCCAGCTGCAGGACCTGCTGGACACCTGGCTGCCCAAACTGGGCAGCGATACCCGCAGTTACGTCACCATCGCCTTCGGCTGCACCGGCGGCAAACACCGCTCGGTCTACCTCGCCGAGCGCCTTGCCCGGCATGCCCGCGAAACCGGCTGGCAGGACGTTGCCACCTTCCATCGCGAACAGGACTGAGCCCCAGTTGCCCAGCGCAGATACTCCCGTGCTGAATGGCACACAGAAGACAGATTTAAGCGCTATCGCGGACTTGCCCTGACCTGTTAACGTTCGGTCATGACCTGCGGCATTCTCCTTGTAACCCACCCTGGTGTTGGTACTTCCCTGCTGGAAGTAGCGACGACGTTGTTGCGGCAACTGCCGCTCAAAACCGAAGCGTTCGAAGTCCCTTTCGACGCCGACCTGGACGCCCTGCTGCCAGCGGCATCGGCGGCGATGCGACGTGTGGAAGGTGATGAAGGCGTGCTGGTGCTGACCGACCTGTACGGCGCCAGCCCCAGCAATCTGGCCGCCCGGCTGGCACGCTTGGGCACACCGGTACGCCGCGTATCCGCGCTCAGCCTGCCGATGCTGCTGCGGGTAATGAACTATCCGGAACAGGGACTGGACCAACTGCCCGCCACTGCGGCGGCGGGCGCCCGCAATGGAGTCATCACCGACGATGCTTGAGAAAGAACTCATTGTTTCCAACCGGCTGGGCCTGCATGCCCGCGCCACCGCCAAGCTGGTGCAGGTGCTGTCCGGCTTCCGCGCCACTGCCACGCTGGTGGCCAAGGGCCGCGAGGTCAACGCCAAAAGCATCATGGGCGTGATGTTGCTGGCTGCCGCACAAGGCACGCCGGTGACGGTGCGCGTCGATGGCGAGGACGAGGCCGCCGCACTGGAGGCAGTTGCGGCCCTGTTCGAGCGTCGCTTCGACGAGGACAACTGATGCCCGCAGCCGCCCTGCCACCTGCGTACTCCCCACGGGAGCAACAGCCGTGACCCGGCTGCAGGGGCTGGCGGCTTCACGTGGCACGGCATTGGGCCGCGCCCGCGTGCGCCTGCCCCATGTGCAGGACGTTGGCGAAAAACGCATCGCCGCGGCAGCAGTGGAACAGGAGCTGGAACGCCTGCACCGCGCCACCGACGCTGCCCGCGCCGAGATGCGCGAGCTGCGTACCCGCCTGCAGGGCGCGTTGCCGGCCGAGGTGGGTGAGTTCCTCGACCTGCACGCCATGCTGCTGGACGACCCGGAACTGCTCAGCGCGCTGGACGAACTGGTACGCAGCAAGCGCTACAGCGCAGGCCATGCCCTGCGCGTGCAGCGCGACCGCCTTGCCCAGGTGTTCGAAGGCATGGAGGACGCCTACCTGAAAAGCCGGCTGGACGACCTGGACCATGTCATCGGCCGCATCCATTCCTTCCTGCACAAGCGCACCACCACGGTGAAAGGCCTGGCCGGGGAGATCCTGGTCTGCGAGAACGTGGCCCCGTCCGAGCTGGCACAGCTGCAGTCGCAAGGCGTGGTCGGCATCATCAGCAGTGCGGGCAGTGTGCTCTCGCACAGCGCCATCCTTGCCCGCAGCCTGCACATGCCCTTGGTGGTTGGTGCCAGCGCGGTGCTGCAGAAGGTGAACGATGGCGACGTGCTGATCGTTGACGGTGCCAGTGGCGAGATCGTGCTTGACCCCGGCCCGGCCGACCTGCGCCAGTACCGCGCCCGCCAGCGCGAACTGGCACGCGAACAGCGCGAGCTTGGGCGCCTGCGTGGCAAGCCCACCCGCACCGTCGACGGGGTGGAGATCACCCTGCTGGCCAATGCCGAGTCGGCCGAGGACGTCACCCAGGCCCATGCGCTGGGCGCACGCGGCCTGGGCCTGTACCGCACCGAGTTCCTGTTCCTGCAGCGCAACCAGCTGCCGAACGAAGACGAGCAGTTCCGTATCTACCGCGACACCGTGCTGGGCATGAGTGGCCGGCCGGTGACCATCCGCACCCTGGACCTGGGCGCGGACAAGGCCGACCGCACCGGGCTGGTGATGGGCAGCGAGGAAAACCCGGCCTTGGGCCTGCGCGGGGTACGCCTGTCGCTGGCCAAGCCCAAGGTGTCCGACACCCAACTGCGGGCCATCCTGCGCGCCTCCGGATACGGGCCGATCCGCATCCTGATCCCGATGCTGACCACCCGCGAGGAGATCATGGCCGTGCGCCGGCGCCTGTCGCGCCTGGCCGCCCTGCTGCGCAATGAAGGCCATGAGATTTCCGACACCATCCAGGTCGGGGCGATGATCGAGGTGCCAGCGGCGGCGTTCGCGCTGGATACCTTCATCGACCAGGTCGACTTCCTGTCGATCGGCACCAATGACCTTGTGCAGTACCTGCTGGCTGCGGACCGCAACAACGAGGCCGTGTCCGAGCTGTACTCGCCCCTGCATCCGGCGGTGTTGCGACTGCTGGCACATGTCATCGACACCGCACGGCGCAATGACACGCCCGTGGCGGTCTGCGGCGAGATTGCCGGTGACGCGCGCATGACCGCCTTGTTGCTGGCCTTGGGCTTGACCGAGTTCAGCCTGCACCCGGGTACGCTGCTGGAAGTACGCCGGGCCATCCGCGGGCTGGACCTGACCGCCCTGCGCGCGCAGGCCCCGCAACTGCTGGCCGCGCGCGACCGCCGCGGCATCGAGCGCTGGATAAACGCCACCGCGCAGGGCTGATGCGCAAAAAGCGTGTGCAAAGGCCGCCACTTGCACGCGATAATGACGGGCTGAACACCTCCGGTGGCGCATGCTTGCCCCGGATATAGCGGCCATTTCACTTCCGGGAGCTGCGCATGGCCGAAGCCGTACGCCACGACAAGACCGCACGCCAGCTACGACTGCTTTCCGATGCGCTTGATAGTGGCCGGCTGGGGCCGGTACGCCGCCTGGTCAACACCTTGTCGCCGGCCGAGATCGGCAACCTGCTCGAATCGCTGCCACCGGGCAAGCGCGAGGTGGTGTGGGGCCTGGTCGACGCCGAGGACGACGGCGAGGTGCTGGTGCACGTTGGCGACGACGTGCGCGAAAGCCTGCTGGCGGACATGGACCCGGACGAAATCATCGCCGCGGTCGAAGACCTGGACATCGATGACCTTGCGGACCTGGTCGAAGACCTGCCCGACACCGTCATCGACGAAGTCCTCAAGTCGATGGACCGCGAGAACCGCGAGCGCCTGGAGCAGGTGCTGTCCTATCCCGAGGACACCGCCGGGCGCCTGATGAACCCCGACGTGGTCACGGTGCGCGCCGACGTCAACGTCGACGTGGTGCTGCGCTACCTGCGCCTGCGCGGTGAACTGCCCGACCACACCGATTACCTGTTCGTGGTCAGCCGGCGCCACCAGTACCTGGGCCGGCTGTCGCTGGCCGCGCTGGTCACGCATGAAGACACCACTCCGATCAATCGCCTGATCGACGACGAACAGCCGGCCATCGATGTGGGCGAAAGCGCCGACGAAGTTGCCCGCCAATTCTCCGACCATGACTGGGTGTCGGCACCGGTGGTGGATGACAACAACATCCTGATCGGCCGCATCACCATCGATGACGTGGTGGACATCATCCGCGGCCAGGCCGAGCACCAGGTGCTGGGCGCGGCGGGTCTGGACGAGGACGAGGATCTGTTCAGCCCGGTCTGGCGTGCGATGCGACGCCGCCTGATGTGGCTGTCGATCAATCTGTGTACCGCCTTCCTCGCTTCCAGCGTGGTGGGCCACTTTGAAGGCACCATCGACAAGCTGGTGGCACTGGCAGTGCTGATGCCCATTGTCGCCGGCCTCGGTGGCAACGCCGGCACCCAGGTGCTGGCGCTGATGATCCGCGGCCTGGCACTGGGCCAGGTGGGTGCTTCCAACGCCCGCACGCTGCTGTGGAAAGAGCTGCGCGTGGCTCTGCTCAACGGCCTGATGCTGGGCACGATCCTGGGCCTGATCGTGCTGGCCTGGTTCCACATGCCCGGGCTGTCGCTGGTGATCGCCGCGGCGTTGACCTTCAATCTGCTGTTTGCCGCCACTGCCGGCGTGCTGGTGCCGCTGACACTGAAACGGCTGGGCTTCGACCCGGCGCTGGCCAGCGGCATTTTTCTGACCGCGGTGACCGACACCATGGGCTTCTTCACCTTCCTTGGCCTGGCCACGCTGGTGCTGTTGCACTGATTGCGAGACGTAGCCCGGGTAAGCGCA
>DKPB01000017.1 GCA_002471015.1 Stenotrophomonas sp. UBA7346
CGCGGCCACACCACCCGCCCCGGCCTGGGCGCGGGCAACGTCGATGGCGGCCGCCAGCGCCGCATCGGCGCGCAGCCAGGCCGCCCTGCCGGGCAGTGCGAAGAAGTCCGCCAATGCCCGCACCACCGCGTCCACCCCTTGGTGCAGCGCTGTTGATGCCGGTTCGTGGGCAACATCCTGGCGCAGGTGGATCAGCGCACGGCCGGTCTCGTTGACTGCCAATGCCCAGGCCAGCTGCTCACGTGATTCCTCGCTGCCCGGCGCGGTGTGCGCCACGATCTGATGCAGCAGGTCACTATTGCTGCTTTCAAAACGATGCTGCAGGCCACGCAGCGGCGCCAGCGCCGCCAAACCCACCTGCGCACGCAGGCCCGCCATCTGCCGCCGCCGCAACCAGGCCGTGCCTACCAGCGGCGGCATCAGCGCGAAGCTCAGCACCGCCGCACCCATCGCGATCATGTGCGAGGTGCCTTCGTTGAAGAAGCGCGTCGGGTCGAAACTATGCACGCTGGTAATGGCCAGGATGTTCACCAGGCCCATGGTGTAACCCAGCCCGAACACCGACAGCTTCGGCCGGCTGACCATATAGGGCCCCACCAGAAAGAACGGCAGCAGACCGGCGACCAGCAGCGTATAGCCCTCCATCCGCGTCAACACGGTGAAGTTGCAAACATAGGCCGCCAGCAAGCCGACCAGATAGCCCCAGCCCACCTTGCCAGTCATCCGCGCGGCATTGGGCACGGTTGCGAACAGCCCGGAGAAGATCGTCGCCAGCAGCATCACGTTGATCGCCATGGCCCAGCCGCTGGCCGCCCACAGCGCGCCCAGCAACAACATGGTGATCGCGGTACGGGCAAATGCCACGGCCGCACCAAGGTAGTCGTTGCCGCGGACGAAGTGCGCACGCGCATCGTCCTCGGTGGGCGCCACCTGCGCGGTCAGCTGACGCCGCGCGTGCACGTATTGCTCCAGCTCCTTCACGAAACGGCGCAGCAGCTGCGTACCGACATCGAAATCCTCAATCTGCGCCGCCCCCTGCAAGCCGCCGCGCAGCCCGGCCGCACGCGACGCGAGCTGTCGGCGTACTTCATGGATGCGCTCAGCCAACTGCGCCGGGTCCTGCTCACTGCCCTGCAGGGCTAGGCCCAGGGGCTGGTACAGCTGCTGCAGGGCCTGCCCTGCCGCGGGCGCAGGCTGGCGCAGCAAACGGTTGATCAGATGATGCAGGGGCTGGAAGCTGGTCGAAGCCGCCATGAAGCGCTGGTTGAAGCGCTGCAGGTGCGCGCTGCGGGCCCGCGCCTCCGGGTCTTCGAAGATCACAGAGCTGCGCAGGTCTTCCAGTGTCACCGCATCGCGCACTACGCGCAGGTGGGCCTGCTCCATCTGCTCACGCGGCATCTGGCCCAGCAGCGCGCCGCGCATGAAACCGAGGAAGTTTTCATATTGGCTGGTAACCGCCGCGCGCAGGGTGTCGCGCAGCCGCACCGGGAAGATCGTGTCGCTGATCACCGCGGTCACCAGCAGCCCCAGCAGCACCTCACTGATACGCGCCACCGCCGAGTCGAATACCTGTCCAGGATGGGTGGCGATCACCGGCAAGGCGATGATCGCGGCGGTGTAGCCAGCCAGCACGAAGGCATAGGACTTGAAGTTGCGATGCAGGGTGGCCCCTGCAGTGCAGCCGGCAATCCACAACGCCATCAGTATCAGGAAGGGCTCGCGCTGTTGCGGGAACAGCGCCACGATCAACAACGCCGCCGCCGCGCCCACCAAGGTGCCCAGTACGCGGTAGAAGCCCTTGGCCAACACCATGCCGCTCTGCCGGTGCATGACGATGACCGTGGTCATCATCGCCGTGCCGGGTTGCGGCAGCTGCAGGCGCATCGCCAGCCAGCCCGTCAGGAAGAAGGCCACGGTGGTACGCAGCACGAACAGCCAGGTATCGGCCTCGCCTTTCAGGAAGACGCGCATTCCCGCGTACCAGGGCGTGGCTGTCGGCGTGCTCACCGATGATGGGATGGCGGACATGCGGGACTCAGTTCGCCTCGATGCCATCGAGCATCTTCTTGAGAAGCCGCTCAAGCTGGTGCTGCTCCTGCCCATCCAGCCCCTGCACCTGCATGACCAGCAGTTCCGCCATCTTGGGTAGCAACCGCTGGATGCAGGCCAGGCCATCGGCGGTCAGGTGCAGGCCCAGCTTGCGCCGATCATGGGCGTCCGGAATGCGCTCCAGCAGGCCCTTGTTGCACAGCTGGTCGGTCAGCCGGGTGATGTTGGCCGACTTCTCGGTTGCCGCTTCGGCCAGTTCCGACGGGGTCAGCGGATGATCCGGCGTGCCGTACAACATCATCAGGATGTTGTACTCGGCGTGGCTGAGCTCGAACTCGCGCAACACCGCATTGGCGCGGTCATGGACCGTCTTGTAGATCCCTTTGACCAGGCGCACCAGCACCGCGGGCTCGCGCGGAAATCCCGGCCAGCGGGCGCAGGTGGCATCAATCCGGGTTTCTGTCGCGTCGAAGCTGCTCATGGCCTATCCGGCTCATCCAGGGATGAGGCAGATAATACACATGTGTAATATAAACTTATAAAACAGTTTCGGGGTTACAGCGTTCTACGTTCAGCGTGGCGCCACATAGCCGCCACGCACCCCGCGCGGTGACAGCACCAGTTGCCACAGCTGCGAGTGGCGGGTGCGGAAAGTGGCCATGGAGCCCGCCAGGTAGAAACGCCACATGCGCCGGAAGCGCTCGTCGTAGCGTGCATCCAGCTGATCCCATGCCGCCTCCACGTTCTCGCGCCACGCCAGCAGGGTGCGGTCGTAGTCGGTACCGAAGTTGTGCCAATCCTCCAGCACGAACAGCCCTTCCATGGCCTGGGTGATCTGCGCAGCCGACGGCAGCATGGAGTTGGGAAAGATGTACCTTGCGATCCACGGATCGGTGCGATCACGGCTGATATTGGTGCCGATGCTGTGCAGCAGGAACAGGCCCTGTTCGGCCAGACAGCGCCGGGCCACCTCGAAGTAGGTGCGGTAGTTCTTGACCCCGACATGCTCGAACATGCCCACCGACAGAATGGCGTCGAACGGTTCATCCAGCTCGCGGTAGTCCTGCAGGCGGATCTCCACCGGCAGCCCGGCGCACAGTTCGCGCGCGAACTCCGCCTGCTCCTGCGAGATGGTTACTCCCACCCCTTGCACGCCGTAGCGCTCGGCGGCGAACTTCAGCGCCTCGCCCCAGCCGCAACCGATATCGAGCACACGCATGCCAGGCTGCAGGCCCAGCTTGCGGCAGATCAGGTCCAGCTTGGCTTCCTGCGCGTCGTCCAGATTGCCGGCGTCGCGCCAGTAACCACAGCTGTACACCAGGCGCTTGCCGAGCATGGCCCGGTAAAGATCGTTGCCAAGGTCATAGTGGCGCTTGCCGACCTCGTAGCTGCCCTGCCCGCTCTGCAGGTTGAACAGCTTGGCCTTGAGTGCATCCCAGACCTCGCCACCGCCATGCACGCGCTCGTCCAGGCGTGCGTCGAGCAGATGGGTGAGCAGGCCATCCAGCGAATGCGCCTGCCACCAGCCCTCCATGTAACTCTCGCCCAGACCGAGCGAGCCGTCGGCCAGCACCCGCGCATGGAAACGCGGGTCAAGGATGTCGATGTCCTGCGGCTGGTCACCCCCGGGGGTGATGCCGGCCTCCTGCAACAGCGCTTCGACACGTCGTTGCAATCCTGCATCCATCGCTGGCCTCCATGGTTTACGGGTGTGCGAACAATCCCTGGTAATCAGCAGCCACATGCGGCAGCAGCACCGCCGCCGGTACATCCACCGTCTGCGTGCCGTCCGAATACGGCCCCACCTGGTAAGGCGCGAACACGAAACGCAGCCCGCTGATCTTGCCTGCCGCGTCCAGCACCGGCTGGAACTGGCTGAAGTTGGTCGGGTCCGGCGCGGTGCCTTCGTCAATCATCTTGGACAGATTGCGCACCTGAGCCTGCTGTTCCTCCGGCGACAGGTCCTCGCCCTGGGCACGCACGGTGGCCTGCTCCAGCAGCTTGTCCTCGGCATAGTCGCTCAGCGCCTGCCAACCCTTGGCCGAGCTCATCAGATCCTCGGCCTTGAGCAGGCGCTGCTGCTCCGGCAACCAGACAAAGCGGGCGACCAGCGGCTGACCGTGGGCGCCACCGGTATAGCTGCTGCCATCGGCCGATACCGCAACCACGGCCGGGGTGTCGGCCAGCATGTCGTAGGCCAGGGACAGTTCGTAGGGGGCCGTCGGCTTGTCGTTGCCGAGCTCGCTTACGGCCTTCAGCAGTTCGGCCTTGGCGTGCTCCGAATAGCTGGCCAGCTCACTGGCCAGGCCCGGGTATTTGGACGCAGCCGGCGGATAGCTGATGCCAATGATGTAGCTGGGGGTGTTTTCGATGACGTCCTTCAATTCCACGGCAGTTGGGGCAGCCGTCGTCGTGGCCGGCGCTTCCACCCCAGCTTGCGGCGGCGTCACCGGCGCAGCCTGCTGCTCCTGCTTGCATCCTGCCAACGCCGCCAGCAATACCGCCGTGGCCAACGATCCCTGTGCAAACCTGTTCATGCCCTGTCATTCCTCGAAAGATCCGGCCGCCCGACTGGGCATGGCCATGTCAGTGGGATTATCCCAGCAGGTCCGTGTATTCGCCATGACGTTGCAGGAAGGCCGCGGCATAGCTGCAGGCCGGTAGTACCTTCCAGCCTGCAGCGCGCGCGTGGTCCAGCGCGAAGCGGGTGATCTGCCCGGCCACACCGCGTCCGCCGATGGCCTGTGGCACGCCGGTATGGGTGATGACCATCACGCCGTCCTGCAGTTCGTAGTCCAGCACCGCCAAGTGTCCGTCAACGCGCATCTCGAAACGATGGGCGGCGGCATTGTGGTGGATCGGGGGCGTATTGGTATCGGCGGCAGACATGAACGCTCCAGGGCGAAGGGGCAAGCCCGGTTGATGAGGAAGATGTGATGACGCTGCCCGGCCACCCGTGCGCCGCAGTGCGTCACATTTCGACCTTACCCCCGCCGGTGGATCGGAATCAAACCCGGAACTGCGTCATATTTTCTGGCATGGCCCTTGCTTTGTCCCCTGTAAGCGACAAAGGAACGCGAGCCATGACCTACCTGGACCACCCCATCCCAACCGACGACCACGACGCCACCCTTCTGGAAGGCCTGTTCCAGCTGAGCGTGTCGGGCGAAACCAGCAACTGGCAGTTCGAGAAGATCGAAAGCGAAGTCTATTCGCGTCTGCTGGCGGCCTACGCCGCCTGAGTTGACGCCCCCGGTCCAGCAGCGGCGGCTGCCAGCCGCTGCGGCAAGCCGGAGTGGCCGTGGCGCACCCGGCGCCACGGCGGGGCCGCCTCAGCGGCCGAAGCTGGGATTCATCAGGGCCTGCAGGAAGTGCTGCAGCAAACCCGGCTCCATCAGCAACATGAACATCACCCCGTAGGCGGCACCGGCCAGGTGCGCGCTGTGGTTGACGTTGTCACCGCCCTTCTTGTCCATCCAGATGCTGTAGCCAACATAGAAGACGGCATAGAGGATGGCCGGGGCCGGGATGAAGAACACGAAGATCAACGACCACGGCGACACCAGGATGAAGGCGAACAGCACCGCCGACACCGCGCCCGACGCCCCCAGGCTCAGGTAGTTGGGGTTCTTCTGGTTCTTCAGGTAGCTGGGCAGGATCGACACCACCAGCGCCGACAGATAGAACAGCAGGTACACCCACCAGTGACCGGTGATGCTGGTCATCAGCTTCTCCACCAGCCGGCCGAAGAAGAACAGGGTGATCATGTTGAACAGCAGGTGCGGGAAGTCGGCGTGGATGAAGCCGTAGGTCACCAGCCGGTCGTACTGCTTGTGGCGATCAACCGCTGGCGGCCACAGCACCAGCCGGTCCGCCAGCTTGCGGTCCTTGAAGGCCAGCCACGACACCAGCGCGGTGACGCCGATCAGAACAAACGTAATCATTCCCTGCATGCTCAGGCTGCCCGGTAGTTGTCGACGACTTTATATCGCCGCGCATACATACCGAAAGCCAGTGCCGCCAACAAGGCGAACCCGGCAAAGAAGAACATCTGGAAGGCGGTGACGCTCAGCCCGGTGGTGGCGATGCTGCCGGTCACCGCGTCGTTGCGCACCGCGAAGTTGGCCAGCAACACCCACAGGTTGCCAATGGTCGTGGTCAGGTTCCAGAAGCTCATCACCACGCCCTTCATCGACTGCGGTGCCTGGCTGTAGGCAAACTCAAGGCCCGTCGCCGACACCAGTACCTCACCCAGGGTGAGCAGCGCATAGGGCAGTACCTGCCAGACGATGGACATCGGCTCGCCACCGTCCATCACCACCTGGATGCCGCCAATCACGATCCAGGCCAGGCCGCTGAACGCAATGCCGGCGGTCATGCGCCGCAGCGCGGTGGGTTCCCACCCCATCCTGGCCAGCAGCGGATACAGCACCAGGTTGTTGAACGGGATAAGGATCATCACCAGCGCCGGGTTGAGCGCCTGCATCTGCGAAGCGACGAACCAGGCCGGCTTGGTCATTTCCTCACCCTGGATCACCCAGGTGGAGGCCTTCTGGTCGAACAGCGAATGGAAAGGGGTGACCAGGGCAAAGATCACCAGCACCCGCAGCACGCTACGCACGCCATTGACGGCGGCATCCGGGTGCACGCCACGGGCGCGCTCCAGCTGCAGCCAGGCACCGCCGCCGACACCGGCAATCATCACCACCAGCGCGATACAGGCGGCGATCACGAAGCCAAGCACCGGCGTCATCGCCAGCGACACTACTGCTGCCAGCAGGCCCAGCCCGGCCAGCACCAGACCCGGACGGCCCTGCCCATCCCTGCGCGCGAACAACGCGGTACGGATCACCTTGCCGAACGAGTCCGGGTCTTCGGCCATCTGCGGCTTCACCAGCACGTACTTCTTGCGGCCCAGCCAGAACACGAAGGTGGCAATGAACATCAGCAGGCCGGGGATACCGAACGCCACCGACGGGCCGTAGTTCTTCAGGAACAGCGGCATGGTCAGCGAGGCGAACAGCGAGCCGAAATTGATGATCCAGTAGAAGGCATCGAACACCTTCTTGGCCAGGTGCTTGTTGCTCTGGTCGAACTGGTCGCCAACAAAGGACGCGACCAGTGGTTTGATGCCACCGGCACCAAAGGCGATCAGGCCAAGGCCGGCAAAGAAACCCATGCGGTTGTGTTCAAACACCGCCAGGAAAGCATGCCCAAGGCAGTAAACCAGGCTGAACCACAGAATGGTGTTGTACTTGCCGAAGAAGCGATCCGCGATCCAGCCACCCAGCAACGGGAAGAAGTACACACCGATCATGAAGGTGTGCATCAGGTCCTTGGCCGCCAATGCCCGCTCACCCGAATCCAGGATGTGCTGCAGCAGGGTCGAGGTGATCAGGAACTGCACCAGGATGTTGCGCATCCCGTAGAAGCTGAACCGCTCACAGCCCTCGTTGCCGATGATGTAGGGGATCTGGCGGGGCATCCGCCCCTTGGGCGCGGGCGTGGCTGCTACATGGCTGGTCGTCATCTGCGGGCGATCCGAAAATACAAAGGTTGCAAGCGTAACCCATCATGTCGGCTTCACGGCAGCACATTGGCCAGAAAAACCTTACACATCAACGAGAGATAACCTGAGCCAAGCACGTCCACGAATCTTAGACAGTTCTCGGAATAGGATTAACCGAATTCTTATGGGCCGTGGCGATGTTGCGTTTGGGCTGTTTTGGGCTGCTGGTTCTTTCCTTCGCTGCGATGGCGGAGCCGCCGGCACCGGTGCTGAAGATCGCGAACCTGCGCCTGCCTGCCGCCGGTGAGGCGTGGGCGGGCAGCCGCGACCGCATCGCCGAACTGGTGCAGCAACTGCGCCCGGACGTGATCGTGGTACAGGACGTTAGCCAGGCCACCGATGCCGGCAATTCCGCCTGCTGGCTGGGCACCCGCCTGCGCTACAGCTGCGACTTCATCAGCGCCGACCGTCCCAGCCAGCCGCTGCGCCGTGGCAATGCGGTGCTTACCCGTCTCACCGCACTGGAAGACGGCATAACCCTGCTGCATGGTGACCAGACCCCCTCGGCCGCTGGCATGCAACGCCTGCAACTGCAACGCGCGCGCCTGAACGTTTACGCTGCCAGCATGCGTCCGGGCGAAAACACCAGCGTGGTACGAGGCCACCAGGCCGCCGATCTGCGTGCCTGGATGGATGCCACCAGCCAGACCCTGCCCTCGCTGGTGGTGGGTGATTTCGCCGCCTCCACCGAGGAGCTGGTACGCCAGCTGCCTGGTTTCCAGCCGGCCCGGCGCAACCCCAGCATGCGCCGCGCGGACGGGCGCCCCCAAAACCCTGACGAGCACGGCCTGGACGTGCTTTACCAGGTCCGCAGCTTTGCCGACATCACCCAGCAGAGTATTGAGCTGGCGGGCACGGAAAGTGATGCCCCGCCGCTGCGGCTGGGCATGATGGCAACCCTGCGGGTGACCCGGATCGTGCCGGAATCGGCGCAACCAGACACCGAGCCGGGACTGCTCTAGAACCCGAGCCTTCCCTGCAGTGCAAGGGAGAAGCAAAGCCCTCCCTTCAAAGGGAGGGTTGGGAGGGGGGCCATTGATCTTCGCTGTAGCCCAAGCAGAAGCCAGCATCAAGAACCGAAGCACACCTCCCCAGTCCTCCCCTGCACCTGCGATATGCAAGGGGGGGAGCAATGCCCTCCCTTTGGCGCAGCCAAGGGGAGGGTTGGGAGGGGTGCCCTTGACCTTCACTGTGACCCGAGCAGAAGCCCACATCAGGAACTCCCCGACCCTTTCCTGCACCTACGATGCAAGGGAGAGAGCACCATCGCGTTGCCAGACACAAAAAAAAGGCCGGACAATGCCCGGCCTTCCTTTGTCCGAGGCGGCCGCCAATGACGGCCGCTCACGGGAATCAGGCAATTGCTTCCTGATAACGGCGCTCGACTTCGTTCCAGTCGACCACGTTGAAGAACGCGCCGATGTACTCCGGGCGACGGTTCTGGTACTTCAGGTAGTAGGCGTGCTCCCACACGTCCAGCGCCAGGATCGGAGTGTTGCCGTCCATCAGCGGGCTGTCCTGGTTGGCCGACGATTCAACGACAACCTTCTTGTCCGGGGTGACGCTCAGCCATGCCCAGCCGCTGCCGAAACGGGTCAGCGCAGCCTTGGTGAAGGCTTCCTTGAACTTCTCGAAGCCGCCCAGCTGCGACTCGATGGCCTTGCCCACGTCACCGACCGGCTGGCCGCCGCCGTTGGGCGACATCACCGTCCAGAACAGCGAGTGGTTGGCATGGCCGCCACCGTTGTTGCGCACCGGACCCTGCAGGTTCTCCGGCAGCGACTTGGTCTTCTTGACCAGCTCTTCCACCGGCAGGTCGGCGTACTCGGTGCCTTCCAGCGCCGCATTGACGTTGTTGATGTAGGTCTGGTGGTGCTTGCTGTGATGGATTTCCATCGTGGCCGCGTCGATATGCGGCTCGAGGGCGTCGTAAGCGTAGGGCAGCTTGGGCAGGGTGTAGGCCATGAAGGATCTCCTTTAGATACCTGATATTGCATCCGGCCGAAAAACCGGACGCTGCGGTATGAATGGTAGGGACGAACCATCAACTTACCAAGGGTGATGTAAAGGAAACTTTGTCCCGCCATCGGTCCAGCGACGGAATCACCTGCAATTGTGCCGCTGTTGTTATTGCACCGTGAAACAACGGCACTGAACCGGCCATTCAACAAACACAAGCCACTGGGCTGATAATCGGGGTCCGTTTCCAAGCCCCTGCCGCTGCCAATGCGTAAGCCCTTACTTCTTGTTGTTGCCATCGTCCTGCTGATTGCGGGCCTGTGGGGAATGCGTGTTGTGCAGCAACCGCCCCCGCCACAATTCGCGCCCTCGCTCACCCAGGGTACGGATGTGGCCGCTGCCCCGGCCGCGCTGCCCGATGCCGGCCGCAAGCAAGCAGATCCGTTACCGGCCTTCCTGCCGGCGGAGGCGCGTCAGACCATTGCCTTGATCCAGCGCGGCGGCCCCTACCCGCACAAGCAGGACGGCAGCGTGTTCGGCAACCGCGAACGCCAGCTGCCGCAGCGCCCACGCGGTTACTACCACGAGTACACCGTCGACACCCCGGGACTGAACCATCGCGGCGCCAAGCGCATCGTTACCGGTGGCGACCCGCCGGAAGCCTGGTACTACACCGACGACCATTACGACAGCTTCCGCAGCTTTGAAGTACCTGCGGCTGGAGAACGCCATGAGTGACAGCGGTTTCGACATGGGTCTTGAAGATGCCGGCCAGGCCGGCGTGTACGGCGTCGGCGACGGCGATCTGGGCGGCTTGGCAGCGGCCGCGCGTGATGCAGGCCTCAAGGTGCTGCGTATCGATCTTGAAGAGTGCGCCGACAAACGCACCCTGTTGATGCGTATCGGCACGCAGCTGGATTTTCCGCCAGGCTGGAGCCGCAACTGGGATGCGCTGTCCGACGCCCTGCGCGATATGTCATGGCTGCCGGCCAACGGCTATGCCCTGCTTTTCAGCCAGGCCGGAGATCTGCGTGGCGCCAGCCCGGCGGACTTCGACACCCTGCTGGATGTCTTGTCGGAAGCCTCAACCCGCTGGGCCGAGGACAAGGTGCCGTTCTGGGCCTTCTTCGAGTTGCCGCATGGTGGAGAGGAAGACGCCGGAGACGAAGAAGAGTGATTCAGCGTGCGGCCTGCAGCCACTGCGCCAGGCCGCCCAGCTGTTGGGCCTGCACCTTGTCCACGATAGGTGCCAATTTGCCCAGGTCGTCCGGCGCATAACCCCCGGCACGGTAGCGCCAACTTACGCGGGTAGCCTGGCCTTCCGCCTGCAGCGTCCACTCGGCGACCCCCTGCAGGCCCATGCCCTGCATCGGCCCCAAGCCGCCAACCATGCGCAGGGTCTTCTCCGGGTCAACGAACACGACCTGCAGATGTTGGGCCTGCTTTGCGCCGCCGATCTCGTAGAAACAGCCACCGGCACGGGCATCGATGGAGAGCGTGCCTTCCTTGCCCCACCAGCTGTGGTCTTTCGGCCACCATTGGTCGATATCAGCTGTCATCGCCTGCCATACGCGTGTCGGTGAAGCTGCGATCACGACGCTGTTCTCAACGGTGAAGCCAGCTGCGCTCGAATCCTTGACCGCTGCCTGGGCAGGCAGCGCGGTTGCCGCGGCAAGCAACACGAGGGAGGTAAGCGTGCGGTGCATGGTGCTTCCTTCTGGGTGCGGCGAATGAGGCGAGCATGCTGGGTGTCCTGGGAGCCGGCAAGTCCGTGGCTCGATGCACAGGGCCCCTCTCCCTGGAGCAGGCAGTTACACCTGCAACTTCACTACAGGCGAGGAAGCAGGCACCGAAGCCGGCCCCTTCAACTCGATGGTATTGCCATCCGGATCGCGGAAATACAACGACAGTCCATCGCCTTCCGCACCGAAGTTGACTTCGGCTGCCGCCAACGGCGTTGCACCACGCGCGGACAGATACGCAAGCAAGTCTGCTTCATCGAAGGGTTCGATGCGCAGACACAGATGATCGAGGTTGCGCGCCTCCGGCCCGGGACCGGCGCCACCGCGTGCACCCAAGGCCCCATCAAGACTGATCAGGTCGATCATCGATGCGCCCGCGCGCAGATGCACCAGGCCCAGATGCTCGCGCCGCCGCATCACCTCGCAGCCCAGCACGGTCGAATAGAACGCGATGCTGCGCTCCAGGTCACGTACCCGGAACACCACATGATCGATACGCTCAAGTTTGAAGGGTCTTTGCATCATCGCCTCGCAGCATCCATGGATACCATCCTGCCGCCCCGTTGCGGGACGGCAGGTGAAGCAACGCCCTGACCCTTACAGATGGCTCAGGCGTCCAGTTCCTGCCAGCGTGCGTAGGCGGCATCCAGCTCGGCCTGCACCTTGGTCAACTGCTGGGTATGGGCGGTTACCTCGGCGCTCGACCGGGTATAGAACGAGGGATCGTTCATAGCCGAAGTCAGGCCTTCCACGTCCAGCTCCAGCTTCTCGATCTTCGCCGGCAGCTGCTCCAGCTCGCGCGCATCCTTGAAGCTCAGCTTGCGCTTGTTCGCCGCGGCAGCAACCGGCGCCGGGGCGGCTGCAGGGGCCGCCGTTGCAGACGCCTTGGCTACCGCCATCGCCGTCTGCGTTGGCGCCGGGCGCTGGCGCAGCGAGTCGCTGTAACCGCCGATGTAGTCGCCCACCTTGCCCTCGCCTTCCAGCACCAACGTGGAGGTCACCACGTTGTCCAGGAAGTCACGGTCGTGGCTGACCAGCAGCAGCGTGCCGGTGTAGTCGGCCAGCAGCTCTTCGAGCAGCTCCAGGGTTTCCACGTCCAGATCGTTGGTCGGTTCGTCCATCACCAGCAGGTTGGACGGCTGCGCGAACAGCTTGGCCAGCAGCAGGCGGTTGCGCTCACCGCCAGACAGACGGGTGATCGGCGCACGTGCGCGTTCCGGGGTGAACAGGAAGTCCTGCAGATAGGCATGCACGTGCTTGCGCTTGCCATTGAGGTCAATGAAGTCCGCGCCTTCGGCCACGTTCTCGATCGCACTCCAATCCTCGCGCAGGGTGGCGCGGTACTGGTCGAAATAGGCGATCTGCAGGTTGGTGCCCTGGCGCACTTCACCACTGTCCGGCTGCAGCTCGCCCAGCAGCAGCTTCAGCAAGGTGGTCTTGCCGCTGCCGTTGGGGCCGATCAGGCCGATGCGGTCACCGCGCAGGATGGTGGTCTCGAAATCCTTGACCATCACCCGCTCGCCGAACGAGAAGGAGATGTTCTTGATGTCGATGACCTTCTTGCCGGAGTTTTCGGCACCGGCCGCTTCCAGCTTGACGTTGCCACCGAGCTCGCGGCGCTGGCTGCGCTCGTTGCGCATCGCCTTGAGCCGGCGCACGCGGCCTTCGTCGCGGGTGCGGCGGGCCTTGATGCCCTGCCGGATCCAGACTTCTTCCTGCGCCAGCAGCTTGTCGAAGCGGGCGTTTTCCTGCGCCTGCGCGTTGAGGCGTTCTTCGCGACGGCGCTCGTAGTTGTCCCAGTCGCCCGGCCAGCTGGTCACCTGACCACGGTCGATTTCGACGATGCGGGTAGCTAGGGCGCGCAGGAAGCGGCGGTCATGGGTGACGAACACCACGCAGCCGTCCCAGCCTTTGAGAAAGGTTTCCAACCAATCGATGGCTTCGATGTCCAGATGGTTGGTCGGCTCGTCAAGCAGCAGCACGTCGGGGCCGGCGACCAGCGCACGCGCCAGCAGCACGCGGCGCTTCATGCCGCCGGACAGACGGCCAAACTCGGCGTCGCCATCCAGGTCGAGCTTGGTCAGGGTTTCCTCTACGCGCTGGTCCAGACCCCAGCCATCGGCGGCGTCGATCTTGGCCTGCACGTTGCCCATGGCCTCGCCATCGAAGACCTCGGCGTGGCTCAGGCGGTGGAATTCGGCCAGCCAGTGGCCAAGCTCGCCGAGGCCATCGGCGACCACGTCGAACACGCTGCCGGCGGCGCCGTGCGGCACTTCCTGCTCCAGCCGGGTGACGCGCACGCCCTGCTGCACGCGCACCTCGCCGTCATCGGGCTTGAGCTCGCCAGCCATCAGCTTCATGAGAGTGGATTTGCCGGCGCCGTTGCGGCCGATCAGGGCGATACGCTCGCCAGTCTCGATCGACAGTTCGGCTTTTTCCAGCAACAACGGGCCGCCGACGCTGTAGTCGACGTTCTGCAAGGTAATCAAAGGCATGGGCCTATTGTACGGGTTAAGCCGCGTCCACCGCTCAATCGTCGTTGAATACGTCCGCCGCCAAGCCCAGCAGCTGGCGCAGGTTGGCCGGCACCCGCTTGCCAGGGTGGCGCACCACCCACAGCTGGCGCTGCAAGGGCGGCAGCGGCGTGTCCAGCACCTGCAGCTTGCCCAGGGTCACCAGATCCGCCACCGCATGCCTGGACAGGCAGGCCAGTCCAAGCCCGGCCACCGCGCCCTGCTTGATGGCCTCGGTACCGCCCAACTGCAGGACCTCGGCAAATCCCTGCAGATGCGGCAGCAGGGCCTGTTCCGCCGCTTCGCGGGTACCCGAACCAGGTTCACGCAGCAGCCAGCGGGCCTGACGCAGCTGCGCCAGATCAGCGCCGTTGCGTAACGCCGCAGCCAAGGGGTGGCGGCTACCAAATACCACCACCAGTTCGTCGCGCTGCCAGGGCGCCACTTCCAGCCCGGGTTCATGGCTGGGGCCCTCGATCAGCCCGATATCCACCTCCAGCCGCTGCACGGCGGTGGTCACCTCGCGGGTGTTGCCGATGGCCAGTTCGATATGGGCGTTGGGGTTGCGCTCCTGCAGGTCGGCGATACGGGACGGCATCAGATAGTTGCCAATGGTGGTACTGGCGCCCACCTGCCACTGCACGGCGGCCCCTGTCTGGCTGTCGGCGCGGAAACGGCGTTCGATGTCGTTCATGCCGGCGAGCAGCGCACGGGCCTGCGGCAGCAGCGCACGGCCATGGCCATTGAGCACCAGCCGACGGCCTACACGGTCAAACAGCGCCAGCCCGAGCAGGCTCTCCAGCTCCCCCAGCGACGCACTGACCGCCGATTGCGACAGGCCCAACAGCTCACCCGCCGCGGTGGTGGTGCCCGCCTCGGCGATGCCCGAGAAGATCTGCAGCTGGCGCAGCGAAAGATGCATGATCTACCCGCATAACTGGTTGTATTGACCAATATTATCCGTTTTACAGGTAATAACCCAGGGCGCAGCATGGGCCATCTTCTGATAACCCATCGTTATGAACACCTCGACCCTAGGGCTGGCCGCACCTGCCCCACATCGCCTCCCCGGCCTGCTGTTGACTGCCGCTATCGCCGCCTTGTCGATCTGGCTGGGCACCCTGCCCTGGATGCAGGCCCACGGCATCAGCGCGCTGACCCTGGCCATTGTCATCGGCATCGTACTGGGCAATACGCTCTACCGCGCGCTGGCACCGCGTGCAGCGGCGGGCATTGGCTTCTCCAAGGCCACCCTGCTGCGCGCCGGCATCATCCTGTACGGCCTGCGCCTCACCCTGCAGGACATCGGCCAGGTCGGCACCGCCGGCGTGGTCATCGATGCACTGGTGCTGTGCTCCACCTTCGGCTTGGCCTGGTGGTTGGGCACCAAGGTGCTGGGCATGGACCGCAACTCGGCCTTGCTGATCGGCGCCGGCAGCTCCATCTGCGGTGCCGCTGCGGTGATGGCCGCCGAGCCGGTGGTGAAAGGACGTGCGGAACAGGTCGCTGTCGCCGTGGCTACAGTGGTGGTGTTTGGCACCGTGGCGATGTTCCTCTACCCCCTGCTGTACCAGTGGGGCGTATCCGCCGGCTGGATGCCGCTGGATGAGACAGCATTCGGCGTGTTAACCGGCTCCACCGTGCATGAAGTGGCGCAGGTGGTAGCGGCCGGCCGCGCAATCAGCGAGCCCGCTGCCGATGCGGCGGTCATCACCAAGATGGTGCGGGTGATGATGCTGGCACCGTTCCTGGTCGGGCTGTCGGCGCTGCTGGCACGCGGCCAGGGCCAGGCCCAGGGCGAGCGGTCCAGGATCACCATTCCGTGGTTCGCGTTTGGCTTCATCGCCATGGTTGGCTTCAACTCTTTGCAGCTGCTGCCGGCCAGCCTGGTCAGCATGCTGGTGGACCTGGACACCGCGCTGCTGGCCATGGCCATGGCCGCACTGGGCCTGACTACCCATGCTTCGGCACTGCGCCAGGCCGGTGCCAAGCCCATGCTGCTTGCGCTGCTGTTGTTTGCCTGGCTGATGGCCGGCGGCATGCTGATCAATCTTGGCATCCGGGCCTTGATGTAAGGCCGCGACCGTTCAACCGGCTGGCGGGTGTTGGCTGCGCCGCCATCCGCTCTTCAACGCCCCGTCGCTTGTACGGGGGCAGATCCTTCCCCGGCAAACGAGCGAACGGGGCGCTTGGCAGGCACGACGCGCCGGCTTCTGCGAAAATGCGCCATGACTGACTTCTCTTCCCTGCCGCTGTCGCCGGCACTCGCTCCTGGCATCGACGCGCTGGGCTATACCTCGATGACGCCGGTGCAGGCGCTGAGCCTGCCGCCGATCCTGGAAGGCCGTGACGTGATCGCCCAGGCTCCGACCGGCAGCGGCAAGACCGCCGCCTTCGGCCTGGGCCTGCTCAACCGGCTCGACCTGTCCGTCAGCCGCACCCAGGCCCTGGTGCTGTGCCCTACCCGCGAACTGGCCGACCAGGTCGGCAAGCAGCTGCGCAAGCTGGCCACCGGCATCCCCAACCTGAAGCTGCTGATTCTCACCGGCGGCATGCCGCTGGGTCCGCAGCTGGCCTCGCTGGAAGCACATGACCCGCAGGTCGTGGTCGGTACCCCCGGCCGCGTGCAGGAACTGGCGCGCAAGCGCGCATTGAACCTGGGCCAGGTCCGCAGCTTCGTGCTGGATGAAGCCGACCGCATGCTCGACATGGGCTTCGAGGAGCCGATCCGCGAGATCGCCGGTCGCACCCACAAGGACCGCCAGAGCCTGCTGTTCTCGGCCACCTTCCCGGAAGCGATCCGCGAACTGGCCCGCGCCCTGCTCAACGAGCCGGCCGAAGTCACTGTCGATGGCCAGGCTGAAGCCCCGGCCATCCAGCAGCTGTTCTTCGAGACCGAGCCGGCCAACCGCCAGAAGGCACTCGGCGGCTTGCTGCTGAGGTATACGCCGGAATCGGCGGTGGTGTTCTGCAACACCCGCAAGGGCGTGGACGAAGTGGCCAACTCGCTGCGTCAGTTCGGCTTCTCGGCGTTGGCGCTGCATGGCGACATGGAACAGCGCGACCGCGACGAAGTGCTGATGCAGTTCTCCAACCGCAGCTGCAACGTGCTGGTCGCCAGTGACGTGGCCGCACGCGGCCTGGACGTGGAAGACCTGGCAGCCGTGGTCAACTACGAGCTGCCGACCGACATCGACACCTACCAGCACCGCGTAGGCCGTACTGGCCGTGCCGGCCGCAATGGCCTGGCATTGAGCTTGGTTGCCGGCCGCGAGCGCAGCCGCGCTGATGCGCTGGAAACACAGCAGGGCAAGCCGCTGAACTGGCAGAAGACTCCGCTGGCAACTGCGCGTCCGGCAGAGCTGCCGCAGGCAGCAATGACCACCCTGCGCATCGATGGCGGCAAAACCGACAAGCTGCGCGCAGGCGACATCCTCGGCGCACTGACCGGCGATGCAGGGCTGTCGGCCAAGGCGATTGGCAAGATCGATATCTTCCCCACCCGCTCCTACGTGGCCATTGCCCGTGAGCAGGTTGGCAAGGCCCTGGCCCGCCTGGAAGCCGGCAAGATCAAGGGCAAGCGTTTCCGCGTTCGCAAGATGTAAGCAGGTGCCGGCCCTGGCCGGCGCTTGAGCGCGCACATGACGTCCCAGCCGTACACCCGCTCTTCCAGCACTGCGGCGGATACGCACGCCACGGTCTTTCCGTGGCGTGCCGTGTGCGCGGGTTGGATGCTGCTGGTCCTGGTCACCCTGCCAGCAGTGCAGCTCACCGGCCCCTCAGCCGGCAGTCTGGCTCCCATCGAACTGATGCGCTCCCTGCTGTTCCTGCTTGGCATCTACAGCCCCTGGCTGCTGGCTACACCGGGCCTTTGGCAACTGTGCACGCGCTGGCCGCTGGGCATGGGCAGCGACGCCAAGGCGGCGGCCAAGCTGTTGGGTGCCGGTCTATGCATCATCCCCGCGCTGTCGCTCTCCGGCTGGATGTTTGGCTACTACCTCTCGCAACTGGCGCTGCCCCGTGCGCTGCCCGACAGCTGGCTGCACGCAGTTGTCGCTACCAGCCTGTTCGCACTGCCGACCTATGTCGCTGTCATCGGCATCGGCCAGGCACTGACCTATATCCGCCGCTATCGCCGCCGTGGCGAGCTGCTGGCGCAGGCGCGCGAGCAAGCATTGCGGGCACGCCTGAATCACCATTTCCTGTTCAACGCACTCAATGCGATCGGCGCACTCGGCTACCGCGATGCCGAGCGCGCCGACGCTGCCTTGGCGCAGCTGGGTGAGTTGCTACGCAACTTGCTGCAAAGCGAACCTTTCGTCGCCCTGCGCGAGGAAGTGGCGCAGGCGATGGCCTTCATCGAACTGCAGCGACTGCTGCAGCAACAGCCGGTGCAGGTGCAACTGCAGGCCAGCGCCGACGCTTGGGATGCGCGCGTGCCCAGCCTGCTGCTGCAGCCATTGATCGAGAACGCCGTGCGCTTCGCCAGCGGCTCAGACACGAACGACGCCACAATCAGCCTGCAGTTCGAGTCGCGCGATGATCTGCTTCACCTGCGGATCCGCAACCCGCTTGGCGGCGCTGCCGCCGGCATGGGAATTGGCCTGCAAGCCAGCCGCGAACGCCTGCAGGCGATCTACGGCGAGCGTGCCACGCTGCACGCACAACGCGACGCTGCGCACTTCCAGGTCAGCATCCAGCTTCCGCTTGCCAGCAGCGAGCCCGCCGCATGATCCGCACCCTGCTGATCGACGATGTCGCACTGGCCCGCGAAAAGCTGCGCCACCTGCTGGGCGCGCATGCGGATATCCAGATCGTTGGCGAAGCGCCCAGCATCGCCCAGGCCCGTTCGCTGCTGGCTGCCGAACCGGTCGAGCTGTTGTTGCTGGACATCCAGCTGCCCGATGAAGACGGCCTGCAGCTCGCGCGCAGCCTGGCCGTACCTGCACCGGCGATCATCTTCACCACCGCCCATGCAGAACATGCGCTGGCCTCCTACGAACTGGGCGCGATCGACTACCTTCCCAAGCCGCTGGATGCCAACCGCCTTGCCGTCGCACTGGACCGGCTGCGCAGGCATCTGGCACGCGAGACCATCAACCCGCTGGCACCGCTATGCATCCGCAATGGCAGCCGCAGCGACTACGTATCACCGACCGACATCGACTACATCGACAGCGCCGGCCACTATGCCTGCCTGCATGTCGGCAAGCAGGTGCACCTGTTGCGCGAGAGCATCGGCCGGCTCGCCGAGCAACTGGCGCCTGCCGGCTTCGTGCAGGTACAGCGCGCGGTAATCGTCAACTGCGCACGGGTGCGCTGTCTGCTGCCACGCCGCAATGGCGATGCGACGCTGGAACTGCTGGATGGTACACAGCTACCACTGAGCCGGCTGCACCGCGACGCGTTCGAATCGAAGATGGGCAAGGCCGGCTGAGACGCACGGCTCATGCCACGCCCGGCACGGCCTGCGCCATTGGTGGCGTCCAGCTGTTCCGTTGCATTTCCAGCAGCGGCAACATCGCAGGCCGCTCCTCGTTCACAACACCCATGCTCAAGCATCTCCTGCTTCCGCTGCTGCTCGGCTGCAGCTCCCTGGCCTTTGCCGCCGAACTGCGCGTACATCCCGTGGACGGTCCAGCCGATCAACCGGTGCAGATCAGCGTTGCCGGGCTGCTGCCAAGCCAAGCCGTGAAACTGCAGCTTTCCATGCAGGACAGCAGTGGTAACCGCTGGCTGGCGCACGCCAACTACCGTGCCGATCACAACGGCATCGCCGATACCGCCACGGCTGGCGCCGAGGCCGGCAGCTACGCAGGTGTCGATGCAACGGGGCTTTTCTGGTCGATGCAGCCTGAGGCCGGAAAGGGCAGACCCACGCCACTGCCGATGCGCAGCGAACCCGACGGCCTGCGCTATACGCCGGTAGCGATGCAACTGGAGGCCTTCGTCGACGGCGAGCGGATCGCTCAGCAGACGTTGTTGCGGCGGATCAACGCGGCCAATGTCGTTGCCACGCCTTTGCAGTTGCAAGGAGTGGTCGGCAATCTCTATCACCCCGCTGGTGCACTGGACGATGGCCACCGACATCCAGTGGTCATCACCCTCGGCGGCGCCGAAGGCGGCATCGACACCGCGAATCTATATGCCGCCTGGTTGGCGTCCAACGGTTTCGTCGCAGTGGCTGTTGCCTATTACCGGATGCCCGGGTTGCCCAAGGATCTGATCCGCGTCCCCATCGACCCGGTCAGCACCACGGTCGACTGGCTGCGCGCCCAGCCCTTTGCCGGCAAGGTCGGCGTGATGGGCGGTTCCTGGGGTGGCATCGTGGCAATGGCAGCCGCCGCACATGATCCGCGCCTGCAGGCGGCAGTGTCATGGGTAGGCAGTCCCGCACCGTTCCGCGGTATCCGCCGTGATGTACCGCCGGCCGATTTCCGCGCCGTGGATGAGCCCGCCTTGAGCGTTGGTGGCCGCGACCTGCCATTCCTGCCCTATGTGGAACGGCTCAACTGGAATCAGCCGGGCGCGCACGCGGCAGCATTGGAGCAGGCAATGCTGCCGATCGACCGCATCAACGGGCCGCTACTGCTGGTCGCAGGTGGTGACGACCAGCTCGGTGTTTCCGGCGAGATGGCGGCATTGGCGATGCAACGCCTGAAGCGCCGCAGCGCGCCGCAAGCGGACGCCCTGCTGTATTACTCCGACGCCGGCCATCTGATCACGCCCTTCCTGCAGCCCACCACCTTCCGCAGCGACACCGGCCCATACATCCCGGTGGGCGGCACTGCCGAAGGCTATGCCCGCGCGGACCGGGAAAGCGGCCCGGCAGTGTTGGCATTCCTGCGCCAGGCGCTGGCCGAAGGGGACATCCGGCTGACCCGCTGAACCCGCTTCAGGTAGCGCGAGCGCGTAGCGTCACCCGGAAGGCCGCGGCAACAACCGCTACGCTGGCTGCGCCAAACAGCGCCAGTGCAGTGGCCTCACCGACGCCACGATGGATCAGCAGCAGGTACACGCCGATGCAGCTTGCCTGCGCAAACAATGGCCAGGCAATACGGCGGAAACCGCCACGGAACATGCGCCAGGCCAACACCGCGCTCAGCAGCCAGCCGCCGGCGAACGCCAGCGGGTCCAGTGCTGGCGAGAATTCATACACATTGCAGATCACGAACCACGCGCTCCAGCCCAGCATCGCCAGCAGCAGCGCCAGTCCACCCAACACCCGCAAGGCGCGCATCAGGCAAACACCGCCACGCTCTGGCGGCCGCGCATCACCACCCGGCCCCGCTCATCCCAGGCCTGCATGTCCTGCGACGAATAGCCGTCACCCGCATGCTGGCTGAAGGAACGCAGCAGGAACCATTCGCCCTGCGGCGAAGGATCGAGCAGCTCAACGTTCCAGGTGATCGAGCTGATCGGCGCAGCAGCGCGGAAACTGGTGAATGCCGCCGGCGGCATCGCATCGCCCATCGCGATCAGGGCTACCGCGGGATCTACTCCACCGGCGTCGCGATGGCGGATCCAGGTCAGCAGCTCGGGAATCTCCGCAGCTGACACCGGCATCGCACCACCGGCAGGGCGCATCTGGAAGTTGCGGGTAAAGGCCGGCGCGAACGGCATCGCCGCCATGTCGAAATCACGGTATGCGGCAGGCCCCTGTGCCGGAAGCTCACCACTGAAATCATGCGCAACCGCACTTTCGCGGGCGCGGCCGAACACCAATGACAAGCGCGCCGCCAAGGCATCGTCGGAATACACATCCACGCCGACATTCACCACCGACTTGCCCTCGCGCAGTACCGCCGGCACGAAACGCAGCAGGCCGGCTGCAGGCCCAATGAAGGTCACCTGCATCGCGCGCAACGGCGGTAACGCACCTGCGTGGCCTTGCATCGCCGCGGCCACCGCCAGCGCACTGAGCACGCCGCCGTAGGCGGTGCGACCCTGCCGCCAACTGTCAGGGAGCAGCAGCCCTTGTGCACCATCGAAGGAAGACAGCAGCTCACTCAACGTCGGCATTCGGAACTCCGCGGATCGGGGTGGGATCAGGTACTCAGTAAACCAGTGTTGCGGCCAGCGGCAAACCATCAGGCCAGCGTTCACGGCCACCGAGGCCATCCAGCTCCACCAACACCGCGCCACCAACAACCTGCGCCTCAAGCTGCGCAGCCAACTGCAAGGCGGCAAGCAAGGTGCCGCCGGTGGCCAGCACGTCATCGACCAGCAGCACACGCGCGCCCGGCGGGGTTGCGCCGACGCTGACTTCGATGCGATCGGTGCCGTATTCCAGCGCGTATTCCTGCTTCAGGGTCGCGCCCGGCAGCTTGCCCGGCTTGCGCACCGGTACGAAACCCACGCCCAGTTCCAGCGCCAACGCGGTGCCCAGAATGAAGCCGCGTGCCTCCACGCCCAGCACCGCATGCAAGCCGGCGTCACGCCACGGCTCGGCCATGGCCTGCACGGCGGCACGGAAGCAGGCGCCGTCACCCAGCAGCGGGATGATGTCCTTGAACAGGATGCCGGGCTTGGGGAAATCAGCGATGTCGCGGATCGGGCGCGACCATTCGGGGTAGGCAGGAGAAGTCATATCAGTCATTCGTGGAGAGGTGCTCAGGAGCTGCACGACAGCATCGAGCAGCCGGCGCGGTCACGCGCCCATTCCGGACGCTTGTCGGCAAAAGCCTCGCGCCCGGGTTGTTCGTCGTAAGGATGCCGCATCACGTCCAGCAAGTCCGTGATTCCGGCCAGATCGCCTTGTTCGGCACGGTCGATGGCCTGCTGGGCCAGCCAGTTGCGCAGCACGTACTTGGGATTTGCCGCCTGCATGGCAGCACGGCGCCGCTGCGGCGACTGCCCAGCGTCCCGGACCCGCGCGGCATGGCGCTGCAGCCAGTCGGTCAGTGCCGGCAATACCCTTTCGCGGGCGGGCGGTGAATAGAAGGCCTCCTCCAGCGGCGCGGTCTGCGGCGCGTCGATGTCAATGGACGCCAAGGCGCGGAACGCCAACGTCATATCCATCTCACCGTCCTGCAGCAACTGCTGGAACTGCGTCATCAGCTCGCCATCGCCGTCCCGGTACTCGCCCAAGCCAAGCTTCGCCACCAGGTGTGCACGCTCCTCCGCCTCGTAGCGCTGGCGGAAACCATCCAATCCAGCCTGCAACGGTGCAACCTCGGCAAACAAGGGCGACAACGCCTGCGCCAATCGCACCAGATTCCAGTACGCCACCTGCATCTGCGTGCCAAAGCGGTAGCGGCGGCCCTGCGCGTCGGTGGTGTTCGGCGTCCATTCCGGATCGTAGTCCTCGACCCAGCCGTAAGGGCCGTAATCCAGGGTCAAACCCAGAATGGACATGTTGTCGGTATTCATCACGCCATGCACGAAGCCGACCCGCATCCACTGCGCCACCATCACCGCGGTGCGCGTGCAGACCTGTGCAAACCAGTCGGCGTACAGCGCCTCGCCCCTGCCCTGCAGTTCAGGGAAATCACGGGCGATGCAGAACTCGACCAGTTGTCGCAGCAGCGTGACATCGCCACGCGCCGACGGCAGCTCGAATGTGCCGAAGCGGATGAACGACGGCGCGACCCGGCACACCACGGCGCCGGGCTCGGCCTGCGGATGGCCGTCGTAGAACATGTCACGTACCACCGTATCGCCGGTAGCAACCAGGCTCAGCGCACGGGTAGTGGGCACACCGAGATGATGCATGGCTTCGGAGCACAGGAACTCGCGCAATGACGAACGCAGCACCGCACGGCCATCGGCGCCGCGCGAGTAAGGGGTTGGGCCGGCACCCTTGAGCTGCAGTTCCCAGCGCTTGCCGCCGGCCAGCAATTCGCCCAGGGAGATGGCACGCCCATCGCCAAGCTGCCCGGCCCAATGGCCGAACTGATGGCCGCCGTAATTGGCCGCCCACGGCTGCATGCCGGCGAACAAGGCATTGCCGCCGAAGACCTCGGCAAATTCAGGGCTGGCAACGACGGTTGTGTCAAAGCCAAGCAACTCTGCTGCGACTTCGGCCGAGTGTGCCAGCAAGCGTGGCGCGGCCACCGGCGTCGGCATCACCGCCGACCAGGCGGCACCCAGCACCTCACGGCGCCGTGCGCCGGTTTCGGGGTCGCCGGGCAGCTCACGCTGAAAGCGGTTGTCAAACTGTGGGTGCGTGTCGTTCATCATCTGAAAGTGGGGGCTGCCGGGCCATGCTGCAAGCGCGGCCGGCCGTACTCAACGAGTGCCGCCAATAAGATCCAGCGCCCCGCCGCGCTGCTCGGCGCGCCGATAGGCAGGCCGTTCTTTGATGCGCGCGAGGAAAGCCTGCAGTTTCGGGTAGTCGCTCATGGGTCCGGCGCGGACTGCCGCCGCCTGGACCGGAAAACTCATCTGGATATCCGCCGCACTGAAGCGTTCGCCGGCAAACCAGGTGGACTGTGCCAGGGCCTGCTCCATCCAGTCCAGGTGCAGACGCAGCTGTGGGCTGATGAAGCTCTTCATCACCTTGTCGACGATGCCGTGGGCGATTGGCTTGGCGAAAAAAGGCATCGGTGCCTTGCGGACTTTTGCAAATACCAGGCTCATCACCAACGGTGGCATCGCAGAGCCTTCGGCGTAGTGCATCCAGTAGTGGTATTGCAGCCGCTCTGGCGCCTCCACTGGCAGGGGCTGCGGCGACAGGCTGCGCTGCAGGTCATAACGGTCGGCCAGGTACTCGAGAATGGCCCCGGATTCGGCCAGGATCAGCGTGTCGTCCTGCAGTACCGGCGACTTTCCGAGCGGATGCACCTTGCGCAGTTCCGGCGGTGCCAGCCAGGTCCTGGGGTCACGCTTGTAACTGACCACGTCGTAGGCCAGGCCCAGCTCTTCCAGCATCCACAGCACGCGTTGCGAACGTGATTGTTCCAGATGGTGCACGGTGATCATCGCTGGCTCCAGCGTCATTCAATCGGTATCAAGATCTGATCCTAGCCAACAGCCCCGCAACGCAGCGTCAGTGCGAGGCGATGCCCGACGCGAAAACACAAACAAAAACGCCGGAAGCTTTCGCTTCCGGCGTTCCAAGCAACCTTACGGTAGCAAGGGGGTCGATTAGACCGCCTGCACCTGGTCAGCCTGCATACCCTTCTGGCCCTGCACGGCGACGAAAGTCACCTTCTGGCCTTCCTGCAGCGACTTGAAGCCGTTGCCCTGGATGGCGCGGAAATGCACGAACAGGTCCGGGCCGCTTTCCGGGGTGATGAAGCCGAAGCCCTTGGCGTCGTTGAACCACTTGACAGTGCCGGTCTGACGATCAGACATGTACTAACTCCTGAAACATAAGTTGAAATAATCGCAGCCACCGGAGATCGGGGCCGAGACTGAGTTGCAGGCGTTGGTAAAGCGGATCGATGAGCCGATCAAGAAGATCAACTGCATCAGGCCACGATTCACGGTGACCCTTGCAAGCACAGTGGGGCCAACGATACGCGGCTTTGCGCCAAAAAGCGATAAATACCGTATTCAGAAAGTCAGATAAGTTCAGGCCCGTCAATAAACCGTCAGTTTTCATACACTTGGCAAATTTTGAACATTCCACGCCGGTATGCCGGCATAGACACGACCTATAGACTGCGCGGATGCAATCACCTGCCAACGCCCCCACCACCCGCATCTGGGTAGACGCCGATGCCTGCCCTGTGGTGATCAAGGAGATCCTGTTCCGCGCCGCCGGGCGGGCCCAGATCGAGACCATACTGGTCGCCAACCAATGGCTGCGCACTCCGCCCTCGCGCCATGTCCGCGCCATGCAGGTAGCAGGCGGGCCGGACGTAGCCGATGACGCCATCGCCGAGCGGGTGGCCGCAGGCGACCTGGTGGTGACGCAGGACATCCCGCTGGCCGCGCGCGTGCTGGAAAAACACGCTGTGGCGCTCAACCCACGTGGCGAGCTGTATACCGCCAACACCATTGCCGAGCGCCTGTCGGTGCGCAATTTCATGGAAGAACTGCGTGGTGTCGGCATCCAGACCGGCGGCCCGGCCACCCTGCATGCCCGCGATCGCCAGGCCTTTGCCGCGCAGCTGGACCGCTGGCTGGCGCAGCGCCGCTGATTACAGCTGCAGTTGCCGCTGGCTGTGGAACAGCCGGGGCTGACCGCTGAGCGGATCGACGAAGGCCAGCCGCCGCGCCAACAGCTGCAGCGGCTGGCTGTAGTCCCCGGGCGCCCGGTTGCGCAACTGCGGGTAGTAGTCATCGCCAATGATCGGTGCCCCCAGGGCCGCCATGTGCACCCGCAACTGGTGCTTGCGGCCACTGACCGGCTCCAGCCGGTAGCGCCACACCGCGCCGATCTGTTCCAGCGCCTCGATCCGGCTCAAGGCGTTCGCCTCGCCCTCGCCTTCGGCCATGCGGAAGAACGGCTCGCCGCGCACAAGCCGGCTGCTGCGTGCATGCGGAAACCGCAGCGCGGCCAGGGCCGGCGCCAACGCCTCGTAGTGTTTGTCGATGCGCCGTTCGGCGAACAGGCGCTGGTAAGCCGCTCGACTGCCGGGATCGCAGGAAAACAGCACCAGCCCGGCCGTCTCCCGATCAATCCGGTGCAGCGGCGCCAGCGCCGGGTTGCCGGTGCGCGCCTGCAGCCGTGCCAGCAAGGTTTCGCGCACATGCCGCCCGGCCGGTGTTACCGGCAGGAAGTGCGGCTTGTCGGCCACCAGCAGATGGGCATCCTGGTACAGCACGGTTTCGCTGAAGGGAATGACCGGCTCGTCGACCACCTCGCGGTAGTACAGGATCTCCCGACCCGCTTGCCAGGGCTGCGACGGCTGCAGCACGGTACCGCCGGCAGCGAGCACGCGGCCACGGTCAAAACGGTCCTGCCACTGCAGGCGTGACACCCCGGGAAAGCGCGCGCACAGTCCATCCAGCAGGCAGGTCCACGGCCCGGGTGCCAATTGCAGGCGGCTGGCTGACACGGCGGCTTTCACGGCGGAACAGGTCCTGTGCATGGCCAGGCATTATCATGGGCGGTCTTCATCACCGGTATCCCCATGGCTCTCACCGCCACCATCCGCAAGGCCGAGCTGCAGATCAGCGATATGGATCGCGGGTATTACGCGACCCACAACCTGACCTTGGCCCAGCATCCGTCCGAAACCGACGAGCGCCTGATGGTGCGCCTGCTGGCCTTCGCGCTCAATGCCGAAGACCGGCTGGAGTTCGGCAAGGGCCTGAGCAGCGAGGACGACCCGGACCTGCTGGAGCTGGACTATACCGGCGACATCCTGCAATGGATCGACCTGGGCCACCCGGACGAGTCACGCGTGCGCAAGGCCTGCAACCGCAGCCGCCGCGTGCAGATCATCAACTACGGCGGCAATGCCTCCGATATCTGGTGGCAGAAACAGGGCAAGCACCTGGCCCGCTTCAACAACCTGTCGGTGCTCGACCTGCCGGCCGAGTTTGTCGAGCGCTGGGGCGAGCAGGTACAACGGGCGATGCGCTGGAGCGTGCTGATCCAGGACGGCGAGGTGCAGATCCTCAACGACCAGATCCAGCTGGACGTGATCCCGGCCTGGCGCAAGCGCGCGGCGGAGTAATACGTGACAGGCAAGACCCTCCGCTGCGATGTGCTGGTGGTCGGCGCCGGCGCCGCCGGCCTGATGTGTGCGATCACCGCCGCCCGGCGTGGCCGCATCGTGCAGGTGATCGACCACGCCAACAAACCGGGCAAGAAGATCCTGATGTCCGGTGGTGGCCGCTGCAATTTCACCAACACCGGCACCACCCACGCCAACTTCATCTCCGCCAATCCGCATTTCTGCAAATCGGCCCTGGCCCGCTATAGCCCTGGCGACTTCATCGACATGGTCGAGCGCCACGGCATTGCCTACCACGAGAAGGAACTGGGCCAGCTGTTCTGCGACATCTCCTCCAAGCAGATCGTGCGCATGCTGCTGGATGAATGCAGCGCGGCCGGGGTGCAGCTGCGTACCGACTGTGCCGTCACCGCGGTCGAGCGCGGCGCCGACGGTTTCCGCGTGCAGACCGCGCAGGGCAGCTTCCACAGTGCCTCACTGGTGGTTGCCACAGGCGGCCTGTCCATCCCCAGCATGGGCGCCAGCGGCTTCGGTTACGAACTGGCCAAGCGCTTTGGCCACGAACTGCTGCCAACCCGTGCAGGGCTGGTGCCGCTGACCCTCAGCGGCAAGCATCAGGAGCGTTTTGCCGAGCTCAGTGGCGTGGCCTTGCCGGTGGAAGCGCGCTGCAACGGGCGTAGCTTCCGCAATTCGATGCTGATCACCCACCGCGGCATCAGCGGCCCTGCCATCCTGCAGATCTCGTCTTACTGGCAGCCCGGCGATGACCTGCGCCTGGACCTGCTGCCCGGGCACGACGCACTGGCCTGGCTGCGCCAGATGAAACAGGAGCGCGGCGCCTCGGAGCTGCGCACCGTGCTGTCCGAGGTGATGCCCCGCCGCTTGGCGCTGCGCCTGTGCGAGCAATGGCTGAAGGACAAGCCCATGCGCCAGCTCGACGAACCCGAACTCAAGGCAGCGGCCAGCCTGCTTTCCGATTTCCCGCTGGTTGCCAGCGGCACCGAGGGCTACCGCACCGCCGAGGTGACCCTGGGCGGGGTGGATACGCGCAAGGTGTCCTCCTCCACCATGGAGTCGCAACTGGTGCCGGGCCTGCATTTCGTCGGCGAGGTGCTGGATGTCACCGGCTGGCTGGGCGGCTACAACTTCCAATGGGCCTGGGCCTCGGGCCATGCAGCCGGGCTGGCGGCCTGAGCCCTGCGCCGCCTGCGACGGGATTCCGTCACAGGCAAGCGGTTGGCGCATAGACGCCAACGCCGTGCTTCGTGTATTAAACCCCCTGCCCTGGGAGCTTTGAATGCAGAACGCCAAAGACATCACATTGCGCCTGCTGATCGTGGATGACAGCGCCGAGAACGCCGAAGCCATCGTCAGCACCCTGCGTAACAGCGGCATCGCGGTGCGGCCGTTGCGGCCGCAGAGCCCCGACGAGCTGTCGCAGGCGCTGGGTGGGCAACCGATCGACCTGGTGCTGGCTGCCAACTCCTATGTCATCCCGCAGGCCCTGCTGACCCAGCAGGTCGCCGCCAGCGGCAAGGACATCCCGATGATCCAGCTGGTCGACCATGTCGACGTGCAGTTGCTGATCGATGCTGCGGCCAACGGCATCCGCGCGGTCGCCGTGCGCCAGCAGCCCGATCACCTGCTGTCGGTGCTGCGCAACGAGTGGACGGACCTGCAGGCACGCCGTGGCCTGCGCCGGATCGAAGCGCAGATGCGTGAGACCGAGCGCCGCTGCGACGCGCTGATTTCCTCCTCGCGCGATCCCATCGCCTATGTCCACGAAGGCATGCACATCCGTGCCAACGAGGCCTACCTTGAAATGTTCGGCTTTGATTCCTTCGATGATGTCGAAGGCATCTCGCTACTGGACATGGTGGCGCCGCAGCACGTGGAGGATTTCAAGAACCTGCTCAAGTCGCTGAGCAAGGGCGAGGCACCGCCACCGCAATACGAAGTACACGCACGCAACCAGGACGGCGACACCTTCCCGGCGACGATGGAGTTTACCGCCGCCACCTATGAGGGCGAGTCCTGCTTCCAGGTGGTGTTCCGCCGCCGCGAGGAGTTCGATCCGGAGCTGGCCCGCGAAGTGGAGGAACTGCGCCAGCGCGACCAGGTCACCGGCCTGCTGAACCGTCCCACCTTCATGGTGCACCTTGAAAACGCCGTGGCCCAGGTCAGCCGCAGCGATGGCCAGTACGGCTTCCTGCTGATCGAGCCAGACCACTACGCGCGCCTGCTGCCGGATATCGGCCTGGACTCTGCCGATGCGTTGATTGGTGCCATGGGCCAGCAGCTGGCCCAGGCCATCGGCGACGATGCCCAGTTGGCACGCTTTGGCGAGCACAGCTTCGCCCTGCTCTGCCCCGGCGAATACGCCCACACCGCAGCCATTGCCGAACGCGTGCGCGCAGCCTTTGCCGGACATGTGTTCACCGTCGGCGAACGCTCGGCCACGGTTACCGTCAGCATCGGCGGCGTGCAGGTGGGCGAGAAGATCGCCAGCGTGGGCCAGGTGCTCAACCGCGCCAACGACTGCGCGCGCGCTGCCATCGAACTGGGCGGCAACACGGTCAAGGTGTTCGACCCGGGCGCCGCTGACCGCGTCGAGGAAGAGCGCATCCAGCGCTGGGTGCAGCGCATCCAGCAGGCGGTGGCTGGCGACGGTTTCGAGCTGCGTTTCCGTCCTGTGCTGAACCTGATGGGCGAGCCCATGCAGCTGTACGACACCTCGCTGCTGATGGAGAACAATGGCGAACTGGTCGGCCCGGCCAGCTTCCTGCCGATTGCCCAGGACCACGAGCTGATGGCACCGGTCAACCGCTGGGTGGTGGGCAGCGCGATACGCGCGCTGGGCGAGCGCAGCCGCGCGGGCCAGCGCGTCCACCTGATGGTCCGTATCACCCCAGAATCATTCAACGACCCGCAGTTGTTGCAGCTCATCCAGGACGGCCTGCGCGCCGAGGGCGTGGAGGGCGAGCAGCTGTGGTTGCAGGTGTCCGAAGCCAAAGTGTTCACCCACCTGCGCAATGCCCAGCAGTTCCTGGCCAATGTCGCCGCGATGGGCTGCAAGGTCGGGCTGGAGCAGTTTGGCTCGGGCCTGGATTCGTTCCAGTTGCTGGCCCACTTCCAACCTGCCTTCCTCAAGCTGGACAGCGCCTTCACCGCCGATCCGGCACAGGCCAAGGAGCAGTTGGAGAAGACCCAGGAGATCACCGCCAAGGCGCAGTCGGCGAACATCCGCACCATCGCCGAGTTCGTGGCCGATGCCGGTACCATGAGCCTGCTGTTCAGCGCTGGCGTCGATTACGTGGAAGGTGATTTCGTTGGCCCGCCTGCAGCCGAGATGAACTTCGAGTTTGGTTGAGGAATGCCGGCCCTGGCGCATCGCGCCAGAAACCGACCTTCACCCCAGCCCCGCCTGCAGGCAGGAGATGCCAGGATCGCGGTTTCGGCGCCGTCCGGGTTGCCCGCATCCCTCCTGCCTGCAAAGCGAGAAGCGTGGTTTGCGGCTCGCCGCGACGGAGCGGACCTGTGCCAGCGCAAGGACCGGCGGCGATTGTGGTGAATTCAGGCTTCCCGCTTGAGACAAACAACAGAAGGCCGCGCAAAGCGCGGCCTTCTCGCAACTACGGAAGCAACAAACTCAGACCTCGACGATGCCCGGGATGGCGACGTCAGGATTCACATCGGCTTCGTAGTCCACACCGTCGATACCGAAACCGAACAGGCGCAGGAAGTCGGCCTTGTAGCCGGCCAGGTCACTGATCTCGTACAGGTTCTCGTTGGTCACCTGCGGCCACAGTTCCAGCACCTTGCCCTGCACTTCCGGCGCCATTTCCTTGTAGTCGGCACGCAGGCGGCCTTCCTCATCGACCAGCGCCACGCTGCGCCCCTTGCCATCCACCAGCTGCTGGCGGATATGCTCCGCTGCATTGCTGCCGCCCTGCGGGCCGTTGTAGAGGATGTCGTACAGCGTATCGAGCTGCTCGATGCAGCCTTCATGCGTGCCCTGCTCCTTCATCACCTTGAACAGCAGTGACAGGTACAGCGGCATGGTCGGGATTGCCGAGCTGGCCTGGGTCACCACCGCCTTGAGCACCGACACGCGGGCGTCGCCGCCAATGCCGGCCAGCTTGCCGCGGATGTCCTTGACCTTGGTATCCAGATCCTTCTTGGCCGCGCCGATGGAGCCGTTCCAGTAGATCGCCTGGGTGATCTCCTCGCCCACATAGGTGAACGCCGTGGTGGTGGCGCCGGGTGCCAGCACACCGGCTTCGAGCAGCGCATCGATCCACATCTGCCAGTCTTCGCCACCCATCACCTGCACGGTGCCGGCGATTTCCTCGGCCGTCGCCGGCTGCAGGGTGGTTTCGGTCAGCACTTCCTTGTCGGTATCCAGGCCACGCAGGGTGATCGGCGCGCCGATCGGCTTGAGCGTGGAGCTGATGATCTCGCCGGTCTTGGGGTGCTTGCGGCGCGGCGCCGCCAGGCTGTAGACCACCTGGTCCACCTGGCCAAGGTCGGCCTTGATGATCTCGATGACCTTCTGCTTCACCTCGTCGGAGAACGCATCACCATTGACGCTGCGTGCATACAGACCCGCCTGGTGTGCGTACTTCTCGAACGCGGCCGAGTTGTACCAGCCGGCGGTACCCGGCTTGCTCTCGCTGCCCGGGCGCTCGAAAAACACCCCCAGGGTGGCGGCATCGCTGCCGAACGCAGCCTTGATGCGTGCAGCCAGGCCGTAGCCCGTGGACGCACCGAGCACCAGCACCTTCTTCGGACCGTTGGCCAGCTTGGGCTGGGCCTTGATGTAATCGATCTGTTCCTTGACCGCCGCATCGCAACCAGTCGGATGGGTGGTGACGCAGATGAAGCCGCGCACACGCGGTTTGATGACCATGAAAACCTCGGTTGATGAGCCGTAGACAGCGCGGGCACGGTTTGCCGCGCTCAACCGATGGGATCGTAGTGCGCGCCAGCGGTGAAAACAACCGACGCCACCGCATGGAAGCCCCCTGCACAGGCAAAAGAAAAGCCGCGCAAAGCGCGGCTTTCCAGTGGACTGATGCACCGGCCGTCAGGGACGACGGGCCAGCTCCTCCTCATCCTTCGCCTTGGGCAGCAGGTCCTGCTTGCTGACCTTGAACGGACCGATGCTCAACATCGGCACCGCGACAATGATCGAGGAGATGACCACGATGACCGCACCCACCATGTGGGTCTCGGCCAGGCCTTCCATCGACTCGCCGCCATACATGTACAACGCCAGTGCGGACAGGAAGAACAGCACCGCAGTGATCACCGTACGCGACAGCGTCTGGTTGATCGAACGGTTCAGCACTTCCAGCGGCTCCACGCGCAGGCTGCGGAAGTTCTCACGCACGCGGTCGAACACCACGATGATGTCGTTGATGGCGAAGCCCATCACCGACAACATACCGGCCAACACGGTCAGGTCGAACTCACGCCCCAGCAGCGACATGTAGGCGATGGTCAGGATCAGGTCGAAGAACGCGGTGATGCTGGCCACGATCGCAAACTTCCACTCGAAGCGGGCCGCGATGTAGATCAGGAAGCCGATCACCATGAACAGGGTCGCGTAGACACCGTTCATGGCCAGTTCCTTGCCGACCTGCGGGCCGACGAACTCACCCGGCTGCACGGTAGCGACATTGTCATCGGCGGTGACCGCCACCCGGACCTTCTCGGCCACCTTCTGCGCGGCATCGGCGGCGTTGTTGTGCTGGCCATCCGGCGGCAGGCGGACCATCAGGTCATTGCCGCCACCCACGCTCTGCACCTGGGCGTTCTCGAAACCGGCCTTGGCCAGGCGTTCGCGCACCGTATCGGCATCGATGCTGTTCTCGAAGTGGGTGCGCACCACGGTACCGCCGGTGAACTCCAGCGCGTAGTTGAAGCCCTTGAAACCGATGATGGCGATCGACACCAGCAGCAGCACCACCATGAGTGCGAGCACCGGCTTGCGGTGACGCATGAAGTCGATGTTGGTGTCGTTCGGGACGATGTGAAGTGGAAACAGTTTCATGCAAGGAGTTCCTTGGAAAACCCGCGCAGCAGCTGCGCGGGTTCCTGCTAAGGGTTTTGCGTCAGATGGCCACGGAGGTCAGCTTCTTGCGCTTGGCGTAGATCAGCGTTGCCAGCGCACGCGACACGGTGATCGCGGTGAACATCGAGGCGAAAATACCGATGATCATGGTCAGCGCGAAGCCCTTCAGCGGACCGGTACCGAACGCATACAGCGCCACGCCGACGATCAGGCCGGTGAGGTTGGCGTCCAGGATGGTGCCCGAAGCACGCTCATAACCTTCGGCGATGGCCTTCTTGGGCGGCATGCCCAGGCGCAACTCCTCGCGGATACGTTCGTTGATCAGCACGTTGGCGTCCACCGACAGGCCCACCGACAAGGCCAGGCCGGCGAAGCCCGGCAAGGTCATGGTGGCGCCGAACATCGACATCACCGCCACCACGATCAGCAGGTTGAACAGCAGCGCCACCGAGGTGATCGCGCCGAACATGCGGTAGTAGATGGTGAAGAACACCAGGGTGAAGACGAAGGAGAACACCACCGCCTTGACGCCGCGCTCCACGTTCTCCGCGCCCAGGCTCGGGCCGATGACGTATTCCTCGACGAAGTCCATCGGCGCGGCCAGCGAACCGGCACGCAGCAGCTTGGCCAGGTTGTCGGCTTCGGTTTTCTCCAGGCCGGTGGTCTGGAAGTTCTTGCCGAACACACCGTTGATGTTGGCCACCGAAATCACTTCTTCCTTGACCCGGAAGCTGCGCTGCTCCTGGCCATTGACCATGGTCACCTGCGGAATGCGCTCGGTATAGACCACGGCCATCGGCTTGTTGACGTTGGCGCTGGTGAAATCAAACATGCGCTGGCCGCCGACACTGTTCAGCGTCACGCTGACGGCCGGCAGGCCGTTCTGGTCGGTGGCTACCGAGGCGGCAACCATCTGGTCACCGGTGACGATGGTGCGCTTGTTGAGCAGCACCGGACGACCGGCGCGGTCGCGGTACAGCTTGGCTTCCGGCGGAATGCGGCCGGTGTCGACGGCATCCTGGGCATTGCCATCGACGACGGCGCGGTATTCCAGCGTCGCGGTGGCGCCGATCATGCGCTTGGCTTCGGCGGTGTCCTGCACGCCCGGCAGCTCGACCACGATGCGGTCTTCGCCCTGGCGCTGGATGATCGGCTCGGCCACGCCCAGCTCGTTGACGCGGTTACGCAGCGTGGTGAGGTTCTGCTCGATGGCGCCGGAAGCGATCTGGCTCATTTCCGTTGCCGGCACGCTGGCGCTGATGCGCTCGCCGCTCACCGAATAGGTGAAGGTCGGCTGCGCCTTGGCCAGTGCTGCGCGCGCCTTGTCGGCATCGGCGGCATTGGTCAGGGTGGCGACGATGTCGCTCTCACCGCGACGCTCCACCGAACGGTAGGCAATGCGGTTGTCACGCAGCGTGGTGCGTACATCTTCGGTGAAGGCTTCAAAACGCTTGTCCACCGCGGCCTTCTGGTCGACCTGCAGGGCAAAGTGCACGCCGCCGACCAGGTCCAGGCCCAGCACCATCGGCTTGCCGCCAAGGTTGGACAGCCAATCCGGCACGGTAGAGGCCAGGTTCAGGGCGACGGTGTAGTTCTCGCCGGCCTTCTCGCGCAACACCTCGTTGGCGCGCGACTGCGCTTCCAGCGACGACAGGCGGACGATCAGGCTTTCGCCTTCCTTCTCCACCGCCTTGGGGGTGACGCCGGCAGCGGTCAGGTCAGCGCCAAGGCGCTGCTTCAGGGCGTCGTCGATCTGCCCACCGCGATTGGCGGTGATCTGTACCGACGGATCCTTCTGGTAGATGTTGGGCAGCGCGTACAGCGCGCTGACCGCCAGAACGATCAGAATCAGGAAGTACTTCCAGCGAGGAAATTCAAGCATTGCAGGATCCTGCGCGGCGCCCCGGGGACGCCGCGAAATGACGGAAGGGGTTCAGTCTCAGGCAGCGGACTTCAGCGTGCCCTTGGGCAGGACGTTGCCAACCGAGCCCTTCTGCACACGGATGCGGACGTTGTCAGCCACTTCCACGGTGATGAAGTTGTCGCCGATGTCGGTAACCACGCCGGCAATGCCGCCGGAGGTCAGCACTTCGTCGCCCTTGGTGATCTTTTCCAGCATCGCCTTGTGTTCCTTCTGGCGCTTCATCTGCGGGCGGATCATCAGGAAGTACATCACCGCGATCAGCGCGATCGGCAGCAGGAAGGTGCCCATGCCGGGGGCCGGCGGGGCAGCCTGGGCAACGGGAAGAATGATGGCCATCAGATTCATTAACTTTTGTCCTTGGTGTTGGGCGGCCCCGAGGCAGGCCGGTTGGCCTGCAGCAGTAACCGCGAAACGGGGTCAGCCGTGAAGTATGCCACGCGCCCGGGGGCTAGTCCCGGGCCGTGTGAAGCGCTGCTACTCCCCCGACAACGCCGGGACGCTCAGGCCCCGGGCTGCATAGAAGGACTCGCGGAAGGCCAGGAAGGTTCCCGCCTCGATGGCCGCGCGCATGTCGGCCATCAGTTTTTCGTAATAGAACAGGTTGTGCAGGGTGCCCAGCATCGGCGCCAGCATCTCGTTGCAGCGGTCCAGGTGACGCAGGTAGGAGCGGGTGTAGCCGCCGGTGCAGGCATGGCAGCCGCAGCCCGGCTCGATCGGGCTCATGTCCCGCTCGTACTTGGCGTTACGGATGCGGACCGTGCCGAAGGAGGTGAAATAGTGGCCGTTGCGGGCATTTCGGGTGGGCATGACGCAGTCGAACATGTCCACGCCGCGGGCCACGCCTTCGACCAGGTCTTCCGGCCGGCCCACCCCCATCAGGTAACGCGGACGGTCGGCCGGCAGGATCGGATGCATGTGGTCGAGCATGGCATTGCGCTCGTGCTCGGGCTCCCCCACCGCCAGACCGCCGATGGCATAGCCATCGAAACCGATCTGCTGCAGGCCCTCGGCCGAGCGGCTGCGCAGCTCGGTGTGCACCCCGCCCTGGACGATGCCGAACAGCGCCGCATCGTTGCCCATGGCGTCATGTGCATTGCGGCTGCGCTGGGCCCACCGAAGGCTCAGCTCCATCGACTTGCGCGCGACCGGCTCGGTGGCCGGGTACGGCGTGCATTCGTCGAAAATCATGACGATGTCCGAATCCAGCACCTTCTGGATCTTCATGCTCTCCTCCGGCCCCAGGAACACCCGGGCACCATCGGTCGGCGACGCAAACGTGACGCCTTCTTCGGTGATCTTGCGGCGATGCGCCAGCGAAAACACCTGGAAACCACCCGAATCGGTCAGGATCGGGCCATTCCACTGGCAGAAACCATGCAGGCCGCCGTGGTCGGCGATCACATCCAGGCCCGGACGCAGGTACAGATGGAAGGTATTGCCGAGGATGATCTCGGCACCGAGCGCGCGGACCTGCTCGGGCAGCACCCCCTTGACCGAGCCGTAGGTGCCCACCGGCATGAACGCCGGGGTCTGCACGGTTCCGCGCGGGAAGGAGAGCTGACCGCGGCGGGCGCGACCATCGGTGGTCTGGAGCTTGAATTGCAGTCGGGACATGAATGAAGAGCTGTAATGGGGCCGAGTGGGGAGTTGCGGGCGCGTTGGCTGCGGACAGTCTACTTGTGCGAGCTGATCGGCGCTGTTTCAAGGCCGCCGCGCCCTGCCAGCCGGGCCGACGCCCCCGGCCCTGGCAGGACTAGCTGGCCTGCCCTGCCGCGTCCGGCGCCGCATCCTGCAGCGGGAACAGCAGCATCGCATCGCCATAGCTGAAGAAACGGTACTTTTCTGCGATGGCGTGCGCATAGGCCTGAAAAACACGCTCCTTGCCAGCGAACGCACTGATCATCATCAGCAGGGTGCTTTCCGGCAGGTGGAAGTTGGTGACCATCGCATCGACGCTGCGGATGCGGTAACCCGGGGTGATGAAGATCTGGGTTTCTCCGGCGTAGGGATGCAGTTCGCCTTCGCGCATCGCACTCTCCAGCGCTCGCACCACGGTGGTACCGACACCGATCACCCGGCCACCGGCAGCACGGGTGCGTCGCACCTGCTCGACCAGCTCGGCGCCCACATTGAGCCATTCGCGGTGCATCACATGCTGCGACAGATCATCCACGCGCACCGGCTGGAAAGTGCCGGCGCCGACATGCAGGGTGATGTGGCCGAACTGCACGCCACGCTCGCGCAGCTGCGCCAGCAGTGCTTCATCGAAGTGCAGGCCGGCGGTCGGCGCAGCCACGGCACCGACCTGCTTGGCGAACACCGTCTGGTAGCGCTCGCGGTCATCCACACCGGGCTCGCGGTGGATGTAGGGTGGTAGCGGCAAGCGCCCCTCGTGGACCAGCCAGGACTCCAGCGGCTCGGGAATATCGAAACGCAACACATAAAACTCGCCGTCACGACCCAGCACCTCGGCTTCGCCACCGGCATCAAGCTGAATGCGGCTACCGGCCTTGGGCGACTTGCTGGCACCGATCTGCGCGCGCGCCTGCTGGCCGCCGAGTAGACGCTCGATCAGGATCTCGACGCGGCCGCCACTGGCTTTCTGCCCGAACAGGCGTGCCGGGATGACACGGGTGTCGTTGAACACCAACAGGTCGCCGGGCTGCAGCAACCCGGCCAGATCGCGCACCTGGCAGTCAACGAAAACAGCCGGCGCCGGCGGAACGAGCAGCAAACGGCTGGCCGAACGCTCGGCCAAAGGGGCCTGGGCGATCAACTCCTCAGGCAGGTCATAGGTGAAATCGGACTTCTTCAAGGCCGGAACTTCGTACGGGGAGCCGGCTATTGTAGCTCTCACGGGCGGAAGGACTGATTTTTAGGCCTTGGCCTTGGCCGTGGCCGTGGCTCCGACTCCGCTTTATGCCGTCATTCCCGCGAAGGCGGGAATCGCTCTGGCTCTGGCGTTGGCTCCGCTTCGCGCCGTCGTTCCCGCGAAGGCGAGAATCGCCCTGGCTTTGGCGTTGGCTCCACTTCGCGCCGTCATTCCCGCGAAGGCGGGAATCGCCCTGGCTTTGGCTCTCAGTTCGCACGGGTCACGTCAAATCAACAGTTAAAGGCAAAGGCAAAAACAAGAGCGATTCCCGCCTCCGCGGGAATGACGGCTGAAGATCAAGGGCAAAGCAAAACCAAACCCAAAACAGCGTCGATCCAACGCGGCTGGCCTACCTCAACGCTCAAACTTGGTTGAAAGAATGATCGCGCTGTTGGTCCGCTCCACCCCATCAACAGCGCCAATCGCATCGGTCACCACATCCATCTCACTGACCCCGCCCACCACAACCATCGCGATAAGGTCATGGTTGCCGCTGACCGAATGCAGCGAGCGCACCTCTGTGATATCGCGAAGCGCCTTTACCACCGCCGGCATCTTCTTCGGCAGTACGGTGATCAGCACGTGCGCCCGCACCTGGCCCTGCTCGTAGTCCTCATGGGTACGCACCGTATAGCCGGCAATCACCCCCAACTGCTCAAGCCGGTCGATGCGGCTCTGCACCGTGGTCCGGGACAAGCCAAGCCGGCGGGCGATCTGCGCAGTGGAAGCCCGCGCGTCCTCGCGCAATACGGACAAGAGACGTTCGTCGGCAGGGGAAATATTCACATTGCAAACCAGCTTCGTCGATTCGACGAAATTACCCGAAAATTCGTCGAGATCATAGCTGCCATATGTCCAGAATCTCCAGATAATGGGTATATACAAGAAACTTCTGGAGATGAGCATGACCGTACTCGGCCCCCTCGCCCCGCTTCGCGCGCACACCGGCCAACGCCTGACCCAAGGTCTGGACGACGCCAGCGTTGAACGCCTGGCCGTCGCTCACCCGGACCTGGCCGGCGCCATTGCCGCTGCCGCCAGTGAATACGCCCGCATCAAGGACGAAGCCGCCGACCTGCTGGATCTGGACGAGCACGACCAGATCGCCGCCATGCAGGCCGATTTCGTCAACTTCTATGCCGACGACGCCGTCGTCCCGTACATCGCCCTTGCCGCCTGCGGCCCGTGGGTGGTCTCGCTCAAGGGCGCCGTGCTGTATGACGCCGGCGGCTACGGCATGCTCGGCTTCGGCCACACCCCCGCCGATGTGATGGCCGCTGCAGCGAAACCGCAGGTGATGGCCAACATCATGACGCCGAGCCTGGCCCAGCGCCGCTTTGTCCAGGCCATGAAGAAAGAGATCGGCCACAGCCGCGACGGCTGTCCGTTCACCCACTTCATGTGTTTGAACTCCGGCTCCGAGGCCGTTGGCCTGGCCGCTCGTATTGCCGACATCAACGCCAAGCTGCAGACCGATCCGGGCGCACCGCATGCCGGTGCCACCATCAAGCGGGTGGTCATCAAGGGCAGCTTCCACGGCCGCACCGACCGCCCCGCGCTGTACTCCGACTCCAGCCGCAAGGCCTATGACCAGCACCTGGCCAGCTACCGCGGCGAGAACAGCGTCATCACCGTACCGCCCTACGACGAAGCGGCGATGCGCAAGGTCTTTGCCGATGCCAAGGCCAACAACTGGTTCATCGAAGCGGTTTTCCTGGAACCGGTGATGGGCGAAGGCGACCCCGGCCGCGCGGTGCCGGCCAGCTTCTACAAGCTGGTCCGCGAACTGACCCGCGAGCACGGCAGTCTGCTGCTGATCGACTCCATCCAGGCCGCACTGCGTGCGCACGGCACCCTGTCCTTCGTCGACTACCCGGGCTACGAGACGCTGGACCCGCCGGACATGGAAACCTATTCCAAGGCCTTGAACGGCGCGCAGTTCCCGCTGTCGGTACTGGCCGTCAGCGAGCATGCTGCCAAGCTCTACCGCAAGGGCGTGTACGGCAACACCATGACCACCAACCCGCGTGCGCTGGATGTGGCCGTTGCCACCCTCGCCCGCCTGTCGCCGGAAATTCGCCAGAACATCCGCCTGCGCGGCGAGCAGGCCGTGCAGAAGCTGGAAGCACTCAAGGCCAAGCTCGGCGGCCTGATCACCAAGGTGCAGGGCACCGGCCTGCTGTTCTCCTGCGAACTGGCCCCGCAGTTCAAGTGCTACGGCGCTGGCTCCACTGAGGAATGGCTGCGCATGCACGGCGTCAATGTGATCCACGGTGGCGAGAACTCGCTGCGCTTCACCCCGCACTTCGGCATGGATGAAGAGGAGCTGGACGTGCTGGTGGACATGGTCGGCCGCGCCCTGCTGGAAGGGCCGCGCCGCGCGCAGGCGGATGCCGCCTGATTCGATGTAACAGGTAAGCAAAGAGGCGGCCATTGGCCGCCTCTTTCTGTTTGCGGGTCGAAAAGCTGCCCCTCTCCCCAACCCCTC
>DKPB01000055.1 GCA_002471015.1 Stenotrophomonas sp. UBA7346
TGCCCCGAAGGGGCGGATGAGGGAGAGCTTTTGCTTTTCTGGCCGGTAGCCAATTTCATTGATGCTGCTTCAGCTTTGCCCTCACCCCAACCCCTCTCCCGGAGGGAGAGGGGCTTTCAGCTTTACTGCGGCAGTACTTCCAGGGTGGCGACGTAGCTCAGGCGGCGGACGTTGGCCTGCGGGATCGAGGTCTTGTTGTCCTCGGTGCCGGTCTCCATCCAGTACATGCCGGCCTGCGGCCAGGTCACCGAGAACTCGCCGTTGGCGTCGGTGGTGACCTTGATCTCTTCCTGGGCGTTGCGGTAACGGGTGGCACCGCGGGTGATTTCCACTTCCAGGCCCGCCTGCGGCTTGCCGTCGACCAGCAGCTGGAACTTGCTGCTTTCACCGGCGAACAGGTCATTCGGGTGGCCGCTGGCTACCAGCTCGATGCCCTTGCCGGTGGGCTTGAGCGCCGTGGCATTCGGGCTGCCATTGGTGACAAAGGTTTCCACGCGGCCGGCGGTCTCGGAGACCTTCAGGTCCTTGGCGTCCTTCGGCACTTCGGTAGCAAAGCCGGCCGCATTGCCGCGCCAGCGCTTGGGCTTGCCATCTTCCTGCCAGTTGGCCATCAGGCCGGCATTGACGTTGGCCAGACGGTAGGTGCCCTGCTGGGTCAGCTCGACGTCGAACACGCTGCGCAGCTTGCCGGTGGCCACGTTCTGCGGCTGCACGACGCTGCCATCCGGGGCGGTGATCACCAGGTTGTCGATGCGCAGCGGCACATGGTTGAAATAGAACAGGTCGTTGGACACGGCCGCGTCCACGGTGATCCACGGGTTGGCACCGGCGATGACGGTCTGCGACGGCTGCAGCCAGGCCTTGTGGGCGGCAGCGGAGAAGGGCAGTACCGCGGCAATGGCAGCGGCAAGCAGGAGGGAACGCTTCATCGGTTGGCTCCGTTGGTAAGAGGGATCAGGGCTTGATGGCGAGGGTGACGGCGCCGAGTTCGGAGGTGCCTTGGGCACTGCCGTTCTGCGCACCACGTGCCGGCCAGCTGAAGGGGATCTTGACCAGCTCGCGGCCACCGACTTCGCGCACGGCTTCCACCACCAGGGTGTACTGGCCGGCGGGCAGGGCGCGCAACTGCGGCTGGCGGTCGTTGAAGCTGAGCTGGTGCTTGCCGACCGGGCGGGTCGGGCCGGTGACGCCATCCACCGGCACCTGCAGGTTGCGGCCGCTCTTGCGCCACCACTGGCGCAGGTCCGGCAGCCACTTGGTGCCATGGCCTTCGGCGGTGTCACGCAGCTGGTACCAGACCGACAGGTTGGCGGCCACCTGCTGGTCGGCACCTTCGATCCATACCGCGACATACGGGCGGTGGTATTCGGCCACGTTGAGCTTGGGCACTTCGACGTTGACGTCGAGGCTGGCGGCATAGGCAGCGGGGGCGGTGGCGATCAGGCCACTGAGGGCGATGGTCAGGGTGACGCGCATGATGCGACTCCGGAGAGAAAGACGGTCAATGGATGAGGAGCAGGGCGATCAGCAGCGGGATCAGCAAACCCAGGCCGACCAGCGGCCAGGTCATGCGCCGCTGCCGCGCATGCAGATGCAACAGGAACAGGCCGGTGATGCAGAACACCAGGCAGGCCACTGCAAAGACGTCGAGGAACCAGCCCCAGCCCGGGCCCGCATTGCGGCCCTTGTGCAGGTCATTGAAATAAGAGACCCAGCCGCGACGGGTTTTTTCGAACTCCACCGCGCCGGTTTCGCGGTCGATGCTCAACCAGGCATCGCTGCCGGGGCCGGGCATGGACAAATAGATTTCTTCCGGCGACCACTCGGCCTCGCGGCTGCCAATGGACACTTCCAGGCGATTGGATAGCCAATCCGCTACGCGCGCGGGCAGTGGTGCGTTGCCGTCTTCGCGATCACCCAGGGCCTTGAGCACCGGCGCTGGCAGTTCCAGTTGCTGGTTCTGCACCTGCGGCTTGGCTTCGATCCTGGATGCGTGATTCAGGGTGATGCCGGTGATGGAGAACAACAGCATGCCGATCAGGCATACCGCCGAGCTGATCCAGTGCCACTGGTGCAGGGTGCGCAGCCAGAAACCACGGCTGGCCTGTTGTTGCACGGTGGTGGCGGTGCTGCGGTCTGCGGACACGGGAATAGGCGGTGTTGAAGGCGGACAATTAGAGCATTAATGAGAATGATTCGCAATTTGTGAAGGTGCTTCGCCCCCCCTCCCTTTGCCGCAGGCAAGGGGAGGGCCGGGGGGATGGTTTTTGATCTGGCTGTTGCCTTGGTTCTTTGCTTCACGTCAGAAGCAAGATCAAAAGCTACCCCTCGCCAACCCTCCCCTTCACTGCATGAAAGGGAGGGGTTGGTTCTGCTGGTGGTAACGCTTGAGGAGGTGTGGCGTTGACACGGGAAGCGCGTCCCCTGTGCGGCGCACAAGGGAGGGAGCCCACCCTTTAGAAGCTCAGGTTCACGCTCAGCCAGAAGCTGCGTGCCTTGTCCTTGTTGTTGTAATCGTCCTCGAACAGCACTTCGTTGGTGGCGTCACCGTAGATGCCGCTGCCGTCCAGATCGTTGAACACGGTCTGGTAGGTGGTGAAGTCGCGGTCCAGCAGGTTGTTGATGCGGGCGTTGATCTTCATCCACTGGGTGGCCTGGAACGAAGCACCAAGATGGAACACGGTGTAGTCCTTGTAGTACAGCTCCTGGCCGGTGATCGCACTGACGCCGCGGTAGCGCTTGGAGCGTGCTTCGCTGGTCACGAACAGGTTGAAGCGGTCGCTTACCTGCCAGTCGAAGGTGGCATTGGCCATGTGCTTGGCGCTCAGGCCAAGCGGACGGCCCTTGTCGGCACCGCTCTTCTGCTCGCTGTCGGTATAGGTGTAGTTGGCACGCAGGCCGAAGCGGTCGCTGATCTCCCAGCGGCCGGCCACTTCCGCACCCTGGATCACCACTTCATCGATGTTCACCGTCTTGGTGCTGGTCGCATAGCCCAGATCGGCGTACTCGCCGGTGCTGGTACAGACCAGCGACAGGCCAGTGCCGCAGGGCTGGGTGGAGATCTTGTCGTCGAACTTGTTGTGGAACAGGGTGGCATTGAAGTTGTGGCCATCCGGGTGTTGCCAGTACACCGCCAGTTCGGTGCTGGTGCTGGTCTCAGGCTTCAGGTCGGGGTTGCCGAACATCGGCGAGGTGCCCTGGCCGCCAAAACCGGTGACGCCGTCATACAGCTGGGTGGTCTTGGGGGTCTTGAAGCCGGTGCTGACACCGCCCTTGACCGTCCACTGCGGGCTGACGGTGTACACGCCGTACAGGCGCGGGCTCAGGTGGTCGCCGAACACTTCATGGTCGTCGAAGCGCAGGCCGTAGGTGATGGCCAGCGGTTCGATCACCGTCCAGGTATCCTCGGCGAACAGCGAATACATGTTGTGCTCCTGCTTGCGGCCCGGATCGCCGGCTTCGGTGCCGAACACGCCGTCGGTCAGTTCGCCACGGATCACCTGGGTGCCAAACACCGCAACGTGTTCGCCGGCAGCCTGGAACGGCATGTCGACCTTGGCGTCCAGGGTGTACTGCGCGCTCTCCAGTACACGCTTGGGGCGCGGCAGGAAGGTGGAAGCGGCCAGCGCACGACGATCGGCCAGGCTCATGCCGGCATAAGGACCGGTGCCGTCGACCATCTGCAGCAGGTGCTCGCGCTCGGCCACGGTGAACGGCATGGTGCGGCCGTCATTGTTGGTGGCCACGTGTGCCAGCGAGACGAAGCTGTTGCCAAAGCCCCACTTGCCTTCGTGGGTCAGTGCCCAGGCATCGCGGGTGAATTCCTGGGTGGGGCCGTAACCTGCACGCGGGTTGGCGCGGCGTGACCAGGTGCCACCGTTGTTGCCGCAGGCAGTGGCATTGTTGCCGGCCGCGCCCAGGCAGAAGTTGCCGGCGGTGAAAATGCTGCTGATGCTGTCGACCGTGCCGACCGGGTATTCCTCTTCGCCGGCATCGTTGATCTTGATCGAGTTGTCGTATTCCTGGCGCGAGGTGTCGTAGTCCAACGTGATGGTCTGCGCCTCGGTCGGGGTCCACGCCAAGGTAATGCCGCCGGCCTTGTTGGTGTTGTCCACGGTCTTGCCGCCGGCACCAAAGCCCAGTGCACGGTTGTGCTGGTTGCCCGCCGGGTCGGTCACCGACGAATAGACCGGGTTGGAGGCATCGCGGTCATACCAGCTGGCGCGTGCGCTGAGGTTGAGCTTGCCCGGCAGCAGCGGGCCGGTGACGAACAGGTCGGCGGTACGGTCGTCGCCGAACTGGTCATCGGTCTCGAAGCTGCGGGCCAGGGTGGCCGAGCCGTGCCAGCTGTCCAGGGTGCGCTTGGTGATGACATTGATCACGCCGCCCATCGCATCGGCGCCGTACAGGGTGGAGGCGGGGCCGCGGATCACTTCGATGCGCTCGATCGCATCCAGCGGCGGGATGTGGTTGAACTGGTTGCCGCCGAAGTTGTTCGGGTAGATGTCGCCATGGTTGTTCTGGCGGCGGCCGTTGATCAGGATCAGCGTGTAGTCCGAGCCCATGCCGCGCATCGAGATGCTGCCCTGGCCGGTCTTGTCGCGGGTCTCGCCGACGTCCACGCCTTCCAGGTCACGCACGGCATCAAGCAGGGTGATGTACGGGCGCTTGGCCAGTTCTTCCTGGGTGATGACCGAGATGCTGGCCGGGGCATCGGTGATCTTCTGCTCGAAGCCGCTGGCGGTGACGACGACCTTGTCCAGCGTGGTTGGCGCGCCGCTGCCGTTGGCATGGGCGCTGGCGCTGATGGCGCCGAGCACGGCGAGGCTGAGCAGGTGGCGGGAAACGGACACACGGTGGCGCTGGCGCAGGGCCATGGGAATACCTCGATCAAGGAATGCAGGTTGCAGCCGCCATCACCACAGGCGCGGGCGCGTGCAGGGGCGAGCTGGGAAGATAGAGAGGGGTGAAGCGGAAACGACTACGCGCGGAGCGTCAGCTCAACGGTGGCGCCTGCCCGCGTTGCTGGCGCGGACTGGCCAATGCATGGGCAATGACCGGCTCGGATACCGGGATGGCCGTGCGGATGGGGGTGTCGTCGACCGCTGCAGACAGCAGTGGCTGTACATCAGGCTGGGGCTGGACTGCGCGTGGCGCGCGCAGCTGTCCTACCCGGCGCAGTTTGGCCGGGCTTTCTTCTTCCAGGTGGCGTTCGCCGCCTTGACGTTCTTCAGCGGGTGCCGACGCATGGCCGGTTTCCGCCATACCGGACCGGGACAGCTGGATGCCGCTCTCGCAGAGCCCAGCCAGCAGCGACAGCAGCAGCAACAGGCACAAGACCAGCGGGCGCAGGCTGACGACGCCGGAAACGGCGTGGCGCGGTGCGTGCTGGCGCTGTGGTTGGTGCATGCGTATCCCCGGATGGCGGACGCGGCGACAGGGGCCGACGTGCGCGGTGCGGCATTGTAGATACGATTCGTTAACTTTTGCAAGTGAGAATTGATATCAATTTGACGAATATCAAACGCTGATCGGCATCATCTGTGGCCGCCGACGTAGCCCGGGTAAGCGCGGCGCAACGCTCAGAACAGCCCCAACCGCGAGCGCCCCCTGGGAGGCGGGGATCTATCGGATTTTCTGCGGTGGGCCCCGCGACCCCGGGTGCGCTGCGCTTACCCGGGCTACGCACTCTCTGCCGGCGGCTCTATGTGTTGCTCAGGTTTCGGCCCACTGCCGCAGCAGGTTGTGATAGATGCCGGTCAGGCTGACCAGGGAGGGGTGTTGCGGGCAATCCTGGGTGAGCTGCTGGATGGAGGTGTCCATCTCCCACAGCAGGCGGCGGTGGGCATCGTCACGGACCATGCTCTGCACCCAGAAGAACGAGGCCAGGCGCGCGCCGCGCGTCACCGGCTGCACCTTGTGCAGGCTGCTGGACGGGTAAACCACCAGGTCACCGGCCGGCAGCTTCACTTCGTGCTCGCCGTAGGTGTCGCTGATGATCAGCTCGCCGCCGTCGTAATCCTCCGGCTCGCACAGGAACAGCGTGCAGGAGATGTCGGAGCGGATATGCGTGCGTTGTGCGCCGTGGCCGACGCTCATTACCGAGCCATCGACGTGGAAGCCGTACTCGCCACCGCCGGTGTATCGATTGAAGCGTGGCGGCAGGATGCGCAGCGGCAGTGCCGCGGCGAAGAACAGGGGATTGCGTTCCAGCGCGCCCAGAACATGCTGGCCCAGCTCGGCCTTCAGCGGTGAGGCATCGGGCAGCTGCAGGTTGCGTTTTACCTGCGCACCTTGATGGCCAACGGTCTCGCGGCCATCAGCCCAGTCGGCCGCGTCCAGTGCACGGCGGAAACCGGCGACTTCCTCGGCGCTGAGTACATTGGGTATGTGCAGCAACATGGCGGTCTTTCCGAAAAGGGCGCAGGGGAGTGTAAGCCCCTGCGCCCGTCTGATCAGAAGCGGAAGTCCGCGCTGAACATGAAGGTACGCGGGGTACCAGGGGTGTAGCGGTAACCGCTCTTGTTGATCGCGGCGACGTACTGCTTGTCGAACAGGTTGTAGGCGTTCAAACGCAGCACCAGGTTGTCATTGACTGCGTAGGAGGCCACGGCGTCATAGACGGTGTAGGACTTGACGAAGGCCGGGGTACCCACGGCACCGTCGGTACCGCGATGCATCTCGCCGGAGTAACGCACGCCGCCGCCGATGGTCAGGCCGAACGGGAACACGTAGCTGGTCCAGCTGGTGAAGGCATCTTCCGGGGTGTAGGTCAGGTTGTTGCTGCCATCCGCAGTAAGCAGGCTGCCGGTGTCCACCCGGGTGTTCATGTGGGTGTAGCCAGCAGAAACCGACCAGTTGTCGGTGATCTTGCCGACGGTGGAGATCTCCACGCCCTGGACGGTCTTCTGCCCGTTCTGGAAGTAGCCATCGGCGGCGCTGCCGGTGATCTCGTTGGTGACTTCGGTACGGAACAGGGCAACGTTCAGCGCCAAGGCGTCATCCATGAACGCCCACTTGGTGCCCACTTCGATGGTGCGGGCTTCCTGCGGGTCCATGTTGATGTTGTTGACGTTGCCAGCGGTTTCGTTGAGCTGGAAGTTGCTGCCGCCCGGGGGCTGCTGCGAGATCGCGTAGTTGGCGTAAAGGCTGACAGCGTCATTGGCCCTGTAAAGCGCGCCGATCTTCCAGTTGATCAAGGTGTCGGAATCTTCCTGCGAAGGCAGGGCGATGACGGTGCCGGCAGGGTTGGTGCCGCAAGCCGGGCCGCCGCGGCCGCCGCAGACAGCAGCGCTGGCATATTCGGTCTTGTAATGATCGGCACGAATGCCGGCGGTCAGCATGAAGCTTTCGCTGAACTTCAAGGTGTCGAATACATACAGCGAGGAAGTAGTGGTCTGGCCACGCGTGTCGGCACCAGTACGGCTCGAAGTCAGGCCGGAGGCATTCCAGTCCGGGTTGTAAAGGTTGGCCGGGCCCCAAGCTGCACCAGCGGTACCGGCATGGCCCCAGGACTTCTGCTCTTCCTTGGCGAACTCCAGGCCAGTAGTCAGGTTGTGCTGGATGCTGCCGGTGCTGAAGTCGGCACGCAGGTTCAACTGGTCGGTCAGGATGGTGTTTTCCTGATCCTTGTAGGTCAGGGTGCTGCGATTCATCGTGTAGGTAGACAGGTCATTGATATCTGTCCACTTGATGTTGCCACTGATCGGGTTGGTTGCAGTGCCGCCGGTGGACATGAATGCCGTCAGCAGATAGTCCTGCTCGGTCTTGCCCCAACGCGCGGTGTTGGTCAGCTTCAGCGTGTCGGAGAAATCATGTTCGAAGCGGAAGGTCGCCTGCTGCGAGGTCACGTCATCGTGGTCGTAGCGGGTGCCGTAGAAGTTCTCGGGGTTCACCGGATGACCGGCCAACTGCTCCAGGCCCGGCTGCGGAGTCCAGCCCGGCAGGCCGATGGTCGGCACGAAGCCGTCGGGGATGTTGTCCTGCTTCAGGTACTGCAGGTTGAGGAAGTAGCGGGTGTCCGTGCCCAGGCCGAAGCCGAACGACGGCGCAAAGCCCCAGCGCTTGTTGTTGACGTGGTCACGTCCGGCCACATCGCTGTCCTGCCACATGGCGTTCAGACGCAGCGCTGCAGTGGCGCCCAGGGTCTGGTTCCAGTCGGCGGTAGCGCGCTGCTGACCATCGGTGCCGGCGGTGAGGCTGCCTGCGATCGCATCGCGCAGGTTGGCCTGCTTGCTGATCATATTGATCGCGCCGGTGGGCGCGGTGCGGCCGATGTCGGTACCGGCCGGGCCTTTCAGCACTTCGACCTGTTCGGTGTTGAAGACGTCACGGGAGATCGAGCCGAGGTCGCGGATGCCGTCGACCAGGATGCTGCTGGAACTGTCGAAGCCGCGCATGTAGACGGTGTCACCGGTGCTGGTGTTGCCGTTCTCACCTGCATAGAAGGTGCCCACGCCGGCGCTGTTGCGCAGTGCTTCGGTCAGGGTGGTGGCACCCTGCTGGTTGAACAGGTCGCTGGTGATCACCTGGATGGTCTGCGGGGTGTTCTGCAGGGTCTGGGTGTACTTGTTGGAGGCGGACTTCTCGGCCCGGAAGCCGTTCATCGCATGCACCTCGACCTGGTCCAGGGTCTTGGCTTCCTGGGCGCCGGCCAAGCCAGGCAGGGTTGCCAGGCTGAGGCCGGTGATCAGGCTGGCCGTGGTCGAGGCCAAGGCCAAGGCGCTGATGCGCGGCGCGGTGCTGCTGTGCTTGCGGCTTTTGATATGGGTCATGGTGATGATCGGTAGTGAGAAGGGGAAGCAGGACGACCGCCGCGGCCTGCTGGCGCGGGGGTAGGAAACGGTTCGTTGAAGCGGGCCATGCGACATGGCGCAGACGTTGAACGATGAAAAAACGGCGGGCCGCAGAGCGCGCCCGCTACAGCTGATCAGGCGTGCGGCGGGGCGTGGCCGGGATTGAGCCGCAGGTAGGGTGCCAACGGATAGCGTTGGGCGCGTTCAACAGCGTGCAGCAGCCGTGTGTCGCTGGAGGCAGTCATGAATACGCGGTTGGCGGCAAACGGAACCAGCACAACCGGGTTGGACAGCATGGCTGCCGGACGCGGCCGGACCAGGCGGGAGGACTCGCCGCCGGATTCACTGATGGCGACCATTTCCAGCGGGTGCTGAGGATGACCGGGTTCAGGCGAAACCAGTACCTGGTCGAAGCCTTCGATCGTGAGCGGGGCGGTGACCGCGGCCTTGGCCTGGAATGCAATGGCCCAGACCAGCAGCATGCCGAACACCAGTATCAGCCAAGGCAGGCGCTGCCGCACGTTGGCGACAGTCGATAGTTGAACCTTGGTTGACGGGAAGGACATGAAGAAAAGCGCAGAGAGTTAATTTCGCGTTATCGCGACAGATGCGCATATTATTGAGAATTGTTTGCGTTTGCAATTCCATGCGCGATATGGGCGCTCTTGCCGGGGGAGGTTCAAAACCGTCCGTCTCCCAATGCGCTGGCGCAAAAAATACGGCCGGGTATGGAGGCGTAGCGGAACGCGGCAAAACGGGGGGGCGTAATGCTGCCCCTCCTTGCTTCGGGCGGACGGCCGCCCGGCTCAGTCGCGGTCGTCGCGCGACCAGATGCCGCCGTGTTCGCGCTTGACCGGGAACTTGGGCACGGCCGTATAGGCGGGCGCACACAGGGCGCGGCCATCACGGATGTCGAAACGGGCACCGTGCAGGATGCACTCGATGCTGCCTTCGTCCGGGTCCAAGGTACCGGAGGACAGTTCGAATTCCTCGTGCGTGCACTGGTCTTCCAGGGCATACAGCTCGCCGTCGAGATTGAACACCACGATCGGGGCGCCGGTGACCTCGTCGAAGCCGGTTTTCAGCTCGCCCGGCAGCAGTTCTTCGCTGGCGCAGATGAAGGTCCAGGTTTCGCTCATGCAGCTGCCCCCAGCGCCTTTTCCAGGATCTCGAACTGCAGGTCGTCGCGCTTGGGGATGCCAAAGCGCTCGTCGCCATACGGGAACGGCTTCTTGATGCCGGTGCGCACGTAGCCGCGGCGCTCATAGAAGGCGATCAGTTCGTCGCGGCAGTCGATCACCGTCATCTGCATGGTGGGCAGTTGCCATTGCTCGGCCACATGCTGTTCCGCGCGCTGCATCAATTGCTTGCCGATGCCGCCGCCCTGGGCGGCCGGGCTGACCGAGAACATGCCGAAATAACCGTGGCCGTTCTCATCGGCGACGTGGCAGCAGGCTTGCAGTTGGCCGTCCTGTTCGGCGAGCAGGATCACGCTGCGCGGGCGCTCCAGATCGCCCTGGATGCCGGCGGCGTCGATGCGCTGGCCGTCGAGGATATCGGCCTCGGTGGTCCAGCCCACGCGCGAGGCGTCACCACGGTAGGCGGAGGTGACCAGGTCGATCAGGGCCGGGATGTCGGCGGCGGTGGCGGTGCGGAAAGTGAGTGCGTCCATGCCGACATTCTATTCCCGGCGCGCGGGGCCGAACAGTTGGTCTCGTGCGGCAATAGCTGCTGTCACGGCCGGGTGGATTGATCCAGGAATTCAGCGACGCGATTCCACAGCATGCTGCGGTTGGCCGGGTCCAAAATGCCATGGCCTTCCTCGTCGAAATACAATTCAACCGGTGCATGGCCGGCCAGGTGCAACATCCGCGAGATGCGCCGGCTGTGCTCGAAGTCCACGCGCTGGTCCTCACGGCCATGGGCCAGCATCACCGGGAGGGTCAGCTCGTCATAGCGATAGAGCGGCGATATGGCACGCATGCCCGCCGCATCCTCGCTCGGGTTCCCCATCATTTTCTCCGCCAGCTGCCGGCCTTTCTCGCTGCGGGCGGTGTCGCTGGCAGTGAAAAACAACAAACGGTCGCTGATCCCGGCGATGGAGACCACGCAGCGGAACCGTTGTGGCCAGCGGATGGCTGAAACCAATGCCGAGTATCCGCCGTAGCTGCTGCCAACCACGCACATGCGGGATGCATCGAGTGGGTACTGGGCCAGTGCCTGGCTGAGGGCAGCATCGATGTCATCTTCAATGCGGGTGCCGTAGCTGCGGTGCCCGGCCTCGCGGAAGGCACGTCCATACCCTTCCGAACCACGGAAATTGACCCGCAGCACGGCATAGCCGCGCGAGGCGAGGAACTGCACTTCCGGATCGAAATGAAGGCTGTCGGCAACGCCGATGGGGCCGCCGTGCGGAAGGATCACGACCGGACGCGGATGCTGGCCTGCCGGGAGTGTCAGGAAGGCTTCAACATCCAGGCCGTCATTCGCCTTGAATTTCAGCAGCTGGGTCGGGGCGAATTTCTGTGCTGTCAGCCAGGGATGGGATTGGGCCACCAACGAGGCACGGTTTTGCCGGGTATCCAGATGGTAAAGCTGCGGTGGCGCATCGGCCCCATCCACGCGCACCACCAGGTTGCTGCCGTCACGGCTGCGTTCGACCAATTGCACGGCCAACCCGGCGAACGCCGTGCCGAGCTGCTTGGCAACACGTGCGTCGCCATCCTGGAAGTACTCGGAGAGCAACTGCCCATCGCGATAGAACTCAACCCCGATCGGAACCCGCGCATCGTCGAAGATCACCGAGTGAACATCGGTGCCGGGTTGCGAGTACAGGGTGCGGGTCAGCGCGCGGCTTGCAACGTCATACTCGACCAGATCCCGCTGACTGCGTTTGTCGTCCGTGAGCGCATAGATCTTGCTGGCGTCCGCGGAGATGGCTACCGGATCGAAACCGAGCTCGTCCGAAAGCACCATGACATCCTTGAAGCCATCCGCCTGGCGCTGCACCAGCACGTGGTCTTCGCCGCGGCGGACAACCCCCAGCCGCAGCTCGCCCATGCCATCGACGAACCACCAGGTGTCGTCGTTTATTCCGCTGTTGATGCGACTGCGCAGTGTTGGCCGAAAGCCTTCGACCGCGGCTTGTCTGGCAACATTGAGCGGGTGGACCATCAGCTGGCCTTCCCGCGACTGGCTTGCGAACAGGATATGGCCCGGTTTGCCTGGCAGCAGGTCCAGGACGCGGCCCTGGATGGGCAGCAGATAGCTGGAATAGTGCGGCTTGCCATCGGCGGCGGTCGTGATGTGCAGTACCGAAACCCGGTTCAGCCCGTTGGACAGGCGCACGGATGTCAGCAAGGTGTCATCGTCCGCCCAGCGGAATGATGCCAACGGCATGTCGCTGGTGCCGAGCCTGGTCTGGATGCTGGACCGGAGGTCGATCAGGTCGACGCTCCAGTGCGTATCGTCCTGTCGAACCTGCAGGGCCAGCAGGGTGCCGGCGGGGTTCAGGCTGGTGCCCAGGATCTGCGGGGGCTGCCAATAGGGAGTGATCTCGGGCTTGCCCCTGTCCTTGTCGCGGTTTGCAGTAACCGCTGGCGGCGATGTGGCCGCGATGACCTCGGCAGGGAAGCTGGCTGGCCCGGCTTTTTCCCTGTAGAAAGCCGGAAACGGGTCAGGGTAGCGGCCGACATGGGTGAAGCTGAAGTTTGCATACAGCGCCGGGTGGGTGCGTTGCAACCAGTCCATCGCGGCGAGGCTGCGGTTGGAACGATGAACCTCAGCACGCCATAGCGAACTGGGACGGAACACCAGGTCGCCGGGATAGACGATGGTGCCAGCAACGACCTGGAATTCCAGTTCCTCATCTTCCTTGAGCATGTAGCGGAAATCGCCGAAGGGTCGGAGCTCGCGCCAGACATAGCGTCCAGCGGTAGCGACATAAAGGCGATAGTTGTGGCCGGCTCGCAGGCGGGACATCACGCCATCGCCCCAGACCTTGCCGTCGCGGTTCAGGCGGACCGAATCCAGGGCGATGCTGGTATCCACGGCAGCAAGGATCAGCGCTTCGCCTGGTTTGAGCACGGGCACCTCGCCGGGCTTTACCGGCTCGATGGCGGCCCAGCCAAGGATTGGCCAACACAGGCAGGCAAACAGCAGCCAGAGCTGCGTGCTCAACGATGACAAACGGCGTCCGTGCTTCATTCCAGCTCCCGATCTTGTTCAGCAAGGCTTGCATGATGCACAGCGGTAGACAAGGGGCGCGGAGCATTGGTTGGTGCTTTTCAGTGACGCCGTTTGTGCAGCGAAAGCAGGGAGCCTGCCAGTGCTCGAAGCTTGTGTCCCTGCCTTTGCCGTAGGCAAGGGAGAGGTTGGCTGTGTGTTCTGGAGGCGCGGGGCGCAACGTGTGCCGCTGGTGCGTGGTGCGGGTGTTTTTTGAAGTCCCCTGCCGAGCATGGCTCGGCATTGCGCTCCCTCCCTTTGCCGCAGGCAAGGGGAGGGCTGGGGAGGGGTTGAGCTTTGTGCTGTTGGATCTGGGGCTTCGCGGCTCACGCCGCTCCTGCAAAACCAGCGTTGCGCCTTAGCCCCTCTCCCGTTTACGGGAGAGGGGTTGGGGTGAGGGCGCTTTTGCTGTTTGAATTTCGGTCTGTAGTGTTATCGGCTTCGCGGCTTATGGCCCGAGGCCACCCAGTGCCGCTCCTACAAAGCCAGCGCTGCTCAACCCAACAGGCTGCGCACTTTCTTCAACGCCGCCATGAAGGACTCGATCTCTTCATGCGTGTTGTAGAAGGCCAGCGAGGCGCGGCAGGTGGCCGCAACACCGTAGTACTGCAGCAGCGGGTGCGCGCAGTGCTGGCCGGAACGCACGGCAACGCCTTGCAGGTCGAGCAGGGTCGCCAGGTCGTGCGCATGCGCGCCTTCAATCTGGAACGACACCACCGCGGCCTTGTTCGGCGCAGTACCGAAGATGCGCAGCCCTTCAACGCGCTGCAGTTCTTCGGTGAAGTGGGCCAGCAGTTCCTGCTCGCGCGCTTCGATGTGCTCGCGGCCGAGTTCTTCCAGGTAGTCCACTGCGACGCCCAAGCCGATGAAGCCGGCGATGTTCGGGGTGCCGGCTTCGAACTTGTGCGGGCCGTCATTGAACACGGTGCCGTCGAAGCTGACCTCCTTGATCATCTCGCCACCGCCAAGGAACGGCGGCATGTCCTGCAGATGCTCGCGGCGTGCCCACAGCGCGCCAGTGCCGGTCGGGCCGCACATCTTGTGGCCGGTCACGGCATAGAAGTCGCAGCCGATTGCTGCCACATCCAGAGTCAGGTGCGGTGCCGCCTGCGAGCCATCGATGACGGTGACGATGCCGCGCTTGCGTGCCTCACGGCAGATCTCGCGGACCGGGTTGATGGTGCCCAGCACGTTGGAAACGTGGGTCAGTGCCAGCAGCTTCACTTCCGGGGTCATTGCTGCATGCAGCGCGTCCAGGTCGAGGCTGCCATCGAGCTTGATCTCGGCCACACGGACGCTGGCGCCGGTGCGCTGGGCAACCAGCTGCCACGGCACGATGTTGGCGTGGTGCTCCATGCGCGAGACCAGGATCACATCGCCAGCCTTCAAGCGCGGCAAGGCCCACGAATAGGCGACCAGGTTGATCGCGAAGGTGGTGCCGCTGCACAGCACCAGCTCATCGGCGCGCACGTTGAGGAAGCGCGCCAGTTTGTTGCGCGCGCCTTCGTAGGCGTCGGTGGCCTCGGTGCCGAGCGCGTGCACGGCGCGGCTCACATTGGCGTTGTAGCGGCGGTAGAACTCGTCCACCGCGCCGATCACCGACAGCGGCTTCTGCGCGGTGTTGGCATTGTCGAAATACACCAGCGGCTTGCCGTTGACTTCGCGCATCAGCAGCGGGAAGTCGGCGCGCACGCGCTCCCAGTCGGGGGCGGTGGCGGGGTGCTGGATCGGACGCGGGGAACTGAGATTCATGCCATGCCTGCCTGTTGCAGTGCCTGGTCCAGGTGGCGGGCCAGCTTTTCGGTGAGGACGCCTTCCACCGCGGACAGCGGTTCGTGGCAGAACGCCGCGCTGAGCATGGCGCGGGCCTGTTCGGCCGGCAGGCCGCGCGAGCGCAGGTAGAACAACGCATTGGCGTCGAGCTGGCCCACGGTGGCGCCGTGCGCTGCCTTGACCTCTTCTGCGTCGATCACCAGCGTTGGCTGGGTATCGATCTCGGCGTCGGCCGACAGCAGCAGGTTCTTGTTGGACAGGTTGGCATCTGTGCCATCGGCGCCTTCGCGGATGCCGATGCCGCCATGGAACACCACGCGGCTGCGGTTGGCCGCCACGCCACGCCAGACCAGCTCGGCGCTGGTGTCCTTGGCGATGTGCTCAATGCCCAGGCGGGTGTCGATATGGCGGCGGCCGGTGCCCAGCAGCACGCCATTGGCGGTCAGCTTGGCGTTGTCGCCCTCCAGGCGCACGTTGAGCTCATGGCGGCTCAGCGCAGCACCCAGCTCCAGGTCGATGCGGCGGTATTCCGCATCGCGTGCCAATACCGCGTCGGTGCGCAGCAGCGAGGTGGCCCGCGCGCTGTCGGCCTGCACGCGGGCGTGCGAGAGCACGGCGTCCTGGGCGATATGGACGTGGACCAGGGTGTTGTCCAGGTGCGCGCTGTCGCCAGCCTGCAGGTGGTGTTCGACCAGGCCGAACACAGCGCCACGGCGCAGCTCGATCAGGTGACGGTGATGCCAGGCGTGGTCGCTGGAATCCGCCGCGCTGACAAATACCAGATGCAGCGGGGTTTCGCTGACGATGCCGTCGGCCACCTGCACCAGCACGCCCTCATCGGCGAGTGCGGCATTGAGCTGGGCGAACACTTCCTCGGCGCGCTCGAAGCGACGGCCCAGGAAACGCAGTGCCTCGGGCTCTTCGGCCTGCACGGCGGACAGGGTGCGCACCTGCACACCGGCATCCAGCGACGACAGATCGCTCAACGCAGCGCTGTGGCGGCCGTTGACGAAGACCAGGCGCGGCGACGGGATGTCGGCCAGCAGCGTGGCATCAATGTCCGGGGCCTGCAGCGGCGCGGCAGTGAAACTGCGGCGCTCCAGCTGGCGCAGTGAGGTGTACTTCCAGGCCTCGTTGCGGGCGGCGGGCAGGCCGGTCTTGAGCGCAGCCTCAAGAATCTCCTCCCGTTCGGCGATTTTCGTTGAATCCCCGCACATGGATGTGCGGGCTGTTGCGAAGGATTCGCGCAACGAATCGAGCAGGGCATTCATTACTTGGCGGCCTCGCGGACCACGCGGTCCTTCAGGAAGTCATAACCGTGGGCTTCCAGCTCCAGTGCCAGTTCCGGGCCACCGGTCTTGACGATGCGGCCGTCGGCCAGCACGTGCACCACGTCCGGCTTGATGTAGTCGAGCAGGCGCTGGTAGTGGGTGATGACCAGGAACGAACGCTCCGGCGAACGCAGTGCGTTGACGCCATCGGCCACGCTCTTCAGCGCATCGATGTCCAGGCCGGAGTCGGTTTCGTCGAGGATCGCCAGCTTCGGTTCGAGCACCGCCAGCTGGAAGATCTCGTTGCGCTTCTTCTCGCCACCGGAGAAACCTTCGTTGACACCGCGATGCAGCAGCTCGTCCTTCAGGTGCAGCACGGCCAGTTTCTGCCGGACCAGCTTGAGGAACTGCATCGAGTCCAGCTCTTCCTCGCCACGGGCCTTGCGCTGCGCATTGAGCGCGGCACGCAGGAAGTAGGTGTTGTTGACGCCGGGGATTTCCACCGGGTACTGGAAGGCCAGGAACAGGCCGGCGGCGGCGCGTGCTTCCGGTTCCAGCTCCAGCAGGTCGCCATCTTCGAACTGCACGCTGCCAGCGGTGACGTCGTAGCCGTCGCGGCCGGACAGGACATTGCCGAGGGTGGACTTGCCGGCGCCGTTCGGGCCCATGATGGCGTGTACTTCGCCCGGCTTCACTTCCAGCGACAGACCCTTGAGGATTTCCTTGTCGCCGATGCTTGCGTGGAGGTTTTCGATCTTCAGCATGAGGGTGCGTTCTTCAATATGTAGGGTGCGGGGCGATCAGAGCTCGCCTTCGGCGCGATCGAGGAAGGTGGCGCGCAGCCACTGGGTGCGCTTGCGGGTCAGTTCGGCCTTGTTGGCCGAATACAGCATCGGGTACATCGAGCCGTACAGGACGCGTGGGTTCTCGTCCTTGCCCACCGGGTAGCGCGCTTCGATGTCGGCATCGCGCAGCGGGATCCACAGGCGCTGGGCAGCGCGCAGCTTGTCGATGGCGACCTGCTGGCCCTGCAGCTTCTGCATCACCTGCCGGTACACGGCATTGAGCTCGGCGTCGGCCGCCTCGGCGTCTTGCGCGGCGCATTGGTTGATGTCCAGCTGGGTGCTGGCATCGTCACAGGCCTTGCCCGGCGACGCGGCGGAGGCTGCGAACGGCAGCACGGCCAGCAGTAGCAGCGACAGGCGGCTCATCCGACCGATCCTTCCAGCGACACTTCCAGCAGCTTCTTGGCTTCCACCGCGAACTCCATCGGCAGTTCCTTGAAGACCTGCTTGCAGAAGCCGTCGACGATCATCGACACCGCGTTTTCCTGGTCGATGCCGCGGGCGCGGCAATAGAACAGCTGGTCGTCGGAGATCTTGGAGGTGGTGGCCTCGTGCTCGACGGTGGCGCTGGGGTTCTTCACCTCGATATAGGGGAAGGTGTGGGCGCCACACTTCTTGCCGATCAGCAGCGAGTCGCACTGGGTGTAGTTGCGTGCGCCTTCGGCGCCACGGTCAACCCGCACCAGGCCGCGGTAGGTGTTCTGGCCACGGCCGGCGCTGATGCCCTTGGAGATGATCTTGCTCTTGGTGCGCTTGCCGACGTGGATCATCTTGGTGCCGGTATCGGCCTGCTGGCGGTGGTGGGTCAGCGCGACCGAGTGGAATTCACCCACCGAGTCGTCGCCCAGCAGCACGCAGGACGGGTACTTCCAGGTGATGGCCGAGCCGGTTTCCACCTGGGTCCAGGTCACCTTGGAGCGCGCGCCACGGCATTCGGCACGCTTGGTGACGAAGTTGTAGATGCCGCCGACGCCGTTCTCGTCGCCCGGGTACCAGTTCTGCACGGTCGAATACTTGATCTCGGCATCTTCCAGCGCCACCAGCTCGACCACCGCGGCGTGCAGCTGGTTTTCATCGCGCATCGGCGCGGTGCAGCCTTCCAGGTAGGAGACGTAGGCCTTGTCCTCGCAGATGATCAAGGTGCGCTCGAACTGCCCGGTATTGCTGGCGTTGATGCGGAAATAGGTGCTCAGCTCCATCGGGCAGCGCACGCCGGCCGGGATGAAGACAAAGCTGCCGTCGGAGAACACTGCCGAGTTCAACGCGGCGAAATAGTTGTCGCCCACCGGCACCACCGAGCCCAGGTACTTCTGTACCAGCTCCGGATAGTCGCGGATGGCCTCGGAGATGGAGCAGAAGATCACCCCCTTCTCGGCCAGTTCCTTGCGGAAGGTGGTGCCGACCGAGACAGAATCGAATACCGCATCCACCGCCACGCCGGCCAGCTTCGCCCGTTCGTGCAGCGGCACGCCGAGCTTTTCATAGGTGTCCAGCAGTTCCTTGGGCACCTCGTCCAGCGACTGGTACTTTGGGCCCTTGGGCGCGGAGAAGTAGCTCAGTGCCTGCAGGTCGATGGGTGCGATTTCGAGCTTGGCCCAGTCCGGCTGGCGCATGGTCAGGAAGTGGCGGTAGGCGTCCAGGCGCCACTGCGTCATCCACTCAGGCTCGTCCTTCTTGGCCGAGAGCGCGCGGATGACGTCCTCGTCCAGGCCTGGCGGGAACGATTCGGATTCGATCAGCGTGACGAAGCCTGCGTCGTATTTACGACCCAGCTGCTCATGGATTTCACGGTTCGGGCTGTCGACGGTGTCGACCGGTTCGATGATTTCGGTGGCCATCAGGGCTGCCTACGGTTGTTCAGGAGACGACGTCGGCGCTGATGCGTCGACGGTCGGCAAGCGGTAAGGGGTGCAGCATCTGCGCAAGGGTGACGCCGCGCAGGGCATCGGAAACCACGTCATTGATCAGCCGCCAGTTGGAGCGCACGCCGCATTGGCCGGCGAGGCCGCACTGGCTCTGCTCCTGGCTGCACTCGGTGATGGCTAACGGGCCTTCCATCGCTTCCAGGATCTCGATCAGGGTGATCTCGGAGGCCGGGCGGGTCAGCCGGTAACCGCCGCGCACGCCGCGCAGGCCTTCGACCAGACCGGCCTGGGCCAGGGGCTTGAGCAGCTTGCTGACGGTGGGCGGCTCCAGTCCGGCGGCTTCAGCCAGGTCGGTCGCGCTCAGCACTTCGGCCGGCCGTGCGGCAAGCACGGTCAGGACGACGGTGGCGTAATCGGTGAGCTTGGTGACGCGGAGCATTGCGGGAGCAGGGAATCAATGTGGACCAAAATTGTACGCTTTCTGGTCCGGGCGGCCAAGTTTTGCCCTTCAGCTCCCAGAAGCCCCAGCCAAACATGGGATTGCGGCAGTCTCCTCTTTCCTTGAATGCCGAAGGCAGGAGAGGGGGAGCGGCGCAGCCGCGGCAATTCTCCTCTCCCCTTGCGGGAGAGGATGCCGAAGGCAGGAGAGGGAGCGGCGCAGCCGCTGCGGTTCTCCTCTCCCCTTGCGGGAAAGGATGCCGAAGGCAGGAGAGGGGGAGCGGCGAAGCCGCTGCTTTTGACTTCTACTTCTCCAAAAAGTCAGGCGGGCATAGTGGTGGGCTTCAATTGCGCGCCAAAAGCTACCCCTCTCCCCAGCCCTCTCCCGCAAGGGGAGAGGGGGCAAGAGCAGGTGCACGCGGAGCCATTGATCTCCTCCTCTCCCCTTGCGGGAGAGGATGCCGAAGGCAGGAGAGGGAGCGGCGCAGCCGCTGCTTCCCGCCTTCAGTGCGATGGAGAGAAAGGCAGCCAACGGCCAGCGCAAAGCTCCTGCGGATCCCGATCCAGAACCCCCGCCCCTTGGGTTGTCCCGCCCGATGGGTGAGAATCACCACCTCACTCACGTTCCGGCCATGTACATGCCCAAGAAGATCCAGGCGCGCAAATCCTCCATCCACGGCAACGGTGTGTTCGCTGTTGCCGACATCAAGAAGGGCGAGCGCGTCATCGAGTACAAGGGCAAGCGCCGCACCCATGACGAGGTCGACGCCGATGACACCGGTGATGTGGAAAGTGGCCACACCTTCCTTTTCACCCTGAACGATGACTACGTCATCGACGCCAACTACAAGGGCAACGACGCACGCTGGATCAACCACAGCTGCGATCCGAACTGCGAGGCGATGATCGAGGAAGCCGAGGGCGATGACCGCACCGCCGACAAGGTGTTCATCGAAGCCATCCGCGCCATCAAGCCGGGCGAAGAATTGACCTACAACTACGGCATCACCCTGGCCGAGCGCCACACCGCGCGCCTGAAGAAGATCTGGGAGTGCCGTTGCGGCTCGCCCAAGTGCACCGGCACGATGCTGCAGCCCAAACGCTGATTGCCCGACGCAACTGCGCGGTGCTGGGCGATTTTTGCGGAAGCGGCGTAAGCCGCGAAGTCACTGCCAGCTCAGCTGCTCCCCCCGACGGAGCAACATGAAAGAGGCCGCTATTGCGGCCTCTTTCATGTCCCATCGCCGTCTGGATCAGTTGCCCAGCAAACCTTGCGGTACGAAGCTGCCCAGATTCTGGTTGAAGTCCACCGCGATGCGGCCGTTCTGGATACCCACCGATTTCACCTGCAGTGCGCCCATCACCCGGGCAATGGCGGGGTCGATCTTGTAGATCGGCTCACGGCGGGCATAGTCGGCCAGCCAGCTATTGAGCAGGCTGCGAGTGCTGGCATCCAGCTCACCACTGCCCGCGGCAGGGCGGAACCCGTCGACCGTGGGCTGGTCCAGGTGGAAGCCCAGGGTCTGTGCGTCATAGCGCAGGCCACTGCTGATCTGCACTTTGCCCACTGGCATCGCCGAGCCCCCGGCGGCCATTGCCAGGTCGAAGCCCAAGTCCAAGCGGCTGCCCTGCGGCAGGGTGAGGAGCGGATCGCTGACCGTCAGTGCCAGCAGACCGCCCAGTGCCTTCTGGGTACGCGGGAAGCTGCTGTCCAGATACTGCTGGACATCGGATTGGCCGACCGTCAGCTGCTTGCCGCTGACTTGCGGGGCGGCATGGGCACTGGTGGCCAAGGCCAGGGCAGCGAGGGCGGACAGGAGCAGGGGGCGCAGCTTCATTGGATCGACTCGCAGCGGTTATCGGACAAGAGGCAAAGATAACCGCAACGGGTGAACGGCTTATTAGCCGTGCCGCTCATTCGCGGGTCTGCAGGCGCTGCAGCTTGGCCAGCAGCTGGCCAAGTTCGGGCTGCAGCGTGGCCAGCAGGCTGCCGGGTTTTGCGGCCGACTCGGCAAGCGTTTCCAGCAAGCCGCTGGCCACCACCACGCCGGCATCTTCATTGCAGCTCAAACGGCGCTGACCCTGCGCCGATTCCAGCTGGTGCATCCAGTTGTACTGGCTGCGTTGTTCGAACTCGATCGTGCAGCGTCCACTGCACTGCTGGCCGTCGGTTTCGATCGGCGTAACGGTGATGCGGTAGCGATGCTTGGGGGATGACATGGGGGCAAGACGGCAGATGGATGAGTGGCCACCATAGGCCTGCCCACCGGTGCTTGCGAGGCGTTGAACCATGACGCTGTGTTCCAGTGTGTCAGGTGCGTCGTGGATGGAACGCTGCGGCCCATGGGAACGTTTTCCGCCACCTGTTGCCGCGACATCCGGCGTCCCCGTGGTGCCCCACGCGGTGCAGGTTGCGAGGGCACCGCTGCCAGCTCAAGCGGCAAGCTGCGGCAAGGGGCGCAGGAAGCGACGCGGCGCGGGCAAGCGCAGTGTCCTGGGTGTTGTCGGCATGCGTGCGGCGACATCACCGGTGACGAGGTCTATCGGGTGCGCCGCATTTGCAGGGCTGCGCGGTTGACCCGAGGCAGCCAAGCTGTGGCCAAAAAAAAACGGGACGGCAGAGCCGTCCCGTTTGATCGCCAGGGCGTAGCGCTATTACAGCGCAGCGTCCTTGAGCTTCTTCAGCGGGCGAACCTTGAGCTTGGTGGTGGCCGGCTTGGCAGCAAACCACTGTTCTTCCTTGGTGAACGGGTTGATGCCCTTGCGCTTCGGCTTGGCCGGGACGCTCACGGTCGAGATCTTCAGCAGGCCCGGCAGGGTGAAGGAGCCAGCGCCCTTCTTGTTGACCGAGGCGGCGACGGCGCCTTCCAGGGCGGCGAACACGGCGCGCACGTCCTTGGCAGCAACGCTGGTGGCTTCGGCGATGTGGGCGACCAGACCCGACTTGGTCAGGGCTTCCTTGATCGGCTTGATTGCGGCCGGCTTGGCTGCTGCCTTGGTTGCTACTTTCTTCACTGCCTTTTTCGGGGCAGCCTTTTTAGCGGTCTTTGCCATGATTTCCTGTTCCGTGAACGGTTGGTTGTTGGTCGTGCCGACCCCGTCGGCAAGCGAAATGTAGGGCATCAATTGCACGCCGCCAATAGGTTTGATGCAAAAAAGCCCATAAAAATTGCTTTTGGCGGCGTGCCCGGCATGCATATGGGCCAAAACCCTTGGAAAAGTACAGTTGCAGGAACACTTGTCCGGTGCGGGGCAATGGCCATCGCAACGCCGTCAGCAGGGTGCCGCTGCGGCGCACAAGCCGCTAACACCCGATGCATTACGCTCAGCCAGCCATCCACAACGAGGAGTTCCACCATGGGTATATCGCGCCACGCAACCGCACATTGGGAAGGTGACCTCAAGACCGGCCAGGGCCGCCTGAGCACACCGCAGAGCGGCTTGATGGAGAACACCCGCTATGCGTTCAGCAGCCGCTTCGGTGACGAGAAGGGCACCAACCCGGAAGAGCTCATTGCCGCCGCCCACGCCGGTTGTTTCACCATGGCACTGTCGGCAAAGCTCAGTGAAGCCGGCTTCCCCCCCAGCTCGCTGGATACCCGCGCCGACGTGGACCTGTCCATGGAGGGCGGGCCACAGCTGTCGCAGATCCGTCTGAAGGTAAAGGCCGTGGTACCGGGCCTGGATGAAACCCGGTTCCGCGCGATTGCCGACGACGCCAAGCAGAACTGCCCGGTCTCCAAGGCACTCAGTGCTGTGCCGATCAGTCTGGAAAGCGAGTTTTCGGCCTGATTCCTGCTGGTTGCTGAAAGGGCCGGCGCCGCGTTGCAGCGGGCCGGCCCGGTTCAGGGTGGTTTCACCCGCCACGCCCGAGCATCGCTCATCCCAACCTTGGTGGCCATTGCCATGCTGCGTTCATTGCCTGTTGCTGGTGTGCTGGTGCTGGGCCTGCTGGCGGCGATGCCTGCCGCGGCGCAGTACTATGACGACGGCCAGTACCGTCCCAACCCCAACCCCAACTACGACGATGGCCAGTATCGGCAGGATGGCCGTTATGACGACGGTCAGTACCGCCGTAACACCTACAACTACGGCAGCAATGGTCCGGTCTACGACAATGCGCGGGTGGTGCGGGTGGACCCGATCATCGTCAATGGTGGTGGTCGCAGCGAGCGCTGCTACCAGCGCAATGACGGTGGCTACGTGTACGGCGGTACCACCAACGGCTATCAGAACAACCCGTATCCCAATGACGGCTACGACGGCAATGGCGGCTACAGCGGCGGCGGTTACAACGATGGTCAGTATCGGCAGGCCAGTGATACCGGCCGGCAGCTGGCGACCGTGATCGGCGGCATCGCTGGTGCTGTGCTGGGCAGCCGCGTGGGCGGCGGTGATGGCCGCTACCTTGGTACGGCGGTGGGCACCCTTGCCGGTGGTGCCGCGGGCAGGGCGATCTATGAGGCCAGCAACCGCCGCGATTACCGCCGCAGCGATGTGCGGGTCTGCGAGCCCATCGGCTACGGCAGCGAGAGCGAACGGGTGGACGGCTACAACGTCACCTACGAATACGCCGGCCGCCATTACCAGACCCGCCGCGATTACCATCCGGGTGACACCATCCGCGTGCGGGTCGACGTCAGCGCTGATTGAGTCAATTCGTCCTTCTCTGCTGCACCACGGTTTGTCACCCCAGCGCGATGGCGGCATAGTCGCTGCCATCCCGTTCAGGAGAGTGCGTGATGCGTCGTGTTGCCTGTCTTGCCCTGTTGCTCCCGTGCCTGCATGTACTCCCGGCCCAGGCCGAGGTGAAATTGCTGCTGGCCGAAACCATCCGCACCGGTGATGCCGCCCAGCCCGTGGCTGGCGCCATGGCCTGGGACAGCGACAGTGGCCGGGTGCTGCAGGTGGGCAGCGCCGAGGCATTGCGCAAGGCCTATCCGCAGGCCGCTGCGCTGGATCTGGGCAAGGTCACCGTGGTGCCCGGGCTGATCGATGCCCATGCGCACATCATGGGCTTGGGCAATACCCTGGCCCAGGCCGACCTGACCGGCGCCCGCAACCGCGCCGAGGTGGTGGCGCGTCTGCAGGCATTCGAGAAGACCCTGGCTCCGGGTGAGTGGCTGCTGGGCCGCGGCTGGGACCAGAACCGCTGGGACAACACCGATTTCCCCACTGTCGCCGATCTGGATGCCGCGTTCCCGCAACGCCCGGTCTACCTGGAGCGTGTCGATGGCCACGCCGGCTGGGTCAACAGCGCGGCTTTGCGGGTTGCCGAGAAGGCCGGCAAATCCCTGTCCGGCGATTGGCAGCCGGAGGGCGGGCGCATCCTCCGCGATGCAGCCGGCACGCCCAGCGGCGTCCTGGTTGATGGCGCGGCCTCGCTGGTTTACGCCCATATCCCCGCATTGGACGATGCCTCGCGCGAAAAGCGCCTGCAGGCGGCGCTACAGGAAGCGGTCAGCAACGGCCTGACAGGCGTGCATGACATGGGCGTGCCGCGCGAGGACCTGGCGCTGATGAAGCGCCTGGCTGACCAGGGCAAGTTGCCGCTGCGCATCGATGCCTACGCCGATGGCAACAACGCCGCGCTGGACGACCTGTGCAAGACCGGGCTGTACGCCCACCCGGGCGGCCGCCTGCAGATGCGCGGGGTCAAGCTGTACATGGACGGTGCACTGGGCAGCCGTGGCGCTGCCCTGCTTACCGCCTACAGCGACGACCCGCACAACCATGGCCTGCTGATGACCTCGCCGGAGGAATTCGAGGTCGCCGTGCGCAAGGCCGACGGCTGCAAGGTGCAGGTGGCCACCCATGCCATAGGTGACCGCGGCAACCGCATCGTGCTCGACACCTACGAAAAGGTGCTGGGCAGCCACAAGAACACGGATCATCGCTGGCGTATCGAGCATTCGCAGGTCGTGGCGTTGGAGGATATTCCGCGCTTCGCCCAACTCGGCGTGATCGCCTCGATGCAGCCAACCCATGCGACCTCGGACATGGGCTGGGCCGAGCAGCGGGTAGGCCCGGAGCGCATCCTTGGCGCCTATGCCTGGCAGCGTTTCCTGCACAGCGGTGCACGTCTGGCGCTGGGCTCGGATTTCCCGGTGGAGCAGGTCGATCCGCGTCTGGGCCTGTACGCAGCGGTAACCCGGCAGGACCGTGATGGTCAGCCGCCGGGTGGCTGGCAGCCGGAACAGCGGCTCAGCGTGGCCGAAGCATTGCGTGGCTTTACCAGCGATGCGGCCTGGGCCGGCCATGACGAAACCCAGGTAGGCAAGCTGGTGGCCGGGCTGCGCGCGGACTTCGTGGTGTTGGATCGCGACCCGCTGACGATTGCCGCCGACCAGCTTGATGACCTGAAGGTGCTGTCAACCTGGGTAGATGGCGAGCCTGTTTACAAGGCCGGCGAAGCATCGGGTAGCTGAGCCTGATACCGCCATGGGTGCTGTGCCCATGGCGGTGTCACCAGATTGCCATCTGGGCTGTTGATGATCGGCGCGCTTCCATCACGTGCCATCGGTGCTGTCTGGCCGAACGGACTCATCATCTGCCAATGAAGGGCGACTCCATGCAGTTCCACCCCGCCGTATCTGCTTCCCTCCGTATTACCCACCGCATCCCACGCCGCTCGCTGCTGGCCCAGGCCTGCGCGCTGCTGGTCCTGCCCTTGGCCACGCAATCGGCGCTGGCGCAGGAGGCCGCAGCTGCTGGCACCCGCGCCAGCGCCACCGCGCTGGATGCCATCACCGTCACTGCCGAACGCCGCGAACAGAACCTGCAGGACGTGCCGGTGTCGGTGGGCGTGGTGCAGGGCGAGGCGCTGCGCAGCTATACCGAGGGTGCCGACGACACCTTGCTGGCACTGTCCGGGCGCGTACCCGGCTTCTATGCCGAGACCACCACCGGGCGCATCTTCCCGCGCTTCTATATCCGGGGCCTGGGCAATATCGACTTCTACCTGGGCGCGTCGCAGCCGGTCTCCATCATCCAGGACGACGTGGTGCTGGAGCACGTGGTGCTCAAGTCCAACCCGGTCTATGACGTGGACCAGGTGGAAGTGCTGCGTGGCCCGCAGGGCTCGCTGTTCGGCCGCAACACCACCGCCGGCATCGTCAAGTTCGACACCGCCAAGCCCGGCCAGGACCCGAGTGGCCGGGTCAACATCAGCTACGGCAGCTACAACACGGTGGCCATCGACGGCGGCATGGGCGGCGCGATCAACGACGTGCTGTCCTACCGCGTCTCCACCCTGTACCAGCACCGCGACGATTGGGTGGACAACACCTATCGCGGCCCCAGCGCCGACGGCACGGTGACGCCGAAGAACGACACCATGGGCGGCTATGACGACCGCAACCTGCGCCTGCAGCTGCTGTACAAGCCGAACGAACAGTTCTCGTTGCTGGCTTCGGCGCACACCCGCGACTACGAGGGTACTTCAACCCTGTTCCTGCGCAACGCGCTGGTGAAGGGCAGCAACCGCGTCGATGTGCCGCGCGACAAGGTCGCTTTTGACGAGGCCGACAATAATCCGCAGGCCTACAAGACCCACGGTGGCTCGCTGAAGGCGACCTACGATTTCGGCAACACCACGCTGACCTCGATCAGCGCCTACGAAACCACCTCCGGTTACAGCCGCGGCGACACCGACGGCGGCGCCGCGGTGGACTACCCGGTCAATGGCCTGCCCAATGGCTACGGCCAGTCGATGGGCCAGGTGCAGGACCTGGACCAGTTCACCCAGGAACTGCGGCTGGCCTCCAATGCCACCGACCCGTGGTCGTGGCAGGTGGGTGCGTTCTACTTCGACGGCCGCGACACCACCGATTTCTACCAGCGTGCCTGGTTTCTCACCACGCCCGCGCACAACCCGAACAACTGGGTGCGCCTGCGCAATATCAACACCTCCTGGGCCGGGTTTGGCCAAGTGAGCTGGAAGGCCACCGATGCGCTGACCTTGACCGCAGGTATCCGCGCGACCAAGGACGAGAAGAGCACGCGTCTGCTGAAGACCGCCGACACCGCTGCCGGGTTGGTGACCTACAAGGGCCGCCACAACGTCGAGATGTCCGATACCCAGCCCAGCTGGGACCTGAGCGCGATGTATGAGGTCAGCCCGGAGCTGAGCCTGTATGCACGTGTGGCGCGCGGCTTCCGTGGCCCGACCATCCAGGGCCGTTCGGCGGTGTTCAATGCCGATTTCACCACCGCCGATTCGGAAACCATCCTGTCCTGGGAAGCCGGTATCAAGAGCAGCCTGCTGGACAACCGCCTGCGCCTGAACGTCAGCGGCTTCACCTATACCGTCAACGACATCCAGCTCAACGGTAACGACTCCAACGGCAACGGTGTGCTGTTCAATGCCGACAAGGCCCGTGCCTACGGCCTGGAGGCGGATATGGATTGGCGCCCGATCCCCAACCTGTCGCTGACCGCCGGCCTGAGCCTGCTGCACAGCAAGATCCAGGACAAGCGTGTGTATGCGCAGGTCTGCGCGCTCAACGGCGTGGTGGTATGCACGGTCAACGACCCGACCATCAAGATCGGCAGCAATGTCTATGCGCAGATCGATGGCAACCCGCTGCCGAACGCGCCGAAGTACAACCTGAACCTGGCTGCGCGTTATGACATTCCGGTCGGCGATGATGGCGCGGTGTTCTTCGCCACCGACTGGAACAAGCAGGGCGAGACCCAGTTCGTGCTGTACGACAGCAAGGAGTTCTACTCCAAGGGCAACTTCGAAGGCGGCCTGCGGGTGGGTTACACCGGTGGTTACGGTGCCTGGGAAGTGGCAGCGTTTGCCCGCAACATCACCAACGAGAAAAACCTCAAGGGTGTGATCGAGAACTACATGGCGGCGGTCTACAACGACCCGCGCATCATCGGCCTGTCGTTCAACTACAACTGGCGGTAAGCCGTATTGGCCCTGTTGGAAGACCTGCTTAAGCCCCTCTCTCGCTCGCGGGGCGGGGCGCTTGCGAACCATTGATTCGCGGTCATTCGAGCGCCCTTGTGTCAGCGCAAGAGCTGGTCGCGGAGCGGGGAGGGGGTAGTGCGAAGTATACCGTGCAGCTTTGCTTTGCCTTGGCCATGCAGCGGGGAACGCACCAGCTACAAATCAAGAGCTGCCCTCATCCGCCCCGTTGGGGCACCTTCTCCCGCGTGCGGGAGAAGGGATTGAGTCAGAGCCAAGGCCAGAGCCAAAGCCAGAGCCAAGGCCAGAGCCAAGGCCAGAGCCAAGGCCAGAGCCAAGGCCAGAGCCAAGGCCAGAGCCAAGGCCCCGGCAGGTCGCGCGATTTCGTCAGAACGCCATGAACCATCCCCTCTCCCGCGTGCGGGGGAGGGTGCCCCGAAGGGGCGGGTGGGGGAAGCCTTTGACGTTGCTTGAAAGTCAGCCGAAGGCAAGCTCTCAGGTCATCCCTGCACCCACGGTTGCCCGGACCGGAATCCCGGTCGGATCAAAATCCTCCAGGCAGAACACATTCACCCCGTAGTAGTCCGGGGTAACCCGCTTGCGGTGGAACGGATAGATGCCACAGGTACCGCAGAAATAGTGGTGCGCGGTCAGGGTGTGGAATTGATATTCGACCAACGCCTGCTGCCCGGACAGCAACTCGAACGCGGATTCATGCACTTTCACCATCAGTGCGTTCCTGCGTCGGCAGATCGAGCAGTCGCAGGTGGTCAGTTCCGGGAAATCGGTTTGAATACGGAAGCTGACCGCACCGCAATGGCAGCTGCCCTGGTAAGTCTGCAGGGGACGGTGGGACACACGGATCTCCACAAAGAAGGCAAGCGATACGACAAGGCTTGGATCATACTCAGCCCATCATCGGACGGGTGGAGAGAGGGTGATGCGCGCATTCCTGAGAGGCTTGCTGGCGGTGGTGCTGGGCTTGGTCGCCGGCAGCGCGGTGAACATGGGGCTGATTCTGCTCGGTGGCCAACTGGTGCCACCGCCTGCGGGTGCGGACACCAGTACGACCGAAGGCCTGCAGGCCGCGATGCCCTTGTTCGAAGCCCGTCACTTCCTGTTCCCCTTCCTGGCCCATGCACTGGGCACCTTTGCGGGGGCACTGCTGGCAACCTGGGTAGCGGGGCGAATCAGCAAGGTGCCGGCGTTGCTGGTCGGCCTGCTGTTCCTGGCCGGGGGCATCGCAAGTTGTTTCATGCTGCCCGCACCGCGCTGGTTCGAGGCGCTGGACGTGGTGCTGGCCTATCTGCCTTTCGCCTGGCTGGGCCACGTATTGGTCAGAAGGCCGAAGCCGTAGCAGCGGCGTGCAACACCCGTGCAATCACAGGTGAGGGTCTGGTGAGCGCTGTGCCGGGTCACGGTTTATGCGACTCCTGCAACCCGCTGGGGAATGCCTGCCCAAAGCAAAGCACGTTGCCAGCCGGATCGGTGATGCTGAAATCGCGCATGCCATAGGGCCGGTCGTCGATGGCAACAGCGATCGCCACGCCTGCGGCCTGCAGTTGTGCGTGGTAGCTGTCCACCCCATCCACCTGCAGGTATAGCCGGCTGATGCCGCCGGGCTTGGCATCGCTGCGCGTAGCCAGGGTGAGTTCCACCGCGTCACGGCACACGGCCGCCAGTTCGGCCGGCTGGCCCCATTCCCAGGCGAGGGAAAAGCCCAGCTTGTCGCGGTAGAAGGCCAGGGCAGCGGGCAAGTCCTCAACGCCCAGAAATGGCGATACGGATTGGAATCGTGGAAGTGTCATGGCAGTTATCCAGAGATATGACGCAGTTGCCGTAGGAGGGGCAGCCTCAGCCTACGCGGTTGCGCAGGCGTTTGGCATAGCTGTCGCGATCAATGTCCACGACCTCGACGCTGATCTGCAGTTCCAGCTTGTCATCGGTAATCGCAGCTTCCAACGCGGCCAGCAAGACATCGGCAACTTCGCGCTTGATCTGGCTGGAGCGCCCACTGAGTATCGCCAGCCGCGCGGCGACAAAGCCGCGCGCGGCATCCTGGGTGCCGACGGCAAAGCAGTCAAAGCCTTGGGCGCGGGTCTTGATGTCCGCCTCCTGGAACTGCCCGGTGGCCAGCAGCGCCGCGTTGGCGGTGCGCAGCAGCGCGGGGGTGATGATGGCGTCCAGATTGCTGCTGTAGTCGATTGTCAGGTGCGGCATGGGGCGTGGCCTTGATCAGGGCTGCGTGTTCTGCAACAGGGCGTTGATCTGCTGGAGCAGCGCATCCGGGTAGTCGATATGGGTAGGAGTATGGGCAAGCGGCGCCGGCGCGTCGGCATTGCGCAGGCCTTCATCCAGCCCGCTCTTCGGCAGGTAGATCGGGGCCGCGACCGAAAAACCACGCTCTGGCAGCTGTCCGTGGAGCGTGCGGAATAGCTGGATGGCATCAAGCAGGGTCAGCGCCGGCCCTGGATGCATGCCGTCTGCGTCGTACCATGGCAGCGCCGGTGCGGCAGTGGATACGGCGCGTAATGCCTCGGAAACCGCTACATAGGGAATGCCTGCCTGTTCCGCAGCGGCGGCCTCTTCGGTCGTCAGGCGCGCGGATGCTGCCGGGTTCGCCTGATAGCTGCCAAGCAGCATCACACGTGCGCCCACTTCGCTACCGGCCTTGGCCAATGTCTTTATCGCCGCCCGCGATTTTGTGCAGGCCGATTCGTCCGGCCAGCACAGCAGGGCGCCACCTTGCTCCTGCAGGATCACCAGTTGTGGGCGCTGCTCGGCCAGTGCGCGCTGTACCGAGCCGTCAACGACGCGCTGGTCGAGGGTGGCTCCGCCTTTGACAATCATCTGGCTTTGCAGCGGATGGCCATTGGCCGTGCTGAGGGCGGCGTAGGTGGCCGGCAGGTTGCCCACGTAGACCAGACTGTTGCCGACGAACAGCGCCTTGGTCGGAGGCGGGGCTTTCTCGGCAGCGCAGGCACCCAGCGCAAACAGCAGAAGCGTTACCAGCAAGATCCTTCTACGCACTGCGTACTCCTTCGGGTGGCGGTGTGGGTCAGCGATCAGACCGCATCACCAATCGATGGTTCCGCGGATCACCGTCTGCACCTGGCCGCCGGACCAGACGTCGCCGTGGGCGTCGATGTGCAGTTCAAGCAGTGCGTCGTGGCCGACTTCGCGGCCCTGGCTGGCGGTATAGCGCTTGTCGCTGCCGGGCAGGGCGTTGCGTTCGTCCAGCCAGGCGGCCAGCACGGCATTGGCCGCGCCGGAGGCGGCGTCTTCGAAGCGGCGGCCGTTGCCGACGAAAGCCCGCACCACCAGCTGGTAGCCCTCGCCGGTGCTGCGTGCATAAGCGAACACCCCCATCGCGCCAGTGGCCTCGGCGAGTGTGGCAATGGCATCCCAGTCCGGGCTGAGGGCGCGCAGGGCGGCTTCATTGGCCACTTCCACCACCCACCAGCGACGACCGCCTTCCATGAGTGCCGGTGGCAGTTCGCCCAAGGGCCAACCGAGGATCGCCGGCTGCAGGCGCGGATCATTGGCACTGACCACCTCGGCCACCGACGCGCGCGGGGTGCGGATGGCGATGGTGCGGATGCCATCGCGCTCGCTGATCTGCAGCGGCAGTTGGCCGGCGATGCCGTCCTGTACCAGTTGGCCGTCGACGGCGCTGGCGACGCCGGTCTCCAGCACGGCATGCGCGCTGCCGACGCTGGGGTGGCCGGCGAACGGCACCTCTTTCTGCGGGGCGAACATGCGGATGCCGTAGCTGCTGCCGGGTTGGGTCGGGGCGAAGATGAAAGTGGTTTCAGGCAGGCGCGTCCAGCGGGCGATGGCCTGCATGGCGGCATCGTCCAGGCCATCGGCATCGAGCACCACGGCCAGCGGATTGCCGGTGCCGGGGCGCGGGGCGAAGACATCGAGTTGCAGGAAGCGGCGGGTGGTCATGGGAGCGTCCGAATGCTGTTGCGTTAGCCCCTCTCCCCCTGCGGGAGAGGGGTTGGGGAGAGGGGGAGGGCGGACAAGGTCCGCTTGCTTTGTTTCTAAAGCGCAAAGAGTCAAAGTGGAAGTCAAAGGCATGCGTGCTTCGCATGCTTCCCCTCATCCGCCCCTTCGGGCATCCCCGCCTTCGCGGGGACAGGCTCTTCTCCCGTAAACGGGAGAAGGGAGGTGTGCAGGCGTAGCTGTGTTGCTCACCACTCAATCTGCCCAGCAATAACCTGCTGCACTTCACCACCAATCCAGATGTTGGATTCCGCATCCACTTCCACCCGCACCTCGCCATTGCGACCGAGTTCGCGGCCCTGGCTGGCCAGGTATTGCTGGAAAGGCTTGATCCGCCCCTGCGCCAGCAGCTGCGCGGCCACCAGCGCGTTGGCGCTGCCGGTTACCGGGTCTTCGTTGATGCCCACGCCGGGGGCGAAGGCGCGTACGGTGTATTGGTAGCCCACGTCCGGGCGGTCAGCGGGCGCGTACACGGCCAGCTTGCCGCGGCCGGGCAGGGCGCCGATGGCGGCCAGTTCCGGCTTGTAGCGGCGTAGGGCGGCCTCGCTGCCGGCTTCCAGCAACCACCAGTCCGGACCGTTGTTCCACAGCTCCGGGGCATGGCCGGGCTTGGCCAATGCGGCCAGGCCTTCGGGCAGTGCGGGTACGGCGACGTCGCGTCGTTCAGCCTGCGGGCTGCGCACATGGATCTGGCGGAACCAGCGCCCGCCCTGTACCCGCACCGGCAGCAGACCAGCGGCGCATTGCTGGATCAGCTGGCCGTCGTCGTCGGGCGTGGCCAGGCCCAGTTCCACCGCCGCCCAGGCGGCACCGACGCTGGGGTGGCCGGCGAAGGGCAGCTCGCCCTTCGGGGTGAAGATGCGGATGTGGTAGCTGGCGCCTTCGGCGGGCGGCAGGAAGAAGATGGTCTCGGACAGGTTCAGCCAGGCGGCGATGGCCTGCAGGGCGGTGTCGTCCAGGCCCTCGCTGTCGACGATGACGCCCAGCGGGTTGCCGGCGCCAGCGCGGGCGGCAAACACATCCAACTGCAGATAACGGCGAACAGACATTGCGAATCGCTTCCAGACGACGGCTGGGCAGCTTACCAGTGCACCTGTCCCGCGATAACCGGCTGGACCTGACCGCCGATCCAGACGCTGCCTTGCGCGTCGATTGCGATCTGGACGCGACCGTCGCGGCCCACTTCGCGGCCCTGGCTGACGACGTAGTTGCCATCAGCCTTGGGCAGTTGCCCGTGTTGCCGCAGCCACGCCGCGATCAGGGCGTTGGCACTGCCGGTGACAGGGTCCTCGGGTACGTCGGCTGCATCGGCCGGGCAGAACGCACGCGTCACCAGCGCGTGATCCGGGCCAGCTTCGGCAGCAAACACCGCAACGCCGGTCGCGTCGGTGGCATTGCTCCAGTCGGCGATTGCGGGCATGTCGGGAACCAGTGCGCGGACGCTGGCGGCATCGCGGGCCGGCAACAGCCACCAGCGGGGGCCGTTGTCCCAGAGTTCGGGGGTGTGGCCGGGCGCGAGCAGGGCGTGCAGTTGTTCAGGTACAGCGTCTGGCGCAGTTGGATGCTGGCGGGCGGGTGGGCTGGCCAACAGGAGGGTGGGCGCATCTTCCGGCCCGCTTACCCGCACCGGTAGCAGGCCAGCAGCGCATTGCTGTATCAGCCGGCCGTCTTGCGGCTGCGCCAGGCCCCAGGTGACCGCCGCCCAGGCCGCGCCGACGCTGGGATGGCCGGCGAAGGGCAGTTCGCTGCTTGGGGTGAAGATGCGGATGCGGTAGTTGGCGCCGGCGTCCGGCGGCAGAAAGAACACCGTCTCGGAGAGGTTGAGCCAGGCGGCGAGCGCTTGCATGGCGGCGGTGTCCAGGCCATCGCTGTCGAGGATGACACCCAAGGGGTTGCCGCTGCCGGGGCGGGCGGCGAAGACGTCCAGTTGCAGGTAACGGCGTTGGCGCATGGGTTTTTGGGGTGGGGCGGGGGGTACAGCTTAGGCATGGGCATGCAGGAAGTCGTCAGGTGTCGGTTTCAGCGCAATCTCCCAACAACTGAACCGTCATTCCCGCGCAGGCGGGAATCGCTCTGGGCTTTGTGCTTTGCCTTTGCCTTGCCAGAGCAGGAGCAGGAGCAGGAGCGATTCCCGCCTGCGCGGGAATGACGGCTTCTTAAAAGCAGGTGCCAAAGCCATAGCCAGAGCCAGAGCCAGAGCCAGAGCCCTCAAACCGCCCCCATTCATGCAAAGATGACCCGGATCGTTGCAAGTGCTACTTTCTTCGCCCCGGGAGGGGAGGCCGGGCGGCGATGGTATCGCCGGTAACTCAGCCGTCCTGCCTCAGCGGCTTGGCATAGAATCGGGAGTTCTGCCCGCATTGCCGGGTCTTTCTCCCACCTGTGAACCCACAAAGCCAATGTCTGCTTCCCCAATCGCTGATCGCTGGATCGTCCTCAAGTTCGGTGGCACCTCGGTGTCGCGTCGTCATCGCTGGAACACGATCGGTCAGTTGGCGAAAAAACGTGCGGACGAGACCGGTGGCAGGGTGCTGGTGGTGGTGTCGGCCTTGTCCGGCGTCACCAATGAACTGACCGCCATTGCCGACGGCGCTGCCGACAGCCGCGAGCGCGTGGCCGCGCTGGTCAGCCGCCACAACGATTTCCTTGCCGAGCTGGAGCTGGGCCGCGAGGTGCTGGCTGAACGCCTGGCCGCGCTGCAGGCGCTGCTGGACGACCCGCGCGCCGCCAGCCGTCCGCTGGACTGGCAGGCCGAGGTGCTGGGCCAGGGCGAACTGCTGTCCTCCAGCGTCGGCGCCGCCTACCTGCGCAGCACCGGCCTGGATTTTGGCTGGATGGACGCCCGTGAGTGGCTGCATGCGCAGCCGCCGGCACCCAACCAGACCGCCTGGTCGCAGCGTCTTTCGGTCAACTGCCAGTGGCAGGGCGAGGAGGGCTTCAAGCAGCGTTTCTCGGCCCAGCCCACGCAGTTGCTGATCACCCAGGGCTTCATCGCCCGCCACGGCGACGGTGGCACCGCCATCCTTGGTCGCGGTGGTTCGGATACGTCGGCGGCCTATTTCGGCGCGCTGCTCGGTGCCAGCCGTGTGGAAATCTGGACCGACGTGCCGGGCATGTTCAGCGCCAACCCCAAGGACGTGCCCGATGCGCGGCTGCTGACCCGCCTGGACTATTACGAAGCGCAGGAAATCGCCACCACCGGTGCCAAGGTGCTCCACCCGCGCTCGATCAAGCCCTGCCGCGATGCCGGTGTGCCGATGGCCATCCTCGACACCGAGCGCCCGCATATGCCGGGCACCAGCATCGACGGCAATGCCGAGCCGGTGCCGGGTGTCAAGGCGATCAGCCGCCGTAACGGCATCGTGCTGATCTCGATGGAAGGCATCGGCATGTGGCAGCAGGTCGGCTTCCTGTCCGACGTGTTCAACCTGTTCAAGAAGCACGGCCTGTCGGTGGACCTGATCGGTTCGGCCGAGACCAACGTCACCGTGTCGCTGGACCCGTCCGAAAACCTGGTGAGCACCGACGTGCTGGCCGCGCTGTCGGCCGACCTGTCGGAAATCTGCAAGGTCAAGGTGATCGTGCCCTGCGCGGCCATCACCCTGGTTGGCCGTGGCATGCGTTCGCTGCTGTACAAGCTCTCGGACGTGTGGGCCACGTTCGGCAAGGAGCGCGTGCACATGATCTCGCAGTCCTCCAATGACCTGAACCTGACCTTCGTCATCGATGAAGCTGATGCTGATGGGCTGTTGCCCATCCTGCACGCCGAGCTGATCGACAGTGGCGCGATGCCGGTCTACGAGGAACACGTATTCGGCCCGCGCTGGCGCGAGATCATCGGCAGCATCCGTCCACGGCAGACGCCGTGGTGGCATGCGCCGGCCAAGCAGAAGCAATTGCTGGCGCTGGCCGCACAGGGCACGCCGGCTTACATCTACGACCTGGACAAGGTGCGCGAACGCGCCCGCCAGTTGAAGGCCATCGACGCCATCGACCGCCGCTTCTACGCGATCAAGGCCAACTCGCACCCCGAGATCCTGCGCACCCTGGCGGCCGAAGGCTTCGGCCTGGAGTGCGTGTCGCAGGGCGAGGTGGAACTGGTGTTTGCCTCGGTGCCGGACATCAGCCCGGAGCGCGTGCTGTTCACCCCCAGCTTTGCGCCGATCAGCGAGTACCAGGCGGTGCTGGCGCGTGGCGTGAACGTCACCGTAGACAACGTTGAATTGCTGCAGCGCTGGCCGGAGGTTTTCCGTGGCCGCAAGCTGTGGCTGCGTATCGACCTGGGCCACGGCGATGGTCACCACAAGAAGGTGAACACCGGCGGCAAGGATTCCAAGTTCGGCCTGTCCGCGCAGCGCGTGGATGAGTTCATCGCTGCCGCACGCGCGCTGGATATCCGCATCACCGGTGTGCACGCCCACCTGGGCAGCGGCATCGAGAACAGTGGCCACTGGAAACAGATGGTCGATGAAATGGCCGGCTTCGCCCGCCGCATCGGCAGCGTTGAGATCCTCGATATCGGCGGCGGCCTGCCGGTGCCGTACAGCGATGACGACGAGCCGTTCGACCTGGACGCCTGGGCTGCTGGCCTTGCCGATATCAAGGCGGTGCACCCGGCCTTCCAGCTGGCGATCGAGCCGGGCCGCTTCATGGTCGCCGAGTGCGGCGTGCTGCTGAGCCACGCCTCGCAGGTGGTGGAGAAGGACGGCGTGCGCCGTGTTGGCCTGGATGCTGGCATGAACGCCTTGCTGCGCCCGGCGCTGTACGACGCCTGGCACGACATCGCCAACCTGTCGCGCCTGGATGCCGCCCGCGATGTTGATTTCAGCGTGGTCGGCCCGATCTGCGAATCCAGCGACGTGTTTGCCGAGCGGGTGAAGCTGCCGGCGGCGACCGCCCCGGGCGATGTGATGGTCATCGCCGATGCCGGCGCCTATGGCTTCAGCATGGCCAGTACCTATAACCAACGCGCCTTGCCGCGCGAGGACGTGATTGATGATGCACAGTGACGTCCGCCTGATGCGAAAACCTTTGTCGTCCGTTGCGCGCTGACGCGCAACGGCCAGTTTGATTCCCGGATACGCCATGACAGCTTTTGATAAAGACCAGGTTTCCCGTTTCCGCTTCGTCCGCTGCGATTTCGCTGCGGACACCGGTGTGGCGCGGCTGGTATACGCCTTCGACGACGGCCCGGAGATGACCGAGACCGTCACCGTGCCGGGCGCACCGTTCCAGTTGGACGGTGAGCGCGCGGCCGCGGTGCAACGCGCCTTGCAGTTGCTGCACCTGATCGCAGGTGTGAGCTACTACAAGGCAGCGGTGCCGTCGCAGGTGAGCATCGACAGCTACGCCATCGACAAGGCCACCGCCGCGCTGGTGGAGACGGTGTACTTCAACGGCCTGGGCGAATTCGCCTACCGCAACGGCCTGAACCTGCGTGACCGGTTCAAGCTGCCGGTCAATGAGCCCCACTCCCCGCGGGAGAGGGGTTGGGGAGAGGGTGCGTCCGCCGACGCAGTTTCCTCCGCAGCTGTACCCTCACCCCCGGCCCCTCTCCCGCAGGGAGAGGGGAGCAACGCGCCGGTACTCGGCCTGGCCCACCACGCCTTGGTCGCCATTGGCGGCGGCAAGGACTCGCTGGTCAGCATCGAAGCCCTGCGCAACGCCGGTGTCGCCGAAACCGTCACCTGGATCGGCGGCTCGCAGCTGATCCGTGCCTGCGCCGAGCGCACCGGCCTGCCGACGCTGAACATTGGCCGCACGCTGGCGCCGGAGCTGTTCGAGCTCAACCGCCAGGGTGCGTGGAACGGCCATATTCCGGTCACCGCGGTGAACTCGGCGATCATGGTGCTGGCCGCCGTGGTGCAGGGTGTGGACCAGGTGGTGTTCTCCAACGAGCGCTCGGCCAGCTACGGCAGCCAGATCGCCGGTACCGGTGAGGTGAACCACCAGTGGTCCAAGGGCTGGGCGTTCGAGAAGGCGTTCGGCGAATACGTGCAGCAGCACATCGCGGCCGACCTGAACTACTACTCGCTGCTGCGTCCGCTGTCGGAGCTGGCAGTGGCCCGCCAGTTCGCCAAGACCGATTTCTACGACGCGCATTTCTCCAGCTGCAACCGCAATTTCCACATCCTCGGCGAGCGCCCGGTGAACCGCTGGTGCGGCGTCTGCCCGAAGTGCCACTTCGTGTTCCTGGCGTTGGCCCCGTTCATGCCGAAGATCCGGCTGGTACGCATCTTCGGCCGCAACCTGCTGGATGACATGGAGCAGGCCGGCGGCTACGACGCGCTGCTCGAGTTCCAGGACCACAAACCGTTCGAGTGCGTGGGCGAGGGCAAGGAATCGCGTGCGGCAATGGCGACCCTGGCATCGCGTCCGGACTGGAAGGAAGACGTGCTGGTCAAGCGCTTCGCCACCCTGATCCAGCCGACCTTGGCCGCCGACGAACTGCAGATCGAACCCTTGCTGGTCATTGATGGTGAACACCGCATCCCGGAAGCACTGTGGGAGCGTCTGCGTGCGAATTTCGCAGCTTGAAGGCAAGCGCGTCGCGCTGTGGGGTTGGGGGCGTGAGGGCCGCGCGGCCTATCACGCGCTGCGTGATCGGGAATGGGGAATCGGGACTCGGGAATCGGAAGATCGGTTTCCTGCGCGTTTGACGGTGCTTTGTTCTGCTGCTGAAGCAGAGGAAATTCGGGCGCTGGGCGATGCGCATCTGCGCGTTGAAACCGGGCTCAGTGGTGAGTTGCTGGCTTCGTTCGACGTGGTGATCAAGTCGCCGGGCATCAGTCCGTACAAGCCCGAGGCGCAGCAAGCCTTGGCGCAGGGCACGCAGTTCATCGGCGGCACCTCGCTGTGGTTCAGCGAGCACGCCGATGCCGATGGCGCGCTGCCCAACACGGTCTGCGTGACCGGCACCAAGGGCAAGAGCACCACCACCTCGCTGCTGGCGCATCTGCTGCGTGCGGCCGGGCATCGCACCGGCCTGATCGGCAATATCGGTCTGCCATTGCTGGAGGCCCTGGACCCACAACCAGCGCCGGACTATTGGGCGGTGGAACTGTCCAGCTACCAGACCGGCGAAGTCGCCCGCAGCGGTACGCGGCCGGACGTTGCCATCGTACTGAACATCTTTCCGGAGCATCTGGACTGGCACGGCAGCGAGCAGCGCTACATCGACGACAAGCTGTCGTTGGTGACCGGCGGCCATCCGCGCGTCGCGGTGCTCAACGCCGCCGACGAACACCTTCGCGCGCTGCAGCTGCCGCACAGCCAGATCGTCTGGTTCAACCAGCCCGAAGGCTGGCACATGGTTGGCGAGGTTGTACATCGCGGTGCGCAGGCGGTGTTCGACACCTCGAACACACCGCTGCCGGGCCGCCACAACCGCGGCAACCTGTGCGCGGTGTTGGCCGCGCTGGAAGCCCTTGGTCTGGATGCGGTTGCCCTGGCACCTGCGGTGCAGAGTTTCCGGCCCTTGCCGAATCGCCTGCAACTGCTGGGCGAACGCGATGGTCTGCGCTGGGTGAATGATTCGATCAGCACCACCCCGCACGCATCGCTGGCGGCGCTGGATTGTTTCGCCGGGCAGCGCATCGCCTTGCTGGTCGGCGGGCACGATCGCGGCGTGGATTGGCAGGACTTTGCCGAGCACATGCGCGACAACGCGCCGGTCGAGATCGTGACCATGGGCAACAACGGTCCACGCATCAATACCTTGCTCGCACCACTCGCCGAGGCGGGCGGCTTTGGCCTGCATGCCGCGACCGACCTGCCGCATGCAGTGGAACTGGCGCGTGCCGCGTTGGGCGAGCAGGGCGGGGTGGTGCTGTTGTCGCCGGGTGCGCCGAGCTTTGGTGCCTACAAGGACTATGTGGCGCGTGGGCGGCACTTCGCCGAGCTGGCCGGGTTTGATCCGGACAGCATCAGTGCGATTCCGGGTATCGGCATCCTGTAAGGCCTTGGCCGGGACCGACGTGGCGCTGACCGGCAGTCGGCGCCACCCACTACCTGCAGATCACTGTTCTTCGTCGGTGAAAGCGTAACCGCCGTCGATCAGCTGCTGCAGATAGGCATCGAAGCTGGGCGCGATCACCGCGTAGCTGTCCGGGTCGTGCAGGTAGCGCACGACCTGGCCACTGATGCCGCCGTCGGCAGGATCGAAATCCAGGTACAGCATCGAGGTGCCGCCGTTGTTCATGCAGTGCGAGAAGCACAGGCGCCTGCTCATCGGCACGTCGGCATCGATGCCGGCACCCAGAATCTCCGGCTCATCGTCCAGCCAGTCTTCGTAGATGGAACGGATGCTGTCGCCCCATTGCGCACTGTCCTCGAAGATCTGCTGCACCGACCGCAGGTAGTAGGGATAGCTGCCGTCGCCGACGTCCGAGCCAAGCATCAGCACGTTGACTTCGCCTTGCGGGTAGTCCCGGTAGTGGCTGCCATCCACCTGCGCCAGCAACTCCAGCAGGCTTGCCGGCACCTGCGGCCATTGCTGCTGCAGGCGCTGCAGGTCCGCCTGGCTGGCGCCTTCCACCCAGCGCCACATCGGGGCATCGTCTGCTGGCAGGCGCGGCACAAGGCCGGAAAGGAAGGTATCGACAAGGCTCATATGCAGATGGATGCGTGGGGGATGCCTATCCAAGCACACCTGCGTAACGCCGCCAATGCACAATGCGCCACGGGAGGCAATATCGACAGGATGCCTCCGTCCTCTTCTCAGGAGCGCAGGCATGAACAAGTGGCGATGGGCTGCAATGACAATGCTGGGACTGGCGGCAACGCCGGCATGGGCCGCGATGAAGTCGCAGCCGCTGGAGTGGCAGCACGACGGCACCACCTTCAGTGGCGTGCTGGTCTACGACGACGAAGGTGACGCGCGCCGTCCCGGCGTGGTGATGGTGCCGAACTGGCGTGGCGTCAACGCCTCGGCGATCGCCAAGGCCGAGCAGATTGCCGGCGATGACTATGTGGTGCTGGTTGCCGATGTTTACGGCAAGAACGTGCGGCCCAAGGACAACGATGCGGCGGCTGCTGCTTCCAAGCCCTTGCGTGAGGACAGGGAGCTGCTGCGCGCCCGTGCGGCTGCGGCGCTGGATGCCTTGAAGGCACAGGCTGGCAAGGTTCCGCTGGATGCATCGCAGATCGCCGCCGTGGGTTTCTGCTTCGGCGGCACCACCGTGCTGGAAATGGCCCGTGCCGGCATGCCCTTGGCGGGCGTTGTCAGCTTGCACGGTGGCTTGTCGACCCCAGCTCCGGCAGCAGCCGGCAGCGGCAAGGTACCGATCCTGGTACTCAATGGCGCGGCTGATCGCGGCGTCACCGCCGAGGACATCGCCAATTTCGGCAGCGAGATGGATGCCGCCAAGGCCGACTGGCAGTTCGTCAATTTCAGCGGCGCGGTGCATTGCTTTGCCGAAAGCGATGCCAACAGCCCGCCGGGCTGCCTCTATGACCCGCGCGCAGCAAAGCGCGCCTGGAAGATGATGGACAACTTCCTGGAAGAACGCCTGGGGGACTGACTTCACTGTAGTGCCGAGCCATGCTCGGCAGGGGCTTCACCAGCAATACGTCAGATCGTAATAGCGGCATAAGCCGCGAAGCCACGACCAGATCAGAGGCGGCAAAGCTACCCCTCCCCAACCCTCCCCTTCGCTACGCGAAAGGGAGGGAGCGTAGTGCCGAGCCATGCTCGGCAGCGGTCGTGCCAGCGCCGCTGTTACAACGCCCGGCTTTTCGCCGCCGCTATCGCCCCGCTGATCGCGGCCCGCGCCTGCGGGCTGTTGCGCCAGCAGCTGCTGCCCAGCATGGCCGAGGCCTGGCTGACGATATCGCCTGTCTCGGCCTGGGCCAGTTGCTGCAGGGAATGGAATCCCAATTGTTCCAGACGGGCGACCACGGTGGCCCCCACGCCCTTGACCGCCAGTAGCACTGCGCGTTCGTCTTCGTTGAATTGCTGCAGGCCGGCCATGACGGTCAGTGACTGCGCTCGATGGCGTAACGGGCCAGACCGCGCAGCGCGGCCACGGCTTCGGTTTCCGGCAGGCCGTCCAGTGCCTGTTCGGCGGCGTTGGCATATTCCAGGGCGCGCTTGCGGCTGTATTCCAGGCCGCCGGTGGCGTGGATGGCGGCCAGGACTTCCGGCATGGCGCTGGCATCACCGTTCTGCACGATCTCGCGCAGGCGCTGGCGGGTGGTTTCGTCCGAATGCGCCATGGCATGGATCAGCGGCAGGGTGGCCTTGCCCTCGGCCAGGTCGTCGCCCAGGTTCTTGCCCAGCTCGTCGGCGTTGGCGGAGTAATCCAGCACATCGTCGGCAATCTGGAAGGCATAGCCCAGGTGCATGCCGTAGTCGTAGAGCTTCTGCTGCACGGCCTCGTCGGCACCGGTGGCCAGTGCGCCCAGGCGGGTGCCGGCGGCGAACAGCACCGCGGTTTTGCGTTCGATCACCCGCAGGTAGGCGGCTTCGTCGGTGTCGGGGTTATGCACGTGCAACAGCTGCAGCACTTCGCCTTCGGCGATGCGATTGGTGGTGTCGGCCAGGATCTGCATCACCGCCATGCGCTCCAGCTCGACCATCAGCTGGAAGCTGCGCGAGTACAGGAAGTCACCGACCAGCACGCTGGGGGCATTGCCCCACAGGGCATTGGCGGTGCTGCGGCCACGGCGCAGGTCGGATTCGTCGACCACGTCGTCGTGCAGCAGGGTGGAGGTATGGATGAACTCGATGATCGCCGCCAGTTGGTGGTGCTCGGGGCCGGCGCCACCGACCGCATGGCCGGCCAGCATCACCAGCATCGGCCGCAGGCGCTTGCCGCCGGCCGAGACGATGTGGTCGGCGATCTGGTTGATCAGCACCACGTCCGAGGACAGACGGTGACGGATCAGGGCATCGACGGCAGCCATGTCCGCTGCGGCAAAGGTCTGGATGGCAGGCAGGCCCAGCGCGGGGCGGATATGTTCAGCGATGCTCATAGGAATACTTCGGGGGGTACCCGGGGATTATAGGCGGTGTCGGCCTGGGGAGCCCGTCACGGCCGAAAACCGAACAGAACCGGGCTCTTGCGCAGTGAATACGTATGCAAGCAACACCGCCGGCAAAGCGCCGACGCTAAGCTGACCGGCATACATTTCGCGGCCCCGATGCAGGGGCAATGAAGCCCGTAGGGGGGCGTTCGATGTCCAAGACTCCATGGTGGCGCGGTGCCGTCATCTACCAGATTTACCCACGCAGCTACCTGGACACCAATGGGGACGGTGTTGGCGACCTGCCGGGCATCATCGATCGCTTGGATTACGTGGCCTCCCTGGGCGTGGATGCGATCTGGGTGTCACCGTTCTTCAAGTCGCCGATGGCCGATTTCGGCTATGACATTGCCGATTACCGCGACGTGGACCCGCTGTTCGGCAACCTGGCCGACTTCGACCGTTTGCTGGCCAAGGCGCATGCGCTGGGCCTGAAGGTGATGATCGACCAGGTGTTCAGCCATACGTCGATTGACCATGCCTGGTTCAAGGAAAGCCGCGAGAGCCGCGACAATCCCAAGGCCGATTGGTATGTGTGGGCCGATGCGCGTGACGACGGCAGCCCGCCGAACAACTGGCTGTCGATCTTCGGCGGTGTGGCCTGGCAATGGGAGCCGCGGCGCCGGCAGTATTTCCTGCACAACTTTCTGGCATCGCAGCCGGACCTGGATTTCCACAATCCGGCGGTGCAGCAGGCAACCCTGGATTACGTGAAATTCTGGCTGGACCGTGGCGTGGATGGCTTCCGCCTGGATTCGATCAATTTCTGCTTCCACGACGCGCAGCTGCGTGACAACCCGGCGAAGCCAGAGAGCGAGCGTATTGGCCGTGGTTTCAGTCCGGACAATCCGTATGCGTTCCAGTACCACTACTACAACAACACCCGCCCGGAAAACATCGGCTTCCTGGAGCGCCTGCGCGCCTTGCTGGACCAGTACCCGGGCGCAGTGACGCTGGGTGAGATTTCCTCGGAGGACTCGCTGGCGACCACCGCCGAATACACCGCGCCGGGTCGCCTGCACATGGGCTACAGCTTCGAGCTGTTGGTCGACGACTACAGTGCGGGCTACATCCGCGGCACCGTCGAGCGGCTGGAAGCGGCAATGGGCGAGGCCTGGCCGTGCTGGGCGGTGTCCAACCATGACGTGCAGCGTGCGGTGACCCGCTGGGGCGGGCACCCGGCGCAACCGTCGCTGGCCAAGATGCTGGCGGCGCTGGTGTGTTCGCTGCGCGGTTCGGTGTGCATCTACCAGGGCGAAGAGCTGGGCCTGGGCGAGGCTGACGTGCCGTTCGAGGCGCTGCAGGACCCGTATGGGATTACCTTCTGGCCGAACTTCAAGGGCCGCGACGGTTGCCGCACGCCGATGCCGTGGACGGATGGCGCCGTGGCGGGCTTCAGCAACGGCAAGCCGTGGCTGCCGATTCCGCCCGAGCATCAGGCCTTGTCGGTGCAGGCGCAGGAATTGGACAGTGATTCGACGCTGCATGCGTTCCGCAGCTTCCTGGGCTGGCGCAAGGCGCATCCGGCGCTGGTGGAGGGTTCGATTCGTTTCCTGGACAGCGCTGAGCCGGTGCTGCTGTTCGAGCGTCAGGCGGGCGATGAGACCTTGTTGCTGGCCTTCAATCTGTCTGGCGAGATGGTGCGACATGCGTTGCCGGCGGGTGCGTGGCAGGCCTTGGCGCTGCCTGGCCCGGTGGCGGCTACGGTTGAGGCTGGTGAACTGGTATTGCCGGGGCACGCGGTGTATTGCGCGCGTCGCAGCTGAGTTTTTGCTGTCTCTTTCTTGTGGGGGCGGAGATTACATCTCCGCCTTTTTTTTGGTTTTGGTTTTGGTTCTGGCCTTGGCTCAAGCCCCTCTCCCGCATGCGGGAGAGGGGTTGGGGTGAGGGCGCTTCTAAAACCAGGCCAAAGCCCAAAACCAGAGCCAGAGCCAGAGCTCCCCCCATCCGCCCTACGGGCACCCCCGCCTTCGCGGGGGCACGCCCTTTGTTCCCCCGCGGGCGGGAGAAGGGAAAGCCAAAAGCCAAAAGCCAAAGAGCCAAGAGCCAAGAGCCAAGAGCCAGAGCGATTCCCGCCTGCGCGGGAATGACGGCGTAACTTCAACAACAACCACAGCCACAGCCACAGCAGCCACAGCAGCCACAGCAAGTCGGTCAATGCTTTGGTTGCAACAAATTTCAGAAAATTCCTTCTGGAATACGGAAAACGCCAGGGCTGTTCACAACGCAAAAGGCCCGCTGCAAAAGCAGCGGGCCTCCAAAGCACTTCCAACCAGAACCAATCAGAACTTGTAGTTCACACCCACCTGGTAGGTGCGGCCCCATTCCACCGTTTCCAGCGGCCTATCCTTGGTGCCGGCATAGGTTTCGTACTTGGAGTTGGTCAGGTTGCTGGCCTGCAGAAACAGGCTCAGGCCCTTGAACATCGTGCCATCGCCGAAGCTGTAGCCCAGCTGTGCGTCCAGCACATCCTCACCCTTGACGTAACGCAGTGTGCGGGCGCCGTTGAAGTTGCCGATCTCGCCGATGAAGTCCGAACGCTTGCGCTGGTTCAAACGCACTTCAAAACCATTGTTCTCGTAGTAGGCAGTGAAGTTGTAAACGCGCTTGGACAGGCCCGGCAGCATGATCGGTTCACTACCAACGCTGGAGGTGGTGGCTGGATCCGGCTTGATCATGATGTCGCTGTCGTTGAAGCTGGCGCTGGCCACCACACCGAAGCCACGCAGGGCGTCGGCGAACAGATCCAGCGGCAGCGACGCGGTCAGCTCGGCGCCACGCAGGCTGCCACCGGTGCCGTTGAACGGCGCGGTGTGGTAGCCCAGCATCTGCGCAGGCGCCTGCAACTGGGCTTCATTGGTGTCAACCTTCAGCCACTCCGCCACCTGGTCGGTGAAATCATAGCCGTCACGCTTTTCGGTGTAGATGTAGCTCTTAAGGTCCTTGTAGAACACCGCGGCAGCAACATAGGCCTTGTTGCCGAAGTACTTTTCCCAGGACAGGTCCACCGCGTTGGCAATCCAGGGGCGCAGGTGCGGGTTGCCGCCACTGGCGCCAGGCTTGCCCTGGGTGGTGTCCATGCCGAACTCCATCGAGGCGCGCAGCTCATCCACGCGCGGGCGCGCTACCTGGCGGGCCAGGGCGAAACGCACCGTGTTCTCGGCGGGTAGTTCGAATGCCAGGTTCAGGCTGGGCAGGAAGTCCAGGTACTTCTCACCTTCGTTGATCGGAACCACTTCATTGCCCACGCCCTGCGAGCTGTCCCAGTAGTTGGAGCGGGAGGACTGATCGGCATACTGGGCCTGGATGCCCACGTTGCCGCGCACAGGGATTGAACCGATCTGGGTGCTGATGTTGGCACGCAGGTAGGTGGTGGTGATCTTCTCATCCACCGTCCACTGCTTTGGGATCAGGTAGCTCTCGGTGGTGGTCGGGTTGAACAGCATGTAGCGACCTACCGCCGCCGGGACGTTCCAGGCGGGGATGTAGCCGGCACCGGCAAAGCCCAGGTTGACCGGCTTGTACTGCAGGTCGGCGGCAATGCTGGTGTCGCCCTGTGCGCCAAGATTGATGTTGCCTTCGGCCTGGGTCTTGTCCTTGCTGCGGTCCGCGTAGTTCACGCCGATGTCGAAATCCGAGAACCAGGTGAAGCCTTCCGGTACGGGGAAGTTGGCGGACAGCTTGAAGCCCTTCAGCTCATCATCCACGTGCGGGGTCTTGCCATAGCCCGAGCCATAGATCGTGTTGGTCAGGTAAAGCTTGGTGTAGTCCGAGTAGTCCCGCCCGGGGGTGAACTGAGGGAAGCTGCCACCGGCAAAGTTCAGCGATACCGAGTCCAGCATCGGTGCCGGCAACAGCTGCAGGTTGTTTTCCAGGTTCAGCTCGTCACGCTCGGCCTTGGACCAGCTTACGTCAGCCACCACGCGCACTTCGCCGAAGGCGAACTCGTTCTTCCAGCCCAGCGCCTTGATGGTGTCTTCGCGGTTGTTGTACATGCCGCGCACCAATGGGTAAACATTGTGCGCAACGCCGCTGACAAAACTACCGTTGTCGTTGACCACTACGTCGGTAACCGCCAGTTTGCCGTAGTTTCCGTTGTAGTCGCCCAGATGGATTTCCATCTGGTTGGCAGTGTCATATTCCTTGGCTTTGGTGTAGAACGCGTCCAGCGTGCTGGTCCAGCTGTTGTTGGGGCGGAACTGCAGCGTAGCCATGACACCATCACGCTTGGCATTGCCGGTCCGGCGCAACGCCTTGATGCCGTCGGAGTAATAGGTGCCGGCGGCCACGCCGGGACGCCAGTCGTTGCCGCCCAAGGCCTGCCAGGGCTCATAAAGGCCAACCTGGTTCTCCTGCTTGGACATTTCCGAATGGGAAATGCCGATGGCCAGGCCGATGGTGTTATCGGCGAACTTGTCGACGTAGCTGAAATTGATACGGCTGCCATACGGATCTTCGCCGGCGGCTTCGCCCAGCGAATTCTTCTGGTAGCGGCCGCTGACGGCGATGACGCGCTCGCTGTAGCTGAGCGGGCGTACGGTCTGCATGTCCAGCGTGCCGGACAGGCCCTGGCCGACCAGGCCGGCATCCGGAGTCTTGTACACGGTGACGCCGCTGATCAGCTCGGACGGATACTGGTCAAACTCCACCGAGCGGTTGTCGCCGGTGCTGACCATCTCGCGGCCATTGAGCAGGGTGGTGGCGAAGTCGGGCGACAGGCCGCGCACGCTGATGACCTGGGCACGACCGGCGACGCGCTGGGCGGCCAGGCCGGGCAGGCGGGCGATGGACTCGGCAATGCTGACATCAGGCAGCTTGCCGATGTCTTCGGCCGAGATGGCTTCCACGATGGAGGTGGAATCACGCTTCACCGAAATAGCGCTCTCGATGCCGCGGCGGATGCCGGTGACGGTGATGGTGTCCAGATCGGTGGCTTCGGCCTTGGCCTTGGCGTCCTGGTCCACGGTCTGTGCCTGTGCGGCGTTGGCGCTCAGCGTGATGGCAGAAGCCAGTGCCACGCTCAGCAGGTTGCGCTTGCTGTTCAACATACTCCCCTCTCCCAGGTGATGTCGGTTGGTTTTTTTTGTGCTCCCCCGTATTTTTTAGGTGGGGGATGCATCGCTGTTTTGCTGCTTGTGACTGTCTCGCATGGTAATCAGCGGGCAAGCCTGTGGCGCTGGGCTGCATACGTATTCAATGGGGCTCTGCCGCGGCAGATAGGTCTGAAAACGCTTTCTGTGGCGGTTCTGCCTTTACGCCGTCATTCGGCACAGGGGCTGATCGCGTGGATTCTGGCTTCGGCTTTGGCTTCGGCTTCGGCTTCGGCTTTGGCTTTTGCCGTCGTTCCCGCGCAGGCGCGGATCGCTTTGGCTCTTGATTTGTGCGTCGAAGTGAAAGGCGAGAATCAAGAGCCAAGAGCCAAGAGCCAAGAGCCAGGAGCCAGGAGCGATTCCCGCCTGCGCGGGAATGACGGCTGTAGAGCAAAGGCCCCAAAGCCCAAAACCTTGGGCTTCAAGCTGTCCAGCCCTCACTCCACTGGCATAAACCGCACAGCAGCACCGCCGCCAGCTCCCAGCTGCAGTTTGATCCGGTCGCCACTGCCTACCACCCGCGTCTCACGGGCAAACGCAAACGGTGCCGTCTCCCAGTTGGCGCCGTCACCATCGCGGTAGATCTCTGCGCGGTAACGCTTGCCCGGGGTCAGGAATGACAAGCCCACATCCAGTGCCTGTGGCTTCTCGCTGCCAACGCTGCCGACAAACCATTCCTCGCTGCCACGCGCCTTGCGCGCAAAGGTCACGTATTGGCCAACTTCGCCGTTGAGTACATGGCTTTCTTCCCAATCCACCGCCACGTCCTTGATGAACTGGAAGGCGTCCGGGTGCTGGGCATAGTGTTCGGGCAGATCAGCAACCATCTGCACCGGGCTGTACAGCACCACGTACAGGGCCAGCTGTTTGGCCAGGGTGCTGCGCAGGGCCAGGCCGTTGCGGCCCTTCAGGCTGACGATGCCCGGGGTGTAATCCATCGGTCCGCCCAGCATGCGGGTGAACACCAGCGTGGCTTCATGGCCCGGCGGGTTGGGCGGGCTGCCCCAGGCGTTGAATTCCATGCCGCGGGCGCCTTCGCGCGATACCCAGTTGGGGTAGGTGCGGCGCAGGCCGGTGTCCTTGATGGGCTCGTGCGAGTTGATCGCGATGTGCCTGGCGGCGGCCTGCTGCAGCACGCGCAGGTTGTGGTTGCTCATCCACTGGCCTTCATGCCATTCGCGGGCAATCGGCCCGTCGGCCTGGTCCTGGCGGTGGATGTCGCCTGCGTCGCAGACGTAGCCGGTCTTGACCACATCCACGCCGTTGCGCGCATACAGGTCCAGCGCGGCAGGCAGCTGACGTTCGTAATGGCTGACCGCGCAGGCGGTTTCGTGGTGGCCGATCAGGTGGACGCCCTTGCCGGCGGCGTAGCGGGCAAGGCCCGGCAGGTCGAAATCCGGGGTGGCGCGGGTGAAGTCGAAGGCTTCGCCGTTGGCGAACCAGTCGCCATCCCAGCCGATGTTCCAGCCTTCCACCAGTACGCCGCGGAAACCGTTGGCGGCGGCGAAGTCGATGTAGCGGCGGGTGTTGGCGGTGGTGGCGCCGTGCTTGGGGCCGGTCGCCCACGTCTCGGTCTCCAGGTGCAGCGACCACCACACGCCGGCATATTTGGCTGGCTTGAACCAGCTCACATCGCCGATGGCATTGGGTTCGTTGAGGTTGAGGATCAGACTGGATTCGGCCAGATCACCGGCCTTCTCGCCGATGGTGAGGGTCCGCCAAGGGGTGTTGAAGGGCAGGGTGCGCACCACCGGCGCACCGCTGCTGGACGGGGTGAGCGTTGCGCGCAGGATGTCGCCATCGCCACGTGCCAAGTTCATGCCGGCGTAGTCGACCAGCGCGGCTTCGTGGATGGAGATGTGCAGGCCGTTGTCGCTGCGCAGGGTCAGCGGGGTCTGCGCGGTGCCGACTTCCTTCAGCGGGGTCTGGTGGTACAGGTATTCCTCGCGGTTCCACTCGAAGGCGGGAATCCACCAGGCGGTGGCCGGGCGCGCCAGCGCGAACTCGGTCAGCTCGGCGTGGATCTGCGCCTGCTTCATGCCGGCCTGCTGCGGGAACTCGTAGCGGAAGCCAATGCCGTCGTCATAGACGCGGAACACCACGTCGAAATGCCGCTCATAGCTGCGCCCGGCGCCGGGCTTTTCGGTGAAGCTGGCGCGCAGTTCGTTGTAGTGGTTGCGGGTGAGGCGGCGCTCGCCCCAGGGCTGCTCCCAGGTCTCGTCGACGCTGCGCCGGGATTGGCCGGTGAGCGCGATATTGCGCTCCAGGCGGCCATCGCCCAGCAACATGCCCAGCCGCGACGGTGCAATCACCGCCTCGCCATTGCGTTCCACCCGGTAGGAAGGGCGGCCTTCGTGCTGGGATTCGACGATCACCGTCAGGTGCTGGTCGGGCGAGGTGATGCGTGCCAGGTCGGCGGCGTAGGCCGGCAGGGCGCTGATCAGCAGCAGTGCAAAGGCAGCTTTCAGCGACAGGCGGGCAGGGGTTGGGCGTGAATCGGCCATGCGGGTCTCAACTCCGGGTTCTGGTCGGCGCGCCGGCCCAGCGGGGTGGCACGTGGCGCCACTATTCCCCGGCCGAGGCCACTGTGGGGGCAATGCCGCATTGAATACGTATGCAACAGCGGTGCAGATCACAGGTGCGCCCTCTACCATGGCTGCAGCGCATCCGCGCCCAACCATTGCATCCGTGATTCCCGGAGGGGGGAAGCGCTTGATGAACAGCAAACCGCAGCTGTCGTTCTGGCAGATCTGGAACATGTGTTTCGGCTTCTTGGGTATCCAGTTCGGCTTCGCGCTGCAGAACGCCAATGCCAGCCGCATCTTTGAAACGCTGGGCGCGCCGATGGACGCGGTGCCGGGGCTGTGGATCGCCGCACCGCTGACCGGGCTGCTGGTGCAGCCGGTGATCGGCTATCTGTCCGACCGCACCTGGACACGCTGGGGCCGCCGGCGGCCGTACTTCATGATCGGCGCGGTGCTGACCACGCTCGCGCTGCTGGTGATGCCGAACTCGCCCACGCTGTGGATCGCGGCGGGCACGCTGTGGGTGCTGGATGCCTCGATCAATATCTCGATGGAGCCGTTCCGCGCCTTCGTTGGTGATCAGTTGTCGCCCAGGCAGCGCCCGACAGGCTTCTCGATGCAGAGCTTCTTCATCGGCGTGGGCGCGGTGGTGGCCAGCTTCCTGCCCTTCATCCTTGCCCACTTCGGCGTGGCCAATACCGCCGGGCCGGGTGAAGTGCCGGATACCGTGCGCTATGCCTTCTACTTCGGCGCGGCAGTATTGCTGCTGGCGATGAGCTGGACGGTGTTCAGCACGCGCGAGTATTCGCCGGCCGAGCTGGCCGGTTTTGATGATGCGGAGCCGTCCGTCGTGCATTCGACGCAACGCGTCGGCGGCTTGCCGCAGTGGAGCCAGATTGGCTCGTGGCTGGGCCTGGGCGTGTTGTTGGCAGCGTTGATCGCCTGGCGCCAAGGCGACCGCATGCTCTACGTGCTGGCCGGCCTGTGCGCCAGTTACGGCCTGCTGCTTGGCGTGGCGCGGGTGCTGCCTGGCACACATATGCTGGCCACCATCGTCGATGACCTGCGCAGCATGCCGGGCACGATGCGGCGTTTGGCATGGGTGCAGTTCTTCTCCTGGTTCGCCCTGTTTGCGATGTGGATCTACACCACCGCAGCAGTGGCGGGCACGCACTTCGGTTCCACCGATACGCAGTCGGCGGCCTATAACGAAGGTGCCAATTGGGTGGGCGTGCTGTTTGGTGCCTACAACGGTTTTGCTGCCGTGGCTGCGCTGATCATCCCGCTGATGGTGCGCGCCATCGGCCTGCGCTGGAGCCACCTGGTCAATCTGTGGTTGGGCGGGCTGGGGCTGGTTTCACTGATGTTGATCAAGGATCCGCATTGGCTGCTGCTGTCGATGGTCGGCGTAGGCTTTGCCTGGGCTTCGATCCTGTCCCTGCCTTATGCCCTGCTGTCGGACAGCGTGCCGGCGGCCAAGATGGGCGTGTACATGGGCATCTTCAATTTCTTCATCGTGATCCCGCAGCTGGTTGCCGCCAGCGCCCTGGGCTTTGCCCTGCGCAACTGGCTGGGTGGTGAGCCCATCCATGTGCTGGTGCTGGGGGGATGCAGTCTGTTCGTGGCCGGCGTGTGTGTGCTGCGGGTTCCATCGCAACAGGAGGTGATGTGATGCGTAGTAGTTTGGCAGCGGCGGTGGCGCTGGCGTTGGTGGCCGGTACGGCCTGGGCAGGTGAGCGGCCGGATTACATCGGTACCACCGAGCCCTTCGCCAGTGATGCGGTGTACTTCGTGGTCACCGACCGCTTCGTCAATGGCGATACCAGCAACGACCATCGCGACCAGGGCGGCGAACACCGCACCTTCGATATCCCGGTGCCGTGCCCGGACAAGATCGACGGCAACATCGGCTACCTTGGCGGTGATTTCCGTGGCGTGCTGGACAATGCCGACTACATCCGCAACCTCGGTTTCGGCGCGGTCTGGATCACGCCGATCATCGACAACCCCGATCAGGCCTTCACCGGCAGCAAGCCCATCAGCTGCACCAGCACGCTAACCGACCGTGGTAAGACCGGCTACCACGGCTATTGGGGCATCAATTTCTACAAGCTGGACGAGCACCTGCCCAGCGCAGACCTGGATTTCGCAGGGCTGGCCAAGGGCCTGCACGATGCCAAGCTGAAAGTGGTGCTGGATATCGTCGGCAACCACGGTTCGCCGGCCTGGACCATGCCCAAGCGGCAGCCGCAGTTCGGCCAGATATTCGACAAGGACGGCAAGCTGATCGCCGACCATCAGAACCTGGCCCCGGACAAGCTCGATCCGAAAAACAACCCGCTGCATGCGTTCTACAACAACATCGGCCCGGTCGATGGCAGCAAGGGTTCGATCTTCGACGGCAACCTGGCCGAGCTGTCGGATTTCAACGAGCACAACCCGGCGGTGATGGATTACCTGGTTGGTGCCTACCTGCAATGGACGGCGCAGGGTGTGGATGCCTTGCGCATCGACACCATCGGTTGGTTGCCGCATCCGTGGTGGCATGAATTCGTAAACCGCATCCGTGCCGAACACCCGGGCATGTTCATGTTCGGCGAAGCCTTCGACTACGACGCGGCCAAGATTGCCGAGCACACCTGGCCGGCGAACGCCAACGTCAGCGTGCTGGACTTCCCCTTGCGCGGTGCCATGTCCTCGGTGTTCGGCAAGGAGCAGAAGGGCTTTGAAGCTTTGGCCGAGCCGTTGCATCTCAGCGGTGGCCCGTATGCCAATCCCTATGCGCTGATGAGCTTCTACGACAACCATGACATGGCGCGTCTGGATGCCAGCGATGCCGGCTTCATCGACGCGCATAACTGGCTGTTCACCGCACGCGGTATTCCCGTGCTGTATTACGGTTCGGAAACCGGATTCATGCGTGGCCGTGCCGAGCATGCAGGCAATCGCGCCTACTTCGGCCAGCAGCGTGTGGACGAAGCGCCAAACAGCCCGATCTTCGCGCCGCTGCAGCGCATCGCCAAACTGCGTGAGGCAACGCCTGCGTTGCAGCGCGGCCTGCAGGTGAACGAGCGGCTGCAGGGCGACGAGGCGGTCTTCTACCGCGTGCTGCAGCATGGAGACACGGCGCAGACGGCGCTGGTGCTGTTGAACAAGGGTGATGCTGCTCGTTCGTTCGAGGTAAGTCGTTATCTGCAGGCCGGGCAGTGGCGTGATGTGCTGGGTGGCGGTTCTTTGAAGGTGAAAAGCTCTCTGAAGACCGAAGTGCCTGCGCATGGGGTCAAGGTGTTTGTGTTGGAAGGGCAGGTGATGCAGCCGGAGCTGCGTGCGCAGTTGGATGCTGCTATGGCGGATCAAGCCGCGCAGGATAAGAGATTGGCGCGGTAGTCCGCTTAAGCCCCTCTCCCTGCGGGAGAGGGGTTGGGGTGAGGGTGGGGCTCTGCGAGCAATCCAACCCCGCGCAAAGAGCACCCCTCCCCAACCCTCCCCTTTGCTGCGCAAAAGGGAGGGGGCAGATTGTCGCGGCGCGGCAGGGTTCGCTTGTCCCCCTCCCTTTGCCGAAGGCAAGGGGAGGGCCGGGGAGGGGTAGCTTTTGATTCTGCTCTGCTACCAGCCCCTGCGCCTCCCAAAGCCCCACCCGCTACAATCCGCCCCCAGGCATTCCCGGCGGCACCGCATGAACCAGCTTCCCCCGCAGACCCCCATCGAAACCCTGTTGCAGGCGGCAATGGACGGCAAACTGCCGATCCGCGCCTTCATGCAGGCCTTCGTCGCCTCCGACGTGGTGCTGCTGACCGGCAGCCTGGTCACGCCTGACGGTAGTGGTTTCGATCCGCTGCTGTTCGACAAGCAGGGTGTGCTGCATGTGGCGGTGTTCACCGATATGGCGCGGGTCGGCTTCCACCAGCAGCAGGCGCCGCACAACATCCGCATGCTGATGCTTGAAGTGCTGCGCCGCGTGCCCGGCGGCTACGGCGTGGTGATTAACCCCGGCACGCCACTGGGCTTTGAGATCTCACCGTCCGGGGTGGGCGAGATCCTGAAGGATTTCAGCTAGGCCACAGCGCGCCGCAATTCCGTAGCCCGGGTAAGCGCAGCGCACCCGGGGGGTTTTTGCCGGAGGTGGCGCGCAAGCGAGGTCTTGATGGAGATGGAGCTGGGCAACTGTCGGGGTGCTGCGGGCCCCGGGTGCGCTGCGCTTACCCGGGCAACAAACTGTTCTGCATGACTACGCTTGCTACTCGAATCAAGCGCCCAGCGAGGATTCGCGCAGCACCAGCTTCACGGGGATGTTGACGCCTTCGACGGCTTCACCGGCAATCAGGCCCAGCAGCTTGTCGACCAGCAATTGGCCGGCCTGCTTGGTGTCCTGCTGCACGGTGGTCAGTGCCGGCGAGACCGAGGCGGCCAGCGGAATATCATCAAAACCGGTGACCGCGATGTCCTGCGGCACGCGCAGGCCGCGCTCGCGCAAGGCGCGCAGGGCACCGATGGCGATCAGGTCGCTGGCCGCGCAGACCGCATCAAAGCTTGCGCCGCGTTCCAGCAGCGCCAGGCAGGCGGCGTGGCCGGATTCCTCGGTGGTGATCGCATCGTGCTGCAAGGCGCTGTCGGCGGCCAGGCCGCGTGCGGCCAGGGCCTGCACATGGCCACGGTAGCGCTCTTCAAATTCGGGGTAGTGGCTGGAGGCATGGCCCAGGAAGGCAATGCGCTGGCAGCCTTGGTCCAGCAGGTGGGCGGTGATGTCAAAGCCGCCCTGGAAGTTGTCGCTGCCAACCGACACGCCGGGCTGGCCAGGCAGGGCCGCGCCCCAGCGCACGAAGTGGGTGCCTTGCTCCACCAGCCGTTGCAGGCGTTCCACCGATTCATGGTAGTCGCCGTAGCCCAGCAGGATGATGCCGTCGGCCTTGTTGCTGTCCTCGAAATCGGCATGCCAGTCGCTGGACAGCTGCTGGAAGGACACCAGCAGGTCGCGCCCATGCCGTGCACAGGCGCGGGTGATCGAGCCCAGCATCGAGTGGAAGAAGGGGTTGATCAGCGAATCGTCCGGGGTCGGGTCCTCGAAGAACAGCAGGGCCAGCGTGCCGGACTGCTGGCAGCGCAGGCTGGAGGCGTTCTTGTCGACTTTGTAGTTCAGCTGCCGGGCGATCTCCAGGATGCGCTGGCGGGTATCGGCATTGACCATCGGGCTGCCACGCAGCGCCCGCGACACCGTGGGCTGCGAGACGCCGGCCATGTGCGCGATATCCAGAGAGGTGGCTTTGCCCTTGATGACCATCGTGACCGGAAATATGAACGACGCCGGGCATCATGCCATGCGTTAGCCGGCACCGGGACGGGCAAGGTCTGGGGAGGCGCGCTTCTGCGCTGCGCTGGCCGTGCTGAGGGGCCCCCGGGCGGAGCTTGCGGGAGGCCCGCTGCGCCTGCCGCAGCCGCCATCAGGGCGGCGCAAGCCTTACACCGCAAGGGCTGCGCCGATGGGCTGCTATCCGCCCCCGGAACGATATAATGCGTCGGCTATTGCCCGCATCCGGCGGGTGGACCCCAACGGAAGAGTAGGAATCTATGGCCCGCGGCATCAATAAAGTCATCCTCGTCGGCAACCTCGGCAACGACCCGGACACCAAGTACACCCAGGCCGGCATGGCGATCACCCGCATCAGCCTGGCCACCACCAGCGTGCGCAAGGACCGTGACGGCAACCAGCAGGAGCGTACCGAGTGGCACCGCGTTGTGTTCTTCGGCAAGCTGGGAGAGATCGCCGGCGAATACCTGCGCAAGGGCAGCTCGGTCTACGTCGAAGGCGAGTTGCGCTACGACAAGTACACCGGCCAGGACGGTGTGGAAAAGTACACCACCGATATCGTCGCCAACGAAATGCAGATGCTCGGCGGCCGTGGTGAAGGCGGCGGTGGTGGCGGTGGCGGTTATGGCGGCGATCGCCCGCAGCGCCAGTCGGCTCCGCGCCAGCAGCAGGGTGGCGGCCAGGGCGGTTACGGCAACCAGGACCAGGGCGGCGGCGGCGGCTACGGCGGCGGTCAGCGCCAGCAGCAGCGCCAGGCACCGCCGCAGCAGTCGGCTCCGCCGATGGACGATTTCGCTGACGACGATATTCCGTTCTAGCGAATACTAGATCAATAGTGGTGATATAGCTTCGAGGAAGGCCCTGTTTTTACAGGGCTTTTCTTTTTTCTACGCTGACTTGCGTAGTCGAAAATTTCATATACAGTTGTACATATGCAAAAACAGTAGAAGAAGAGTGATGGCCATGCTGTCAGTTCATGTGCTTGGCGAAGGAGAACGAGTTCCAATGCTCCACGACGAGCAGGGCGTGCCTTTGTTCTACCCGACCCTGTTCGCTACTTCCCAGCTTCGGAATGCCGGGGCAGCCGTCAACACGATCCGAAACAAGCTTGCCGACATCGTTGTACTTCTGCGCTGGGAGCAGGCCAATGGCCGAGACCTGATCACCGAGTTCCGCAGCGGGCGCCTTCTCACAGTTTCAGACATAGTGTCGCTTCGAGATTTCGCCAAGCTCGACATGCGGGAGTTGAGTTCAGTTGGAGAAGGTGACAAGAAACGAAGCGTCGTCATCGATTTTCTCGAGGCGCGAGTTGCCTCAAATCAGGTGCTGGCCACCATTGGTGGGCAACAGCATTTCAACCGTATCAGCACGTTTGCCGACTATCTGGAATTTACGGCTTCGGTCGTTACACAGCACCAGAACTCGTCTCGAACCGCTCAAGAAATTGCGCGGATGGCCAGAACCATTCGCAAGCACCGACCGCGCGGGTTGGCAAAACAGAGGGATGACGATTTGGATCTGCGCTCGCCACCCTCCGAGTTGGTCGAGCGATTCATGGCGATAGGCACTGAGGGTGATCCGCGCAATCCGTTCCGGCATCCGGAAGTCCAGCTCCGCAATGCCATCATCTTCGGGCTGCTAAGACACACCGGAATGCGACGAGGAGAGCTATTGAGCTTGCGACTCGACCAGTTCGACTTGGGCCATGAGCCGCACGTCTGGGTTCGGCGCAATCAGGATGATAAGCATGACCCGCGACCCTATCAGCCGGTAACGAAGACCAAGGAGCGGCCATTACCGATACCTGAGGCGCTCGCCAATCAGATCGACCGTTACATGCTGAATGTCCGTTCCAGGATCGGCCCCGCCAGAAGGCATCCGTATCTACTTGTCTCGCACAGGAAGGGCGATACATGGGGCAAGCCACTCTCCACCTCAGCTCTGAGTAGCCAGATCTTTTCGCGGATGCGCGCGGTGGACCCCGCCTTTGAGGCGATCCATCCCCACGCCTTTCGACACCATTTCAATTACGAGCTTTCCGTCAGCATTGACAAGCACAACGCCAAGATCCGGTCGGGTGAAGATGCTGAGGCATTGCCGTTCAGCGAGGCTAGGGAGCTGGATGTTCGTGCTTTCCTGAACGGTCATCGCAGCAAGGCATCGGGAGCGACGTACAACCGGCGTCACATTCGTGAAGCCAGCGACAAGGCTGCTCGTCAGGTGCAGGCCGCTCATCCCAAGCGTAGCGATAACTCCAAGGGGGGCGGTGGTGATTCGCGCTAATCCAAAGCAGGTCGATGTCGAGGGAAAGTCGACCGCTCAGACAGTGTCTAAGGATGGTTATCCCTTCAAGCCTTCGGATAAACATTGGCAATTAAACAAGGACGTGCAGATTTCACTAGCGCTGCCGGGGGTGGTTGAAGCTAGAACCGAGGCTGGCTTTCGCGCCACGCTGTTGCGCTATGCGGAAGAGGCATCCGCTCGTCATGCGCGAAATATGGAGACGCGTTTCAAGCGATACCTGCGGGATACAGGAGCGTCGCGGGTGACCGTGGTTGACCTCATCAACTGGCGCGCCAGCCTTGCGGCAGACGAGCAATATCAGTTAGGCGGCCTGAAGGGCTTTCTGCTTGCCTGGCATGACTACGGATTTGACGGCGTCACTAGCGAAGTCGTTGATCTCCTCCAAAGCTGGCGAATAAAGGGGAATGAAAAGGGGGCGGCCGTTGCTAGTGGTTGCCCCGAGAATGGGCCCTACACCGACCTCGAGATGGCTGCGCTCCTGGATTGGGCGAACCTCGCGGTAGCACGAAAGGACATTGCATTCGAGGACTACGCATATCTGCTCACCTTGGCGATGACCGCGCGCCGTCCCGTCCAGATCGCTGCTCTCAGGGGGCGGGATCTCGTTCGTGAAACAGGTGAAGGCGCGCCCATGTTTAGGCTCAACATTCCGCGAGCCAAGCAACGTGGCATCGCTTTTCGAGGTGCCTACCGGTCTCTTGCCATCCTTGAAGACCTATATCTGGTGCTTCGGCAGCAGCATCGACAGTCCGTCGCCGCAGTTCTCGAGGCGATTGGGGGGGCGGTTGATCCTGCCTTGGTAGGTGAGGTGCCGATCTTTCTCAATCGCAAGAAGCTTGAGGATGTTGGAAATTTAGACGAGCTCACCGACTATCTGATGGGTGGCGCGCCAGATCAACTGCATTCAAAAATTGACTCGCTCGATTCCGCTCTACAGCGTTGCGCGAAGGCGTCGACTGCGCACTCGGAGCGTACTGGTGAGTTTATTCGTTTTTCCGCACTGCGATTCCGACACACGCGAGGCACGAAGCTTCGCCGAGAGGGATTCGGTGCAGTCATCATCGCCGAGTTGCTGGATCATTCCGACACCCAGAACGTCCATGTGTACACGGAGAACACCGCTCAAGAGGCGGTAGTCATCAATGAGCTAGTGGGTGCTCGACTCGCTCCCTTCGCGCAAGCCTGCCTCGGCAAGCTTGTCCACTCTGAACGTAAGGCAGTTCGCGGTGACGATCCGCGGAGCCGTGTGCCGAATGATCGTCAACACGCGGTGGGGACCTGCGGTAACTATGGATTCTGCGCTAGCGGCTACCGAGCCTGCTACACATGCTTTCACTTCCAGCCGTGGGTCGACGGGCCGCATGAAGAGGTGCTGGTGGACCTATATGCCGAGAAGGAGCGCACCCGGGAGGCAGGCTGTTCCAACGTCATTGTTAATGCTAATGACCAACTGATCCTTGCTGTCGAGCACTGTGTTTCGATGTGCAAGGATGCGAGGGCTCAGATGCTCGACGCGAATCTGTTGGAGGCGGGCACCCATGGGTGATGTCGTCCAGTTCGTTCCCCGCGCTGAGCGCGAAGCCAGCGGAAACCTTGCCGACTTCATACGCTTGGCAAAAGAGGGTCTGACTGCCTTCGCGAATGGTGGCGCTTGGGATCGCGACAAGTGGCAGCAAAACGAGACCATAGTCGTCTTCGCAACGAAAACAGCACCTCTGAACTCATACTCTTTCACGCCCTTCGTCGAACCATTCATGCAGTTCGCAAAGGCATACATTCGATACAGATATAGCCACAGGCCAGTCAAGAGCTTGGCAATGATGCTCCAAGCACTTCGCTGCGTGGAGGCAGGATTGCTGGCGGCTTGCGGCCGAGGAGATGTCGGACTCCTGAGTGGTGCGGTAATGGACGTTTGCGCCAACAAGTGCAAGGAGTTCTACTCCAGCGAGGACGTGCACCACAAGACCGGGCTCCAACTTCAAGCTGTATTCGACTTCTTACGTGAGAACAGCCTTGTCCCGTCGTTGCCGGCTTGGAAGTCTCCTTTCAAGAAGCCGGTGATCCTGACCGAGGATCTCGGCGAAGCGGGACAGGCCCATCGCATGAAAAAGCTTCCCACCAATGAGGCAATGCTCGCAGTTGCTGACGTGTTTGCCCAGGCCGACGATCGGGAGAGTCAGTTTTACTCATCAATCTTCATCCTGCTTATGGCCGCGCCAGGCCGCGTCTCCGAAGTGCTGAAGCTTCCTATTGACTGCATCCAGTGGGAGGAAGATGACGACGGTAATCTTCAGATGTTCCTGCGTTGGAATGCGGCCAAGGGCAAAGGAGCGACGAAGAAGTGGGTCGTGCCTGTCATGCATGACGTCGTGAAAGAGGCCGTCCGGCGCCTGATCGAAATCGGTGCTCCTGCACGTGAGTTAGTCAGGGCGGCGTTCGAAGGCTCCACGTCTTCGTCTGAAGATGTCGGCACGTCCAATCTCATCAAAGAATTTGGCGGCTTCTACTGGCCCTTCCTTGATGAGAAGAGGGTGCTGACGACCTGGAGTGCTCTGTGCCTGCATCGAGAGAATGAATTCAGTCGCGAGAAGGAAATTAGGCCAGACTCATGGCGGATTCCAAGCGCTAACGAGGTGAATAAGCGCTTGGGCGCTGGCAGCGGCCACGGCGAATCTCTTTTTGACCGTATGGGCCTGCGGAATTTGGATGGCACGCGCATCACGTTGACATCGCACCAGCTCCGTCATTGGCTCAGCACGATGTCAGAACGGGCGGGCATGGACGATTACAGCCTGGCGCGCTGGGCCGGTCGCGCAAAGGTTTCCGACAACCGTCATTACGACCATCGCTCGCCGGAGGAACGCCTAGAGGCTGCCCGTGGGCTGCTTCCGATGCAGCCTGCCCCATTGCTCGAACGCATCAAGCAGCGTCAACCGGTGACGTATCAGGAACTTGGGACTGATCGGCTGGGAACGGCCAAAGCCACGCTCTATGGCATGTGCGTGCACGACTACGCCATGGCACCGTGCCAGAAACAGCGCGAATGCATGACCTGCAAGGAGCATGCTTGCATCAAGGGTGATCACGTTGCGCTAGACCGGATTCGCCTCTTGGAGGCGCAGACGGAAAAACTGCTCCAGCAGGCCATGAAAGCTCATGAGGATGGCGACTTTGGTGCCGACCGCTGGGTGGACAATCACAAGTGGAAGCTCGCGCACGTCAAGGCAATGAGGATGGCATTGGAGCATCCCAATGTTCTGGAGGGAGCGGTCCTCAGGATTCCGGATGGGCACGATCCTTCTCCGGTTCGCCGTGCTCTCATGGATCTTGGCGTTGTCGAAGTGCCCTCCATGGATGCGCTTGGTCCGAAAATGATTGCCTTGGCTCTTACCTGACCCGCCATGCCAAAGAAGATCATCACCAAGGCAACGCTGCCAAAGATAATGCGTGAGCTGGATCGCTGGGACGGCAAGCTCACTTGGCCGCTATTCTGCGAGCGCGCCGCAAAGGTGCTGGACGTGCCTTCGATCTCGAAGCACACGATGTACCTTTATCCTGCCGTCAAGGAGCGATTTCAGCAGCGTCAAAAGGATTTGCGTGAGGCGAGAGATGCGCTTCCGAGAGATTTCACGTTGGACGCCGCTATCCGCCGCATCACTGACTTGGAAGCGCAGGTTGAACGGTTAGAGGACACCAACAATCTGCTTCTTGATCAGTTTCGTCGATGGCAATACAACGCCTACGCGAACAACGTTCGTATGGACTTGCTTGCATTGGACAAGCCGTTGCCTGAGGTGAACCGTTCTGGTCGCCGGAAAGCTGAAAAGAAGAAGAGAGAGAATAGCGAGCAGTGACCTGGAAGTGGTTTCTTTTGAGAGGTCACGGCAGCTCCGCCGGTCGCAATGCACGCTACTGAGTAGTAGAGCCTCGGTTCGGACCGATCAGAATCCGCTGCCGGCTCTTATCGGCGTCTTGCTGGAAGGGATCCGGACACTGAAAGAGCGGCGCGCGCAAGAAGACCAAGCTAAGCATGGTCGATCTGTTCGAGGTGTGGTGCGCATTGCTGTACGTAGAACCTAACATTCGCTTGGATGAGACGGGGATCCTGTAGTGCTGTTCCTGCGCGCTATAGCCTGCAGCGGAGTGCGCCCCTCCGACCATGTGCGGCTGCTGTAGCCGATTCACCGCAACCGCGTGATGCAGATGGGCGCTAAAGATCTGAAGTGCGCTTCCCTCGCCGTCCCGTGGAGATCCAATGGCGTAGGAAGAGTTAGGGTCGGTGGTCACATCGCCGTGGACGTTCGGATCCGTTCCGGCAACGCATGAGAAGGACCAGGCGGGGCCGTCTAGAACACAGATGCAGTCGGGCAAATGTTCAATTTCCTCAATCCCAAGCTGCTTGAACAGTTCGCCGGAGTTCATCGCTTCAGGCAGCTTTCGGAGGGGGCGCGCAGAATAGGCGATTACTCCCGCAAAGTACGTATTGCGGCGGATGGATGCAGCTTCCATCACGTCGACCGCAGATTTGATGTTCTCAAGGGCCTCGACCAGGCTGCCCGCCCAGCGGTAGTGTCGCCCCTTGGGGGTGAGAAACGATGGGCTGGTACTCATCCGGACGGTTTCCCTCACTATTTCTAGAGAGCTCTTGACCTCAATGATCGCAGCAACGGATTCAGGCCTAACGATCGAAAATTCATCGGCGCGTAACAGCGGGGTAAAGTCCTGCTTGTCATGCGCGAGGCAGTCGATCTGGCGCCAGGATCGATCAACCTGATTGTCTTGCTCTCGATCATGATCGGTCACGAATCCGCTGGTAACCAGGAAGCGTGATGGGAGATGCTGCTTGAGGAACTCTCGCAGACTCGCTTCCCGATAATGCCCATCGTCGCGGTGCGGAGCTGCTCGGATCATTTGTGATGGATTTCCTCTTCCAAGCCCAATGATGCCGTGAAATCCATCGCCGGCGCCTTCCCTATAAGGCCTATTGCGGCAGGGCATAGAGGCCCAGTAGTCACTGTTGTCCCCTTCAGTGTTTATAGGTCCTGAAGGGGTCACACCACGTTGTTCACTACCAGCCACCACGTGTCGTTGAAATAGAATGCAGACGTGCGGCCGGCAGGCAGTCGGCTGCCAGACCGTCGGCCGAGGCGGGGCTGTTAGGCCTCCCTCGCACCGAACGGTCGAGATGACATGAGCATCGCCCGCCTATGTAGGCCAACCATTTAGTCAATCGGCGCATCGCGGAAGGGTGCGATGAGTGAAACGGGAGTAGCATGACTCATCTGCTCCCCCAGGCCAGAGGGATGATCTACCCAATCGCCAGTGACGCCACCAGCCTGGAAGGACCTGCTCTGCGCGCGTTTACCAAGATGGCAGAAGTTTGGAAACTAAGCGCTCATGAGCAGTCGGCAATCCTGGGTAGGCCCATCGACGTTGCTTGTGCACAGCTAGAGGCGGGAGTGACTGACGGCCTTTGGCCAGAAACACTCGAGCGAATCAGCTATGCGCTCGGCATATACCGGGCACTGCACATCCTCTTCCCTGATCAGCAGCAAGCTGACAGCTGGCTACGACGCCCCAACAGCGCAGCACCGTTCAAGGGGACCCCGGCCTTGGCCTTCATGTGCTCTGGTCAACTCAACGACCTTGCCACTGTTCGTGACTATCTAGAGGCCCAGGGAATCGCCGCCTCCCTGACAGCTCCGACGACGTCCAGCAGTCTGTGACCGAGCACCACTAAGAAAGTCGGGACTATAACCACCACCTCGTCACAACCACCAAACCGCATAGCCGATACGTGAGACGAGCGAAGACGATGGATCCTGTTCATTTAGCAGTCTTTGATGGCTTACCTTCTGTGCCCGCCAGGCCTGTCCAGAACAAATTCTTTCCAAATCCAGTCCAGTTGGCATCGTTCTTACGAGCCGCGTAAAGTTCTGTAGAGACAGGATAGTCCACCGGGGGATGGAGCATGCCGATCGAACGTATTGTTATCGAGAACTTCAAGTCTTTTCGCCACCTCAATCTGCAGCTCAATGCGCACATGAACCTTGTGGTTGGTGACAACGAGGTGGGAAAGTCCACCTTGCTGGAAGCGATCCACGCAGTGATAACTGGGCAGCTGTATGGTCGCAACCTCACCTACGAGCTCACACCCTATCTTTTCCACCAGCCAACGGTGAGGGAGTACTTAGCGGCTCTGCGCGCGGGAACGCCTGCGTCACCGCCCAGGATCTCCATTGAAGCCTATTTGGGGAACGATCCCGCGCTGGCGTCTTTGCGCGGCACCAACAACTCATTAGGTCTAGACGGTGCAGGCGTCCGATTGCTGGTCGAGCTCAGCGATGACTATCGCGAGGAATTCAACGCCTACCTGCAGCAACACCAGGGCGCGACCAGCCTCCCAGTGGAATACTACACGGTGCGCTGGTACTCCTTTGCCAACAACGGTGTCACCGCTCGTACCATCCCGTTCGATTCAACTATCATCGACACCCACGGTATCAAGACACTGTCCGGAGCCGATCGCTATATCGCCAGCATCATCGAACAGGCGCTTACCCCAGCGCAGCGCGTGTCGCTATCTCTGAGTTTTCGCCGCATGCGGCAAAGCTTCGCGGAAGAGGGCGACGTTGCCGCCATTAATGCTTATCTCACTGAGCACACGGGGGACATCAGTCACAAAGCATTGACGGTGGGCGTGGACTCTTCACCGCGCTCAACGTGGGAAACCAGCTTGTCACCGTACCTGGATGAGCTTCCTTTCACCCAAGCTGGCAAGGGTGAGCAAAGCGCAGTAAAGATGAAGCTGGCTATGCATGCTGCAGGCTCGGCGCATGTACTGCTGATCGAAGAGCCGGAGAACCACCTCTCCTTCTCTGGCATGAGCCAGCTGATTGACAAGATTTCAGCGCTCTCTACAGCGCAGCAAGTGGTCATCGCAACCCACAGCAGCTTCGTTCTGAACAAGTTGGGCGTGGACAATGTGATCCTGTTCAGCGCCCAAGGCCAGATGAAACTGGATCAGTTGCCGCATGATACGCACGATTACTTCATGAAGCTTCCTGGCCATGACACGTTGCGACTGATTCTGGCCAAGCGGGTAATTCTGGTGGAGGGCCCGTCCGACGAGCTGATCGTGCAACGTGCCTACCTGGATCACCACGGTGTAGCACCATTGGCCCGTGGCGTGGACATCATCTCGGTCAAATCACTGGCGTTTAAGCGCTTCTTGCAGATTGCGGAGCGCCTGCGTATTCAGGCCAAAGTCGTCACCGACAACGATGGTGATATCGCGCTAGTGCAAGAGCGATATGCCGACTTCCCCAATGCCATCTACTACGATTCTGACGAGACCGCCCCATCGTTGGAAGAACAACTTATTAAAGCCAACTCACTGGACGAGCTGAACACCGTGCTGGCCCAGTCATTCGCCGACGAGGTGGCTTTGCTCAAGTACATGAAAGGTCACAAGACCGATACGGCTCTAGCCATTTTCAACAGCCCTCATTCAATCAGGTTCCCGGACTATGTCCAGCGTGCTATCGCCTAACCGGGTACTGCTATCGGCAGCCGGCTCTGGCAAGACCACCTTGCTGGTCCGCCAGGCCTTGGAGCGACCACAGCGCCGCATCGCTATGCTCACCTATACCTTGGAGAATCTCGAAGAAATTCGACGCTCATTCGAGGCCCATGCCGGCGCGGTGCCCGCGAATGTTACCTTGTATAGCTGGTACGGATTTCTGCTACGCGAGTGTATTCGACCTTATCAGGCGGCACTGTGTCGCGAGCCACGGGTTGAATCGATTCAGTTCGTTGAAGGACGGACTAACAACCGGGCACCCCGCTCGCAGATTTCCCGCCACTATCTGGCAGGCGACAGGATGTACTCGGATCGGGCCTCGGATTTCGCCGTTCGTTGCGATGAGCTAACTCATGGTCAGGTCATCTCGCGCTTGGCGGACATGTACGACGAAGTGTACGTCGATGAAGTGCAGGACTTGGCTGGCTACGACCTAGATCTGATTGAGCGCCTGTTGAAGAGCCCCATCGGCGTTACGCTAGTGGGCGACACGCGCCAAGCGACCTACGCCACCAACTACGCGCCTCGGTACAGCCAGTTCCGCGGACCGAACTTGGCGACGTTATTCCAGCTTTGGGAGTCGCACGGCCTGTGCCAGATCGATCACCGCCTCACGAGTTTACGATGCGTGCAGGCCTTGTGTGATCTGGCCGACGCGCTCTATCCACAGATGCCCCGGACCCAATCAGGCAATGATCAGTTGACCGGTCACGATGGCATATACCTGGTCGCGCCCGAGCATGTCACTGCGTACATGCAGGAGTTTGCCCCAGCCGTGCTGCGGCATGACCGACGGCAGGCTTGCGATGACCTACCAGCAATGAACTTCGGTCAGTCCAAGGGACGCACCTATAGCCGTGTGCTCATCTTCCCTAATGGGCCTTTGACGCAGTACCTGCGCACTGCCGACGCGTCCCGCATAACGGCGCCACCCAAGTATTACGTCGCCTTCACCCGGGCGAGGCAGAGTGTGGCGTTTGTGTATAACGGCACGTGCGCGCTTTTGGGCCACCAAGTCTATACCCCTCAAGCTCAAACGACTTAGCGCCGCAACAGTTTGCACGGACACGCAGTAGGCCCACGGACTGGGCATGGCTGACCGACGTGACGAGTACAGTGCTGGAGCGGCTGGCAACGTAGGGTAGCTTCGTGGCAACGATCTGTACGGGCTTTGCAGCGGTCACAATTTCTTCAAGGGCGCCGCCGTGGGTGGCGGCGGCACTGGCCCAGGGTCGTTGAAGGAAAGCACTGCCCGCTCGATGCCGAATTGATCGAAAAGTACCCGGGCGATCACAGCGTGGACCACGTCAAGGTCCACCGAGGGGGCAGCGACAGTGATGGTGGCCGCAATCGCGCGTCCAGGTGCCAGGCCTGGGACGAGCCGCAGGCCGTCTACCGCTTTCACGTCCGGGTCCGTGAACATCGCTGCCCGGACCTCTTCCAAATTGATCTCGTTCATGAGGTTGAGGGATCTTGGATAGCGCCATCGCCACGACTGCCGCGGTCGCGATGTAGCCAGCGGTACAGCACCGGCAGGACCAACAGCGTCAGCGCGGTCGAGGACACGATACCGCCGATTACGACCGTGGCCAGCGGCCGCTGTACTTCAGAACCAGCGCCTACGTTCAAAGCCATCGGCAGGAAACCAAGGGAAGCCACCAGGGCAGTCATCAAGACCGGTCGTAGTCGCCCCAGGGCGCCATCCCGGACAGCATCTTCGAGGGCGTCGCCTTGCTCACGCAGTCGGCGGATGAAGGCAATCATGACCAAGCCATTGAGTACTGCCACGCCCGAAAGCGCAATGAAGCCTACGCCCGCAGAGATTGACAGCGGAATTCCGCGTAGAGCCAAGGCGATTACGCCACCAGTCAATGCCAAGGGAACGCCACTGAACACGATGGCGGCATCCTTGGCCGAGCCGAAGGCCATGAACAGCAGGGCGAAGATCAGCGCCAATGTGACCGGGACAACTACCGCCAAGCGCTGGCTGGCCGAGATCAGCTGCTCGAACGTGCCGCCATAATCGATCCAGTACCCCTCTGGAAGAGGTACATCCTGGCCGATGCGGGTACGCAGATCGCCAACGAATCCGCCAAGATCACGCTCACGCACGTTGGCGGTGATCACCACTCGACGCTTGCCGTTCTCACGATTGATCTGGTTGGGCCCGCGCTCTACCTGTATCTTCGCCACTTCTCGTAGTGGAACAGTGCGAGGCCCACCGTTGGCACCAGCGGCTACACGGCTGGACTCATCGATACTGGTGCTCTCCGGCAGTGGAATGGGCAGGTCCGCAAGCACAGCCGGGTCTTGCCGCAGCGATTCGGGCAAACGCACCACCAGGTCGAATCGGCGGTCGCCCTCGATCAGCTGGCCAGCGACGCTACCGCCGATGGCGGTTGCCACCGTGTCCTGCACGTCACCCGGATTCAATCCATACCGCGCCAATGCCGCTGGATCTGGCGTGATGGTGAGCAGTGGTAGGCCAGTAACCTGCTCGGCCTTGACGTCTTCGGCGCCGGGGACCCCGCGCAGGACGCGCTCGACCCGGCTGGCCAGGCGGGTCAGCTGGTCAAGATTGTCGCCGTAGACCTTGACCGCAACGTCCGAGCGAACGCCGGAGATCAATTCGTTGGTGCGCATCTGGATGGGCTGAGTGAACTCGTAGTTGCTACCCGGGATCTCCTTGGCCGCCGCCTCCAGCTCTTCCACCAGCTCGGCCTTGGGTTTGCGCGGGTCGGGCCATTGGTCGCGGGGCTTGAGCATCAGAAAGGTATCGGCCATGGAGGGGGGCATCGGGTCGGTGGCCACTTCGGCGGTGCCGATCTTGGAGAAGATGTTGGCCACCTCCGGGAACTGGGCCAAGCGCTTCTCCAGCGTTTCCTGCATGGCCACCGACTGCTCCAGACTGGTGCCGGGGATACGCATGGGCTGCAAGGTGATGTCGCCTTCATCCAAGCTCGGCACGAACTCCGAGCCCAAGCGGGTGGCCAGCACGCCACACCCCACCACCAGCACGGCCGCGCCTGTCAGCACTACGACACGCCGCCGCAGCGCCCACTCCAGCAGCGGCGTGTAGCGGGCACGTGACCAGCGCATCAAGCGGTTGTCGTGCTCGGCCACACGGCCGCGCAGGAAGGTGGCAATTGCCGCCGGTACGAAGGTCAGCGACAGCACCATCGCACCGGTCAGGGCCAAGACCACCGTGATCGCCATCGGGTGGAACATTTTTCCTTCCACCCCGGACAGCGCGAAGATCGGCAGGTAGACCGCCGCGATGATGCCTAGACCAAACAGACTGGGGCGAATCACCTCAGCCGTGGCCGAGGCGGTCAGATCAAAGCGCTCTTCGTCGTTGAGCTGGCGGTCCAGTGCGTGTTGCGCCTCCCCAAACCGGCGCAGACAGTTCTCGATGATGATCACCGCCCCATCCACGATCAGGCCAAAGTCCAGGGCGCCCAAGCTCATCAGGTTACCCGACACGCCGCCACGCACCATGCCGATAATGGTGAACAGCATTGCCAACGGGATCACTGCCGCGGTGATCAACGAAGCGCGCACATTGCCCAGCAGCAGGAACAGCACCACCACCACCAGCAGCGCGCCTTCGATCAGGTTCTTGGACACCGTGCCAATGGTGCGATCCACCAGCGCGGTGCGGTCATAGACGGCCTTTGCATGCACGCCAGCGGGCAAGCTGGCGTTGGCGGCGTCCAGCTTGGCCGAGGCTGCCTGGGAGACTTCCCGGCTGTTTGCGCCGAACAGCATGAAGGCGGTACCGACCACGACCTCATGGCCATTCTGGGTCGCCGCACCCGTGCGCAGTTCCTTGCCTTCGCCTACGCTAGCGACGTCGCGGACGCGAATGGGCACGCCATCGCGCCGGTCCAGCACGATGTTCCCAATCGCGTCCAGATTGGCCAGCTGGCCGGGCACGCGCACCAGAAATTGCTGGCCGTTGCGCTCGATGTAGCCGGCACCGATGTTCTGGTTGTTGCGCACTACCGCTGCGACCACGTCGTTCAACGTAAAGCCGAGTGCTACCAACTGAGCTGGATCCGGAGTGATGTGGATCTGCCGCTCAAAGCCGCCGATAGTGTTGACCTCGGTGACGCCAGGCGTGGTACGCAGCTGCGGCCGGATCACCCAGTCCTGCAGGGTGCGCAGATCCGTGGCGGTATACGGGGTGCCGTCGGGCTTGCGGGCGTTGGGCTCAGCCTCCACGGTGTACATGAAGATCTCGCCCAGGCCGGTAGAGATGGGACCCATCTCTGGGTCCAACCCTTCGGGCAGCTGAGATGCGATCTGCTGTAGCCTTTCGGCGACCTGCTGGCGGGCAAAGTACAGGTCGGTGCCGTCTTTGAAGACGACAGTGACCTGGGAGAGTCCGTAGCGCGACAGCGAGCGGCTGTAGTCCAGCTTTGGTAGCCCGGCCATGGCCGTTTCAATGGCGAAGGTCACTCGCTGCTCGGCCTCCAGCGGCGAGTAACCCGGGGCCTGGGTGTTGATCTGGACCTGGACGTTGGTGATGTCGGGCGTGGCGTCAATGGACAGGTGACGGTAGCTCCACACGCCCAGCGCGACTAGCGCAGCGGTGAGCACCAGCGTCAGCCAGCGGTGGCGGATGGACAGACCAATGAGGCGTTCGAGCATGGCGGGCCTCATTCCTCTTCCACAGTGGATTTTTCGATGTCGGCCTTGATCAGAAAGCTTTGGGCCACCACCACTCGTTCACCCGCCTTGAGCCCTTCCAGCACTTCGGCGCGTTCGGCGTCACGGCGCCCCAGCTTGATCGGCCGGGTGTGGTACGTCTCGCCCTGCTGCACGTAGACAACGTCCTGGTCCTGTGCGGTCTGCAGGGCGGTGATCGGAACCACCAGCGACGCCGATTGGCGATCCACGGTGACCCGCGCCTTGACCGCTGAACCCGGCCGCCACAGCCCATCGGTGTTAGCCACGGTGGCGCGGGCAATAGTGCTTTGGCTGGCAGTAGCGGTGCCGGGCAGGACGCGCTCCAATGTGGTCTGCGCCGTGACGCCATCGCTCAAGCGGGTGACCGTCACTGGCACGCCGGCACCGATGTGCTGGGCGTCGGCGCCGAAGATGTGCAGGTCCACCCACAGCGTGGACAGGTCGGCTACCTCGAACAGCGGGGCGCCCTCAGGCGCCGACATGCCCACGGCGGCCGTACGCGCCATGACCACGCCATTGATCGGCGCGGTAACGGTGTAGGTGGTCAGGCTGAGGTTGCTCTCCACTGTCGCGAGCACCTGGCCGGTGCGTACCTGGTCACCCACGCCCACTCGCACGGAACGGACCGGTCCGGGGAAGCGTGCAGTGACCTGCGCGATGCGCCCATCGATTGGGGTCAACAGCCCTTGCACCTCATGCTCATCGGCAATCTCACCGGGTCCAGCCGGCGCGACTTGGATTCCCGCCGCCTGCGCAGCTTTGGCCGCGATCTCGGTTTCCAGCGGCGCTTCCTCGTGCTCGCCGTGCTCTTCGCCCTCAGCGGCTTGGCCTCCTTCGGATGCTTCGTTGGGGGTCGACGCGTTGCAGGCCGCCAGCATCAGGGCCATGCCCAGTGCAGTCCAGGAAAAGCGGTTCATGGGGTCTCTCCAGTGGAAGCGGCAGCCGGCGGCGCGACAAGCGCCTGGCCGGTCAGTCGTTGAATTTCGATCAGGGCGCGCTGCGCATCCAAGGCGACGTCCAGCTGTTGCTGGGCCATGGCGGTGCGTTCGGACTGCAACTGTGCCCATTCCAGGTAACTGATCGCCCCAGCACGATAGGCACGCTCAGCGGCCTGCTCGGCTCGAGCCAGCTTCGGCAACACGTCGTCGTGCAGGCGCGCCACCTCGGCCTGTGCCACGGTGTAGCGGCCATGGGCTTCGACCAGCGTGGAGTACAGCGACAGGCCCTTGGCCTCGCGCTCGATCGTCAGGACCTGCAGCTCGGCTTCGCCGGCTCGAATCTCTGGCTGTGCGCGGCTGCGGCTGCCCAGCGGCATGGATAAGCTGGCGACCAGCGCGGTGTCATCGGTCTCCTGTAGTCGGCGCACTCCGAGCTGCCAGGACAGGTCCGGTGAGACCGCTGAACGCGCCAGCTGCAGTCGTGCCTGCGCGATCCGGCGGGCGTCGGCAAACTGCGCCAATTCCGGAGTCCGTTCCAACTCATCGGCCAGCGTCTGCATGGAGGCGATCGCCGGCAGGGCCATCGGATCGGCCGGGACCACTTCGAAGGTGGGAGTACGTTCGCCCCACAAAGCAGCCAGATGCTGACGAGCAGCGAGTCGCTGTTGCTCGGCCCGATCACGCGTCAGCTCGGCCCGCGCAAGCGCTGCCTCCGCGGTGAGCAGCACCGACTCGGGTGAAGCGCCGGCCTGCAGGCGCTGCCTGGCGACGGCCACAGTTCGCTGGCGCTGGCTAACATCGATGTCCGCTAGGTTGCGTTGCCGGTCGGCACCAACGACAGCCAAGTAGCGCTGCGCCGTCTCGGCTAGCAAGTCCAGGCGCCCGGTCTCGCGCTGCACGGCCAACGCATCAATCCGGCTTTGTGCCAAGGTACGGCGGGCGTCGAGCTTGCCGCCGCGCTCCAGCACCGAACTCAGGCTCAAGGTCAACTCGGCGCTGTCCAAGCCACCGGCCGCGCCGGTGCCCAGCGCGTTTTCGACCTCGGCACCGAGCGTCCACGGTGGGCGCTGTACCGCCTTATCTCGCTCGGCAGCGAGGACAGTGGCTCGCGCATCGACCAGACGCAGTTCGGGGTGGGTTTGGGCTACGCGTGCGAAGGCATCGTCCAAGGTCATCAATTCGGCCGCCGCAGCAGGCATCGCTGCTGTACCCGTTAACAGCAACGCGGCCAAGGCCGCCCATCGCATAGACATGGAAGTACTCCGAGGGTTCTTGAGATCACACGGATCGGCCTGCGCCTACATGCGTCATCCGGCAATTGCCGGTCGAAAGGGCGCGACCTGATGCTCATACGAATCCGCACGCGTTTCGGTCTCGATTGGAGGCAAAGACCGGCCGACAGCCAATTGCGCCAGCGGCAACCAGCGCAGGGAAAATCCCAGCTGTCCGCCCGCGGTCATGCAGGGGTCTTGCGCGCGTCTGCGCGTGCCCGCCGCGCGTCGCCCAATATTTCAAAGGCTTCCTTCATCACGTAGAGGCCGATAAGGGCACCGATTACGAAATCCGGATATGGACTGGCCAGCCACCACACCAGTAGGCCCGCCAGGATCACGCCCACGTTGGCTACCACATCGGCTCGGGTGAAAAGCCACGTTGCCCGCAGATGTACTTCGCCAGCCTTCAGTGGCGCCAACATGCGTAGGACCGCCAGATTGACCACTAGCGACAATAGGGCCGTACCGATCATCCACCCGCTTACCGGTTCAGCCCCGTGGAGTACGCGGCGGCCGACCTCGACCAGCACTCCAACGCCCAGAATCAGCAGCACGCTACCGCTGACCCAAGCAGCGTTGGCCTTGAAGCGCGCCGTCCGACCGATAGCGACCAACCCAATGGCGTAGGCCGTGGCGTCGGAGAGCATGTCCAGTGCGTCGGCAAGCAAGCCCGTGGAATGGGCGATCCAGCCGGCGATGCCGCCAATCACAGCCATTGCAGCGTTCAGGGCCAGAGCGATCCACAGCACGCGCCGTTCCTGCGCGTTCTTTGCCTCGTGGTGGCAGCCACAATCACTCATCGGATCTTCTCCATCGCAGGGAGCCGTGCCGGCGCGGTCCGCTGGCATGGCAGGGTCCATGAGGGTAAAGTCCGTAGCAACTACGGAGTCAAGCCTACTACTAATGAAAATCAGTGACGCTGCCGCCGCCAGCGGGTGCCATCTGGAGACGATCCGCTATTACGAGCGTATCGGCTTGCTCCCGAGGCCGGCACGATCAGGCAATGGTTACCGGGTCTACGGAGTGCCGGACATTGAGCGCCTGCGCTTCATTGCCCGCGGTCGGGACTTGGGTTTCAGCCTGGAAGAGGTTCGTAGCCTGCTGCAGCTGGCCGGCGACGAGGGCCTGTCGTGCGTGGATGTGGATCGTCTGGCCCGCAGCCACTTGTCCGACATTCGCGCCCGGATGGCAGACTTGCAACGTATGGCCAACGAGCTGGAGCGGGTAATCGCCAGTTGTCACGGCGGACAGCGAGCTGAGTGCACCATCCTATCGACGCTGCGCCGGCCGGCTTCCGAGGACTCCTTACGCGAGGGATCGAGCAAGAGCGCTTCCTAGGCGCCCACGGTCCAAAACCTATGCCTTCCTCAGTCCGACCGGTCGACGGTGTCAGTTGCCTGCAGTCTGGCTGCCCGGACCTGGACTCCAGGCGCGTATGAAGTCCTCCTGCTCACGCGTCTCGATCGCACCCGTCCTGACCTGACGAACCATGCTCATGGCCTGCTCACCAGTGGCAGCCGTGCCTGTTTCTAACAGCAACAAGCACGCTACGGTGCCAGCTCGTCCTAGCCCCCCCTTACAATGCACAACTGCGCGGCTTCCGAGCAACAATTCATGACTGAGCGCTGGGCCCAGCTCGCTCCATGCCTTCAAGAATGAACTGTTCGGCGCTGCGCCGTCTACGATTGGAAGTCCGTACCACTTGATTCCCTGCGCCATCGCCCGCTCTGGCAGCGCGGCAATCCTAAGCTCATCGAATTCCCATGGCTCAATCAGGGAGATCAGGTACCCAGCGCCCCACTGGCGAATCGCGCAAAGGTCCACGTCAATGTCACGGCTCCATGGCCCCGTCATCGCGGCCTTCTGAAACTTCCCTGGCGCGAAAGTTACACCTACTGCGCCGCCACTGACTCCGACAGCGATCGTGGCGATATGCAGAGGATGTGTGTGACTAGTTCTGAACATTGTCGATCCCTCATCGCGGCAACAAAGAGAGCCGCAGCGCAGCGGCGATCACCCATGGCTCCTATGCCGATCCTTGAGCTAAACATTCCAGCCGACCAAGTGGTGCCGCCCTGCCGAGCAGCACAGCAAAGGTGATCCTTTTGTCAGTTGCAGGCAACAAGTACCAGTAGGCTCACGCTGCATGCGTACCAGTAGGCTCACGCTGCATGTGCACCAGTAGGCTCACGTGTTGGACAGCGAGAGTGTCCAGGAGCAAGGTGTACACACGCTCCTCGCTAGAGACAACACATGAAGCCGAGCATTCTGGCATTGGACCTCGAAGGGACACTCATTTCCAATGCGATAAGCCAGATTCCAAGACCCGGCCTCTGTCGGTTCTTGGAGGACGTCCGATCGCACTTCAGTCAGCTCATGATGTTTACGACTGTGCCGGAAGAGCGCTTTCGCAGCATTGCCGATCTGTTGGTTCGTGAAGGAAGCGCGCCTCCGTGGTTCGCGAGCATTGAATACATCCATTGGACGGGCAGCACGAAGGATCTACGGCTAGCCACACCAAAATTAGGCGCGGCCTTGCTGCTTGATGATCATCGCCCCTATGTACACCCAGGACAGGAGCATCTGTGGGTTCAGATACCTCTGTTTGCGTCTCCCTACCCGTCAGAGGACGAGGGATTAGCGATCGCGCTTCGACTCCTGCTTGATCGCATCCACGCAACGGGCAATTTCACTGAAGCATCTCTCCAAGAACAGCTAAAACCACAGGCAGAAGCAACGGGCGCACCACGGCGTTCCGACGCCTGCTCATCGGCCCAGAAGATCCTGTCCGACGCCGCCGTCAGGAGAGATGAACTTGCCGCACAGTGGCATAGCGCCGCCGAAGTCAGTTCACAGCTCGGTCCGTCGTTGACCAATGGTAGCGGCCTAGCAGGTCAGCTGCGAAGAGCCGGCCAGCTACTTGGGGTCTATGTAACGAAGCCTGTGCCCTGCTATCGCTACCCAGACTGGCAGTTTGGTGAAAACGGCGAGCCCGTTGAATATTTGGCAGAAATCCTGTCAGCACTGCGTGCAATCGGTCATTTCGAGATCGAGCCGTACGGGCAACTTCACAGCACCGGATGGCGTGAGGCAGAGTGGTTTCTCTCACCGCACGCTCTGCTCAACGGCATGCCACCTGCCGAAGCCCTCAGCTCTGAACCGGCTCGCGTGCTGCGGGCGGCCCGTACCGAGTTCGGGCAAGGAGAGTCATAGCGTCCCCCTCTGAAGTGTTGAGAAAAATATAGGATTGAGGTCAGTGGGCACTCTTTCTCACCCAAATTTTCCATTTGGTAGAATAAATGGTGCTATCCATGGTGAATGAGTTCCTAGAAAGGCAGTGTTTTAGAGAGATGCCTAGTAATGAGGTATGCACAACATGTGTGCACAACCGTTCTGATTTTTTGTAGTGCAACGATGCAGATAGACCCCGGTAAGCCAAGTGGCTTACCGGGGTTTTCTTTTTTCACGCGCCTGCAACGGGACCTGCTCGCATCACCAGTGGCTCAGCAAGCGTCGTTGCGCGGCGAACCAGGGCCGCGCCCGGGATTGCTTGCGTGGCGGGTCATTGCTGCTCGCTGCTGGACTGGGCGGCAGGCAGATGCCCGCGCAGGTAGTCCGCGCCGGTCTGGATGACCTTGGCCGGATCACGGGGCTGGTCGTGTTCGATGATGTACCAGCGCACGCCGGCGGCCTGCGCGGCTGGCAGGAGCGCAGGCCAATCCAGCACCCCCTGGCCTACCGCAGCGAAGCCGCCTTCGTCTTCGCCCTGGCCTTTGGCGGTATTGTCTTTGGCATGCACCGCGAATACATGGCCGCGGAGTTTGACCAGCATCGCCACCGGGTCCAGGCGGACGACTATAATGGACCAATGCGGGCCGGACGCCCGTTCATGGGGTGGGCTTGATGCGGATGATGAAGCTGTGGATGGCCTTGCTGCTGTCCTGTTGTTCGGCCAGCAGCTGGGCTGCCGTGGATCTGGGGCAGTTCGTCCGCAAGGACGAGTTCAACGACATCAAGCTGTCGCCCTCAGGCAAGTATTACGCGGCGACCGTGCCGCTTGAAGACAAGACCGCTCTTGTCATTTTCGCCCGCGATGGCAATAAACAATCCGGGGTGTTCATGCCTGGGCGCAATGCGCATGTGAACAGCTTTGATTGGGTGAGCGACGAGCGGGTATTGATTGGGCTTGCTGAGAAGTTCGGCCTGTTGGACCAGCCGCGCTTGACTGGTGAGTTGTACGCCATCAATGCCGATGGCGGGAAGGCCGAGTTGCTGGTGGGGTTCCGTGTGCAGGGCAATGGGCCCGGTACGCGTATCCAGCCCAAGAAGGTTGAAAGCATCGCGGCATTTCTGGTGGATACGCTGCCTGCCGAAGACCGCAACGTGGTGGTTGCTACCTGGCCATTGGGTTCGATGGAGCCATTCACCCGCGCGGAGAAGATGGACGTCAATAGCGGCCGCCGGACCACGGCCGCGATTGCACCGGTGCGCAATGCCAGTTTTGCCACGGACAATGACGGCGAGGTGCGTCTGGCGGTGGGATCTGGCATGGACAATGTCAGCAAGCTTTATTACCGCGACGCTGCAGGTGCCGAATGGCGATTGATCAACGATCAGAATGCGTTTGGTCGCATCGAGGAACCCTTGGGATTCTCGGTAGACAACAGCGTGGTCTATCTGCGGGTGCGGGGTGACGGGCAAGGGCCGGACAGCATCGTGGCCTGGAATCCCGCCACCAATGTGCGTACCACGGTGCTGCGCGACGCCGCCGCCGACCCCTGGTCCATCATTTACCGGAACGGCACCCGCGTGCCTGTCGGTTCGCTGGTGATGGATGGGCGCCACCGCAGTGTGTTCTTCGATGAGACGGCACCCGAAGTGCGTTTGTACCGTAGCCTGGAAGCTGCTTTCCCCGGGCAGTCGGTGCGTATCACCTCCAGCACCAGGGATGGCCACCTGCTGTTGGTGAAAGTGTGGTCTGGCAGCAATCCTGGGGATTTCTATCTGTATGACCCGGCCGCCAGGAAGCTGGAATTCCTGGTTGCCAGCGGTAGCTGGGTAGATCCGGACGCCGCTGCAGTGGTGGAACCGTTCCACTTCACCGCGCGCGATGGATTGAAGATCCACGGTTACCTCACCAAGCCCCGCGGCGTCAGTGGTCCCCGCCCGATGGTGCTGATGCCGCACGGCGGGCCCTATGGCATCTACGACCAGTGGCATTACGACAGTGATGTGCAGATGTTGGCGGCGGCAGGCTATACGGTGATGCAGGTGAACTATCGGGGCTCGGGCAACCATGGCTGGGCGTTCCGTCGTGCGGGTGCGCAACAATGGGGTGGGACGATGCAGGACGATCTCACCGATGCCACCCGCTGGGCAATCCGCGAAGGTCAGGCCGATGCGGCCAAGGTGTGCATTTATGGCGCCAGCTACGGCGCTTATGCCGCCTTGATGGGCGCGGCGAAGGAGCCCGTGCTCTACCGCTGTGCGGCTGGCTATGTTGGTGTATACGACCTGCCGATGATGCAGCGCGGGGACATGCGAACAGCGCGCAGCCTGGGCAATTGGTCCAAGGACTGGGTGGGTGAGGATCCTGCTGCACTGGCAGCGGCTTCACCCAACAGGCTTGCCGAACGCATCAGGATTCCGGTGTTTCTAGCCGCTGGTGGCCAGGATGAGATCGCACCGATTGAACATACCCGGATGATGGAAGCGGCCTTGAGGAAAGCCGGTGTGCCGGTCGAGTCGCTGTATTTCAGTACCGAAGGGCACGGCTTCTATACCGAGCCGCATCAGCGCGAGTACTACAGCAGATTGTTGAGCTTTTTGTCGCAGCATCTGGGCGGTGAGAAGGCCAGGTAGCCCCATCGGCGCGGCGTTTGCAGAGGGCTGACGCTCGTCTCCGCACGACGTCACCAGGTTGCGCTCTCATGGGCCTGCGTTGCGTGGGCCCCTGTAGCACCAGAACCTTGCAGGCTGCGTGGAAGCGCACGGTCAAAGTCGCAGCTGTCGCTCAGCCTGCTGCTGTGGCTGAGGGTGGGGTGCGCAGTAGCTCGACGAGAGTTGGTTCCTTGGCCAGGCGCTCGGCCATGAAGGCGATGAAGGCTGTCAGCTTCGGCGGCAAATGCCGCGTCGGCGCATACAGCACCCAGGCCTGGCCGCCATAGTTGCTTTGGAATGTCCAGTCACGCAGTACCTGTACGATGCGGCCTTCCTGCAGGGCGTGCTTGGCCGTGAAGTAGGGCAAACTGCCGATGCCGAGGTGGTTGAGCACGGCGTCCAGGCGTGCGCCGGTATGGTTGACGGCATAGCGGCCGCGCACGTTGACGCTGACGCTCCTGCCTTGGCGCTGCAGTTTCCAGCGGGCGTCGCCGGGCTCTTCGCCCAGATAGATGCAGTCGTGATCACGCAAGTCCTGGGGCTGCCGTGGCGTTCCCCGTGCGGCCAGGTACTGCGGCGATGCACACAATAGATGGTCGATGGCCAGCAGCGGGCGCCCCATCAGGCCGGGCGCGGGATGGTCGGAAATGCGGATGGCCAGATCGATCTCGTCATCAATCAGATCCAGCTTGCGGTCCTCGAAGCGCAGCAGTAGATCCACCTTGGGGTAGCGCGCCAGAAAGTCGGCAACGTGGGGATGGATCAAGGCTCTTCCCACGGCCTTGGGCACGCTGACACGCACCAGCCCCTGCGGCTCGGGACTGAGTTGATGCGAAATCGACATGACCGATTGGGCGGCGCTGGAAACGTCGCTGCAGCGCTGGAACACTTCCTGGCCAAGATCACTCAGGCGCAGCTTGCGTGTGGAGCGCTGCAGCAGGCGGATGCCGAGTGCTTTTTCCAGGCGGGCCACCGAGCGGCTGGTGGCCGACGGCGTGGCACCGAGCTGGCGTGCGGCTTCAGAGAAGCTGCCGGTTTCCACGACCTTTACGAAGGTGACCATATCGGCCATCAGCGCGACGCTTTTATTTGTGCTCATGGCGCAAGAATGATTTGGTTTTGCAGGTGATTCCGCGAGTCTGATCCGGCGCTTAGTATTTTTCCAGCCGGATGTGCTGGCCGCAGCGTGAAGCGCATTGGCGTGGCGCCCCCGGCGCGGCGGTTTGGTTGAGCCTGCCTTGTCGAAAGCCGATTGCGGATCTGCCACGTACGCGCTGTTGGCCCCGCTCGGCGCGGAGCGTAGGCCTGCGCCTTCAGATCACCCTGAAATCTTATCGGACTGCCATTTGTGACCAGCTATTACCCCGAGTTCATTTCCCTGGCCTTGATCCACTTGTTGGCCGTCATCGCACCGGGGCCGGATTTTGCCGTTACGGTGCGGCAAAGTGTGCGGGAGGGCCGGCTCGCGGGGATGTGGGTAGCCATCGGCATTGGTGCGGGCATTTCGGTCCACGTGCTCTACACCTTGCTGGGCGTGGGCGCGCTGCTGCACACCCATCCGTCGTTGATGGTTGTGGCCAAGCTTGCTGGCGCCGCATATCTGCTCTACCTGGTGTTCTCTTTTCTGCGTAGTGCGGGCAAGCAAGCGCTTGTTGTCGACCTGGCGCCGGACGCGCTCAGCCAGGGCAGTGGGCGCCGTTCGTTTGTGCTGGGCTTCATGACCAATGCGACGAACCCGAAGGCGACGCTGTTCTTCCTGGCCATCTTCACTACGGTGGTCAGTGCCACGACACCGTTGAAGATCCAGGCGCTCTACGGCGTCTGGATGTGCCTGGTCAACGCTGGATGGTTTGTGCTGGTCAGCCTGCTGTTTGCCCAGCCAGGGATACGGCAGAAGTTTCTGCGCCTGGGCGGGCGGCTGGAGGCGTTCATGGCGCTGGTGTTTCTGGCGTTCGCGCTGCGCCTGCTGTGGGATGTGGGAGGCAGCTGGTTGGAGGCGGCTGCGGGTTGAGCTGGGCGGTGTGGTTTGGAGGGGCAGGGGAGATGATGCCGAGCATGGCTCGGCACTACCGTGTTTGCGGGTGCCTTGGGTCAACGCACGCCGTGCATCATCCGCTTGAGCAATGGTGAGGCGAGCAGGGCGACTGCCGCGCAGCCCAGGCCTATCCACATCAGCAGCCAGAACAGGTGTTCGTAGCGGCCCGCGGCCTCAGCGATGTTCATCACTTCGCCTTCGGGTACATCGATGGCGGCCAGCTTGCCGAACAATGCGGCCAGCGTCTCGGAGAACGCGGTGGCCAGGAACCAGGTGCCCATCATCAGGCTGACCACGCGCGGTGCGGCCAGCTGGGTGACGGCCGACAGGCCCACCGGCGACAGGCACATCTCGCCGATTTCCAGGATCAGGTAGGCCAGCACCAGCCACCACACGCTGGCCATTTCGCCGGTGGCGCCCACCTGTTGTGCGGCCAGCGCAAGCGGTACGAATGACAAGGCGCCGAACACCAGGCCAAACGATGACTTGAGCGGCTTGGACGGATCCAGCCTGCGCTTGTCCAGCCATGCCCACAGCGCGGCAAACAGCGGTGCCAGCAGCACCAGGAACAATGCACCCAGATAGGTCAGCGAACCGGCGGTCTGCGGCAACACCAGGCAGTCACGCACCAGCATCACCAGCATGGCCGCAACGATCAGCGCAAACAGCAGGCGCGGTGCAGCGGAGGCGGGGTTGCGGTCGGACAGGTGTGCTGCCACCACGAAACCCAGCGGCGCCAGCAGCAGCGAAACGATGGACCACGGCAGCGGCGTGCCCTCGCGGATCACCAGTGAAGGCACCAGATCCTTACTCAACAGGCGGTCGGTGAAGGTAACCCAGGAGCCGTAGGTCTGCTCGTACAGGGTGAAGAACACCAGTGCCATGAAGATCAGCACCATCAGCGCGATCATCTGCTGACGCTGCACCGGTGTGCATTGCGTGCCGGTGAACCAGGCAAACCACAGCAGCACGCCGCCCAGCACCACGATCATCAGCATCAGCGCCAGGCTGATTTCGCCGCCGAGTGCGAATGCACCGTTGGCTGCTGCCCACATCAGTGCTGCCACCGGCACCACGCCCACAATGGCCACGGCGTAGATCAGCCATTCTCGCGGCAGGCCCAGCACGCGCTCGCGCAGGGTGGCCGGTTGCGGCGGCTCGGCATGGCCGTGCAGGTACTTCTGGCCCCACAGGAACATCGCCAGGCCAACCAGCATGCCGATACCGGCGGCGCCGAAGCCGTACTTCCAGCCATAGGCTTCGCCGAGGAAGCCGCAGACCAGCGAGGCGAACAGCGCCCCCAGGTTGATGCCGGCGTAGAACAGCGAGAAGCCCGAGTCGCGCCGCGGGTCGTTCTCCGGGTAGAGCTTGCCGACGATGGTGGAGATGTTGGGCTTGAGGAAGCCCACGCCCATGATGATCAGGGCCAGCGACAGGTAGGTGACCGACAGCGCAGCTTCGTCGCGTACCACCTCGCCGGCGACGCGATGGGCGGCGTGGCCCTCGAAGGCCATGCCGGCATGGCCGAGCACCAGCAGGATGCCGCCGAACACCACCGCCTTGCGCATGCCCAGCCAGCGGTCGGCCAGCAGGCCGCCAAACACCGGGATGCAGTAGACCAGGCCGCCATAGGCCCCCAGCAGGTCAAGCCCGGCCTTGTCGCCGAACAGGTGGTATTTGGTCAGGTACAGCAGCAGCAAGGCCTTCATGCCATAGAAGGAGAAGCGCTCCCACATCTCGGTGAAGAAGCAGACGTAGACGCCCTTGGGGTGGCCGAGGAAATCGTTGGAGCCCGCCGCGGGCAAGGAAGTGGTGGACATCGGCCGCCGCGGGTACTGGGAGGAGGGCGAGTATAGGCATGTGCCGGTGCTGCGGAATGCCGCGATGCGGCATCTTGCCGAAACGGTGCGTTGGCCGTGCCCAATACGGGCCAGGGCTGTGCCGAAAGCTGCGTGATATGACAGCGCGACTGGACTTGCTGTTAAGCGGGCGTTAGCTTGGCGAGGGTTTTTTTGCCATCCAAGGGCTTTCCATGAACAACGCTGCGCCTGCGCAGCTCACATTCCGCGCGGTGGTACTTGCCGTCGTGCTGGCTGTGGTGCTGTCCGCCGCCAATGCTTACCTGGGCCTGTTCGCAGGCTTGACCATTGCTACCGCCATTCCGGCCGCCGTCGTTTCGATGGGCGTGCTGCGTCTGCTCGGTGGCGGCACCATTCTTGAGAACAACATCGTCCAGACCGGTGCTTCGGCCGGCTCGTCGATTGCCGCCGGCGTGATCTTCACGATCCCGGCGCTGGTGATCATGGGGTACTGGCCGGACTTCAAGTACTGGTGGGTGCTGGGTATCGCTGGCCTGGGTGGCCTGCTGGGCGTGCTGTTCTCGGTGCCGCTGCGGCGCTCGATGATCGTCGAGGATCCGCTTCCCTTCCCGGAAGGCAAGGCCGCCGCGGAAGTGCTCAAGGCCGGTGAAAACCCCGGCCCGGGCATGAAGATCCTGGGTATTTCGGCGGCCATCGGCGGCCTGGTGAAGCTGGCGGCAGCCTCGGGCCTGCGCATCTTCCCCGATGCCTGGGCACAGGCCGCCTATGTGGGCAGCTCCAAGGTCACCGCCTTCATCGGCACCAACCTGTCGCCGGCGCTGCTGGGCGTGGGTTACATCGTCGGCCTGAACGTCGGCATCGTGGTGCTGTCCGGCTCCATCCTGTCCTGGCATATCGCCATTCCGCTGTACCAGGCGTTCTTCATGGGCACCAACCCGGAGCTGGCGGCGTCCATCGCCAACGCCCCGGCCGCCGATGCGGCCTTTGCCATCTGGGGTTCGCAGATCCGTTACCTGGGCGTGGGCGCCATGCTGATCGGCGGCGTCTGGACCCTGTTCTCGCTGCGCAAGTCGCTGCTCAATGGCGTCAAGAGCGGTTTTGCCGCTGCGCGCAAGAGCAGTGGCCCGGCCCTGGCCGAGACCGAGCGCGACCTGCCGATGAAGTGGATGCTGATCGCGCTGATCGCCTTCACCCTGCCGCTGCTGGGTCTGTACCAGGCCATCGTCGGCCAATGGCACGTGTCGATCCCGATGACCATCATCATGATCGTCGCCGGCTTCCTGTTCGTGTCGGTGTCGGCTTACCTGGCCGGTCTGATTGGTTCGTCCAACAACCCGGTCTCGGGCATCACCATTTCCACCATCCTGTTTGCCTCGGTGGTGCTGGTGGCGCTGCTGGGCAAGGATGGTCTGGTTCCGGTTGGCGTTGGCGGCGCCCCGCTGGGCGCGGTGGCCGCGATCATGATCGGCGCGGTGGTCTGCTGTGCGGCCGCCGTTGGCGGTGACAACCTGCAGGACCTCAAGGCCGGCTATCTGGTCGGTGCCACGCCGTGGAAGCAGCAGCTGATGCTGGGTATCGGTGCATTCTCCTGCGCCCTGATCATGGCGCCGGTGCTGAACCTGCTGGCTCATGCCTACGGCATCGGCGCGCCGACGGCTGAACACCCGAACTCGCTGGCCGCACCGCAGGCCAACCTGATGGCCTCGGTGGCCCGTGGTCTGTTTGGCGGCGAACTGCCGTGGACGATGATCGCGCTGGGCGCAGGCGTTGGCGCGGTGATCATTGCCGTTGACGAGTGGCTGAAGAAGAGCGGCAAGCGTTTCCGCGTGCCGGTGCTGGCTGCTGCCATTGGTATCTACCTGCCGCTGGAACTGATGGTGCCGATCTTCCTGGGCGGCCTGCTGGCCCACCTGGTCGAGCGTTTCCACAAGCTGCGTGCCGACGATGAAGAAGGCCGCGACCGCGTGCACCGCCCGGGCGTGCTGTTTGCTGCCGGCCTGATCACCGGTGAGGCCTTGATGGGTATCGCCATCGCCGTGCCGATCGTGGTCAGTGGCAAGGGCGACATCCTGGCACTGCCGCTGGGCGGCTTTGCCGACACCTGGGCGACCTTGTCGGCCTGGGTGGGTCTGTTCGTGCTGTTCCTGGTTGGCCTGCTGCTGTACCGCATCGGCAAGAAGGGCGAGCCGGCGGCGAAGGCCTGATTTTCCCTTCTCCCCTTGTGGGAGAAGGTGCCCGAAGGGCGGAAGAGGGGAGCTTTTGGTTTTGAGTTGGCCGGGGCTTGGAGCCAAAGCCAAAGCCAAAGCCAAAGCCAAAGCCAAAGCACCCCTCCCCAGCCCTCCCCTTGGCCTGCGGCCAAAGGGAGGGGGCTCAAGCCAAAGCCGCCCTTGGGCGGCTTTGCTGTTTTTCTCTTCTCCCGCTTGCGGGGGAACAAAGGGCCTGCCCCCGCGAAGGCGGGGGTGCCCGAAGGGCGGATGGGGGGAGTTTTTGATTTTGACTTGGCAGGAGGCTTGAAGCTTTAGAGCCAAAGCACCCCTCCCCAACCCTCCCCTTGGCCTGCGGCCAAAGGGAGGGGGCTCAGGTCTAAGCCGCCCTTGGGCGGCTTTGCTGTTTGCGGCGGTTGCCGGGCCATGACTTCAAGCCTTTGCAGTGGGGCAGGCTGGACGCCTAACATCGGGGTTTGTCTTTGCCTGGGAGTTGCCCATGAAGCTTCGTCACGCCCTGTTGCCGCTGTGCCTGCTGGCCGCCTTGCCGTCGCTGGCCAGTGCGCGCGGTTTTGAAGTCCGCGACATGGTCAAGCTGGACCGCGCCTCCGCGCCGTTGCTCAGCGCCAATGGCGCGCAGGTGGTGTTTGCCAAGCGCATCGTCGATGCCGACCTCAAGGCCAGCAACAGCCTGTGGATCCGTGACCTGCGCACCCGCGACATGGCACCGCCGAAGCAGCTGACCCCGGCTGGCTGGAACGTCAATTCGGCCTCGATCGAGGGCCAGAACGTCTACTTCCTCAGCGCCAAGAACGGCAGCCAGCAGCTGTACGTGATGCCGCTGGCCGGCGGCGAGCCGCGCCAGCTCACCGACTTCGCCTTGGACGTGGACAGCTACCGCATCTCGCCGCAGGGCGACCGCGTGCTGTTCAGCGCCGGCGTGTTCCAGGACTGCGGTTCGGACCTGGATTGCACCAGCAAGCGCCTGGACAAGGACAAGGCCAGCAAGAGCAGCGGCCAGGTCTACGACAGCATGTTCGTGCGCCACTGGGATACCTGGGCTGACGGCCGCCGCAACACCTTGTTCGTGGCGCCGCTGCCGGCCGCTGGTACGGCGGCGGTGAAGGGCGCATCGGCGATCAGCGCGACGCTGGCCGGTGATGCACCGTCCAAGCCGTTCGGCGGCAATGAAGACTTCGTCTGGTCGCCGGATGGCAAGACCGTCGTGGCCAGCATCCGCGTGCAGGGCAAGCAGGAGCCGTGGTCGACCAACTTCGACCTGTACAAGCTCGACGCTGCCGGCAAGCAGGCACCGGTCAACCTGACCGCTGCCAACCCCGCGTGGGACGCCGGCCCGGTGTTCAGCGCCGACGGCAAGACCCTGTTCTACCGCGCGATGAAGCGCCCGGGCTTCGAGGCCGACCGCTTCGGCCTGATGGCGATGGACCTGGCCAGCGGTAAGGTCCATGAGATCGCCGCGCAGTGGGACCGTTCGGCCGATGGCATCACCTTGTCGGCCGATGGCCAGACCATCTACACCACCGCGCAGGACATGGGCGAACATCCGCTGTTCGCAGTGAACATCGCCAGCGGCGAGCCAACCAAGCTGGTGGGCGAGGGCAGCATCTCCTCCGTCGATATCGCCGGTGATGCGCTGGCCTTCACCCGTAATTCGCTGAAGAGCGGCGACCAGGTGTTCACCAGCAGCACCGCTGCCGGGGCACCGCAGCGCGCCATCACCCAGAGCGCCGGCGAAATGCTTGAAGGCGTGAACTTCGGTGACTTCGAGCAGTTCTCGTTCAAGGGCTGGAACGACGAGACCGTGCACGGCTACGTGGTCAAGCCGCACAACTACCAGGAAGGCAAGAAGTACCCGGTGGCGTTCCTGATCCACGGTGGCCCGCAGGGCAGCTTCGGCAATGGCTGGAGCTACCGCTGGAACCCGCAGACCTATGCCGGTCAGGGCTACGCGGTGGTGATGATCGACTTCCACGGCTCCACCGGTTACGGCCAGGCCTTCACCGATGCGATCAGCCAGCACTGGGGCGACCGCCCGCTGGAAGACCTGCAGAAGGGCTGGGCTGCGGCGCAGCAGAAGTACAGCTTCCTCAACGGCGACAAGGCCTGTGCGCTGGGCGCCAGCTACGGCGGCTTCATGGTCAACTGGATCGCCGGCAACTGGAACGAGCCGTGGAAGTGCCTGGTGAATCACGACGGTGTGTTCGACCAGCGCGCCATGGGCTATGCCACCGAAGAGCTGTGGTTCACCGAGTGGGAGCAGGGTGGCACCCCGTACGCCGTGCCGCAGAACTACGAGAAGTTCAACCCGGTCAACCACGTCGCCAACTGGAAGAAGCCGATGCTGGTTGTGCAGGGCCAGCTGGACTACCGCATTCCGGTGGAGCAGGGCCTGGCCACCTTCACCGCGCTGCAGCGGCAGGGCATCGAGTCCAAGTTCCTGTACTTCCCGGACGAGAACCACTGGGTGCTGAAGCCGCACAACAGCGTGCAGTGGCATGACACGGTCAATGGCTGGTTGAAGCAGCACATCGGCCAGTAAGCAGGTGAGGAAGGGCGTGCCATTGGCGCGCCCTTCTTTGCAGCGGGGAGTGCATTACTGGCCCTCCATCGTTGCGATGATCGCAAAGGAGAATGCGCAATGGGAATGTTCAGTATCTGGCACTGGTTGATCCTGCTGTTTCTGTTCGCCGTTGCTGCCAGCCTGGTTGGCCTGATCGTCTGGTTCGCCAAGCGCTCGTCCAAGGCCCCTGGCAGCCCGGTGGCAAGCGCGCAGAAGCGCCTGCAGCAGCTGGAAGAATTGCGTGCACAAGGCCTCATCAGCAATGAGGAATACGCCAGGCAGCGTGCGGCCATCGTCACCGGGCTGTGAGCCGGGTGCGGCTGGATGCTGGCGGTTGCGGAAGTGTTTGACTCCGGCCTGGAGGGCTGGCGAGCGGCGACGGATGCGCCCGTGTGTCCCGTCCTGCGCAAGTGCTGTCTCCGTTCCGGTGCGGTGTGTCTGCAGGTTCCATCCATGGGCAAGGGGTTTGCCCACATACACGCATCAAGGGGATAGACGATGATGGCAGCCGCAACAGGCGCACTCATCAGCAATGACATCATCGTGTTCGGCCTGATCGCCGCCACGCTGGGGGTTATTTTCTGGACGTCGGGCAGCAGCAACCCGCTGCTGAAGAAGTTCTACAGCTTTGTGCCGGCGTTGTTGCTGTGCTACTTCATACCGGGTGTGTACAACACCTTCGGCTTGATCGATGGTGAAACCACCAAGCTCTACAACCCGATCGCGCGCGATGTGTTCCTGCCAGCCGCGCTGGTGTTGTTGACGCTGTCCATCGACCTGAAGGGCATCCTCGGCCTGGGCTGGAAGATGCTGGCCATGTACGTGGCGGCGGTGCTGAGCATCATGCTGGGTGCGGTGGTGGCCTTCCAGCTGATGGCCTGGCTGCATCCGGAGACCGTGGCAGGTAGCACCTGGGGCGGCATGGCGGCGCTGGCCGGCAGCTGGATCGGTGGCGGTGCCAATATGCTGGCGATGAAGGAAATCTTCGAAGTCGACGCCACCACCTTCGGCCAGTTTGCGGTGGTGGACGTGGGCGTGGGCTATGTATGGATGGCGGTGCTGATCTTCTTCGCCTCGCGTGCGCCGGCCATGGACAAGCGCAGCGGTGCCGACACCACGGCACTGGATGACCTGCGCGACCGGGTTGCCAACTACCAGGCGCAACATGCGCGTATTCCTGCACTGGGCGACCTGATGGTGATGGCCGGCATCGCGTTTGGTGCGGTGGCGCTTTCGCATGGCCTGGCCGCTCCGTTGGCCAACTGGTTTGCTTCCAATGTCAGCTGGTCCAGCTCGGTGAGCATGGACAAGCCTTTTGTCTGGGTGGTGTTGCTGGCCACCTTCATTGGTCTTGGCTTGAGCTTTACCCGCGCCCGCGAGCTGGAGGGCGTCGGCGCGTCGAAGTGGGGCTCGATGTTCCTGTACTTCCTGATCGCCTGCATCGGCATGCAGATGGATCTATTGGCCCTGCTGGAAAAGCCCTGGCTGTTCGCGCTGGGCGTGCTGTGGATCGGCGTGCACATCGTGCTGCTGTGGCTGGCCGGCAAGCTGCTGAAGGTGCCGTTCTTCTATTTCGCCATTGCATCGCAGAGCAATATCGGTGGCCCGGCCTCAGCGCCCGTATTGGCGACCGCCTTCCATCCGGCCTTGGCGCCGGTAGGCGTGTTGTTGGGCACCTTGGGCTATGCGGTGGGTACGGGTGCGGCCTATGTGGTCGGGATTACCTTGCGGGCGATGGCTGGGGCGGGGTGATCCCCAGCGCGCTGCGCGCTTCCCCCGCTCCGCGCCCCAGCCCTTGCGCTGGCGCAAGGGCGTTCAAGGCGCAGCGAACCTTTGGTTCGCAAGCTGCGCCTTTCACCCCGCAAGGGGAGAGGGGCTTTGAAGCACTGCGAGCGCAAGCATTGCCAGCAATTGCAGCTGCAGCCCCTCTCCCCTTGCGGGAGAGGGGTTGGGGAGAGGGGGAAGGCGCGCAGCGCTGCTCTCGCTGAACAAGACCCCCTGTCCACCACCATGCTAGGCTCCACCTACCCACGCCACGTCACCAACGTGGCGTTTTTATTTCCCTTCGATCGACAGGAACAGGCCTTATGCCGACCGAACCCAGCACCGCCCTCATTACCAACGACATCGTCGGCCTCGGCCTGATCGCAGCCACCCTGGCCCTGATCTTCTGGCTGGCCAGTGGCCCCACGCCTTTCTGGAAGAAGGTGTTCGCCTGGGTGCCGGCACTGCTGCTGTGCTACTTCATCCCGGCCATCTACAACACTACCGGCCTGATCGACGGCCACGGCACCAAGCTCTACAACCCGATTGCCCGCGACGTGCTGTTGCCGGCGGCGCTGGTGCTGCTCACCCTCTCCATCGACCTGAAAGGCATTGCCCGACTGGGGCCCAAGCTGCTGGTGATGTTCGTTACCGGCACCGTCGGCATTGTGCTGGGTGCAGCGGTGTCGTTCCAGGTGATGAAGTTCATCCATCCGGAAACCGTGGCCGGCGATACCTGGGCCGGCATGGCCGCATTGGCCGGCAGCTGGATCGGTGGCGGCGCCAACATGGCCGCCATGCGCGAGACCTTCAACGTCGATGCCACCACCTTCGGTCAGATCGCGGTGGTCGACGTGGCCTGCGCCAGCCTGTGGATGGCGGTGCTGTTGTGGCTGGCCGGCCGCTCGCAGGCGATCGATGTCAAGAGCGGTGCTGATACCTCGGCCATCGACGACATGAAACGCCGCATCGCCGAGTATGAAGCCAAGAGCGCGCGTAATCCCAGCCTGACCGACCTGATGGTGATAGTCGGCGTTGGCCTGGGCGTGGTGGGCCTGGCGCATGCATTGGCGACACCGCTGGCCGCCTGGTTTGGTGCGAACGTGAGCTGGGCCAGCCGCGCCTCGCTGGATTCGGCGTTCGTGTGGGTGGTGATGCTGTCCACCATCTCCGGGCTGCTGTTGAGCTTTACCCGTGCGCGCAACCTGGAGGCGGCCGGTGCTTCCAAGATCGGCACCTTGTTCCTGTACTTCCTGATTGCCTGCATCGGCATGCAGATGGACCTGCTGTCGCTGGCCGATCGTCCCTGGCTGTTCCTGCTGGGCGTGATCTGGATGGGCGTGCATATCGGCCTGCTGTACGTGGTGGGGCGGATGCTGCGTACGCCGCTGTTCTTCTTCGCGATTGGTTCGCAGGGCAATATCGGCGCGGCCGCATCGGCGCCGGTGGTGGCCGCTGCCTTCCATCCCACGCTGGCGCCGGTGGGCGTGCTGCTGGGCACGGTGGGTTATGCCACCGGCACGGTGATCGCCTACATGACCGGCCTGATGCTGAAGTGGATGGCCGGCGCCTGATGGCAGCGGCGCGTTGCTTGGCGCTGCGCGCAGGCCAAGCGTCAACCGCAGCGGCGGGGCCTGGTGCCCCGCCGTTTCTGCTTGTTGGCACTGCGATGCGTCAAGCAACCGCCGGGGCAGGGTAGAGCTGGTTGATCAGACGCCCGGCAATGAAATCGATGAACACCCGCACGCGCGGTGAGCGCGAGGCATGCGCCGGCCACACCAGCGAGATACTGCCGCTCTGCCAGGCATGATCCTGCAGCAGCGGGTGCAGGCGACCCGCCTGGATGTCCTCGCGCACCATGTATTCCGGTGCCTGCAGGATGCCCCAGCCGGCCACGGCGGTGACCACCAGTGCCTCCCCGTCGTTCAGGCTGACGACCGACGCTGGCTTGACGCCGAGTACGCCGTCGCTGAATTTCCAGGCTTCCAGTCGCGCGTTGTGGGAATGCCGGTACTGGATGCAGCAATGCTGCACCAGATCGGCGGGCAGCTGCGGTCGGCCGTGTTTGGCGAGGTAGCGGGGTGCCGCGCAGGTGGTGAGATGCATCGGGCCCAGGCGACGCGCCTGCAGACCGGAATCCTCCAGCTCGCCGGGCCACAGTGCCAGGTCATAGCCTTCCTCGACCAGATCGACGCGGCCGCTGTCCAAGCTGATGTTGATCATCACCTCGGGGTAGAGCGTGTGGAAATCGAGCAGTGCGGGCAGCACGAAGCGACGTCCCAGCAGGGTGGGGACGCTGACCTTCAGGCGTCCGCGCGGCGTGGTCTCCTGCAGGCGCATTTCGCGCTCTGCGTCCTGCAGGTCCTTCAATACCTTGGTGACGTGCTGGTACAACACTTCGCCCTCGCCGGTGAGGGCCAGTGCACGGGTTGTGCGGTTCAGCACGCGCATGCCAAGGCGCAGTTCCAGCCGGTCGACTGCTTTGCCCACAGCAGACGCCGACAAGCCCAGGCGACGGCCCGCTGCTGAAAAACTGCCGGCGTCCACCGCAGTGGCGAACGCCAGCAGGCCATTGAGTGACTCCAGCGACGACAGGGTTGCGGACATTGTTTCCGGACTATCCCGAGCATGACGGTGGTTCCGCGCGTGTGCCGATTGGCCGACGATGATTGCGTCGCCCTGACCGTATCGCAGCTCGCATGGCGTGGCGGCACAGCGGCATCAGGGACATCGCGGATGGAGGCATTTTCCATGGCAGGCCAACATTATTCTTGGGGTACAGTGCACCGCGCGCTGCGCAACAGCGCTGCACCTTTCACCGAGGAGGCGGTGCCGTCCCATGACGTGGTGATCGTGGGCGGTGGTTCGGCGGGTGCGGTGCTGGCAAGCAGGCTGAGTGAGGACGCTTACCGGCGCGTGTTGTTGATCGAGGCAGGTCCCAGCTACCCCCCCGACGCCTATCCCGATGCCGTCCGCCTGCAGAACATCATCGGTGGCGATGCGGCCCATGATTGGGGCTTCGCATCCGAGCCGGGTTGGCAGGACGTGAGTGTGGCGGTGCCGCGCGGCAAGGTGCTGGGCGGCTGCTCGGCAGTAAACGCCGGTGTCGCCATGCGCGCGCCGGCAGGTGATTTCGCTCGATGGACCCGTGCCGGTCTGCCGCATTGGACGCCGCAGGATGTGCTGCCGTTCTTCCGCAAGAGTGAGCGTACCCTGTTTGGTGACGATGCCTGGCATGGACGCGCGGGGCCGTGGCCGATCCACCAGTTGCAGGAAGACGAAGTGTCGGACATGCAACGGGCCTTCATCGCTTCGGCCGAGTTGGCCGGGTTTGCACGCGTGCGGGATTTCAATGGTGTGCAGCCCTTCGGCGTGGGGCCCTACCCGATGAACAACCGCATGGGCCAGCGCTTGAACACCGGCATGACCTATCTTTCGTTGCAGGTAAGGCAGCGGCCCAACCTGCAGATACGCAGCCAGACCCTGGTGGACAGGGTAGAAACCAACAACGGCCGAGCAACGGCGGTGGTGCTTGCAAACGGCGAACGTATTGCCGGCGACCAGATCGTGCTCAGCGCCGGTGCCTATGGCACCCCGGCCATCCTGCTGCGTTCGGGCATCGGCCCGGCGCAGGACCTGCAGGCCCTGAGTATCGATGTTGTCGCCGACCTGCCGGTGGGGCAGCGCCTGCAGGAGCATCCGTTCTACTACACCACCTGGGCGGCCCGGCCTACCGAGTTGGGCCTGCCGGTGCCGCCGGTCGGCGCCATCCTGTGGACGCAGTCGTCCATGGCCAATGCTGGTGAAGGCGATCTGCATGTGTCGGCTGTGCACTACGGTGACCCGGAAAGCTCGCCGACGGGGGCCGTTTTTGTACTGGCGCTCGCGCTGACCCGGCCACGTTCGCGTGGCTGCGTGCGCCTGCGTTCGCGCGCGCCAGCCGATGCACCGCGGATCGCCCTCAACCTGCTGGGGGAGGCCGAGGACCGCCGCCTGATGGTGGAAGGCATCGAGATCATCCGGCGGATTGCCAGCAAGGGACCATTGGCACGGATGATCGCCGAAGAACTGGTGCCAGGTGCCATGCTGGTCGGCCGGCATACGCTGGAAGCGGCGCTGCCATTGGCACTGGATATCTACCACCACCCCACTTCGACGGCCCCGATGGGCGGTGACGATGACCCGCATGCGGTCACCGACTACCAGGGGCGTGTGCGCGGCATGGAGGGCCTGCGGGTGGCTGATGCGTCCTGCTTTCCCGATGTGCCCTGCGTGGCCACCAACCCTACTGTGATCATGTTGGCCGAGCGCGTCAGCCAGTGGTTGCGGGATGCCTGACATGGCCAACCGCGGCTGGCGCTTGTTCAATGCCAGGAAGACCCTGCAGGCATGGTTGGCGGTGTATCCGTGCGTGCTCCTTTTCCTCGCCTTGTTCGGGCGGCAGCTCGCCCACTGGCCGTTGCCGCTGCGGCTGTTGGTATCGACGGCGGTGATCGTGCCGGTGGTGGTGAACATCACAGCGCCTTTGGTCGAGCGCTCCCTTGACTGGTTATTGCGGGTGTCCGGCAGGCCCGGCACGGGGGCGACTGCCGAGCAAGGCAAAGAGGAACAGCCATGAACAGATCAAGCACTGCAGTCACCACGTTGCGGCGCGCGGCGAACTGGATAAATGGTGTGCCGCGCTTTGAAGGGCCGCTGCACGACTCCATCGATCCGGCCACCTACCAGGTGATCGGCAACTATCCGGAGAACGGACTCAACGCGGCGATGGCGGGGGTGGCGGCGGCCTCCAAGGCGTTCATCACCACACCGTGGGCACGCGACCATGAACTGCGCGCGCGGGTGCTGGAGCAGTTGGCGGCAGCGTTCGAACGCAACCGTGAGGGCCTGCTGGAGGTGCTGTCGCTGGAGAATGGCAAGATCAAACGTGAGGCCGCGTTCGAGCTGGACATGGTGCCCAGCAAGCTGCGCTACTACGGCGCGGCGGCATTGATGGAGGCGGGCAGGGCATTGCGTCCAAAGCCGGGCCGGTTGTCGATGATCCTGCGCCAGCCGATGGGCGTGGCGGCGGTGATCGCACCCTGGAACTCACCGGTAGTGCTTACCATCCGCTCGCTGGCGCCGGCCTTGGCGGCGGGCTGCACCACGGTGATCAAGTTGCCCGCGCAGGTGGCGCAGACCGCCAGCATGATGGCCCGCATCATGGGGCAGGCCGAGGATCTGCCGCATGGCGTCATCAACCTGTTCTTCGAAAGTGGCGCTGATGGCTCGAGCTATCTGGTCAACACCTCGCATGTACCGGTGGTCAGTTTTACCGGTGCCACCCGCACCGGCCGCACCATCGCCGCCGCCGGCGCCAGCAACCTGAAGCGTTTTGGCATGGAGTTGGGTGGCAAGACGCCGATGATCGTCTTCGATGACGCGGATCTGGGCCTGACCCTGCCGGTACTGGAAAAGTCCTTGACCGTGTTTGCCGGGCAGTTCTGCATGACGGGCTCGCGCCTGCTGGTGCAGGACGGCGTGTATGCGCAGGTACGCGACTCCATCGCCGAGCGCCTGCGACGGGTCAAGCTGGGCCCGGCCAGCGACCCCACCAGTGATATGGGGCCGTTGATCGACCGGGCCAATGTCGAGCGTGTCGAACTGATGGTGGAGACTGCGTTACGCGCTGGCGCCAAGGCTATCGTGCGCGGTGGCGCGATCAAATATGGCGCGTTGGCAAAGGGCGCCTTCTTCCAGCCGGCGCTGCTGGAGGTGAGCGACAACCTGCTGGAGATCGTGCAGCAGGAGGTGTTCGGGCCAGTGCTGACCCTGCAGCGCTTCAGCGACGAAGCCGAGGCCGTACGCCTGGCCAACAGCACCGCCTACGGGTTGGCTGCAGGCGTATGGACCCGCGACCTGGACAAGGCGTTGCGGGTGGCCGAGGGGTTGGATGCCGGCTCCGTATGGGTGAACGACTGGGCACGGGTGTTCGATGGCACCGAGGAAGGCGGGTTCAAGCAATCCGGCCTTGGGCGCTTGAATGGGCTGGCGGCGCTTGAGGACTTCGTCGAGTACAAGCACATCGCCCTGCACCCCGGCTTGGCAGGCCCCTGAGCGCGGGGCGGGGTGTGGCAGCTTGGCGGGCGCAGTGCCCGCGCGGAGGTGCGGTGTGGTCACAGGGCAGGCAAATCTGTTGTTGGGTGCCTTGCAGGGCAATAAGCGGCCTGCACCGGGCGCGCGGCTGAACCACGCGCGCGGCTTGCTGGTGGAGGGGCACTTCCAGGCCACTGCGCTGGCCGCGCAGTACAGCATGGCCGGTGTGCTGGGCGGGTTGGAGCAGCCAGTGCTCGCGCGGCTTTCCAGCAGCGGCGCCGATCCCCAGATCGACCAGCGTAGCCCGGCAGCCGAACCACGCGGGCTTGCCCTGCGTATCGGCGCGCGTGCGGCCATGGTGCTGGTAGGGCACTCACTTGAGGGCTATCCCGCGCGTACGCCGGATGAGTTCCTGGCCTTCCTGCGGGCGATGGCGGCGCCGCACCCATTGCTGCAGGCCCTGCCTGAAGCCGCGCAGCGCTTCGAGTACCTGCGGCAGGCGGCGCGCAGTGCCAGCTTCAGCGCGCTCAACTACCACTTCCTGCACCCGTACCGGTTGACCGCAGCGGACGGGCATACGCGCATCGGCCGGCTGGTGCTGCGCACGCTCAAGCCACACCCGCAGCTGGGCCTGCCACCCACGGCGGATTACCTGGACCGCCGCCTGCGTGCCGAGCTGGCCAGGGAGCGGGTGGGCTTTGCACTGGTGTTCACCCAGGCCCCGGCCAACCTGGACCCGGCCGACATCAGTCTGGCGTGGGATCCTGCCCTGCCATCGGTGGCCTTGGGGCACCTGTGGCTGGAGCGCGTGGCCCGGCAGCAGGCCGCGCAGCGCAAGCGCGTATTCGACCCCAGCCTGCTGCCGACCGGTATCGCCTTTGCCGGAGACCCCATGCTGCGCGCCCGGCTGGAGGCGTACCGGCTGGCGGCCGCGCAGCGAGTGGGGCAAGTGTGGGATTGAGGCTCGGGGCCCGGATGGGGGGCTGAGGTTAGAGCGTGCATTGGCTGCGCGTGCTGCAATCAGGGCCAGGCGGGCGCGGATTGACCGTCGCTGGCGGCTTCCATTACACTTCGCGGCCACGCCGGAATAGCTCAGTTGGTAGAGCGGCGCATTCGTAATGCGTAGGTCGTAGGTTCGATTCCTATTTCCGGCACCAGATCAGGCCCGCCTTGCGCGGGCCTTTTCTGTGGGCGGCATCCCGGATGGGGCAGGCGATCCTCGCGCTGGCTTCAGGGCAGCCATTCGGGGGTGCCGCCAGATTTGCGGGAGACATCATTCAAAATCCCTCTCATACAGGCTTTGAAGGCACCGGGCAGGGCAGGGGCCAAGCTGAGGGCCTGGCCGAGCCGGCTTGCTTGATTCAATGCGGCCGGCAGGTTCGCTGGCAAACCGATTCGACGAGTGCCGCTCGTGGCTTGGCATCATGACGGCGCATTCATGACGCCTTTCTGTGCCAGCGGCAAATACCGGGACTCCAATGCTCCGGATACATGCTCGCCTCGATCGAACTCCAGGCGCACGGACTTTGCCTGTGGGTACTCTGCGTTCTCGGCAAAACTGACCAGCTACGCGCCGCCGGTATTGTTGGCCTGCTGGGCGAATGCCTGGTATCCGTCTTCCTTGGTGAAGTACTGGGCCTCGTTAAACGCTTCCGGTGGTAGACGCATGGCTGCCCAGAATCGTCTGCGCTCCACGTCTGCCCCGGACCGCAAGGCGCTTATGAATGCAATGAAATTTCCTGTCACGGCTTCCACGGCGGTGTCGAGCGGTGCCCCGTGTGGCACGCGAGGGCTGTTCGAATCACTTCCTGACGTATGGACGGCTTGGCAGCGGTGCTCAACGACTTTGCAGCCGTGTAGTCCATCACATGCTGCGAACACCAAGCATGCAAGCACATCAGGCTGCCCCGGTTCTGTTACTCGCGTGGTTTCGCCTGGCGGTATTGGCGCTTGTCCCCTGCATGCTGGCCGTTGGGGTCCACGTTCACGCATACCCGTCCCCCGCACAACACGGCGTCGGAGGCGTAGTACGCCTGCAGCACCGGAATGGCGTCGTCATAGCGGTTGAGCGCTTCCTGCACCGACGCGAGCTCGCGTCGGTAATAGCCCATGACAGCCCAGCAGGCCAGAATGGCGAGCAGGATCGTGCTGATACCCGTGGCCAGCCACAGCCAGGCGCTTCTGCTGGCGCGAGCAGTGGCTGCGGATATGTCGCGCTCATACTGTGCGGCAACCGGCCCCACTGCGCTCCTGGCATCCTCGGCGATCTGCGAGCTGGCGTTGCCGACAATGCCGCCCACCTTCTGATGAAGCTGGACAAGCTCGGTCTGCAGCGCCTGCATGCGTTGCTCGAAACTCGCCTGCATGCGCTCTTCGCGCTGTTCGAACTTGGCCATCAAGGCGGCCTGCAGTTTTACGGTGTTCTGCAGCGCGCTTAAAAGGTTGGTGAGTTCCGGATCGTTGGACATGGGTAATCCTTTACCAGTGGGGGCGCATCAAGCACCCATGGCCGGGGCCTGCGGCTGCCTGGCTTGTTCCTGCTGCTGGTTGGCCAGTTGCCGATGTCCCTCTGCGGCAAACGCCTGGACCTGCTGTGATTGTGCAATCTGCGCCGCGGCTTGCGAGAGGCCTGCCTCGTCGTTGGCGAAAGTTGCGGCGGCCAGCTTGTCCAGCTCCGGGTCGCCGGTGCTGAACGCAGTCTGCGTAGGCTGCGCATCACGCGGCGGGTCGATGCTGCTATGGAACGAACCGGACCCTGATCTGCTCTTTTCGTCGGGATCCAGCGGCACGGTGGCTTCGCCGGATTTCGGCGGCTGTATCTTGTGATCGTCGTTGTCGTGCCACTGCTTGCCGTCAAACCAGTAGCCGCTGCGATAGGAGCCGATACCGACATCCTGGTACAGGTTCTCGCCGAAGTTTGGTGCGGTGACGGGCTTGCCGTCCTTGCCCAGGGGGAGCGCAGGTGTGACGTCGGCAGCCCTCAACAAGGTGCTGGCGACGCCGTTGCTGTTGTTGGCCAGGGGCGAGTATTCGAGCTGGGCATCGTTGATCTGCTGGCCTGCCTTGAGCGCAGCTTGCAGCTTCTGCTCCAGCTGCGCATCGGTGCCTTGCCATACCGCGCGGTGTTCGTGGGTTTCGTTGGGGCGTGGCCAGTCCGGCGCGGTTTCGGTACGCACCAGCGGCTCACCATCCGCGCCCTTCACCAGCCTGGCATCCTCCAGGTTGGCACCTTCGCGCGGTATCGGTTGGAGCGAGCCATCGGCTTGCTTCTGGTAAACCGCCTGGTACGGGGGGACGTAGGGGCCGGCATCGACACGGATGTTTCCGTAATTGTCCGATCCCAGCAACGTGCTGCCCGCCAGGTTACCGATGGCGCTGCCCTCGGGGTTGGCATCCGGGCCGCCACGCACCACAAACTGGCGGCCGTCGGAATGCTCGAAAAGCAGGTAGGCATGCCGTCGGTCGGCAGCGACGGGGCTGGTGCCCACGATGATCTTTGCATTGCCGTCCGGCATCTCAGCCTCCTATGTCCCTGGGCGTGCGTGCAACCTGAACAGCGCTGACGCTGCTGCCGTCCCTGGAGTCGAGCGTGACAAACCAGTTGACCGGCGTGGGTGGGGCAGTGGTGCGCTGCGCGGGTGTGGACTCGACCGGCGTTGCGGTGATGCACAGGGTGGAAGATTGCAGGTCCTGCGCCGATGGCTCGGTCGGGTTGCAGGTAAAACCCTGCGCAGAAAGCGCGCGGGTTGCGTCTGCAAGTGATGCCCCGATCGGCGCCCACTGCACCAGTTGCGTTCTTGCATCCGCAGCCGACTGCTGGAAACGGAACGAGGGGGAGGGGGTGTCGACGTCACTCATGGCGGAACATCCTGTCGCTGTCAGCAGGGAAATCATCAGTACACCAAGCGGACCTGCCGCCTGCAGTAACCGGGGCGATGCGGGCGCCGGGGTTGCGGGTATCGATGGGAACTTACTGGGTCTCATTGGCTCTCCTGGCACCGGACCAAGGCATGTGACATTTTCAGTCTCCTATATTCGATGTTATCTGCCGGTTCACCTCCATAAATGGTTTCTGCAGCCGCCCGGCAGCGTTTGCATTCCGTCCGGAGCGGGGACCTGCTATGTGGCGAAGTCACTGGAAGCGGACAGGTAGCGCCGCTGGGGAGATCCGTTGGGCAGATCCGGCGGCCTTGGTGGCGGAGATGTTGCCCGTTTGACGTGAAATGGCCGGCGTCAGCCGCGTATCAATGCGGGGTGAACGCGCTGATCTGGCCGCGGCACCTGCGCCGCCTGCCGCCGGTTGCGGTTCGGGCGAGCCTGCGACAGCGGGTCGCAGGTGCGACAACATGTCGCACACCGGGGGGCGCTTTTGCTGCGCGAAATCATTGTCAATGGCTTTCTTAAGTGGTGTGTGAAGCCTAAAATCACGGGGCTGACCTGTAGCTCCCTGTTCAGCTGCCGCCGCCGGGCAATCCGGATGCGGCCTTCCGCGCCAGCGGTTGGCAGGGCTACAGGGGGCAGTACCCCACCGCAATTGGATCGACCGATGATTCCGTTGAAAACTCTTGGGCGCTTGTTGCGCCCGGGCCTCATTGTCGCGATGGCCGTCCTGATGACGGGCTGCGACTGGGCCCTGTTTGACCCGAAGGGCCAGATCGCCCGGGATGAGCTCACGCTGCTGATCACCTGTACGGTGCTGATGCTGCTGGTGGTGATTCCGGTGATCATCATGACGCTGGTGTTCGCGTGGAAGTACCGCGCTTCCAACACCAAGGCCCGTTACGAGCCCAACTGGTCTCACTCCACCGCCATCGAAGTGGTGGTCTGGTCGATCCCGTGCATGATCATCCTGGTCCTGGCGGTACTGACCTGGCGCTCTTCGCATGCGCTGGATCCGTACAAGCCGCTGGAATCCGATACCAAGCCGGTGGTGATCGAAGCGATCTCGCTGGACTGGAAGTGGCTGTTCGTCTACCCGGAAGAAAACATCGCCGTGGTCAACGAGCTGACCTTCCCGGTTGATGCGCCGCTGAACTTCAAGCTGACCGCCGATACCGTGATGAATGCGTTCTTCATCCCGCATCTGGGCAGCATGATCTACTCGATGGCCGGCATGGAAACCAAGCTGCACCTGATCGCCAACGAGGCAGGCAGTTATGAAGGCCGTTCCTCGCATTACAGCGGTGCCGGCTTCAGCAAGATGCACTTCACCGCCCATGCGGTGAGCAACGAGGAATACCAGGCCTGGTTGGCCAAGGTGCGCGGCGATGCCAAGGTCATGGACCAGAAGGCATTCACCGAACTGAGCGCCGAGCGCAACCATGACTGGCACCCGGTGACCTATTACGGCAGCACCGAAGCCGGTCTGTTCGACGCGATCATGGCCAAGCATGCCGGTGAGAACCACCACTACGGCATGAAGCACGACGGCAAGGCGATGTCCCACGAGGGCATGGACCCGGCCGCGATGGGCCATGAAGGCATGGATCACGCAGCCATGGGCCACGAAGGCCATGACGCCGCTGCTCCTGCTGCCGCCGAGGCTGACGGCCACGCCGGTCACACTGCAAACGAGCAGCCCGAAGCCGCACATGCCGGCCACGGCCCCTCGGGAGAATGACGATGCTTGGAAAACTCTCTCTGGATTCACTGCCGCACGATCCGATCGTGCTGACCACGCTCATCGGCGCGATCCTTGGTGGCATCGCCGTGCTGGCGGCGGTCACCAAGTTCAAGCTGTGGGGCTACCTGTGGAAGGAATGGTTCACCTCGGTGGACCATAAGAAGATCGGCGCGATGTACCTGATCGTGGCGTTCGTGATGCTGCTGCGCGGCTTCTCCGACGCCATCATGATGCGTGCCCAGCAGGCCGTTGCCGCCGGCGGTGCCGAAGGCTACCTGCCGCCGCACCACTACGACCAGATCTTCACCGCCCACGGCGTGATCATGATCTTCTTCGTGGCCATGCCGCTGATCACCGGTCTGATGAACCTGGTGGTGCCGCTGCAGATCGGTGCCCGCGACGTTGCCTTCCCGTTCCTGAACTCGCTGAGCTTCTGGCTGTTCGTCGCAGGCTGCGGCCTGATGATGATCTCGCTGTGGATCGGTGAGTTCGCCGCGACCGGTTGGCTGGCGTTCCCGCCCTTGTCGGGGTTGGAATACAGTCCAAGCGTCGGTATGGACTACTACATCTGGGCCCTGCAGGTCTCCGGCCTGGGTACCACGCTGAGCGGCATCAACTTCTTCATCACCATCCTGAAGATGCGTACCCCGGGCATGAAGCTGATGCAGATGCCGGTGTTCAGCTGGACCGCGCTGGTCACCAACCTGCTGATCATCGCTGCCTTCCCGGTGCTGACCATCACCCTGGTGCTGCTGACCCTGGACCGTTACCTGGGCACGCACTTCTTCACCAATGATGGTGGCGGCAACGCCATGCTGTACATCAACCTGATCTGGATCTGGGGTCACCCCGAGGTCTACATCCTGGTGCTGCCGGCATTTGGTGTGTTCTCCGAAGTGATCGCCACGTTCTCGCGCAAGACCCTGTTCGGCTACAAGGGCATGGTCTACGCCACCTGTGCGATCGGCGTGCTGTCGTTCCTGGTATGGCTGCACCACTTCTTCACCATGGGTTCGGGTGCCAACGTCAATGCTTTCTTTGGCATCACGACGATGATCATCTCGATCCCGACCGGCGTGAAGATCTTCAACTGGTTGTTCACGATGTACCGTGGCCGCGTGCACTTCACCTCGCCGGTGCTGTGGACGATCGGCTTCATGATCACCTTCGTCATTGGCGGCATGACCGGCGTGATGCTGGCGATCCCGGCCATCGACTTCGTGCTGCACAACTCGCTGTTCCTGATCGCCCACTTCCACAACGTCATCATCGGCGGCGTGGTGTTCGGCATGTTCGCAGGCATCACCTACTGGTGGCCGAAGATGTTCGGCTTCAAGCTGGACGAGACCTGGGGCAAGCGTGCGTTCTGGGGTTGGTTCATTGGCTTCTACGTGGCCTTCATGCCGCTGTACGCCCTGGGCTTCATGGGCGCTACCCGCCGCATGCAGAGCTACCCGAACATGGACTACCAGCCGTTCTTCGTCGTTGCCGCTGTCGGCGCCGCGATCATCGCCCTGGGCATCCTGTGCCAGGTGATCCAGATCGCCGTGTCCATCCGCGACCGCAAGAAGAACGTCGACCTCACCGGCGACCCGTGGGATGCCCGTACCCTGGAGTGGGAAACCGCTTCCCCGGTGCAGTTCTACAACTTCGCCGTGCTGCCCAAGGGCGAGGAACTGGACGATTTCTGGCACCGCAAGCAGCGTGGCGAGGCATGGGTGCGTCCGGCCAAGTACAGCGACATCCATATGCCGAAGAACACCGGCACCGGCGTTGTCATTGGCGCGTTCAGCCTGGTGCTGGGTTTTGCGATGGTGTGGCACATCTGGTGGCTGGCCATCGTTGGCCTGGTCGGCATGATCGGTACCTTCATCTACCGCACCTTCGACAAGGACGTGGATTACTGGGTGCCGGCTGCTGAAGTCGAACGTATCGAGAACGAACACCACAAGCACCTGGTTGCCCAGGGCCTGGTGAAGAATGAGGTGAAGGCATGAGCACCAACGCCCACACGATGACCCACGCCTCCGCCGCGCACGCGGCGGGGCATGGTGATGACCATCACGAGCATCACGACACCAGCGAGAACACCGTCTTCGGTTTCTGGGTGTACCTGATGAGCGATCTGCTCATCTTCGCCACGCTGTTCGTGACCTACGTGGTGCTGTCCGGCGCCACCAACGGTGGCCCGTCGGCCAAGGACCTGTTCGAACTGCCGTTCGTCGCATGGGAAACCGCGCTGCTGCTGGTGTCCTCGCTGACCTTCGGCCTGGGCATGATCGCCATGCACCAGTCCAGGCAGGGCCTGATGTTCTTCTGGCTGGCCATCACCTGGCTGCTGGGTGCCGGCTTCATGGGCATGGAAATCTGGGAGTTCAACCACCTGATCCATAACGGTAACGGTCCGGACCAGAGTGCCTTCCTGTCGGCGTTCTTCGCTCTGGTCGGTACCCACGGTCTGCACGTGACCGCGGGCCTGCTGTGGCTGCTGGTGATGTTCATCCAGCTCAAGCAGGACGGCCTGACCCAGCGCAACAAGACCCGCATGGCGTGCCTGAGCCTGTTCTGGCACTTCCTGGACCTGGTCTGGATCGGCGTGTTCTCTGTCGTTTATCTGTCGGGAGCGATGTAATGTCCGCACATGACAATCATGCACACGGTGCCGCTGGCGAGAGCCACGGCAGCGTCAAGTCCTATCTGATCGGCTTCGTGCTGGCTGCGGTGCTTACCATCATCCCGTTCTGGGTGGTGATGAGCGGTGGCATGTCCAGCTTTGCCACCGGCGCGGTGATCGTGGTTGCAGGCATCCTGCAGCTGCTGGTGCACCTGGTGTTCTTCCTGCACCTGGATCGCTCCTCGGCGGCCCGCTGGAACGTCAATGCCGGCATGTTCACCCTGGTGGTGATCGGCATCATCGTGCTGGGCACGCTGTGGGTCATGTGGAACATGAACTACCACATGATGCACTGAGCGTTCTGCTCGACGCTGTGCAAGGAAGGCCGCCGCAAGGCGGCCTTCTTTTTTTTCAGGGCAGCAGCGGCTGGAGCCTTCCGGCAGAGGCGGTCAATCCAGAGCAGCCTCGCTTCTGAACTGCGGAATGGGTCAGTTCTTCCGGTAAGGAGGGCGTCAGCTGGGAAGCGCCGCTAGCCAGCGCTCACGACCGGGCCACGACCATGGGAGTGGGGCACGGCCACCATCCGGTCGGGCGTCAGCCGCGAGCCAATGGCATTGAACGCAAGCACCGGACAATAGTCCTGCGTATTGCGGAGCGATCTGGGCCTGCGCTGGGCGTGTTGCTGAGCATGGCTCGGCACTACCGGCCGCGTTGGGATTCAGCCGACCTTGCGCATGAACTCGGTGGCATCCATGGGACGGCCCAGGTGGTAGCCCTGCAATACGTCGCAGCCCATTTCGCCGAGGAAATCGCGTTGCGCTGCCGTCTCCACGCCTTCGGCGACCACCTGCAGCTGCAGTGAGCGGCCCAGCGCGATGATGGAGGCGACGATGGCGGCATCTTCGCTGTTGTGCTCAAGATCGCGCACGAAGGCACGATCGATTTTCAACTCGGTCGCCGGCATGCGCTTGAGGTACAGCAGGCTGGAATAGCCCGTGCCGAAATCGTCGATGGCGATCTGCACCCCCATATCGGTCAGTGCCTGCAGCATCTGCAGGGTTGCCTCCACATCCTTCATGGCCGTGCTTTCGGTCACTTCCAGGGTCAGCTGGTGGGCCGCGATGGCATGCCGCTGCAAGGTGCGGCGCACGCTGTCCACCAGGGTCGGGGAGGAGAACTGCATCGGTGACAGATTCACCGCCATCGTCCAATCCGCATTGCCGGCATCGTGCCACTGGCGCAGCTGTGCGCAGGCCTGGTCCAGTACCCACTCGCCGATCGGGATGATCAATCCGCTGCGTTCGGCAATGGGGATGAAGACATCCGGCGACAGCAGGCCCAGCTCGGGGTGCTGCCAGCGCAACAGGGCCTCGGCACCGCTGGGCCGCTGGTTGGCGGCCGGGAACTTGGGTTGGTAGTGCAGCACCAGCTCGTTGCGGGCGATGGCGCGGCGCAGGTCCTGCAGCAGGCGCAGGCGTTGGCGGGTGCCAGCCTGCATGGTCGCGGTGAAGAAGGCATGGCCGTTCCGGCCTGCCTGCTTGACGTGGTACATGGCAGCGTCGGCATGCGCCATCAGCTCACGCTCGTCGTTGGCGTCTTCGGGATACAGCGCCACGCCGATGCTCACGCTGCAGATCAGCTCGGCATTGTCGAGCTGGAACGGCTCGGCCACGGCCGCGCAGATCTGCTCCGCCAGCAGGGCCGCATCGTCCGGGCTGTCCACCGCGGTAACGATCACGAATTCGTCGCCACCGAGCCGGGCAAAGGTGTCCTGCGCGCGCAGCAGGGTGCTTACTTGTTGGCTGAACTGCACCAGCAAACGGTCGCCGAGCTGGTGGCCGTAGGCATCATTGACGTTCTTGAAACCGTCCAGGTCGCAGAACATCAACGCCAGCCCATGGTCGCGCCGTTGCGCCTTTTCGATGGCCTGCTCGATGCGGTCCTGCAGCAGCATGCGGTTGGGCAGTTGGGTGAGTGGATCGTGCAGGGCGGCCTGCACCAGTTTTTCGTTGGCGTTGGCCAGTGAGTGGGCAAGGATGCCGGTGCGCAGCCGCATCTGCCGGTCGAACACCGACGCAAGCAGGGCAATGGCCAGGGTGGCCAGGGTGGTGACGATGACCAGCCCGGCCAACCAGTGCGTATCCAGGCCACCGTCGCGCACCGCGCCGCATATCGCGCCTGCGGGGAAGCGCGCGGCGGCCATGCCGGTGTAGTGCATGCCAACGATGGCCAGGCCCATGACCAGCGAGGCCAGCAGCCGCATCGGCAGCACGTGGCGGCGTTCGCCGCGCAGTCGCATCGCGATCCACAGCGCAGCGCCCGACGCCGCGATGGCAATGGCCAGGGACGCAGCAAACCTGGCCGGGTCGTAGTCGATGCCCGGCTGCATCTGCAGCGCCGCCATGCCGATGTAGTGCATGCCTGCGATGCCCAGCCCCATCAGCACCGCACCGGCCAGCAGGCGCCGCCCGGGCAGGTGCTCGTGCGACACCAGCCACAGCGCATAGGCCGAGGCGGCGATGGACGCGGCCAGTGAGTAGCCGGTCATCGCCAGGTCATAGCCCATCGGCACAGGCAGTTTGAAGGCAAGCATGCCGATGAAGTGCATCGACCAGATGCCCATGCCCATGGCCAACGCACCGCAGGCCAGCCAGATGCGGGCAGCCCGGCTGCTGCGGTTGGTGGCAACGCGGCCGGACATGTCCAACGCGGTATATGAAGCAAGAATCGCCACCAGCAGTGAGAAGGTGACGAGGCTCTGGCTGTAGCTGCCAGTCATTGAGATTCCAATGGGCCCGAAGCAGGAGGCCCCGCTGGACTAGCGGCTGCGGCCGGCCAGACTTTAGAGCGGTCGCAGTGTTTGCGACGGGCCTCGGCTATTCTGCTGCAACTGACTTCTCGACACAGTGAATATCTGCATGGCCAAGACCCGCAGCGCCTATGTCTGCAGCGAATGTGGCGCCGAGTACAGCAAGTGGCAGGGCCAGTGCACCGAATGTGGCGCATGGAACGTGCTCAGCGAGATCGTGCTGGAAACCGCAGCTGCCGCCAAATCGCCAGCGGCCCGCCGCAGCGGTTGGGCCGGCAAGGTCGAGACACCGAAGATCACTGCATTGAAGGACGTCCAGCAGACCGATCACCTGCGTGTTTCCACCGGCATCGGTGAGTTCGACCGGGTGCTGGGCGGCGGCCTGGTCGAGGGAGCGGTGGTGCTGGTGGGCGGTGACCCGGGCATCGGCAAGTCCACCCTGTTGTTGCAGGCGGTGGCGAAGATGGCAGGCACCTTGCCGGTGCTGTACGTCACCGGTGAAGAGTCGCTGGCGCAGGTGGCTGGGCGCGCGGTACGTCTGGATCTACCCCTGGAAGGGGTCAACGCGCTGGCCGAAACCGGCGTTGAACACATTCTGCAGCATGCGGCCACGGCACGCCCCAAGCTGATCGTGGCCGACTCGGTGCAGACCTTGTGGACCGAGGCACTGACCGCGGCGCCCGGCTCGGTCAGTCAGGTCCGTGAGAGTGCCGCGCGGCTGGTGCGCTTTGCCAAGGAAACCGGCACCGCCGTGTTCCTGGTTGGCCACGTCACCAAGGAGGGCGGCATCGCCGGCCCGCGCGTGCTCGAGCACATGGTCGATGCTGTGCTGTACTTCGAGGGTGAAAGCGGCAGCCGTTTCCGTGTGCTGCGCGCGTTCAAGAACCGCTTTGGCGCGGTCAACGAGCTCGGCGTGTTCGCGATGGGCGAGAAGGGCTTGAAGGAAGTACCCAATCCCTCGGCCATCTTCCTGTCCGGTGGCAGTACCCGCCAGCCCGGCAGTTGCGTGATGGTCACCCGCGAGGGCACCCGCCCGCTGCTTGTGGAAGTACAGGCGCTGGTCGACTCCTCGCCGTTGTCCAATCCGCGGCGGGTGGCGGTAGGCCTGGAACAGAACCGGCTGGCGATGCTGCTGGCGGTGTTGCACCGCCATGGCGGCGTGCTGGTCGGCGACCAGGACGTCTTCGTCAACGTGGTCGGTGGTATTCGCGTGCAGGAGACCGCGGTGGATTTGCCGGTGTTGCTGGCGGTGCTGTCCTCGCTGCAGGACCGGCCCTTGGCCGAGAAGACCATCGCCTTTGGCGAAGTGGGTCTTTCCGGCGAGATCCGCCCCGTGCCGAACGGCGAGGACCGCCTGCGCGAGGCGGCCACCCATGGCTTCAAGCGTGCCATCGTGCCCAAGGCCAATGCGCCCAAGGCCGGCGCGGTGAAGGGCATGGAAGTGATCGCGGTGGAGCGGCTGTCGCAGGCGCTGGAAGCCGCGATGGAGTGAGCCTAGTAATGCCGAGCCATGCTCGGCAGGGACGCTACCTGTAGTGCCGAGCCATGCTCGGCAGAGGCGCTACCTGTAGTGCCGAGCCATGCTCGGCAAGGGGCTTTCGCAAAGACCCAGCTTGTAGCAGCGGTGTAAGCCCCGAATCTGATAGTCGCTCCGATCCAGAGATGCCTGCAATTTCATCGCCGCCCGCTTTGCGGCTTACACCCCTCCCACAAGAGGGCGGTGGGTAGGTGCATTGGTGGGAAGGCCTCTGCCGAGCATGGCTCGGCACTACAGGCCGGGTCAGCCGCGGCCCAGCACCAGCTCGATAACGAACTGGCTGCCAAAGAAAGCCAGCAGCAACAACGCCATCGCGCTCAGGGTCCAGTGCACCGCCTTGATGCCGCGCCAGCCATAGCGCCGGCGGCCAATCAACAAGGTGCCGAAGACCAGCCACGACAGCACGCTGAGCACGGTTTTGTGCACCAGCTTCTGCGCCAGCAGGTTGTCGACAAACAGCACGCCGGTGAGCAGGGTCAGGGTCAGCAGGCTGAAGCCCACCGCGATCGTGCGGAACAGCAGGGTTTCCAGGTCGGCCAGCGGCGGCAGTGCGCGCAGCCAGGGGCGGAAATCGCGGCGCCGCAGTGCACGCTCCTGCAGCCACAACATGACCGCCAGCAGCGCGGCGACACTCAGCGTGGCATAGGCCAGCAGGGCCAGCCAGGCGTGCAATGCCAGCCGCCAGCCCAGCACCTTGCTCGGCTCATGGCCGTAGCCGTGATAGGCCAGCAGCAGGATCGCGGCCGTGGGGAAGACCAGTACGCCCAGCGCCGCCATCCGCCCGCGCGCACCAACGAAGGTGGTCAGCAGCGCCATGCCCAGGCCTACCAGCGACAAGGCGGCGAAGAAGTGCATGTCCGGGCCGCCGCTGGTGCGCAGGGCCACCAGCAGGTGGTAACCGCCATGCAATACCACGGCCGCGCCTGCGGGCAGCAGCCAGCCGCGGGAGGGGGCGCTGCGGTCTGCGCTAAGCCCGCGCACGAGCAGGGCCGTGGCCAGCAGATACAGTGCGGTGGCGATGAGAACGATTGTCATCGGCACAGTTTCGCACACGGGCCCGCCGCTGGCGACGTGATCCGCCAGTGGCGGCGCTGGCCGCTATACTTGGCAACTCTGTATCCACGCTCCGCAGGTTGCACCGTATATGTTCGAGTCACTGACCCAGCGCCTTTCCGGCACCATCGAGCGCCTGCGTGGGCGCGGCCGCCTGACCGAGGAAAACATCCGCGAAGCCACGCGCGAGGTCCGCATCGCCCTGCTGGAGGCTGACGTGGCCTTGCCGGTGGTGCAGGCGCTGGTCGAGAAGATCAAGGTGCGCGCGGTCGGCCAGGAAGTGCTCAAGTCGCTGACCCCGGGCCAGGCCCTGATCAAGGTCGTGCGCGACGAGCTGACCGCGGTGATGGGCTCGCAGGCCACCGACCTGAACCTCAACGTGCCGGCCCCGGCCATCATCCTGATGGCGGGCCTGCAGGGTGCGGGCAAGACCACCACCGTGGGCAAGCTGGCCAAGCACCTGAAGGAAAAGCGCAAGAAGAAGGTCATGGTGGTCTCGGCCGACGTCTACCGCCCGGCCGCCATCGAGCAGTTGAAGACGCTGGCCGACCAGGTCGGCGTGCTGTTCTTCCCGTCCAGCCCGGACCAGAAGCCGGTGGACATCGTCCGCGCCGCCATCGACGACGCACGCAAGTCCTTCGCCGACGTGCTGCTGGTGGATACCGCCGGCCGCCTGGCCATCGACGAAGCGATGATGGCCGAGATCAAGGCCCTGCACGCGGCGATCAACCCGGCTGAAACCCTGTTCGTGGTCGACTCGATGACCGGCCAGGACGCGGCCAACACCGCCAAGGCTTTCGGTGAGGCGCTGCCGCTGACCGGCGTGGTGCTGACCAAGACCGACGGTGACGCCCGTGGCGGCGCCGCGCTGAGTGTGCGCTACATCACCGGCAAGCCGATCAAATTCACCGGTACCGGTGAAAAGGTCGACGGCCTGGATGTGTTCCATCCCGAGCGTGTGGCCAGCCGCATCCTCGACATGGGCGACGTGCTGTCGCTGGTGGAGCAGGTCGAACAGCAGGTCGACAAGGACAAGGCACAGAAGCTGGCCGAGAAGGTCGCCAAGGGCAAGAAGTTCGATTTGAACGACATGCGCGACCAGCTGGAGCAGATGCAGAACATGGGCGGCATCGGTGGCCTGATGGACAAGCTGCCAGGCCTGGGCCAGGTGCCCGAGCACCTGAAGCAGCAGGTCAGCCAGAGCAAGGAAGTGCCGCGCATGATCGCCATCATCAACTCGATGACCAAGAAGGAGCGCCGCAACCCGGGGCTGCTCAATGGCTCGCGACGTGCCCGCATCGCGCGCGGCTCTGGCACCCAGCCGGCCGACGTCAACAAGTTGATGAAGCAGTACATGCAGATGGAAAAGATGATGGGCAAGCTTGCCGGTGGTGGCATGAAGGGCATGCTGCGCAACATGAAGGGCATGCTTGGTGCCATGGGCGGCGGCAAGGGCGGCGGCCTGCCGTTCCGTTGAGTGCGTTCCGGTGGGGGCGGCTGGGGGCGGCGCGCCTTTGCTTCCCTCGCCAGGGGGTAATTCCAAACCCCGCTGCGCAGCTCTTCCTGCTTGACGTGAGAGGGGCGTCAAGCTCCCGCTGGTGCCGCGCAAGGTAGTCGTTGTTTCCCACCCGGAGGCAGTCGCCCATGAATCCTGCGATCCAGCAACGCGTTGATCGCTTCTGCACGCGCTTCGGTGTGGAGCTGCCCATTCTTCTCGCGCCGATGGCCGGTGCCTGTCCGGTGTCCCTGTCCGCGGCCCTGGCCAATGCGGGCGGCATGGGTGCGATGGGGGCGGTACTGTCCACGCCGCTGCAGATCGGTCAGTGGATGGACGATTTCCGGCAGCAGGCAACCGGGCCGGCCCAGGTCAACGTATGGGTGCCGGATCCACCGCCGCAGCGTGATGCGGCCGCCGAAGCGGCGAGCCGGGGTTTCCTTTCGCAGTGGGGGCCGCCGGTGGATGTGTCGGCCGGTGATGCGGGCCCGGCGGATTTCGATGCCCAGTTCGATGCGCTTGTCGCGGCGCGTCCGGCGGTCGCCTCGACCATCATGGGCGTGCTGGCGCCCGCGCAGGTAAAGCGCCTCAAAGGTGCGGGCATCGCCTGGTTTGCATGTGCAACTACCCTGGACGAAGCACTGCAGGCACAGGCCGCTGGCGCCGATGTGGTGGTGGCGCAGGGTATGGAGGCGGGCGGCCATCGCGGTGCGTTTGATGCGGCTCAGGCCGAACGGCAGATGGTGGGCCTGTTCGCGCTGCTGCCACGCTTGGCGGACAAGCTGGAGGTGCCGGTGATTGCCGCAGGCGGCATCGGCGACGGGCGGGGTGTTGCGGCGGCCCTGCTGTTGGGCGCCAGTGCCGTGCAGATTGGTACGGCGTTCCTGGCGGCGGAAGAATCGGACATCGCCCCCGTCTGGCGACAAGCCTTGGCCGGTGCCGAACCGGAAGCGACCTGCGCCACCCGTGCCTTCAGTGGGCGCCTGGGGCGGGCGTTGGAGACGCCCTACGTGCGTGCTGCGGCCGCCGTTTCCGCACCCGTTCCACAGCCCTATCCGGTGCAGCGTGGCCTGACCGCCGCCATGCGCCGGCAGGCCGCGGCCGACAACCGGCTGGATGCCATGCAGGCATGGGCCGGGCAATCGGCGTGGATGGCGCGTTCCGCGCCGGCTGCCGAGCTGCTGGCCGCGATGTGGGGGCAGGCGAGGGCGCTGCTGTGACCTACCTGAGCTGCAATGGCCAGCCCATGGAGTCCGCGCTGATGCCAACGCTGCTGGTCAATTACGGCCATTTCACCTCGCTGCAGGTGCGCGCCGGGGCGGTGCAGGGCTGGGACCTGCACCTGCAGCGCTTACAGCAAGGCTCGCGCGAACTGTTCGGCACCGAGCTGGATGCGCGGCAATTGCAGGGCTGGTTGCAGCAGGCCCTGCAGGCGTTCGCGCTGGAAGATGCGTCGCTGCGGATCACCGTGTTTTCGCGTCAGTTCGATTTCCGCCAGCCCCTGCAGCCGGTGCCGCTGGACGTCCTGATCGGCCTGACGCCACCGGCAACCATGCCGACCACTGCGCGCGCAGTGCTGCCGGTGGTGTACCAGCGCGAGCTGCCGCACCTCAAGCACGTGGGCACCTTTCCCCTGTTCCATCTGCGCCGTGAGGCCATGCGGCAGGGTTTTGATGATGCGCTGCTGGTGGATGCCGATGGCCGGGTCTGTGAAGGCAGCACCTGGAACCTGGCGTTCTGGGATGGCGCACAGGTGGTGTGGCCACAGGCCGACGCATTGCGCGGTACGGCCGAGCAGTTGCTGGTCCGCAGCCTGGATGGCCTGGGGCAGGTTCAGCTGCAGCGTCCGGTAAGCCTGGAGGCCTTGCCCGGGTTCACTGGTGCGGTGGCCTGCAACGCGACCGGGCTGTGGCCCCTGGGCCGGATCGGCGGGCAGGTGTTCGAGCAGTCCGATGCCTTGCTGCGGCTATTGCGGCAGGCGCTGACCCTGACGCCGTGGCGCCTGCCTGGCCAATCCCGGTAACTCTGGCGTAAGCCGTGCAGCCCTGATGTCAGCATCGAGGGGTTTTCGGGCACTCACATGCTGCAGCCGAGTTGGTATCAGCAAGTCATGAGACTTTCGGGCGCCCAGCTTTGCGGCCTACGCCGTTCCTGCCGTGGGGTGGGGTTGGAATACGGGCAGGGCGCCGCTATAATCGCCAGCTTACCGCGCCATCCTGGCGACTGGGCAACATAGGAAAACACCACCATGGTCAAGATTCGACTGACCCGCGGCGGCGCCAAGAAGCGTCCGTTCTACCACATCATCGTTACCGACGTCCGTAGCGCCCGCGACGGCCGCAACATCGAGCGCGTCGGCTACTACAACCCGGTTGCCCAGGGCGCTGAACAGCGCGTTGTGCTGGACGTTGCCGCTGTCGACAAGTGGGTTGCCAACGGCGCTCAGCTGACCGACAAGGTTCGCAACCTGTACAAGGAAGCGACCAAGGCCCAGGCCACCGCGGCCTGATCCTGGCGGGCCGCGCGCAAGCGCGGCCCGACTGCTATATGAAGAAAGATATCGAGCGCCGGATCCTGCTGGGCAGGGTTGCCGGCGTTTTTGGTGTGCGCGGCGAAATCAAGCTCGAGTCCTGGACCGAGCCCCGTTCCGCCATTTTCAAATACCAGCCGTGGATCCTGCGTACCCCCGCGGGGCAGGAGTCCGAGCTGACCGGCGTGCGTGGCCGGGATTCGGGCAAGACGCTGGTTGCGACCTTCCCGGGCGTGACCGATCGCGATGTGGCCGAGGCCATGCGTGGCACCGAGATCTACGTTGCCCGCAGCGCGCTGCCGCCGCCGAGCGCGGACGAGTATTACTGGGTGGATCTGGAAGGCCTGGACGTGCACACCGTCGAGGGCGTCAAGCTGGGCCAGGTGTCGCATCTGTTCAATACCGGCTCCAACGACGTGCTGGTAGTGCGCGGTGACCGCGAGCGGATGGTGCCGTTCGTGATGGACGATTTCATCAAGTCGGTGGATTTCGACGCCAACCTGATCGTGGTTGATTGGGATCCGGAGTTCTGAAGGTGCAGGGATTCGGAGGTCGGGATTCGGGATTAGCGAGCGGAGGGCGGGCAGTGTTGCCTTTGCGCTGCTGGCCTTTGAGCCCGCATCGCGCGAACGTTGTTTTCGTCTTTTGCGCACCCCGGCGCTGAGCGGCCACCGAGTAGCCTGCGTTTCCTAATCTCCAATCCCGACTACCCAATCCCAACCACAATGCGCATCGACGTCATCAGCCTGTTCCCCGAGTTCCTTGCCCAATCGGCCGCGCTGGGCGTGGTTGGTCGCGCGCAGGAGCGGGGATTGCTGGAACTGCACGGCTGGAACCCGCGTGACTATGCCGAGGGCAATTACCGGCGGGTGGACGACCGTCCGTTCGGCGGTGGCCCGGGCATGGTGATGCTGATCGAGCCGCTGCGGGCAGCCCTGGCGGCGGCGCGTGCGGCCGATCCGACCCCGGCGCCGCTGATCTACCTCAGCCCGCAGGGCCGGCCGCTGGACCAGGCCAAGGTGCGCGAGCTGGCGGCCTTGCCGCGGATGATCCTGCTCTGTGGCCGCTATGAAGGCGTGGACGAGCGCTTCCTGGCGGGCGAGGTGGACGAGGAGATATCCATCGGTGACTACGTGCTGTCCGGCGGTGAGCTGGGTGCGGCGGTGATCATCGATGCGGTCACCCGCCTGCAGGACGGTGCCTTGAACGACGCCGAATCGGCGGTGCAGGACAGTTTTGAAGGCGACGGTCTGCTGGACTGCCCGCATTACAGCCACCCGGCCAGCCATGCACTGGGCGAGGTGCCGGACGTGCTGCGCTCCGGTAACCATGCCGCCATTGCCGCCTGGCGACGCCAGCAGTCCCTGCTGCGTACCGCCCTGCGGCGCCCGGACCTGCTGGACGAGGCGGACCTGAACAAGGCCGACCGCAAGCTGCTGGCGCAGGCCCGCGCCGCCCTGGCAATAGAAAATTCAGCAGATACTGGCGCCGAGGGCGCGCAGTAGGTTAGAATTGCGGATTCCCGTTGGCTGAATGGCCTTTGTGGACAGAACAACAAACGTGCAGCGCAATCCGGTGACTGCATGAGCCCAGGTTGTCGAATACGACACGCCCACCCCGAACAATCGGTGTAACCCAATGAGCAAGCTGAACAAGTCCATCGTCGCGGAATTCGAATCCGCCCAGATCACCCGCGAACTGCCGAAGTTCAGCCAGGGTGACACCGTCGTGGTGAACGTGAAGGTCAAGGAAGGCAACCGTGAGCGCGTGCAGGCATACGAAGGCGTCGTCATCGGCACCAAGAATGCTGGCCTGAACTCCGCTTTCACCGTGCGCAAGATCTCGCACGGCTACGGCGTCGAGCGCGTCTTCCAGACCCACAGCGCCATCATCGACTCGGTCGAAGTGAAGCGCCGCGGTAAGGTTCGCGCCGGTAAGCTGTACTACCTGCGTGGCTTGGAAGGCAAGGCTGCCCGCATCAAGGAAGACCTGGCTGCTGCCCAGCAGGCCAAGGCTGCTCGCCTGGCTGCCAAGGCCGCCGAGTAATCCCGCCAACAGGCCCCGCCTGTTTGCAGCAACGGCCACCTTCGGGTGGCCGTTTGCGTTAGTGGGCTTGGGTGGCGTGAAGGTTGGAAGTCGGGGAGGTTTTGAGGCTCAGAAGCTCAGAAGCTCAGGGGCTCAGAAGCTCAAGGACTCAGAAGCCTAGAAAGCCTAGAAGCCTAGAAGCCTAGAAGCCTAGAAGCCTAGAAGCCTAGAAGCCCCCTCATCCGCCCTCCGGGCACCTTCTCCCGCAAGCGGGAGAAGGGACAGCTAGGGTTTCTTGGCGCCTGATGGCTGGCCGCTCAGAGCGCAAGCCGGAGAGCCGGTAGAACCTCAGTAGCAGCAATGCCTGCCTTCCCTTCTCCCGCTTGCGGGAGAAGGTGCCCGGAGGGCGGATGAGGGCGTTTTTGATCCTTGGCTTCCCGCCGTATAGCCACTCAGCGGAAATGCGCCTCGATCTGCTCCAGCGTCTTGCCCTTGGTCTCCGGCAGCCAGAACGCGGCAATCAGGAAGAAGGCAAACGTACACGCCGCCCAGAACAGGAACATGCTGGCGTAGCCGTAGTGGCCCACCGTTGGCAGGAACACCGCAGCGATCGTGGTCGATACGAACTGGTTGATCAGCAACGCGATGCTCATGCCGTTCGAGCGGATGCGGTTCGGCATCAGCTCCGACAAGGCCAACCACACGCACACGCCAGGGCCCACCGCGAAGAACGCCACGAACACCAGGATGCAGGCCGCTACCGCCCAGCCATGGGAAGCCGGCGGCACTGCGCCGATCCAGGCCTGCTCAATGCGCAGCGGCGCATCGGCGGCCGCGCTCGGGTCCGGGAACGGATTCAGATGCAGGCTGCGGAAGAAACGCCCGATCACACTGTCAGCACGCACCGTACCGGAGCGCTCGATCAACAGCTGCTGATCACTGGGATTGTCGCTGCGCAGCGAACGCACATCGCTGAAGCCGCCATAGCTCCACGACACCGTCAGCTGCGACGGTTGCCCATCGCGATTGCGGGTGCCGGCGAGCTGGTGCCATTGCGCCGCGTCCAGCTGCAACTGCAGGCCATCGGCCTGCACCGCGCGCTGCAATACCTGCTGCACATCGGCGCGGCCCTGCTCGGCCTTGAAGAACAGCATCGCTGCCGCCAGCAGCGCAAGGCAGATGCCGCCACTGCCGATCATCAGCAGGAACTTGCGGCCCTTGCGATCCACCAGGAACAGCGCCACCAGGGTCATGATCACGTTGAGCAGCTTGATCGCCACATCCGCGCCGTTCGCAGCTGCACCCGGCAGACCGGCTTGATTGAGGATGTTGACCGCGTAAGCGAGGATCGAGTTGATGCCGGTGGCCTGGGTGAAGGCCAGCACCAGGCAGGCCAGCACGAACGGCACCATATAGCGGCGGCTGAAAAGCCGATCGCGGTCGCCTTCGGCCTTCGCGATGACTGGATTCTGGATCTGCGCCAGCGTGGCTTCCACCTGCGACGGCGGCAGCGTGGCCTGCAGGCCGCGGCGCGCGGCATCGATGCGACCGCGACGTGCCAACCAACGCGGTGATTCGTTGAGCCAGAACAGGCCGATGCAGAACACCACGCCCGGCAACAGGCAGGTCCAGAAAATCGTACGCCAGGCCTGGTCCTTCACCGCGAACAGGTGTTGCGCCTGCTGCACCAGTGGCAGGTTGCGCACCGACTCGGTTGCTGCATCCACCGAATGCGCCTGGTACAGGCCAATCAAGGCGGCCAGCACCAGCCCAACCGTCAGCAGCAGCTGGAACATCGCTGCGCCGCGACCGCGCCGTTCCGGTCCCAGCACTTCGGCCAGAAACAGCGGCACCACCACGCCGATCAGACCGCCGCTGATGCCTTGCAGCAGGCGCCCGAGCAGCAGTGGCGTATAGCCGGAGGCCAACGCCATGATCGGGATGCTGGCGGTGAACAGCAGGCCGGCCAGCAGCATCGCGCCACGGCGGCCGATCAGGTCGGCGATCATGCCGGCGAACAGCGACGACAACACGCTGCCCAGCAGCACCGCGGCAACCACGAAGCCCATCTGCTGGCTGCTCAGCTGCCACGCGTGACTGGCGGTGGCTTCCAGATAGGGCAGGGCGCCGGCAATGATGCCGATGTCGATGCCGTACAGCAGGCCGCCCAGACCGGCGATGAAAAGGAGATAGCGCACGGGCCAACGCGGCGCGGCGTCGCTGGCGGGCACGGTAAAAGTGGTGTCGGTCATCGGCGCGTTCCTGGGGCAAGATTTTGTAGTGCCGAGCCATGCTCGGCTTGCCGCGCGGATGCGCGGCGTGTTCCGGTGATACGGCTATCGGAACGGAAGGCTGCCGAGCATGGCTCGGCACTACATGGGGCGGGCTAGTTTGGGTCGACCGGGTGGCCGGCTATCCATACCTGCTGCAACTTCAATTGCGGGTCCAGCACCACCATGTCCGCGCGCAGGCCCGGCGCGATGCGGCCGCGGTCTTCCAGGCCCAAGTAGTCGGCCTGGATGGTGGAAACACGTTGCGAGGCGTCGGCCAGGTCCAGGCCGACATCGACCAGATTGCGCAGCGCCTGGTCCATGGTCAGCGCGCTGCCGGCCAGCGAGCCGGTGGAGAGCCGCACGCAGCCCATGCACTTGTGCACGCGCTGCTCGCCCAGCGCGTATTCGCCATCGGGCATGCCGGTGGCGGCAGTGGCATCGGTGACCGCATACAGGCGCGGGATCGCGCGCACGGCCATGCGGATGGCACCGCGATGCACATGCTGCAGGTCGGGAATCAGTTCGGCGTATTCGGCATGCGCCAATGCCGCCGCAGCGATGCCTGGCTTGTAGTGATCGACGCCGGTCATGCCGTTGAACAGATGGGTGAAGCCGACGGCGCCAGCCTGCAAGGCGGCGACTGCATCGTCGTATGTACCTGCACTGTGGCCGATCTGCACGCGGATGCCCATCGCAGCCAGGGCCGGGATCAAGGCGGTGTGCTGGCCAATCTCCGGTGCGATGGTCAGCACCTTGATAGGTGCCAATGCGTGCAGGTGCTGCACCGACTCAAGGGTTGCCTCCAGGGTGCGTGGCGGCTGCGCGCCCAGCCGTTGCGGGCTGATGAAGGGACCTTCCAGATGCACGCCGATGATCTGCGCGGCATCCGCATCCGGCGTCGCCATCACCTGCGCTACACCGCGCAGGGCGTTCTCGATCTCGGCGTACTCGGCGGTCATTGTGGTGCCGAGCAGGGTGGTGGTGCCGTAGCGGGCATGGGTGTGGGCGATGCGGCGGGCGACCTCGCCGCCCTGCATCAGGTCCACACCCGCCGCGCCATGCACATGCAGGTCGATGAAGCCGGGCAGGATGATGGGCAGGTCGCCGCCGTCGCCCGCGTGGTCTGCCACCTCCAGCGTGCGCAGCTGCTGGTCGAAGTGGACGTGGCCGCGGCGCCAGCCCAAGGGAGTGAGAATGCGGCCGAACAGGCTGCGGATAGCGGTCATAGCGGTGGCTCGGCGGTGATCACTTCGATGCCCTGGCGCTGCAGTCCCTCGCGGGTGGCATCGTCGATGCCGGTATCGGTGATGATGGCGTGGATCTGGTCGAGGCGGGCGATGCGGTGCAGGCTGACCCGGCCAAATTTCGAGGCGTCGGTCAGCACCACGATACGCCTTGCGCGCTCGACCATGCGGTGATTGAGGCGGGCTTCGGCTTCGTCATGGGTGGTCAGGCCGAACTGCAGGTCCAGACCATCCACGCCAAGGAACAAGGTGTCGAAGCTGTAGGAGGTAAGGCTGGCTTCGGCCTGGCTGCCCTGCAGCGACAGCGACTGCTTGCGCAGCAGACCGCCGGTCAGCAGTACGTTGACCGCCGGTGCGTTGGCCAGTTCCCAGGCAATGTTCAAGCCATTGGTCATCACCGTGACATCGCGGTGGTCGCGCAGATGCCGGGCCAGGGTCATGGTGGTGGAGCCGGAGTCGATGATGATGTTGTCGCCGGGTTGCACCAGCTGCGCGGCGCGCATGCCGATGGATTCCTTCAGCGACAGGTTCAGCGCATCTTTCTCGTGGATGTCCTGTTCCTGCGGCGGCATCCGCACCAGCGTCGCGCCACCGTGGGTGCGCGTGGCCAGGCCCTGCGCCTCGAAATGGCCCAGGTCGGTACGGATGGTCACCGCCGACACCCCGAACTGTTCAACCAGTTCGGCAACCTGCACCGAGCCTTGGTCGATCAGGCGTTGCAGGATCTGCTGTCGGCGGGGACGGGTATTGCGCATGGTCAGCTCTCGTGTGCGTTTGAAAGCGGAGATTAACCGTTCGCAAGGTTTTGGGTGCGCAAACTTTCGCTTTGCTTGCGCGTACCGGCCTGATTGGCGCTGCAGGCGCGCGCGTATTCGCCCAGGCACTGGCCGACGCGATGCTGTACCAGGGCGGCCGGCGTGGCGGCCAGCTGGCCCTCGCGCACGGCCACGTACTGGCCGGGCAGGTATTGGCTGAGCAGTACCAGCGGCGGGGTGTTCTGTTCCAGGTTGGCAAACAGGGTCTGCACCGCCTGCAGCAGCTCCGGCTCGCCCCAGTAGTAGCGGCAGCGGTCACTGAAGGCGTAGGCGCGCAGCAGGCGCAGCGTGGCCTCGTCGCCGTGGTAATGCGCCTGCCAGTTCTTCGGCTTGGTCAGCATCACCTGTTCCAGTACCTGCGGCAGCCTGGAGCACTGCGCGGCGGGCAGCAGTTCGGCTTCGATCGCGGCGAGTGCGAACAAGGCTTCGCGGTAGGCAAACGTTGCGGCCGGGCCGACCTTGAGGATGGCGAAGTGATCGCGCACCAACGCGTGCAGGCCGGACTCGCGCTGGTAGTCAGTGGAGTGCGCTTCGAACACGATGCGCGGCTGCTGTTCGAGGAAGTCGGCCAGCTCGCTGGCAGCGGCGGCGTCGTATTCGTGCACGCTGCTGTGGTCGAAGTCCACGCCCGGCTGCACCACCATCGCGATTACGCGTTGCCAGGCATCGCGCAGTTCCGGCGTGTCGAAGGCCTGCTGATGGATGGCCAGGGTCTGCGCGGCTGCGGCCGGCGTGGTGACCGCCAGGCCGCCTGCCAGCGAGGCTTCGCCACCGGGGATCGGCACTTCGGTACCGATCACGTAGACCGGCGGCGGCAGGCCATTGGCCTTGGCAGTGGCTTCGGCAATGACTGCCAGCTCGGCTGAGCGCGCGGCGACGGTTACGTCCGGCAGCGGGGTCGGGTCGTCGGCGCAGGACATGCTGCAGTCCAGATGGATCTTGTGGAAACCGGCGGCGACATAGGCTTCGATCAGTACGCGCGCATTGGCCATCGCTTCGGCGGCTGGCTGCTTCTGCCAGGCGTTGGGACCGAGATGGTCGCCGCCCAGGATCAGCTGCGCGCGCGGGAAGCCTTCTTCATCGGCCAGTGCTTCCACATAGGCGCGGTACTGCGGCGGGGTCATGCCGGTGTAGCCGCCGAACTGGTCAACCTGGTTGGAGGTGGCTTCGATCAGCAGCACGGTGCCGTGCTGCGCGGCCACGTGCATGGCCGCACGCAACACCTGTTCGTTGCTGCAGCAGACGCTGTACAGGCCGACGTTGTGGCCTTGGCGATGAGAGGCAAGCAGGGATTGCAGCGGTGACATGGTCAAGCTCCGGGAATCAGGTAAGCGGGTTGGCAGGCGAGCAGGGCGGCACCACGGGCACCGCCGGCATCGCCGAAGCGCGGTGGCACGATGGGAGGCACTTCCACGCCGTTGAACAGATGTGCGGCGATGGCTGCGGGCAGCTGTTGGTAGAGCGGCGCGTACTGCGACAGACCGCCGCCGAGCACGATGACGTGCGGGTCCAGCGCGAGAATCAGCGCGGCGAAGCTGTGGCCTAGCAGGTCGCGGTGGATGTCCAGTGCCTGCATGGCACGGATGTCGCCGGCCTCGGCCTGGGCGATGACTTCGCTGGCGTTGGCCGCATTGCCGCCGAGGTGGCGTTCGATCATGGCCACGCCGCTGCCGGAGACATAGCGTTCCACGCAGCCGCGCAGGCCGCAGCCACAATCCAGCAGCGGCAGACCATGCCGTTGCAGCAGGTTGGCTGGCACGCTCCAGTGGCCCCATTCGCCGGCCAGGCCGTTGAAGCCGCCGACCAGCTTTCCATGCAGGCAGTAACCACCGCCGGCACCGGTGCCGAGGATGGCGCCGAACATGCTGGCGTAACCGTCAGCCGCGCCGCCATGTGCTTCGGACAATGCAAAGCACTGCAGGTCGTTGCCGAAGTGCAGCGGCCGCTGCAGGCGCGCCTGCAAGTCGGCGCTGACACATTGGCCGGTCAGTGCCGGTACGTTGGCACTGAGCTGGCGGCCACTGCGCCGCTCGCGCACGCCGGGCAGGGCGATGCCGATGGCCTGCGCGCGTTGGCCGAGTTGGGCATCGGCATCTGCAACCAGCGTTTCCACCGCCTGCAGGAAGCCGTTGTAGTCGCCCTGCGGGGTGGCGATGCGTTTGCGCCACGCGACCTGCAGGGTGGCATCGCAGGCCACCAGTTCAATCTTGGTACCGCCAATGTCGATGCCGTAGCAGGCCGGGGCGCGGGTATCAGCCATGGTGGATGGTGACGCCCTTGACCACGCGGTTGACGGTGCCGTCCGGGAACGGATTGTCGGGGGTCAGGCCGAGCGCGGCCGAACGCTGCAATGCATACAGCTGCGCGAACGGCAGCCATACCGGCGCCAGCCAGGCGTCGGGCAGGGCCGGTACCGGCAGGGTGTAGTCATCGTTGGTGCCGATATCCGAATGCGGGCCGATCGACAGCACCTTGCCGGCCACGCCATCACCGCGCAGCTCTTCCAGCAGGTCCTGTTCGTAGCGACGCGCCAGCGGTTCAACGCTGCGCAGCACGACGACCAGGGTTTCATCATTGAGCGTGGACTTGGGGCCGTGGCGGAAACCCAGCGGCGTATTGGCCAGCGCCAGCACGCGGCCGGCAGTGAGTTCCAATACTTTCAGCGCGGCCTCGCGGGCCAGTGCTTCCAGCGGACCGCTGGCCAGGTAGATCACCCGGTTGTACGGCTGCGCGGCCAGTGCGGCGACATCGGCGTCCCAGTTGTTCAAGCCCTGGCGCGCGAGTGCGGCAACCTGCTGCAGGCGCTGCACACGCTCGGCCCAGGGGGCGCTGTCGAACACGGTCAGCGCGGCCAGCACCATGCAGCTCAGGCTGCTGGTCATGGCGAAGGCGCGGTCGCAGCTGGCGGCCGGCATCAGCAGCGTGCAGGTGTCGTCGCGGCCGGCACCACGGCGGGCCAGTTCGCCTTCGGCATTGCAGGTGATGTCGAGGAAGCGGGCATCGTCGACGTCGGCGCGGACGCGGTCGACGGCGGCCACGCTTTCCGGGCTGGAGCCGCTGCGGCCGAACGACACCAGCAGGGTCGGGCGGTCGCGCTGCAGGTACAGCGCCGGGTGGGTGAGCAGGCTGGTGGTGTGCACCGCGCGTATTTCCGCCGGCCACTGCGCGTTGAGGGTGTCGGCCACCATCTCGGCGATGAAACCGGAGCTGCCGGCACCGGTGAAGATCACCCGTTGGCGCGGGTCGGACAGACGCTGGCCAAGGAAGTCCTGCAGGCGCGTGCTGGCCTGTTGCAGATCACTGGCGAGGGTTTCCCACAGCACCGGCTGCTGGGCGATTTCGTTGGCGGTATCGGCTCCGCCCAGGCGCTGCCAGGCGGTCAGATCGTGAAGCAGGGTGGCATCCATGTGTGTTTCCTGATTGACCAGCGCACGATCTTTCTTTTCTTTCGAAATGTCAAATAGCGAAAGCAAAGCGAAAGAAATTGATAGGGCGTGCTTGCTGCTCATGGGAATCGTCCCAAGCGAAAGATTTTCCGGAAAACTCTTTCGCGGCAATGAATACGGACTTTCGCGCAATATGAAACTTGGTGCTTTGCACCATCTTTCGTTTGTAAGAAATCCTACTTACTTTTGGCTTTCATTTTGTTGACATCTTTCGATTTGCTGCCCTAGAGTCGGCGCACTGGGTTTTGAAACGCCCGTTGAACGGGTTGGAGGCAAGGTGGAACACTGCGTTCGTCAATCGCCGCTGCTGCTGGCGCTGCTTTCGGCCTTGTGGTTGCCGGCAGCGACCGCACAGGCCGAGCCCATCGGCAATCTGCGCTCCGTCACCGCCAGCGATGGCCGCGACGGTGTGCGTGGCTGGGACGTACGCAGTGACAACGGCAGCACCCTGCGCATCGAGGTGCTGGCCAACGACATCGTGCATGTGCAGGCCGGCCGCAACGGCAAACTGACCGGCGCCGGCGACAAGGCCGCGCCCATCGTGTTGCCGCAGCCCGTGCAGCAGGTGCAGGCGCAGCTGGAAGAAGACGCGCAGGAAATCCGCGTGCGTACCCCGGCGCTGGTCCTGCATGTGCAGCGCCAGCCCTTGCAGCTGCGGCTGGAGCGTCTGGACGGTGGCAAGGCGGTGTCGCTATGGCAGGAACAGCAGCCGCTGGATCTGAGCGCCGAGCAGAGCGTGCAGGTGCTGTCCTCGCAGGCCGATGAAGCCTTCTACGGCGGCGGCCAGCAGAACGGCCGTTTCCAGTTCAAGGGCCGCGAGCTTGAAGTTTCCTATTCCGGTGGCTGGGAGGAGGGCGACCGCCCGAGCCCGGCACCCATGCTGCTCAGCTCACGCGGCTGGGGCATGTTGCGCAATACCTGGAGCGACGGCAGCTATGACCTGCGCCAGCCGGACCAGGCCACGCTGCTGCACCGCGAGGACCGCTTCGACGCCTATTACTTCGTCGGCAATGATCTGCAGCGGCTGCTGGAACGCTACACCCAGCTGACCGGCCGGCCGAACATGGTCGCGCGCTGGGCGCTGTCGTACGGCGATGCCGATTGCTACAACGACGGCGACAACATCAAGAAGCCCGGCAGCGTACCCGAAGGCTGGAGCGATGGTCCCACCGGCACCACCATCGACGTGGTCAACAGCGTCGCCGCCAAGTACCGCGAAAACGACATGCCGGGCGGCTGGATCCTGCCCAACGATGGTTACGGCTGCGGTTACAAGCAGTTGCCGGAAACCGTGCAGGGTCTGGCCAAGTACGGTTTCAAGACCGGCCTGTGGACCGAGAACGGCGTCGACAAGATCGCGTGGGAAGTCGGCAAGGCCGGCAGCCGCGTGCAGAAGCTGGACGTGGCCTGGACCGGGCAGGGCTATCAGTTCGCGATGGATGCCAACCGCCAGGCTTTCGACGGCATCCTCAATAATTCCGATTCGCGCCCGTTCCTGTGGACGGTGATGGGCTGGGCCGGCATCCAGCGTTATGCGGTTGCCTGGACCGGTGACCAGAGCAGCAGCTGGGACTACATCCGCTGGCACGTGCCGACCCTGGTGGGTTCGGGCCTGTCGGGCATGGCCTATGCCAGCGGCGATGTCGATGCGATCTTCGGCGGCAGCGCCGAGACCTTCACCCGCGACCTGCAGTGGAAGACCTTCACTCCGGTGTTGATGGGCATGTCCGGCTGGTCGTTGAACGCGCGCAAGCACCCCTGGGCCTTCGATGAACCCTACCGCTCGATCAACCGCGACTACCTCAAGCTGAAAATGCGTCTGACCCCGTATATGTACGGGCTGGTGCATGACGCCGCACAAAGCGGCGCGCCGCCGGTGCGTGGGCTGATGTGGGACTACCCACAGGACCCGCACGCGCAGGACGAAACCTACAAATACCAGTTTCTGCTGGGCCGCGACCTGCTGGTTGCGCCGGTCTACCGCAGCCAGGCGGCAAGCCGTGGCTGGCGCCGCGACATCCATCTGCCGGCGGGCGGCTGGTACGACTATTGGGACGGCCGCCATCTGCAGGCCGGTGCTGCCGGCAAGCAACTCGACCGTCAGGTCGAACTGGCGACACTGCCGGTATTCGTGCGCGCTGGCGCGATCCTGCCGATGTATCCGGAGATGCTGTTCGACGGCGAAAAGCCGCTGGATGAAGTGACCTTCGATCTGTATCCGCAGGGCGAATCCAGCTACACCTTGTACGAAGACGATGGCAGCACCCGCCGCTACCAGAAGGGCGAGTCCAGCACGCAGCAGATCCGTGTGCAGGCACCGGCGCAGGGCAGTGGCCCGGTGCAGGTGGAGATCGCGCCGGTACAGGGCGAGTATCAAGGTCAGTTGGCGCAGCGCCGTTACGGCCTGCGCGTGTTGAATCGCAGCGCACCGACTGCCGTGCAGCTGGATGGCCGCACGCTGCCCAGGCTGGCGGATGCCGCCGCACTGCAGGCGGCCAACGAAGGCTGGTACTTCGATGACAAGGAGCGCAAGGGCACCTTGCATGTGCGCACCGCCAGCCAGGACATCCGTGCGCCGTTGAAACTGCAGCTGGATTTCCCGGTCGCCGCCGCACTGGCTGACGACGCTTTCCCGAACGCACCGGAGCTGGGCCGCGCGCTGCCGTCCGACAGCCTGCTGGTGGTCAACCGCCCGGCCGAAGAACCTGGCCATCCGCTGGAAAATGCCTTCGACGACGATCCGGCGACGTGGTTCCGCAGCGTGCGCAACCAGGCCATCCGCACCGGTGCCCATGAGTGGGTGGTGGGTTTTGGCGAGCGCAAGCTGATCGACGGCATCGAACTGGCACCGCGCAATGACCAGCACTGGAAGCATGGCCAGGTACGCGATTACGAAATCTACATGGCCGACAGCAACGGCGAATGGGGCAAGCCGATTGCCACTGGCCGCCTGCAACTGAAGCAGGAACTGCAGCGCATCGACTTCCCCGCCCATGCCGGCCGCCTGCTGCGCTTCCGCGTGCTCAGCGTGCAGAACCCCGACGGTGACGGCGCAAGTGGCGCCGATCCGATGGTGACCGCAGCGCAGGGCAACACCGCACGTGCGGTGGATGCACTGCAGCCGCGCGATGTTGGCCCGATTGCACTGTCCACCTTCCATATCCTTGAGCAGCAAACGGCCGAGCGGCCGGCGCGGCAGCAATACCTCTCCCAGCTGCCGCTGCCGGCCGTATTGGCCGCCCAGGTGCATGCCGATCGTTCGTTCGCTGCGGCCGTGCCGATGCGCATGAACGGCCTGCAGTTCCGCCGCGGCCTCGGCGTGGGCGCGCAAAGCCGCATCGACATGAGTTTGAAGGGGCATTGGAAAACGCTACGCGCCGACCTCGGCGTGGATGACCAATGCCGTCAGGCCGGCGGCCTGCAGTTCCAGGTCTGGGGCGATGATCGCCTGCTCTATGACAGCGGCTTCGTCAAAGCACCGGGTGTGGTCAAGCCCGAGCTCGACATCCGCGGCCTTTCCCGACTGAGCCTGCGCACCTTGGGCGCGCAGGGTAGCCAACCGTCCCAGGTCTGCGCCAACTGGGCCAATGCCGTACTGATCGGCGAGGAGGGCGATTCCGCCGACATCCTCGCCCCATGACCCACCCGTAACACCGCTCTTCCCCCGGAATACCCCAACTACGGCCCGCAGGCCGTGGCATGGGATCGCTTTGCCCGCCAACTGTTGTTTTTTTGCGTGCCCTTGCCAGGAGAGAACCCCGATGTTGCCAGCCAATCGCAGTGCCAAACGCTGTTTGCCAGCCCCGCTATCGTTGGCTGTTGCCAGCGTGTTGTTCGCCATCGCCGCACCTGCGTTCGCGCAGGACAGCAGCAACAAGGACAAGGAAAAAGCCACCGAGCTTGCCCGTGTCGAAGTCACCGGTTCCAACATCCGCCGCAGCGATGTGGAGACTGCCTCGCCGGTACAGGTGATCAGCAAGCAGGACATCGAGAACATGGGCGCGCGCACGCTGTTGCAGGTGCTCGATAACCTGCCGGCCGCACGCCCGGGCCAGGTCGATTCCAAATCCTTGTTTACCGGTTCCGATGGCGCCTCGCAGGCCAATCTGCGCGGTCTCGGCGCACAGGGCACGCTGGTGCTGTTGAATGGCCGTCGCCTGTCGTATTACGGTGCACCGGCGGGCTTCCAGACCCAGTTCGTCAACATCGATGCCATTCCTGCCGCCGTCATCGAGCGCATGGAAGTGCTGACCGATGGTGCCTCGGCGGTATACGGCACCGATGCGGTGGCAGGCGTGATCAACGTCATCACCAAGCGCAGCTACCAAGGCCTGGAACTGAGCGGTACCTGGGACACCGCACCGCGCTTTGATTCCTATGGCGAGACGCAGGCCAGCATCACCGGCGGTTTCGGTGACATGGACGAGGACGGCTACAACGTCTACGGCAGTGTCAACCTGTATGACCGCAATGGCATCCCCAACCGCGAGTGGTACCTGAAGCATCCGAAGCAGTACTACGTCAACAATCCGGACTACATCAAGAACCTGCGCCTGGACACCGGCAGCGCGCCCGGCGTGTTCAATCCCGGCTACTACTACGCTATCGATCCGGTCACCAAGGCACGTGTGGATGAGGCCGCACCGGGCTGCGAGAACGTGCTGCAGGTGGCCACCGGCACCCGCTGCATCTGGCAGGACTGGATGACCAGCCAGATCAATGGCGGCGCCGACACCAAGCGCCTGACCGCCTACCTCAACGGTCACTTCCGGGTGAATGACAGCACCGAGGCGTTTGCCGAGCTCACCTATACCGACATCGACCTGCGCGCCAACGGCGGCACGCCGCGTGCCTACGGCACCACCACCGGCAACCCGCAGAGCTGGTTCTCGCGCAACACCGGCAATACCGTCAACCAGTTCCTCACCCCGTGGCTGGGCCCGAACAACGAGTACAACCACGCCAGCCCCGAGCTGAAGGCCTTGATGGGCGGCGTGGTCGGCCTGGGCTACCTGCTGCAGGACGTGGGCGGCAACCACTTCGGCCAGCGCAACACCGACAAGAGCTACCGTGCGGTGACCGGCCTGCGCGGCAGCATGGGGGACTGGAACTGGGAGACCGCGTTTGCCACCGCCGGCTCGCACTCGGTCACCTACCAGACAACCAACGTCAACCTGAAGGGCTTCGAGAAGGCGTTCGGCCCGTACACCATTGATCCGGGTACCGGCCGCGTGATCATTTCCGATCACCCTGCCTACAAGTTCGGCGAAATCAGTGAAGCCAACGCGGCGCTGATCCGCGAGGCCTTCCCGACCTTCGACATCGAGTCGTGGACGCGTCTGCACACCCTGGACGGCAAGATCGAAGGCCCGCTGTTCAACATGCCGGCCGGCGAAGTGCGCGCTGCGTTTGGCTTCAACGCCACCCGCGAGACCTTCTACACGCCGGGCAACCCGGATGCCGCCAATGGCCTGATCACCCAGCAGGGCGGTTCGTGGTTTGATGGCAGGCGCAATACCTATGCGCTGTTTGCCGAGGCAGTGGCGCCGCTTACCGAAAAACTCGAGATGGACGTGGCCCTGCGCCTGGACAAGTACCCGGGCTTCAGCGCCAATGCCGCGCCGAAGATCGGTCTGAAGTATCAGGCGTTGCCGCAGTTGATGCTGCGCGGCACCTATTCCGAAGGCTTCCGTGCGCCCAGCCTGGCCGAAGCCGGCAGCGGCGGTGTGTACGCGCAGATCGGCGGTTACCGGGACGAAACGCGCTGCGCCGAAACCAATGCCATTGCCAGCCTGCTGCGCCAGTCCAACCGTGGCGTCGACAAGGACCTGGGCAACAGCCTGTGGAACAGCGATTGCAGCCGCAACGTGGCGCGCATGACCCAGCCCAACCAGGACCTGAAACCGGAGAAGGCCAAGATCGCCACCCTGGGCTTCGTGCTGGAACCCACCGATTGGCTGTCGCTGTCGGCCGACTACTGGTTCGTCTACCGCCGTGACGAAATCGTCGCCCCGGACTACAGCAAGGAGGAGGAGATCACGGCGATGACTCGCTTCCCGATCACCGACACCGACCGGGCCAACCTGGCCGCGCTGGCGGCCATGTGCAGTGACCCGGCCAGCGGCGTCAGCTGCCCGTCGACCCTGCCCGGATACAGCCTCGGCAACGTGGCCAGCGTGATCGGCCAGTACCGTAACCGCGGCCGCACACTGATCGACGGCCTGGACGTGGATGCCCGCGCACGCTTCGAGCTGGGCCAGTGGGGCCGCCTGACCACCGGCGTTGCCGCCACCATCGCCAACCGCAACATGTACAACTCCGACAACGGTGACGGCTGGTACTACGGCAATACCGTGGGCTATTACAACAACCCACGGGTGCGTGCGACCTTCAACGCCAACTGGACATATGGCAACTGGGATACCGGCTTCTACATCAACTATGTCGGCAAGACCAAATGGGCCTACGACCGCATCGACCAGGAAGACAACAACGCTGAGACCTGCACCGGCAGCTACGTCAACGCCGGGCCCAAGCAGTGCCACGGCGCACCGTCCTGGTGGACCGCAAACCTCAGCGTGAACTGGAAGGCCACCGACAAACTGACGGTTGGCGTGACGGTGAAGAACCTGTTCAACCGCCTGCCGTTCTATGACCCGAACGATTGGATGAACTTCTCCGGCTATGCCAACAACTTCGGGCGCATCTACAGCCTGAATGCGACCTACAAGTTCTGATCCCGCCAGCAGCGCTTCCCCCTCCTGCATTGCATGAGGGGGAAGACAGTGACACCGTCAGCATGGCCCCGACATGGCCGCCATCGCCGGCACGACCCCTGAAAGAGGAAACACAATGAAGCGTAGGGAATTCATCATGGCCAGCGCGGCCCTGGCCGCCACCAGCCTGCTGCCGAACACGCCGGCCTGGGCACGTGGCCGCAAGGTGCGCCTGGGCGTGATCGGCACCGGCATGCGCGGTCTGGTATTGCTGAAGGAACTGGTACGCCGCGACGACGTGGAAGTGGTTGCCCTGTGCGACATCGAACCGATCATGCTCGGCCGCGCCATGGACATGGTGGCCAAGGCTGGCAAGCCTGCGCCGCAGGCCTACGGCGCCGACCGTGACCAGAACGCCTGGAAGCGCCTGCTGGAGCAGCGCGGCCTGGATGGCGTGATCATCGCTACTCCGTGGGAACTGCATGCACCGATGGCGATTGCGGCGATGCAGGCCAAGGTCGCGGTGGGCTGCGAAGTGGTTGCCGGCATCACCCTGCAGGACCATTGGGATGTACTCAATACCCAGCTCAGCACCGGCACCCCGTACATGCTGCTGGAGAACGTCTGCTATCGCCGTGACGTGATGGCCGCGCTGCAGATGGTGCGCCAGGGTCTGTTCGGCGAACTGGTGCACCTGCAGGGCGGTTACCAGCACGACTTGCGCGGGGTGAAGTTCAACGACGGCACGCCGGAACACCCCTACGACAGCGGCGTCGAGTTCGGTGCCAAGGGCTGGTCGGAAGCACGCTGGCGTACCGAGCATTCGGTACAGCGCAATGGCGAGCTGTATCCCAGCCACGGCATCGGCCCGTGCGCGATGTACACGGGCATCAACCGCGGCAACCGTTTCACCCATATCAATGCCTTCGCCAGCAAGGCACGCGGCCTGCATGAGTACACCGTGGCCAAGAGCGGTGGCACTACCCATCCCAGCACCAAGGTCAAGTTCAAGCTCGGCGACATCGTCACCACCACGCTGGCCTGCGAGAACGGCGAGACCATCCTGCTGCAGCACGACACCTCCCTGCCGCGCCCGTATTCGATGGGCTTCCGCGTGCAGGGCACCAAGGGGCTGTGGATGGACGTCAACCACGGCATCCACATCGAAGGGCGCAGCCCGCCGCACCAGTGGGAAGAGTTCAAGACCTACCAGGACCAGTACGAGCACCCGCTGTGGAAGCAGCATGCCGATACCGCCGCAAGCGCTGGTCACGGTGGCATGGACTGGTTCGTGATCCACGCGTTTGTCGAGGCATTGAAGGCCAAGGCACCGATGCCGATCGATATCTACGACGCGGTGACCTGGAGTGCCATCACCCCGCTGTCCGAGCAGTCGATTGCCAACAGCTTCCAGACCCTGGAGTTCCCGGATTTCACCAAGGGCCTGTGGCAGCAGCGCAAGCCGATCTTCGCCTTCGACGGCAGTTATTGATCCGCCGGATACGGTAGTGCCGAGCATGGCTCGGCACTACAGCTCCCTCCCTTTGGCCGCAGGCCCAAGGGGAGGGCTGGGGAGGGGTTGGCTGTTGGGGCTTTACCGGTAAGGCCTCTGCCGAGCATGGCTCGACACTACAGGCCGCCCCTCTCCCG
>DKPB01000031.1 GCA_002471015.1 Stenotrophomonas sp. UBA7346
GCCGTGCTCGGCAGGGGCTTTGCCGGGCAGGCCTCAGCCGAGCATGGCTCGGCACTACAAGGGGCTGGCTCCATCGCGAGCCGCAAAAGCGAACCCCTCCCCACCCCTCCCCTTCGCTGCGCGAAAGGGAGCGGGCGGTAGTGCCGAGCCATGCTCGGCAGGGGTTTTACCGGGCAGGCCATAGCCGAGCATGGCTCGGCTCTACAAGGGCCAGCTCGTCCGCCAACGGCCAAAAGCGAACCCCTCCGCAGCCCTCCCCTGCGCTGCGCGAAAGGGAGGGGGCGGTAGTGCCGAGCCGTGCTCGGCAGGGGCTTTACCGGGCAGGCCACAGCCCAGCTTGGCCTGGCTCTACAAGATGCACTGGGGGTTGACCTCGCCAACACCGGGCATAAAAAAAAGCCCCGCAATGCGGGGCTTTTCGATCAGCGCGCCATGGCGCGGGTCTGTTCCAGCTCCACCTGCAGGGTGGAGGCCAGCTCGTCCCGGGCCACTTCGAACTGCTGTTCGCGCAGCAAGTCCTTGACCGCCACCACGCCGCGGGCCAGCTCATCCTCGCCGGCCAACACCACGAAGCGGATGCCCGCCTTGGCGGCGTACTGGAACTGCTTGCCGATCTTCTTCGGCTCCATCTGCACTTCGGTATTGATACCGCCAGCACGCAGACGACGGGCGATGTCCAGCGACTGCGGCATCGACGCATCGTCCATCAACGCCACCATCGCGTGCACACTGCTCTCGGCAATGCCGTCGATCAGGTTGGCTTCGCGCAACTGCCAGAACAGGCGGGTCAGGCCGATCGAGATGCCCACGCCCGGCAGCTTGGACTTGGTGTAATGGCTGGCCAGGTCCTCATAGCGTCCGCCCGAGCAGATCGAGCCGATCTGCGGGTGATCCACCAGACTGGTCTCATAGACAGTGCCGGTGTAGTAGTCCAGACCACGGGCGATGGAGAAATTCAGGCAGTAGGCGGTTTCCGGCACACCCAACGCCTTGACCAGCTCCAGCACCTCGCGCAGTTCGGCGGCACCGGTACGCAGCGATTCGCTGGCCGACTCGCCGGCCGCAGCCAGCACCGCGTCGATCTGCGCCAGCGCATCGGCATGCGAGCTGGAACGCACCTCGACAAAGGACAGGATGCGCTCAACCGCGTCGGCGGGCAGACCAAAATCCGGCCCAACCAAAGTCTCACGCACGTAGTCAGGCCCCCGCTTGTCGAGCTTGTCGACCTCGCGCAGCACCAGCGCCTGCTGGCCGGCGTCCACCACGCCCTGTGCTTCGAAGAAACCACGCATCAACTTGCGGTTGTTCAGCTGCACGGCGAATTTGCCGATGCGCAGCTCCGAGAACACCGCGTAGATCACCGCCAGCACCTCAGCGTCATAGCGGATGCTCAGGGTGTCCTTGCCGATCACATCGACATCACACTGGTAGAACTCGCGGAAGCGACCGCGCTGGGCACGCTCACCACGGTAGACACGCTGCATCTGGTAGCGGCGGAACGGGAAGGTCAGGTCGTGCTCGTGCTCGGCCACGTAGCGGGCCAGCGGCACGGTCAGGTCGAAGCGCAGCGCCATTTCCGGCAAACCGCCCTTGTCGGCCGATTCAGCGGCATTGGCCAATGCACCGGTGGACTGCACGAAGTACACCTGGCGCTCGGTCTCGCCACCGGACTTGGTCAGCAGCACATCCGACAGCTCGAACACCGGGGTTTCCACCGGCAGGAACCCGAAGCGCTCGTAATTGCGGCGGATGACGTCCAGCATGCGCTGGAACGCAATCTGCTCGCGCGGCAACAATTCCATGATGCCGGGCGGGGTACGGGGCTTGATCACGGGCGAAACTCCTGCAACTCAATGGGGGAAACGGAGGCCAATTCTAGCCGGACACCGCCCTTCTGGCCGCATGAAGTATCATTCACGTTGTTTATCCCCACGTGCCCGCCATGTCCCGGCCAGCCCAAGGCTCCGAGCAACACCCTGCCACGTCCACAGCCGAGGAAGGCAAGGGCGTGCGCGAGTGCCTGCAATGCTCGGTCCGCCACCTGTCGGTGTGTTCGGCGCTGTCCTGTGATGAAGTGCACGCACTGGAGCAGATCACTGTCTCCACGCCCGTAGCGATGGGCTCCACGCTGGCCCGTGCCGGCGAACCACGTACTTATGTCTATACAGTGACCGAGGGCGCGCTGCGCCTTGTCCGCACCTTGGCCGACGGCCGTCGCCAGGTGAATGGCTTCGTGCTGCCGGGTGACTACCTAGGGCTGAGTGGCAGCGACCACCACCGTTACGACATCGAGGCCATTGCCGACAGCCGCGTCTGCCGGGTGCCCACCACCCAGATGCGCGACCTGCGCCAGCGTTACCCGCACCTGGAGCGCAAACTGCTGCAGCGCGCGTGCCAGGAGCTGGACGCGGCCCAGGACAATGCCCTGGCATTGGCACGCCTGCAGCCGCCAGAACGGCTGGCCGACTTCCTGCTGCGCCTGGCTGCCCGCGAGGCCACCCTCAATGGCCACAGCAGCAACCGGGTCTCGCTGCCGATGGGGCGCGGCGATATTGCCGACCACCTGGGCCTGACCATGGAAACGGTGAGCCGAACCTTCACCAAGCTGCGCCAGCAGGGCCTGATCGCCCTGCCCCACCTCAACGTGGTCGAGATCCTGGACTTCGCCGGCCTGCAGAAGCTGGCCAACGACGAGCTCTAAGCCGTGTAGTGCCGAGCCATGCTCGGCAAGGGTGTTACCGAAAAACCCCAGCCGAGCATGGCTCGGCTCTACGCCTGCTGGTGTTTTACAGCAGCTTTTCGCGCAGCGCGCTGTATTCCGGCGCGCAGGGCTCGGCATGCGCCGGACGCTTGAGCAGTTCGGCCAGTGCCGGCGGCACCGCCACCTCGCGGCCGATCAAGGGTTCCACCACCGATTCGAACTTGGCCGGGTGGGCGGTTGCGGCCACCGCCCAATGCTCGTCGGCCGCGGCCTCGCCACTACGGCGCAGCTGCTCCAGCACATGTACCGCAGTGGCCGTATGCGGGCAGAACACCTCGCCAAACTGGCTGTAGCGGGCGGCAATCGTGTCGCGGATCGTCGCATCACCCACCGCGAACGACTGGAAAGCACCGCGCAGGGCCGCATCGTCCCCGGCATACAGCCACCGCAGGCGTTCGAAGTTGCTGGGCGCGCCCACGTCCATGGCGTTGGCCAGGGTGGCGACACTGGCCTTGGGCTGGTACGGGCCACCGGCGAAGTAATCGGGCAGCACGCGGTTGGCATTGGTTGCCAGCACGATGCGGCCCAGCGGCACGCCCAGCGCGCGTGCCATGATCGCCGCCATCGCATTACCGAGGTTACCGGTGGGGATGACGAAATTCAGCAGCCCGCCATGCGCCGCACGGTGGCTGAGCGCGGCGTGCGCGTAATAGCTCATCTGCGGCAGCAGACGGCCCAGGCTGATGCTGTTGGCCGAACTCAAGGGCACCTGCGCCTGCAGCTCGGCATCGCCGAGCGCCTGCTTGGCCATGGCCTGGCAATCGTCGAACGAGCCGGCCACCCGCAAGGCGCGGATATTGCCCCCCAGGCAGCCGAGCTGATGCGCCTGCCGCGGCGACACCCGCCCGTCCGGGTACAACACCACCACCTGCAGATTGGGCTGGTTGTGGAAAGCGGCGGCAACCGCTGCGCCGGTGTCACCCGAAGTGGCCACCACGATGGTCAGCGGCCGCGCCTGACCTGCGCGCACGCGCGACAGGCTGGCGGCAAGAAAGCGCGCGCCAAAATCCTTGAACGCGGCGGTTGGGCCGTGAAACAGCTCCAGCACATGGTCATTGGCAGTAGCCAGCGCCTGCAGCGGCGCCGGGAAATCAAATGCCTCCGCGCAGATGGCCGGCAACGCCTGGGCCAGGCCATCGCCTGCGAAGAAGGGCTGCAACAACGCCGCGGCGGTTTCGGCCAGGTTTGCGCCCGGCTGCAGCTCACGGGCCGCCGGCAACTGCTCCGGAACGTACAGGCCGCCGTCAGGTGCCAGCCCTGCAGCGATGGCCTGGCTCAGGGTGGCGACGGGGGACGCATTACGGGTGGAAATGAAGTTCATTCGAAAATCCGCAAAGTTGAAAGGTGATGCCATGGCCTGTGCCAGGAGGAGCAATCACCGCCCCTCCTACGGACAAGCGGTAGATTCAGAGCAGGCGCGCACCCGGGCTGTTGACCGGGGTAACCCAGCTTTGGCTGCCAAAGCCGGCCGCGGCGAACGCTGCCTGCACCTTGGGTGCGGCCGCCAGCGCCCCGTCGCGGTCCTCGAACCAGGCAAACACGCTAGGGCCCGCTCCTGAGATGCTGGCGCCCATTGCCCCGGCCGCCAATGCCGCCTGCTTGGCCGCATCGAAACCGACGATCAGCGGCGCGCGACGCGGTTCGACCAGCACATCGGCCAAGCCCGCCCGCACCAGCCCGGCGTCGCCGGCATGGCAGCCGGCCAGCACCAGCGCCAGATTGCTGCTCTGCGCGACAAACTCCTTCAGCCCATAGCTTCCCTGCAGTGCCTCGCGTGCGCGGCGGGTTTCCAGCAGGGCATCGGGATGCACCAGCAGGCTGTGCCACTGCGCCGGCACCGACACCGGCACCAATCGCTCCAAGGTGCACAGCACCAGCCCCCCGAGGAACATCGGCCCCAGGTTGTCGCCATGGCGACTGCCGCTGGCCACCGCCTCCCCGTCCAGCGCGAACGGATACAACTGCTCACGGCTCAGCGGCACATCCAACAAGGCATTGGCCGCGACCAGCGCGGCCACGCATGACGCCGCCGAGCCGCCCATGCCGGAGCTGAGCGGAATGCCCTTGTCGATCTCCAGCTCGAAGCCGTAGGGCAGCTGCAAAGCCTCGCGCAACGCGATCAATGCCGCACCTGCGGTATTGCGGGGCGCATCCAACGGCAGTTCGATCGCGGTGCCCCGGATGGCGGCAATACGGACTTCGGGGACATCAATGCGCCGCACCGTCACCGTATCGCCCACATCGGGTACTGCATAACCGAGCAGGTCAAAACCAACTGCCACGTTCGCCACCGAGGCCGGCGAGAACGCCCGCGCCTGTCGTCCCATCACCGCCTCACTCACAATCGCGCTCCCTCGCCCGCTGCCACCCGCAGCACATCGGCAAACACACCCGCCGCCGTCACTTCCGGGCCCGCACCCGGGCCCTGCACCACCAACGGGTTGTCACAATACCGGCGGGTGGTGAACTGCACCACGTTGTCGGTCAGGCGCAGGTTGGCAAAGGCATGGTCGCCCGGCAGTTCCACCAGGCCCACGCTGGGCTGCTCACCGGGCTTGAACTGCGCCACATAACGCAGGACATTGCCGCGCGCCCGTGCATCGGCCAGGCGCTGGGCAAAGCTGGCATCCACCTCGTGCAGGCGCGCCATGAAGTCGTCCACGCTGGCGCCCTGCAGTGCCGCCGGCACCAGGCTCTCCACCGCCACGTCTTCCAGGCTCAGCTCGTAACCGGCCTCACGGGCCAGGATGACCAGCTTGCGTGCCACGTCCACGCCGGACAGGTCATCGCGCGGGTCCGGCTCGGTGTAGCCCATGCCACGTGCCTGCGTCACCAGTTCGGCGAACGGCACGCTGCCGTCGTATTTGTTGAACAGCCAGGCCAGGGTGCCGGAGAAGATGCCGGCAATGGCGGTCACCTCATCACCGGTATCCACCAGGTCGCGCAGCGTGGTGATCACCGGCAGGCCGGCGCCCACCGTGGCTTCATAGCGGAAACGCGCACCCGTGGCCGCGGCCGCCTCGCGGATGGCCTGGTAACGCGCCAGCGGACCGGAACCGGCCTGCTTGTTCGGGGTCACCACGTGGATACCGGCCGCCAACCAACCGGCATAGCGGTCGGCAACCTCGGCACTGCCACTGCAGTCGATGATCAAGGTGTGCGGCAGGCGCGCCGACAACAGGTGATCGGTGAACTGGTCCAGATCGCTCGGCAACGACGCATTCTCGAATGCTGCCTTCCAATTGCCGTGGATACCGCGCTGGTCCAGCACCATGCGGTTGCGCGAGGTCACCGCACGCAGGCGCAGATCCAGCTTGGCCTTGGCCAGCAGAGAGGCCTCGGAGGCATACAGCTGTTCCAACAGGGCCGCGCCTACATTGCCCGGGCCGATCACGCCGACCGAGAAGGTCTGCGGCGACAACCAGAAACCGGCATGCGCAGCACGCAGCGCCTTGGTCGCATCGCTGCCATCGATCGCCACCGAGATATTGCGCTCGGACGAGCCCTGCGCGATCGCCAGGATATTGACCTGGGCCCGGCCCAGCGATTCGAACAGACGAGCGGCCACACCCGGCTGCCCGGCCATGCCATCGCCCACCGCTGCCAGCACACTGACATTGGGCTTGAGCTGCACGCGCTGCACCTGGCCGGCCGCCAATTCGTGCGAGAACGCCTGGGTCAGCGCAAGCCGGGCACGTTCGGCCTCGGCCTGCTTCACCACGCAGCAGATGGAATGTTCGGAGGAGCCCTGCGAGATCATCACCACCGACACATGCGCATTGCGCAGCGCCGAGAACACGCGCTCGGCCGTACCCGGCACGCCAATCAGGCCGGTGCCTTCGACGTTGACCACGGCCAGGTCCGGGCTCAGGGTCAGGCCCTTGATCGGGCCGCTGCTGGAACTGTCCGAGGTGATGCGGGTACCCGGATGGTCGGGCTGGAAGGTATTGCGGATGATGATCGGCAGGCCGCGCTCGATGGCCGGCGACATGGTCTGCGGGTGCACCACCTTTGCGCCGAAATAGGCCAGTTCGCAGGCCTCGTCGTAGCTCAGTGCGTCCAGCTGCACGGCTTCGGGCACCACCCGCGGGTCGGCCGACAGCACGCCGTCGACATCGGTCCAGATATGCAGCTCATCGGCCGCGAACAGGGCCGCAAAGATCGCGCCGGAAAAGTCACTGCCATTGCGGCCAAGGGTGGTGATGTTGCCCTTGCGGTCGCGGGCCACGAAGCCGGTTACCACCAGCCGCCGCGCCGGATGCGACTGCCGCCACAGCGCCAGCTTGGCCGCGCTTGACTTCCAGTCCACGTCCACGCCCAGCTCGCCGTGGTTGACCACCAGTACATCGCGGGCGTCCAGCACATCGGCGTCCTCGCCCAGCGCCTGCAGGTGGTGGCCCAGCAGGTGCGCGGAGAACACCTCGCCCAGCCCCTGCACGCGGTCCAGCACTTCCTGCGGCAGCTCGCCGATCACCGCCAACGCCGCGAGGATCTCGCGCAGGCGTTCGAAACGTGCGTCCAACCATTCGATGGTGGTGCCGGAGTGCTCGCCCAGCAGCGCCGCAGCGGCAGCGCGGTGGCGCGCACGCAGCTCGTGCCAGCGATCATCCCAGCCCGGATCGGCCTTGGCAGCCGCCCTGGCCAGGTCGATCAGCGCATCGGTCACGCCCTTCATCGCCGACACGACGGTGACCTGCACCACCTCATCGCGGGCCAGCAGCAACTGCGCCACATGGCGGTAACGGTCGGCATCGGCAACGGAGGTGCCGCCGAATTTATGTACGACGGTGCGGACGGCGGCGTCCGTGGCGAGATCGGCGGGTGAAGCAGCAACTGACGACATCGGAAGAACCTCGGCTGGAGGCCCCGACACGCATCTGGATGGAGTTCCCCCGCATCCTGATCCGGGTGCGGGGCCGTGGTTTTCGGAAATTACGCGAAGACGACGGACCGCACCGGGCTAATGGTGACGGTAATAGTGGTGGTAATGGCGCCGCCGAGCCGGCGCGCATCCGCGCCGCCGAAGGGCGGTTGCGATGCGTTGGCGGTGGGCTGCTGGCGGCTCATGCAACCAAGAGACACCAGCCAACGCGGGGCTGTCAAGTGCTGCGCCGCAAAAAAGTGTTTGAGGTCAACGTCGGCGAAGCTGCCGCTAAAAGTTGCAAATGTCATCAAGCGACAACGTCGGGCATCTAACACCCAAGCATCCACCATCAACGCGCCAACGCTCGTCCCAACGCCAGCGACGCCCCCTCATCGAGCTGGCCTTGCCGCAAATCGAAAGTGCCAGCCAGCGGGCACTTTCGACAGCTGACTGCGCAACCCGACTCAGGCCGACTCCGCTGCGTGCGCCTGCGGACGATGCGCAGCCGCACTCCAGACCACCCCGGCCACCAGGCAGACGGCTGCCAGCACCTCCACCGGCAGCGGCCAGCGCTGCTGCCACAGGAAACCATAGAGCAGCCCGAACAGGGTCTCGAATACGATCATCTGCCCGCCCAGGGTCAGCGGCAGCGCGCGGCTGGCGCGGTTCCAGCAGGCATTACCCAGGATCGAGGCAAATACCGCCACCGCGGCCGCCATCGCCCAGAACCCGACCCACTCACTTCCCGAATGTCCGTGCCCACCGCCGGCAAACGCAAACGGCGCCAGCAGCAACGCCAGCCCACCGGTGGCGACACCGGTCAACAGCGACCAATCATGCCCGGACACCTCCGGCACCTTGGCCAACCAGCGCGTATTGCCCACCGAATAGGCCGTCCACGACAGCAACGCACCCACGCCGCACAGCAGCCCGATCAAACGCTGGCCTGCGCTGCCCTGCACATGGCTGGAACCCATGGCCTCCACCCCCATCAGCACCACGCCGGCCACACACAGCACCAACGCCGGGGCCAAGCGGGTCAACGGGACCGCACCTGGCTCGCGCGCGCCGACCACCGCCACCAGCACCGGCACCATGCCAACGATCAGCGCCGCCGCCGCACCACCGCTCCATTGCACGCATAGCGACAGCAGCACGAAGTAGATCAGATTGCCGAGCAGGCTCAGCCAGGTCAGCGCCGTCCATTCAACTTTGCCGATGCGCGCACGCAACGCCGGCCAGCGTGGCACCAGCAACACCACCGCGATCAACCCATAGACGAGGTAGCGCGCTGCGGCCAGTTGCAACGGGGAAAAATCCGACAGCACCGCAGGCGCCAGAAATACCAAGCCCCACAGTGCGCCCGAGGCTACGCCATTGGCGATACCACCCGCCATCCGATCTTTCATCAAACCACCCACGTCCTGAGCAACCGCCACAGCTTCCGATGGCTGCAGCCCTGTGTATTGACCGTACCTTCGCCGTTTTTGGCCCAGGCTACGCCTGCAGCTGGCGACGGTAGTGTCCCGGGGTGACGCCAAACTCACGCCGCATGGCCCGGGTAAGCGCGCTCTGGTCGGAATAGCCAGCCTGCTGTGCAATCCGTGCCAGCGGTAGTAGACCTTCGGCGAGCCGCTGCTGCGCCCATTCCAGCCGTTGCCGCTGCAGCCATTGGGCCGGGCTGCAGTCCAGCTCGCGACGAAATGCCGCGTGCAGCGCGGTGAGCCCCAGCCCGGCCTCGCTGGCCATGCGTGCCAGCGGCCAATCCTGCCCCGGTGCAAGCCGGATCCGTTCACACAAGCCCTGCAAACGCCCCTCACGGCGGTGCCGGCCCGGCGCGAGCGCCGCGTCCAGCAGCAATGGCAGCACCTGCCGCGTCACGGCTGGCGCCAACTGCGCCCGCCCCTGCGCCATGTGTTCCACATACGCCAGCAGATGCCTCGCTGCGGGAGGCAGCGCAAAGAATGGGCGCTGCCGCCCGGCTTCCAGCTGCGCCTCGTCCAGCCGCGACGCATCGCAGTCCAGGATCAAGAAACGGTTGCGACCCTGCGACTGCTGCACGTGCAGGGCACCGGGCGCAACAAGCGCCACACGCTGCAGGTCCAGCCGCCCACCGCGCCCCTCTATCTCCAGCTCAAGCATGCCGTGCAGCGGCAGGACCAGCTGCACGTGCGCATGACAGTGGCCATGACCGGTACCGCCATAGCTGCGAAAGCTCAGGGAATCGTCGGCATGCATAGCGGGCACCGCGAAACAGGCAGTGCGGCCCGGGGCCGTCGGCCATACGAGGGTGGTGGCCCCGACACGATTCGAACGTGCGACCTGTCCCTTAGGAGGGGACCGCTCTATCCAGCTGAGCTACGGGGCCAAAACGGGGGACAAGAGTACAGGCTAAGGCCTGCCATCACCAGCACCACCAGGACCCACTCCACCAGCGAAAAAGAAAGGACCGGTGACGATAACCCCCACCGGCCACACCTGCACCCGGATCAGGCGATATCCAGCACCGGGAATGACTTGACCAGTTCATCCAGCGCCTTGATCTGCGCCAGGAAGGGCTCCAGCACGTCCAGCGGCAGCGCGCTGGGGCCATCGCAACGCGCGTTGTCCGGGTCCGGGTGGGCTTCCAGGAACAGGCCGGCAATGCCAACCGCCATGCCGGCACGGGCCAGTTCCACCACCTGGCGGCGACGGCCGCCGGACGCTTCGCTACCCGCGTCACGGCGCTGCAGGCTGTGGGTGACGTCGAAGATCGCCGGCAGGCCGCCAGTGGCTTCGATCATCTCGCGGAAGCCGAGCATGTCCACCACCAGGTTGTCGTAGCCGAACTGGGCGCCGCGCTCGCACAGGATGATTTGCTCATTGCCCGCCTCACGGATCTTGCTGACGATGTGCTTGATCTGGGTGGGGCTGAGGAACTGCGGCTTCTTGATGTTGACCGCACGGCCGGTGCGGGCAATGGCGGTGACCAGGTCGGTCTGGCGGGCCAGGAAGGCCGGAATCTGCAGCACGTCCACCACTTCGGCCACCGGCGCAGCCTGGGCCACTTCGTGCACGTCGGTGATCACCGGCACGCCGAAACGCTGCTTGACCTGTTCGAAGATGCGCAGCCCTTCGTCCAGGCCAACACCACGGAAGGAATTGATCGAGGACCGGTTGGCCTTGTCGAACGAGGCCTTGAACACGTACGGGATGCCCAGCTTGCCGGTGACCTGTACATAGCGCTCGGCGGCATACAGCGTGGAGTCCAGGTCCTCCAGCACGTTCAGCCCGCCAAACAGCACGAAGGGCAGGTTATTGCCAACCACTACCCCATCGGAAATCGTCACGTTCATCTGTCTATCCTGTTGAATCCGGGGAAACCCCTGCCAAGGGTGGCGAATATGGCCGAAAAACGCCCAAAGCGACAGCGTTCCCCTGTAGCACAGCCGCGTCCGCACAGCCGCCGGGCCCGGCACACGCTGTGCTATCTGCCAGACCAACCCAGACGGGGCCAATCGGTTCACTCTGATACTATGTGGTACTCATTCCGTCGCCCCACCCGCAGTTCCCGACGGCGCCAAAATCACGTTAAGAAACAGGAGTTTGAATGTCTTCCGAGCTGCTCAAGGCCTTGGCTCTGGATGCCACCAACGCTGGCACCTACATGGGTAACGGGGAATGGTCCGCCGCAACTGGCGCGGGCGTCCTCAAGCCGCAGAACCCGACCACCGGCGAGGTGATCGCCGAGGTCCAGGCCACCACCGAGGCTGATTACGAAACCGTCATCGCCCGTGCGCAGGAAGCCTACAAGGTATGGCGCACCACCCCGGCCCCGCGCCGTGGCGAAGCCGTGCGCCTGTGCGGTGAAGCACTGCGCAAGCACAAGGACGCGCTGGGCTCGCTGGTCGCGCTGGAAATGGGCAAGTCCAAGCCGGAAGGCGACGGTGAAGTGCAGGAGATGATCGACATCGCCGACTTCGCCCTGGGCCAGAGCCGCATGCTGT
>DKPB01000028.1 GCA_002471015.1 Stenotrophomonas sp. UBA7346
CGCACGGTAGTGCCGAGCCATGCTCGGCAAGGGGGCTTTGCCGATAACCTCGATTGGGAGCGGCGTAGGCCGCGAAGCAGATATCGCCACAGGATCACGCAACATTGCGATCCGAAGGGGCGCTTGCTTCGCGGCCTACGCCGCTCCTGCAGGTTTGGTATCCGGGTAAGGCCTCTGCCGGGCATGCCCCGGCACTGCAGGTTGGAAATGCCGGTAGGACTTCTGCCGAGCATGGCTCGGCACTACCGGTACCCGGCATGGCGTAATCTCTGGGTCTGCATCCATGGATCTGCCCCCATGCCTGTGCTTTTCGCTCTGCCGCTGGCGATACTGGTTTTCGTCGCGATCATGCTGTTGTTGATGCCGTTGTCGCTCTGGCAGCGGGTGCGCAACGGCAGTGCGCGGCGGCAGGCGCGGCCTTGGCTGATCAGCTTCAATTTCTGGGCAACACTGGTCTCCACAGGCCTGTTTGCATTGTTTGCCGGCATTGCGGGTTTCTGGTGGCCGGGCACCTGGTCCTACGCGGCCCTGGGTTGGCTGGCCGGACTGCTGCTGGGGGTGCTTGGCCATGTCCTCACCCGCTTCGAGGCCGGCCCGGAAGCGTTGCACTACAAGCCCAATACGGCGTTGGTGCTGGCCCTCACCGCGATGATCGTGGTGCGCGTGGTCGCCGGTTTCGTGCAGGGCTGGCAGGCATCGGTCAATGGCCTGCCCTGGCCCGACAGCGGTTGGCTGAGCCATGCCGGCCTGTTGGCGATGGCCGCACTGCTGTTGGGTTACGCCGGCATGTACGGCTGGCTGTTGCGCCGGCGCATCGGCCGCCATCTGCGTTACCGTGGCTACGACCGCAGCCCGCGTTGAGCCTGTACCGCTTGGCAACGTTCCGCTGTCATCGCTAGGCTGCAATGCAACTGCGTGGGAGAGCGTCGATGGGCTTGCTGCAACTGCTGGGGCGCCGCCTGGCGCATTATCTCGCGCAGCCGCGCCGCAACCAGCTGCGGCCATCCACCAGTGATCCGGCGCTGTTGCTGCGCACCCTGCGCCGCGGCGACGTGTTGCTGGTGGAGGGCAACAGCCGCTTTTCCACCGCGATCAAGTACCTGACCCAGTCAACCTGGTCGCATGCGGCCTTGTACATCGGTGATGAGCCACTGCGGGAAGGGGGCAAGCCGCAGCCGATGCTGATCGATGTGGATGTGGAGCAGGGCGTGCGCCGCATCGCACTGAGCGAGTTCGCCAACCAGCACACGCGCATCTGCCGGCCGCAGGGCCTGTCACCGGTGGTGGTGGATCAGCTGGTGAACTTCATGCGTGCGCGTCTGGGTTACAGCTACGACCTGAAGAACGTATTCGACCTGGCGCGCTTCCTGATCCGGCAACCGCCGGTGCCGGGGCATATGCGCCGTCGGCTGATTGCGCTGGGCAGCGGCGAGCCGACCAAGGCGATCTGCTCCACCTTGCTGGCGCAGGCTTTCGAATCGATCCGCTATCCGATACTGCCGGAGATCGAAACGGTGCTGGCGCAAGGTGGTGGCGTGGAGCAGTCACAGGAAATCCTGCATATCCGCAATTACAGCTTGTACACCCCGCGTGACTTCGATGTGTCACCGTTTTTCGATGTGATCAAGCCGCGCCTGCAGCAGAACTTTGATTACCTGGCGCTGCAATGGAGTGATGACGGCAGTCCGTAGTCTGCGTGGAGAGCTTTCCCCCTCTCCCCAACCCCTCTCCCGCGAGGGGAGAGGGGCTTCAAGCGCGAGCAATCCAGGCATTGTCAGCGATTGCAGCTTTAGCCCCTCTCCCCTCGCGGGAGAGGGGTTGGGGAGAGGGGGGAACTTCACCCAAAAAAAACACGGGCCGCGAACGGCCCGTGTTTGCTTTACTGCAGTGCGCCTGGATACGTGCCGCTTAGAAGCGTGCGCCGATACCAAAGCCCACGGTCCACGGGTCCAGCTTCAGCTCGCCGGCGTTCTGGCCGGCAACGCGCAGGTCCGGGCGGGCGTGCATGTAACGTGCATCGGCACGGGCAAACCAGGTCGAGTTGATGTTCATGTCAACGCCGACCGTGCCGATCGCGCCCTTGGCGGTTTCGATGCCGACATGGTTGCCGGTGTCGCTCAGGCCGTCGATCTTCTCATTGCTGAAGTTCGACTCGTAGTAGCCCAGGCCAACGAACGGACGGAACACGTTGTCCGCCTGGCCGAAGTGGTACTGCGCGCTCAGTGCGATCGGCTGCTGCTCGACAGTGCCAGCCTTGGCGCCACCATCGGTGCGCACGCGGTGGTTGAACTTGTCGGCAGCGCCCCACAGTTCAACGGCGAAGTTGTCGTTGATGTAGTAGCTGGCGCTCAGCGTCGGTGCCGGGCCGCCATCGAACTTCTTCAGGCCGGTGGCCGGGTCATTCTTCGGCTGCAGCAGGGTCACGCCGCCAACCACGGCAAAGTGCTTGCCCGACGCGGTGTCGCCATTGCCATCCTGCGCGAAGGCAGTGCTGGACAGCGCCAGGGCGCCGAGGGTGGCAAGGCTCAGAATCTTGATGGAACGCATAACAAACTCCTCGTCTCTCTATCGGGACTATGTTTATCGAGGCCCTCGTATGGGGCGTGCAAACCCTAGCGATGGCAACATGAATCGCGCTGTACGCAGCGGCTTTTCGCATCGTGTACGTTCAGCAAAAAGCGGAGGAATCCCATTGCTTCGGCAATCAGTAGAAAAATTTCATTCACGATGTTGTGGTGCGCGTGATGACTGAAACACTGCTGCAAGGCCTCGCGGCGCAGCTAAATACGCAGTCGCGCGTGCTGGTACTGGGCTCGATGCCGGGCGCGGTATCACTGCACGAAGCGCAGTACTACGCGCATCCACGCAACCGCTTCTGGCCGCTGATGTCGGCGCTGTGTGGGGTTGATGTCGATGCCGGCTACGCGCAGCGTCTGTCCCAGCTGCAGCAGGCCGGGGTTGGGCTGTGGGACGTGATTGGCCAGTGCCGGCGCACTGGCAGTCTTGATGCCGCCATCGTGCGCGGCAGCGAGGTGGTCAATCCCTTGCCGCAGCTGTTGGCCGCGCATCCGGCCATCGCGGTGATCGCATGTAACGGCGCTGCCGCACACACTGCGTTCCAGCGGTGGGTACAACCGGCTTTGCCGCCTTTGGCGGCTGCGCTGCCGGTGCTGGCGCTGCCCTCCACCAGTCCGGCCAACGCGGCGTGGTCATTGCCGCGCCTGTTGCAGCAGTGGCGCCAGCTGCAGCCGTGGTTGCGGCCGCCGGCAGACGGCGCGGAGCGGGCCGTGCAAGGCTGACCGGGGCAGGACAGGGCGGACAGGGCAGCGGTCAGGAAAACGGCCTTGGGCCGGACAAATACGGGGTTGGACGGGCGCTGGCGTGCGGCTGTCCGGGGACATACGTATGCGAATTCACATGCAACGGTTGGCGCTGCGCCCCGCTAACGCCACAATAGAGAATTCCCTCACTGTTGCTGGAGTAGTTTCATGGCCGAAATCAAGGAAGCACTTGTCCCCGATATCGGTGACTACAGCGACATTCCGGTGATCGAAGTGCTGGTCGCCGTAGGCGATACCGTCAAGAAGGACCAGGGTCTGGTCACGCTGGAATCGGACAAGGCCACAATGGAAGTGCCGTCGGCCTACGCCGGCGTGGTCAAGGAACTGAAGGTCAAGGTTGGCGACGGCCTGTCCGAGGGCAAGGTCGTGGCCCTGATCGAAGTCAGTGAAGAGGCCGCAAAGCCCGCCGCCGCTGCCGCGCCGGCTGCCCCGGCCAAGGTCGAAGCCGCCGCCGAGACCGGCACCAAGGTCGAGCCGGTGGCGGTTGCCCCGGTCGCCGACAAGCTGGCCCAGCGCGAAATCGCCCAGGAGGACGTGGTCACCACCAGCAAGCCGGCTACCCCGCCGGTGCAGTTCAATGCCGAAGGCGTGCTGCCGGCCAATGTGCCCTATGCCAGCCCGGCGGTGCGCGTGTTCGCCCGTGAGCTGGGCGTGGACCTGCAGCAGGTCAAGGGCACCGAAAAGGGCGGTCGCATCACCAAGACCGACGTGCAGAAGTTCGTCAAGGGCGCGCTGGCCGGCGGTGTTGCTGCCAGTGGCGGTGCCCCGGCGGCTGCTGGTGGCGGCCTGAATCTGCTGCCGTGGCCGAAGGTCGACTTCAGTAAGTTCGGCGAGACCGAAGTGGTGCAGCTGTCGCGCATCAAGAAGATCTCCGGCGCCAACCTGGCCCGTAACTGGGCGATGATCCCGCACGTCACCCAGTTCGAGCAGGCTGACATCACCGATCTGGAAGGCCTGCGCGTGGCCCTGAACAAGGAGAACGAGAAGGCCGGCATCAAGCTGACCATGCTCGCCTTCCTGATCAAGGCCAGCGCCGCCGCGCTGAAGAAGTTCCCCGAGTTCAACGCCTCGCTGGATGCCAGCGGCGAGAACCTGACCCTGAAGAAGTACTTCAACATCGGTTTTGCCGCCGATACCCCGAACGGCCTGGTCGTGCCAGTGATCCGCGATGCCGACAAGAAGGGCGTGGTGCAGATTGCCCAGGAAACCGGCGAGCTGGCCAAGAAGGCACGCGACGGCAAGCTCGGCCCGGCCGACATGAGCGGTGGCTGCTTCTCGATCAGCTCGCTGGGTGGCATTGGCGGCACCGCCTTCACCCCGATCGTGAATGCGCCGGAAGTGGCCATCCTCGGCGTTTCCAAGTCGTCCATCCAGCCGGTCTGGAATGGCAAGGAATTTGCGCCGAAGCTGATGCTGCCGCTGTCGCTGAGCTACGACCACCGCGTCATCGACGGCGCCCTGGCGGCCCGTTTCACCACCTACCTGTCGCAGGTGCTGGCCGACATGCGGCGCGTGCTGCTGTGATGCCAGTGGCGCCGCGACGCGCCCTGCTGACGCTGGGGCTGGCTGCCCTGGCGGGCCCGGCACTGGCCGCCAGCCAGTGCCTGCCGGTGGTCGGTGAGGGTTGGCCGCCGGCGGTGGGCAACTACGGCCAGGCAGCGACCAGTCTGCTCGGCGGCCAGGCCGAAGACGGCCTGTCGCTGCTGGTGCTGCCGGCACGTGGGGTGGAATCGCAGGTGCTGCTGCGCCGCGACGCCGGCAACGGCCAGTGGATGGTGCTGGCCGGCATGGCCGACAAGCGCATCTACAACTGGAGCACGACGGCCGGTCGCGGTGGCGTCAACCTGCAACTCGACCAGGAGCCCGAGTTCGCCCAGGCACCGGTGCCCGATGCACTGGCACAGCGTCTGGTCGAGGTCTGGGGCAAGGCATTGGCTTCGCCGGAAGTGGCCGCGCGTGCGCCGGTCACCGAGGGTGAGGTGCTGTCCTTCACCGTCAACGGCGAGCGTTACAGCGGTCAGCGGCCGGGTTGCGGCCAGCTTGAAGCGCTGCAGGAACAGGCGGCGCTGCTGATCGAGCTGGCCCATAGCAAAGACAAAAAATACGAGAAGCGCTACGCCAACATCGAACGCGCGCTCGACAAGATGCATGACCGGTTCGTCGGCGATGCCGGCTGAGCCCACAGGAGAAAACAATGGCGACGATTGAAATCAAGGTTCCGGACATTGGCGACTACAACGACGTGCCGGTGATCGAGATTCTGGTGGCCGTGGGCGACACGGTGAAGAAGGACCAGGGTCTGGTCACGCTGGAGTCGGACAAGGCCACGCTGGAAGTGCCGTCCTCGGCTGCGGGTGTGGTCAAGGAAATCAAGGTCAAGCTCGACGACAAGCTGTCCGAGGGCGATGTGGTGGTGATCCTGGAAGCCGAAGGCGAGGGTGCTGCTCCGGCCGCAGCTCCGGCCGCAGCTCCGGCACCTGCCGCCGCACCTGCACCGGCTGCACAGCCTGCCGCTGCCGCCGCTCCGGCAGCGGTAAGTGCGCCGGTTGCCGCGGCTGCCCCGGCCGCCGCTACTGGCCCGATTGAGGTCAAGGTGCCGGACATCGGTGATTACCAGAACGTACCGGTGATCGAGATCCTGGTCGCCGTCGGCGACACGGTGAAGAAGGACCAGGGCCT
>DKPB01000057.1 GCA_002471015.1 Stenotrophomonas sp. UBA7346
TGAGCCCCTCTCCCCTTGCGGGAGAGGGGTTGGGGAGAGGGGGAATGGCAACACTCCGAAAACACCTAAGTGAATGTTTTTATTGCAAATTAAAAAAGAGAGCCCGCAACCCGCCCTAGCCGTTGGTCAGGCTTGATGCGGCGCAATAAGCTGACGCGTAGAATGGGCGTTTTCCCCAAACACTACGATTCGGAGTCAGCGCAATGGGCCTGAAACTGGTCTCGCCGGGCAAGAACCCGCCGGAAGAAATCAACGTCATCGTCGAGATCCCGAAGGATTCGGAGCCGGTGAAGTACGAAATGGACAAGGAAAGCGGCGCGATCTTCGTCGACCGCATCCTCTCCACCCCGATGCGCTACCCCTGCAACTACGGCTTCGTGCCGCAGACCCTGTGCGGCGACGGCGACCCGGCCGACGTGCTGGTGGTGCTGCCGCTGCCGCTGGTCCCGGGCTCGGTGGTGCGCTGCCGTCCGGTCGGCGTGCTGAAGATGAGCGACGAGGCTGGCAGCGATGAGAAGATCCTGGCCGTGCCGGTCGCCAAGATCTTCAATGGCTATGCCCACGTCGAAGACATCAACCAGGTGTCCAGCCACTGGCTGGAACGCATTGGCCACTTCTTCGAGCACTACAAGGACCTGGAAAAGGGCAAGTGGGTCAAGATCGAAGGCTGGGGCAACGCTGCCGAAGCCAAGCAGATCCTGACCGACGCCCACAAGACCTTCCTGGCCAAGCAGGAAGAGGAAGTCTGATCCAGGCTTACGGGCACTGTAATAGACGTCAGCGCGCAGCGACAGGCATCACGTTTCGCCGGTGCCGTGCATGACCGTTTTACAGTGATTGGATACATTGACAGGCCGGTAACCCGGCCTGTTTTTGTGTGCGCTCGTGGGTTTTTTCTAGGGGAAGTGTCTTGCGAATCCTGTTAGTCGGCGGCGAAGCCGAACTGTCTGCCGAACTGCTCGAATACATCGGTGATCTGGGCGATGAATGGGAGGTGCAGTCCGTGCCCGACGGCAGCGCCGCGATCGTCGCTGTCGCCTCGGCGACCATCGACGCCATCATCGTTGCGCCGCTGCTGCCCGACCTGGCCCCGGCCACCCTGCTCGGCCAGATCCGCACCCTGCGCCCGGAAACCATCCGTATTGCCCTGATCGATGGCAACAACCCGCAGCGCGCGCCCTCGGCACGCATCATCGGCGTCGCCCATCGCTTCCTGCCGCTGCCACTGTCCCCGGAAGTCCTGCTGGAAGCACTCACCAGCCTGGAAGAACTGCGCGAGCTGCTGGACAGCCCGCACCTGCGCCAGGCCATTGGTCGCATCGAGAAGCTGCCCTCGCCGCCGCACCTCTACCTGAGCCTGATGCACGCCCTGGAAGAAGACGAGGAGAGCAACGCAGCCGAAATCGCCAAGCTGGTCGCTGCCGACCCGGCGATCGCAGCCAAGGTGCTGCAGCTGTCCAATTCGGCGTTCTTCAACAACGGCCGTGCGATCTCCGACCTGCGCGGCGCGGTCACCCGCCTGGGGCTGTCCACGCTGCGCGACCTGGTGCTGGCCAGCGAGGTCTTCGCCCTGCCCGGCGTGTCCGGCCCGGAGCGCAACGCGCTGCAGACGCGGGCCCTGATGGCCTCGCGGCTGGCAGCCAGGCTGCTGCCGGCTTCCAGCGCCGAGCTGGGGGCCACGGCGGCCTTGCTGGCCGATATCGGCCTGCTGCTGCCCGGCGTGCGCGACGAACGACAGCCCGCCGCCGAAGATGACCCGCGCCCGGGCCACGCCGAGGCAGGCGCCTACCTGCTGGGCCTGTGGGGCCTGCCGATGCCGATCATCGAGGCGGTCGCCTTCCAGCTGCAACCGGGTCGCTCCAACGTCCGCAGCTTCTGGGTGGCAGGGGCCGTGCACGTCGCTACCGCGCTGGCGGCCGGCCATGCGGTCGATGAGCAGTACCTGGCCAGCGTCGGCATGTTGCCCAAGCTTGAGCAATGGCGCGAGCAGGCCGAGAACCTGCTGGAGATCAGCGTCGAAGCCTGAGGCCCCTGCCAACCAACAGATACAACAACGGCCGCTTCCGCGGCCGTTGTTGTATCTGCAGCGGCCAAAGCACCGGCATGCAGGCTTCAGGCACGCGAACGCAAGCAACAGAAAAGGGGTGGGCCGCAAGGCCCACCCCTTCTTGTTGCTTCAGCGTACTTCGATGGATCAGAAGCGCTGGGTGTACTTCAGGTACACGTAACGACCGATATCGAAGCCGCCGTAGTAAGCGAAGTCGCTGTTCGGTGCCGAGTACTGCAGCGCACCGCGGTGGTTGAACACATTGTTCGCACCAACCGCAATGGTGGCGTCCCACGGAGCCTTGTAGCTGACCTGCAGGTCGTGGAAGGTGTTCGAACCGGTGGTACGCAGCGGTGCCCACTCGCCGTTCTGGTAACGGTCGGGCAGATCACACCAGCCATCGGCCGTCGAGATGCAGTCTTCCTTCATGCCGGAGTAGTAACGGGCGGTGTAATTGACACCCCAGTCACCCTTCTCCCAGTTCACGCCCAGGTTGGAACGCACACGGAAGATGCCCGGCGAGCCCACGAAGCCACTGGTGATGTTCTCACCGGCGGAATTCTGGTTCTGCTCATCGTACTTGGCGGTATAGGTGGTCTGCCAATCCAGGCTGATCTGGCCGATTGCCAGTTCCGGCAGACGGTACTTCACGCCCAGGTCGTAACCTTCGGTTTCCATCTGGCCCAGGTTGGCCAGGCCGTAGAACAGCTGGCTGATGTGGCCATCCGCCTCACGCACGATACCTTCGCAACGTGCGGAATTACCCAGCACGTAGCAGTCGCGCAGGATGCGGTCGACGCTGTCGGAGATGATCATGTCCTTGATCTGGTAGTTGAACCAGTCAAGCGAGATATCCAGACCCTGCACCCAACGCGGGCTCCAAACCAGACCAACGGTCTTGCTCTTGGAGGTTTCCGGCAGCAGGTTCGGGTTGGAACCGGAGATGAACTGGTCCGGGGTAGCGCACGGCCAGGTGGTGCACGGGGTCAGACCCTGGCCCAGCTGGACGTAGGTCGGAGCAACGCCTGCAGCCGTACAAGCGGCATTGCCGGCCACGCTACCTGCAACGTCAACGGAGCAGGGATCGGTGTACTTCTCGAAGCTGGAACCCAGGCCGCCGTACAGGTTGTCGACGGAGGGAGCACGGAAGCCTTCGGCATAGGTACCGCGGACCAGCAGTTCGTCCAGCGGACGCCAGGTGATGCCGAACTTGCCGTTCACGGTGTCACCGAAGTTGCTGTAGTCCGAGTAACGGCCAGCAACGTTGACGGTCAGCTCCTTGGCAAAGGCCATGTCAGCCAGAACCGGGATGTTCAGCTCGAGGTAGACCTCATCCAGCTCGTACTTGCCGTTGGTGGTGGTCTGGCCCAGGCCGGTGTACTCGCCCGACTGCATGAAGGCATCCGGCACGAAACGGCCTTCTTCTTCACGGTGTTCCACACCAATCGCGAAGCCCAGATCACCAGCCGGCAGGGTCACGATGGAACCGGCCAGGTCAGCGGTGAACGAGGTGGTCTTGGTCACGCCGGTGGTGGTGAAGGACGGGAACAGGAAGTTCTGCAGGTCCTTGTTGTCCAGCGAGCCCGGGCCAGCAACACCGGCCGGCAACAGCGGGTTCCAGGCGTAGCAGCCTTCGATCGGATTGGCAGCGGTGCCACAACGGGCAACGCCATCAGCATCGACAAAGGACTGGCCCAGCGCCTGACGTGCCGCGATCAGGCTCATGTCGCCGTGGTTGGTCTTGGTCGACTCGTTGCGGTTGAACAGCGCGCCAACGTTCCAGTCGAAGGACTTGCCGGCGAACTCGAAGAAGCCGCTGACGGTCGGCGCAAAGCGCAGGGTCTTCAGCTTGCTCTCGGTGGTACGCGGCATTTCCCACAGGCGACGACGGAACTCGACGTCCTGGCCGATCGGGTTGAACGCGCTGTCAGCCGACAGCGGGGTGCCGAACGACTGCGACTGGTACGGGTAACCAGCGATCTGCTGATCGGTGGTGCGCTCGTTGTACAGGATGTCGGCGTTGAACGAGATGTTGTCGGTGAAGTCGTAGTTGCCGTTCACATAAACCGACTTACGCTCGATGCCGGTCTGCAGCATCATCTGCTGGTTGGCATTGGCATACTCATCCGCGGTCAGCGGGTGGTAGTCGTTCGGGTTGGTCGGATCGCCGCCCGGGTTCAGGGTCTGCCAGATCGGGGTCGGCTTGCCCTTGGCCGGCTTGCAGTCGCCGAATACGCGCGGGTCGCACCACACGCCGTTGGGACCGATCGGGCTCAGATCACCTGCGGTGGTGTTCGGGCCCTTGCCGCCGTCGCGCGAGAACCAACGGTCCGTCGCCATCACCGGATCCTGCTTCGAGTATTCAGCAGACAAGGTGATACCACCACGCTCGCCTTCCGAGCCCATGGTGAAGGAGTACTGGTTGGTTTCGCCGTCGCCTTCGCCGTACTGGCCGAGGTAGACCTGGGCTTCAGCACCGTCGAAACGCTTGCGGGTGATCACGTTGACCACGCCGGCGATCGCGTCCGAACCGTAGATGGCCGAAGCGCCGTCCTTCAGGACTTCGATACGCTCGATGGCCGACATCGGGATCTGGCTCAGATCCTGGTAGCCGCCCGAGGTAGCGCCAAGGCGCTTGCCGTTCATCAGCACCAGGGTGCGGGTTGCGCCCAGGTTGCGGATGTCGATGTAGTAACCACCCACGTTCTCGCCCGAAGCCAGGGCTTCCGAACGCGAGATCGCCGGGGAACCGGCAGAGGTCATGTTCTGCAGCACGTCGGCGACCGAGGTGAAGCCCTGCTTTTCCAGGTTCTCACGGCTCAGGGTCAGGATCGGCTGCTGGGTTTCCATGTTGGCGCCGCGGATACGCGAGCCAGTGACTTCCAGGCGGTCCAGGGTGGTGGCGCCGGCAGCAGTTTCCTGCGCCGAGGCGAAAGCCGGGGTCAGGGCAATGGCAATGCCGGCCGGGAGCAAGCCCAACCGCACTGCAGAATTACGAAGCTTCATCAATCTCTCCAAAGAGCTAAACAAACGACAAAGTTAGCGGTGTGTTAAACACCCCTGAACGTTACGTTCGTACCGCCGCCTTGGTTTTACCTGAGCCGTCCTTAGACTTTGCCGAGTCTGGCTTCAACGCTTCGGGCATGTCGCGATAACGGGTTGCCGAGGTGCCAAAACGCGCGCGGAAAGCACGCGCAAAGCTGCAGCAGTTGTCAAAGCCGCTGGCCGAGGCCACTTCACCAATCATCATGTCGGTATCACGCAACAACATGGCCGCGCGCTCCAGGCGCAACCGTGCCGACAAGGACTGCGGGCTCTCTTCATACAGACTCTGGAAGGTCTTGGACAGGTACCAGCTGGAGAAGTTGGTCAACTCGGCCAGCTCACCAATGCGTACTACCCGGTGGCTATTGCCTTCCAGATACATGCGGGCACGTTGCATGCGGCCAAACACCTGGCGCTTGCGGATGCGCGAGCGGCCGGGGCAACGCTGCACATTGCCCAGCAACTCGCGCTGCAGCGAAGCAAGATGCAGCAGCAACGGGCGCAGCTGGTGGATGGTGCCGCCAGGTTCCTGGGCCTCGCGCCACAGGCGCAGTGCCAGCCGCGCCTCACCCAGGCTCATGCGGCCACGGCCGGTGAACACATTGCAATCCAGCGTGCCAAGCATGCGCAGGGCATCGGCATCCAGGCTCACGCCCACGCAGATGCCATCACGGCCGGCCTGGATCAACGGCCGCGATTCCTTCTCGAACGCAATCCATTCGCGCTGCCGCAGGCGGAACTTGCCTTCCTTGGATTCGACCCAGGCACTGCCACGCAGTTGCAACCAGATCGTGAACACCGTGCCGGAGGTCTGCAGGCTGCCCAGCCGCGCCACGCCCACACATGCCGGGCGCGGACCATCGTCCGCCTTCTCGAACGAAACCGACTGCCCGCGATCCACCCAGGAAACCTGCCGCATGCCACTCACCATCATTTGCCTTCAATGGCCGAAGGTTTTGCCAAATGTGGCGATCGCTATCAGGAAAGTCTGGCGAGATCCCTACGAAATCTTCCCGAGCCGCATCCGAAAGAATTACGAAAGCATTTTTCCCAACCAGGGCAACCACTTGGCCACACCGATCAGGCGGCGCGGCGGGCGCGCCGGGATTCGCATCACGCCGATATCGCCCCCGTCCGCCACCACAAAAGCGACGTAGGCCGCGTCCCCGGACGGCGACAGGCTGAAGCCATTGCCTGAACTGAAGCGCTGGTCATCCAGGCACTGGCTGGCACCGTCGCCATCAATGGAGCTGAGCTGGCTGGTGCAGGTGTTGCCGATGTGCAGATATTCCACCGCGCCATTGGCCGCCACCGCCCAACTACGGTAACGCCAGCGGCTGGGCACCTCGGCCTGCACCGGCTTGATGCTGGCCGCCGCCAGATCCGGCGCAACCTGCCATAGGCCACCGCTGGCCAGACGGGTGAACAGCAACCTGTTGCCTGTCACGTCGAAGCGCACCTGGGACGCCCCTTCCAACGTAGCCACGCGCTTCCACGGTGTCTGCGTACGGTCGAACAGGGACAGCTGCATGCGCTGCGCGTCATCGCGCTCGATCACCCACAACCTGTCCGCTTGCGGCCCATATATCGCCTGCAATGGCTCGTTCACCGGCACCGGCAACCGTTTCCAGTGACCTTCCTCAGGCACTACCTCGTAGATCCCCGGCACACCTTCGCTGTCACGGCCACTGACCAGCAGGCTGCGTGAGTCCGCCGACCAGGTCATCGGCTGGCGCGCTTCGGGGCGCAGGCCTTCGATCATCTGCAGCGTATCGGGCTGCCCTACCCGCCCCCACCATACGGCAAATGCACCCGAGCGGTCGGAGGTGAAAGCCAGCTGTTTGCCGTCAGGCGCGATCATCGGCTGCCCGTCGCGGGCAGAGGAGGCAAACAGCCGCTGCGGCGCCGCGTCGGCACTCCCCAACGGCACCTTGAACAGCGCCACCTGCGGCTGGTCACGGGTAAAGGCCAGATTGCCACCATGACGGGAAGCGGCCGGGCTCTGGGCATCGTCCAGCCCCATGTCACGCAGCACCCCGCTGCCCACGTCCAGGTGGTACAGGCGTGACTCACTGTCCACCCGCCTGCCAAATACCATTTCGCCCGCTACAAGCCAGGTCCAACCGCGGATCTCGGCAGCATCATTGGTCAGCCGCCGCGCATTGCGGCCATCGGCGTCCATCACCCACATGTCGCCGACCTGCGGGTTGCGCACAAAGCCGATCTGCCTGCCATCCGGCGAGTAACGCGGCGCGTAGTCAAAATCGTCGACGCCCTTCGCATAGGCGATGGACGACCAGCGTCCCGAATCCAGTTCCAGCAGGCGGATGCCGGCGCTGGCATAGCGCCCCGTCATCGAACCGAATAGCAACCGGCGCCCATCATTGGACCAGTCAAAGCTCAGCATGTCGGTACCATCGCAACGGGTCGCCCGGCGTGGATTACCCCCCGTCGCAGACACCAGCAATACCTCGCAGGCACCATCGGGATGGAAGCGCGCAAAGGCAATCTGGCGGCCGTTCGGCGACCATACGGGGAAGCGGTCGGAAACCCCTTCCGGTGCCGGCAACAGGCGGCTGGCGGTGGCATTGCCGGTACTCTGGATCCACAACGAGGAGCGCGTGGCGTCCTCGCGTGCAAATACCACCAGTGAACCGTCGGGTGACAGGTTGGGCTGAGTTTCGTAAGCGGCGGTGGAGGTGATCAGCCGATAGGGCCGCTGCGGGCTGCCCAGCACCCGTGAACCGCTGGCGGTATTTGCCACCACACCGTCGATCGCATCGGTGGCAGCAGCGTTGTGCCACAGCAACCATGCCATCAACACGGTACTGAGCAGCAGGCCTACACCGATGGCCCACAGCACATACCTGCGCAACCGCCGCTGCGTGCTGCGCGTCGATACAGATGCCGTCGGGACGGGGGCCATCGCTGACGCAGGTTCTTCCAGGCCCTGCAGTTCCGTCACCTGCGGCTCCTGCTCCCAGGCCACGGGCACCAGCAGGCGATAGCCTGTCTTGGCAATCGTTTCTATATAAGGTGTTGCCTCATCACCGCCGGCAAAGACCTTGCGCAACTGCGTGACCGCCTGGGTCAGCACGTCATTGGTCGGCAAGGTATCCGGCCACACTTCCGCGAACAGTTCGTCGCGCGTCACCACCTGCCCGGCACGCCGCGCCAGCACCAGCAGAACGCCGACGCTCTTGGGAGTTATGCGATGCACTTTATGCGTATTGGGCGCGTGGACCTCCCGCGAGGAGAGCACCACCACACAGTCACCAATACGCAGCCGATCGGTGGCTGGGGTCTGGATATCGAAGCTGGACATGGACGATCAAACAAAAAGAACCGCGCTGGACACATCCCGTGCCCGGTCCCGCGCTACGCGCCGAACCGCCAGAATCCGCAAAAGGCATCAACGGAAGAAGCAAATGTTTCTACTGGAACCGATATTACTCTATCGCTGTACCCACGCGCTTGCGCATGGAAGACAACAGGCTCTCTCTCGCCGACGAATTCACATAATTCGCTACAAAATTCGCGCCGTATGGCGCGATTTTTTTATCTAGCGTTCAGTCTTCTCTGCTTTGTAAATGGTCAGGCCAACCAGCCGCGATACCACCAAAGCCACGTACATCACGCCTGCAAACTGCTCCAGCATCACCAATGCACGTGCCTGCGGATGCACCGGCACGACATCACTCAGACCAACGCCAGAGAGCAAGCTGAAGCTGAGATAAAGCAACTCCACCCAGCTTCTGAAATCGCCCTCGCTGGTGGCAACAAAACTGCCCGGGTAGAAGTGCTGACAAACTGAATACGCGAACGCAAACGCCCAGGCCAGCAGGGTGAACGTTGCTCCCGCGGCAAACAGTTCGTCCCGCGTCACCTTGTGGTCCTGCAGCATGTAGGCGATCAGGCTGCAGGTTGTGTAGAAATACAACAGGCATTCGAAAATCTGTGCGACGGCGGTCAGTGAGTAGCGCTGCAGCAGGGCCCCCGCCACCGAAAACACCACCGCCGGTATGGCCAGGGTAAGCGCCAACCAGATACCCAGCGGACTGCGGCGCACCACCCATACCGCCAAGCCCAGTACGGCCATGCCGAAAGCGCCGAACAATGCCCGCCCTGCCGGCATGTGTTCCATGGCCGGATAAAGCAGCACCCCCAGCAGCTGCACGGCAAGCAACCACGCTGACGGGTGCTTGCGGGCCAGCACCAGCCATCTCAAACGTGTCTGCATGCAGGCGATCCTTGTGCGTACTCAGCGGTCCGTGGCGACGGCGTATGGCGTCAGTTGGAAGCAGCACCGGCACGGTAGGGATAGCTGGCGAAAATGGCGGCCACCGCCGCATCGATCTTTTCACCTTGCTTTGCCGGGTCAAAGCGACCCACGGTGCCTACCGCAACACCTTCCCATACCAACTGCTTGCGACGTACATCGACCACATCCACGTTGAGCGTACCCTCGGTGTACTGGCGCACATCGGTACGGTCACGCCAGTAGGGCACCGCGACATAACTGCGGGCGCGATAGCTGTAGTAGTAGTCGTAATCGACCTCGGGCATGGTGGTTACCCGGGTCTTGTCCTGCAGGTAGGCGTTGAGGTTCACCCACAGGTCCGGATTGGCTTCATCAAACCGATAACCGCGCGACTCCATCTGCATGCGCACCGCGGCGCGGATGCGGTTGCTGGTGATGGTGGTATAGCCGTGCTGCTCAAGCGCCAGCGGGGTGAAGAACGCAAAACTGCGGTAGCGCGAGAAATCCGCACTGGGATCGGCCTGGCTGGCCACGCGCGGCGCGCTGGCACAGGCGCCCAGCAGCAGAACCAGCATCAGCATGACGAAACGGGAAACGACACGAACTTTCATGGCGGCTACCCCTGCGTTGGATGGCAGAACGCTAGCACGAGCCGGGCTATTGCGGTGTCAAGCGCGGCGGGGGAACCGAGCCGCCGATTCCCCCGCCGCCCGGCTTATCCGGCCCGGTAGACCTCGCCGCCCTCGGCCAGGAACTGCGCGGACTTCTCGGCCATGCCCGCCACCAGCGCCTGCGCCTCGTCAACCCCCTGCTCGGCCGCGTACTCGCGCACGTCCTGGGTGATCTTCATCGAACAGAAATGCGGGCCGCACATCGAGCAGAAGTGCGCCAGCTTGTGTGCGTCCTTGGGCAGGGTTTCATCGTGGAACTCCTTGGCCTTCTCCGGATCCAGGCCCAGGTGGAACTGGTCCTCCCAGCGGAACTCGAAGCGCGCCTTGCTCAGTGCGTTGTCGCGAACCTGTGCGCCGGGGTGGCCCTTGGCAAGGTCAGCGGCATGGGCGGCGATCTTGTAGGCCATGATGCCGTCACGCACGTCCTGCCGGTTGGGCAGCCCAAGATGTTCCTTGGGCGTCACGTAGCAGAGCATCGCGGTGCCGTACCAGCCGATCATCGCTGCACCGATCGCACTGGTGATGTGGTCGTAACCCGGCGCGATGTCGGTGGTCAGCGGCCCGAGGGTATAGAACGGCGCTTCGCCGCATTCGTGCAGTTGCTTGTCCATGTTCTGCTTGATCAGATGCATCGGCACGTGCCCGGGGCCTTCGATGATGGTCTGCACATCGTGCTTCCAGGCGATACGGGTCAGTTCACCCAGCGCTTCCAGTTCACCGAACTGGGCGGCGTCATTGGCATCGGCGATACAACCCGGGCGCAGACCGTCGCCGAGGCTGAAGGACACGTCGTAGGCCTTCATGATCTGGCAGATGTCTTCGAAATGCGTGTAGAGGAAGTTCTCCTTGTGGTGCGCCAGGCACCACTTGGCCATGATCGACCCGCCGCGCGAGACGATGCCGGTCACGCGTTTGGCGGTAAGCGGCACGTGTCGCAGCAGCACCCCGGCGTGGATGGTGAAGTAGTCAACGCCCTGTTCGGCCTGTTCGATCAAGGTGTCGCGGAAGATCTCCCAGTTGAGCTCCTCGGCACGGCCATCCACTTTCTCCAACGCCTGGTAGATCGGCACGGTACCGATCGGCACCGGCGAATTGCGCACGATCCATTCACGGGTTTCGTGGATGTGCTTGCCGGTGGACAGGTCCATCACCGTGTCGCCGCCCCAGCGGATCGCCCACACCAGCTTCTCCACTTCCTCGGCGATACCCGAGGACACCGCGCTGTTGCCGATGTTGGCGTTGATCTTGGTGAGGAAGTTGCGGCCGATGATCATCGGCTCACATTCGGGATGGTTGATGTTGTTTGGCAGTACCGCACGCCCGCGCGCGATCTCGTCGCGTACGAACTCCGGCGTGATGAACTGTTGGATGTTCGCACCAAAGCTCTGGCCCGGATGCTGCGCCAGCAGACCGGCATCACGTACCGCGTCCAGCCGCTGGTTCTCGCGGATGGCAACGTATTCCATCTCCGGGGTGACGATACCGCGGCGCGCGTAATGCATCTGGGTGACATTGGCGGCGCCAATGGCACGGCGCGGCAATGCGCGGCCCGGGAAGCGTACCGCATCGAGCCGGGCATCGTGCTGGCGCGTGCGTCCGAACGCGGAACTGAGCCCTGCCAGCTGCTCGGTATCGCCACGTTCTTCGATCCAGCGCGAACGTACTGCCGCCAGCCCGGCGGCCAGATCGATATTGGCCTGCGGATCGGTGTACGGGCCGGAGGTGTCATAGACGGTAACCGGAGGATTCTCCTGGCCACCGAACAAGGTCGGCGTGCGGGTCTGCGCGATCTCGCGCATCGGCACCTGCAGGTCCGGGCGCGAACCGGCGACGAAGATCTTGCGCGAGCCGGGAATCGGCCGGGTCACCGACTCGGAAAGTTGCTGGGCCTGTTGCTGCAGGCTGGGCTGTGCATTCATGGGCATTCGTCCTGTCTATCCGCACGCAGGGTGCGCAGGCCACGCGAGGGATTCGCATGACGGAACGAAGCGAAGGCGCACGCTGCCAAGCCCAGGCCCATCACGGGCTCATCGACTGGCAGCACACAAAGCTTCCCTACGCCGGTATGAACCGGATCAGGTTCGAAGGGTATGTCTCAACCGCGGCCCAAAGGCTGCGGTACCCCCGCTTCGGGCGGCATTAGACCATAAAGCCGCGCTCGCTGGGCGATGCGCTGCGACAGCGTCGGCTAACAGAACCGTGACATGCGCTTGCGTACCATCCAGAGGCGGCGTGGGGCACCCGCTGGCGACGTCCTGGCACACTTTCAGCACCCGCTGCCCGGTCTTTCGCCGGCGTTCTGCAAGCGCTTGCGCGCTGCCCTGGATCCTTCCTGCCGGAGACGCTCCTTCATGGTGTTTCGTGTTTCCATCGCGCTGGTCGCGGTACTGGTGCTGATCGCCGGCCTCGCGCCCGGTCCGTTCAATGACGTGGTGCAGGCCACGCTGGCACAGGTCGTGCGCGGCGCTGGCTGGATGTACCTGTTGATCGTGTTCCTGACCTTGAGCTTTCTGCTGTACCTGGCATTCGGGCGCTTCGGCAACCTGCGCATCGGTGGTGAGGATGCCGAGCCGGATTTCTCGCGTGGCAGCTGGCTGTCGATGCTGTTCTCGGCCGGGATGGGCATCGGGCTCGTGTTCTGGGGTGCGGCCGAGCCGATCTCGCATTTCGTCACACCGCCGGAAGGGCTGCCGCCGCAGAGCATGGACGCGGCAAGGGCCGCGATGCGCTATGCATTCTTCCACTGGGGCCTGCATCCATGGGCGATCTATGCGCTGATCGGCCTGGCGATGGCCTGGTTCCAGTACAACCGCAACGGTCGCGGCTTGGTCAGTGACATGCTGCAGCCGGTCATCGGCCGCCATCATCGCGGCGCAGCCGGCAAGCTGGTCAACATCGCCGCAGTGGTGGCCACTGCGATCGGCGTGGCCACCACGCTGGGCTTTGGCACCATCCAGATCGCCGCCGGCCTGCAACGGGTATTCGGCCTGCGCGCCGATGTGCCCCTGCAGCTGACCGTCATCGTGGTGGCCTTCGTGCTGTACATGATCTCCACCACCAGCGGCGTGGAGCGCGGCATCAAGTGGCTTTCCAACTTCAACCTGGCACTGGCCGCCCTGCTGCTGGCGGCCGTGCTGGTGCTCGGCCCGACCGGCTTCATCTTCGACACCTTCACCACCACGCTGGGCTCCTACCTCAACCAGCTGGTCACCATGAGCCTGCGCATGTCGCCGTTCTCCGGCAGCACCTGGGTGGCCGACTGGACCATCTTCTACTGGGCGTGGTGGATTGCGTGGGCACCGTTCGTCGGCGCGTTCATCGCCCGCGTATCACGCGGGCGCAGCGTACGCGAGTTCGTGGTCGGCGTGGTACTGGCCCCCACGCTGCTCGGGTTCCTCTGGTTCTCGGTGTTTGGTGGCACGGCATTGTGGTCACAGCTGTTTGGCCATGCCGACCTGGTCCAGGCGCTGGGCAATGGCTATGAGACGGTCCTGTTCACCCTGTTCGACAGCCTGCCCGCGCCACTGCTGCTGTCCGGGCTGGCACTGGTGCTGCTGATGATCTTCTTTGTCACGTCGGCCGACTCGGCCGTGCTGGTCCTGGCCAGCATGTCCACCGACGACGCCGGTGATCCACCGCTGTCACGCAAGCTGGTGTGGGGCGTGGCAATCGCACTGATCGCCGCAGTGCTGCTGCTTGCCGGCGGCCTGGATGCGCTGCAGGGCATGATCACGATCGCGGCCCTGCCTTTCGCCGCGCTGATGGTGCTGGTAATGGTGTCGCTGTACCGCGTGCTGGACGCCGAGTACAACCGCCAGCGCCGGTTGGCGCAGCGCGCACGGCATCTGATCGAGGAATGGATCGAACGCGAGCAGGCCGCGCAGGAGGATGCACGCGCCGAAGCCTCGCGCAATGTCGGCGGGGATTGAGACAGCGCAGGCGCTACCATGCCTGCCCCTCTGTCCGCCGGCAGCAGGAGGCAGCGGCACCAGCATCACCTGAGCTTCCTCGGGCGCCGGACTCAGTAGCCCGCCGCCTGCCCGTCCTTGCGGCTCTCCGAGGCACCGTAATACACACCGGTTTCCGGATCACGCATGATCGCCTGGTAACCACCGTAGGGGCCATCGGCAAACGTTACCCGGTGCCCCTTGCGCATCAGGCCACGCACGGTTTCCCAGCTGAAGCCGGTTTCCAGGTTCACTTCGCCGCCATCACGCATCGCCACCGCCTGTCCGGTCGGCTCGGTGGAACCCTCGTGCTGGATACGCGGCGCATCGCCGGCCTCCTGCAGGTTCATGCCGAAATCCACCAGGTTCATCACGATCTGCGCATGCCCCTGCGGCTGCATCGCACCGCCCATCACGCCAAAGCTGGCAAACGGCTTGCCGTCCCTGGTGATGAAGGCCGGGATGATGGTCTGGAAGGGGCGCTTGCCCGGCGCGTAACCATTGGGGTGATCCTTCTGCAGCACGAACATCTCGCCACGATCCTGCAGGATGAAACCCAGCCCCGGCGGCGCCATGCCACTACCCATGCCGCGGTAGTTGGACTGGATCAACGAGACCATCATGCCGTCGCCATCGGCCACGGTCATGTAGATGGTGTCCCCCTCCTGCAACTGTTTCGGCGTACCCGGCTGCGCTTCCTTCAAGGCCTTGTCCATCGAGATCAACGCACGGCGCTGCGCGGCGTAGTCCTTGGAGATCAGGTGCTGTACCGGGGCCGGGGAAAATGCCGGATCCGCATAGAAGCGGGCACGGTCGGCGAACGCCAGCTTTTTTGCTTCCACGAACAGGTGGATGTGTTCGGCGGAACCAAACGGGATGTTCGAGAAGTCGTAGCCTTCCAGCACGTTGAGAATCTGCAGGGCGGCGATTCCCTGGCTGTTCGGCGGCAGCTCCCATACGTCGTAGCCACGGTAGTTGCTGCTCACCGGCTCCACCCACTCGCCCTGATGTGCCGCCATGTCCTCATAGCTCAGGTAGCCACCATTGGCCTTGAAGTAGTCACCGATGATGCGGGCAATGGCCCCCTTGTAGAACGCGTCGCGGCCGCCGTCGGCGATCTGCTGCAGGGTATTGGCCAGGTTGGGGTTGCGCCACAGCTCGCCCTTGCGCGGCGCGTGGCCGTCGATGGTGAACTGCTCCTTGAAGCCAGGGTACTGCGACAGCTTGGGCACCGAGCGGTCCCAGTAGTAGGCGATCACCTCGGCCACCGGGTGGCCGTTGCGGGCATAGGCGATGGCCGGGGCCAGGTTGTCAGCCATGGGCTTGCGGCCGAATCGCTCATGCAGCGCAAACCAGCCATCCACCGCACCGGGCACCGACACCGGCAGCGGCCCGGTGGCCGGGATTTCCTTCAAACCCCGGCGCTGGAACTCGGCCAGGGTCAGCGAACGCGGTGACCTGCCCGAACCGTTGTAGCCATAAAGTTTCTGGCTGCGCGGATCCCACACGATGGCGAACAGGTCACCCCCAATGCCATTGCCGGTCGGCTCCATCAGACCCAACGCGGCATTGGCGGCAATGGCCGCATCCACCGCCGAGCCACCGCCCTTCATCACGTCCAACGCCACCTGCGTGGCCAAGGGCTGCGAGGTGGCAGCCATGGCGGTCGGTGCGATCACCTCCGAGCGCGTGGCGAAGTCGTAGCCGGTGACGCGATCCGCCGCCACCGCTGTAAAAGGAACGGACAGCAGGCTCAACAACAGCGTCGTACGCAACATGGTCGGTACCGGCAGGCAGGAGTATTGACGATAACCCGCCCCTGCCCGCGCCACCATGTGTCCTTCCGCATGCCTGCGGGCAGGGGCTGCGCGGCGAGTTGCTGTCAGCCCCCTGTGGGCCTCAGATCGTCGCCGACAACTGCACCGGCGCCGCCCGCACGACGCTGCCCAGCGCGCTTATCTGTTGCAGCAGGCGCCGGGTTTCCTGACAGGGGTCCAAGCCCAGGTCGCTACGCAGGAAAGCCTCCAACCGCTGGTAGGCAGTCAGCGCCTCACAACTGCTGCCATTCCCGGCATGGGCGCGCATCGCCCGCTGCACGTGCGCTTCATTCCAGGGATCGCGGCGGCTGAGCGCATTGGCCAGATCGATGGCCGAATCCCAGCGCGCACGTTCGATCATCTGGTCGCAGCAACGCTCCACCGAACTGATCAGCTGCACCTCCAGCATCTGCCGCGTGGTCTGCAGCCAGGCCTGGAACTCCAGGTCGGCGATGTCCTCCATGCCATCCAGGAAGATCCGCTGATCGCTCAGCAGATGGATGGCATCGCAGGGGGCCTGTACCAACACATCCACGTCGAACAGGATGCGCTCGCCCCGCAGCAGGCCCACGCTGCCACGCTGGATCTGCAATACCTCCGGGCCAAACTGCTGGGTACAGTAGCGATTGAGGTTGCTGAGCACCTGGCGCAGATTGGTCAGCGCGCTGGTCTCGCCCAGGTTCGGCCAGAACAGGGCCGCCAGGCTGGCGCGCGAATGCATGCGGTTGGGTTCCAGCGCCAGGTAGCCCAGCAATGCCCACCCCTTGCGATAGATCAGCGGTGCCGGCAGTCCTTCGCCATGCCCCATCAGCGGGACGATGCCCGCCAAGCCCGCACCCTTGCTGGCACCGCAGCGATCAGCATGTACCTGGGCCGGCATCTGCTTGTACATCTTCTCCATGGGAACCCTCGGTCCGACCCCGGTTGCAGGGCCTGTTACTGATAAAACCGGGAAAAGCGTCGCAATCCAATCACGCTCTCCCAAAAAAATTGCAACCCGGTCCAAAACCACGATTTCCGCGCACTTGTGGCCGTCGCCGCCCCTCCGTCATTGCGGTTTCAACCGTAACCATGCTTATGCAGCGCGGGTTGTCGGGTTTTTGCCGGCAATCACACCTGCAAGCGTTGACACCACGTCAACAGGGTGGTTATCTCGACCCATGCTGCAACGCCACAACGCCACCGCTGACCTGACTTCGACCCCGGCCCACGCCGTGGCCTCGATTCTTGTACTCGTACTTATTACCGAGCCAACAGGTGCGGGGCAGACTGGCGCGTAACGTAAAGACAGCCAGATTCGACTAAAGACCCCGCGCCGACCCCGGTGCGGGGTTTTTCGTTTCCAGCTTCTATTTCATCTGAAACCATGTACCCAGCCACTGACACCACGAACAAACACACCGCCAACGCTGCCTGCCGCAGCGCTGCCGCCTGCATGGTGTCTGCCCCGCCCGCTCCGGCCGCTGCGTCCTGACGCAACGGCCGTTTTTATTTCTGCATGTCTCTCTTGATCGCAAGGAACCCAAGCACCATGAGCACCAACGAACTGCCCCAGATCAAAATCGCCGTCGTCGGTTACGGCAGCCAGGGCCGCGCCCATGCCATGAACCTGCGTGAATCGGGCTTCGACGTGGTTGTCGGCCTGCGCGCTGGCGGCCCCACCGAGGTCAAGGCGCAGGCCGATGGCTTCACCGTCAAGACCCCGGCCGAAGCGGTCAAGGACGCCGACCTGGTCGCCGTGCTGACCCCGGACATGGTGCAGAAGAAGCTCTACAACGAAGTGCTGGCACCGAACATGAAGCAGGGCGCCTGCCTGCTGTTCGCACACGGCCTGAACGTGCATTTCGGCATGATCGAGCCGCGCGCCGACCTGGACGTGGTACTGGTCGCGCCGAAGGGCCCGGGTGCGCTGGTGCGCCGCGAGTACGAAATCGGCCGTGGCGTGCCCTGCATCTACGCCGTCTATCAGGACAAGAGCGGCAAGGCCGAGCAGTTCGCCCTGGCCTATGCAGCCGGCCTGGGCGGCGCCCGCGCCAACATCATCAAGACCACCTTCAAGGAAGAGACCGAAACCGATCTGTTCGGCGAGCAGGCCGTGCTGTGCGGTGGCGCTTCCTCGCTGGTGCAGGCCGGCTTTGAAACCCTGGTCGAAGCCGGCTACCAGCCGGAAATCGCCTATTACGAAGTGCTGCACGAACTGAAGCTGATCGTCGACCTGTTCTACGAAGGCGGCATCACCCGCATGCTGGAGTTCATCTCCGAGACCGCCCAGTACGGCGATTTCGTCAGCGGCCCGCGCGTCATCGATGCCTCGGTGAAGGCACGCATGAAGGACGTGCTGACCGACATCCAGAACGGCACCTTCACCCGGAACTGGGAAGCCGAGTACGACGCCGGCCTGCCGAACTACAGGAAGTTCCAGCAGGCCGACATGGAACATCCGATTGAAAAGGTGGGCAAGGAGCTCCGCGCCAAGATGGTTTGGCTGCAAGCACAGAACGCGTAACCGCGCGGTCCCCCACCCGCAACAGGCAAAGGTCGCTCCATGAACACTTCCACCCCCGGTGCGCCACGCAATGGCGCACGCTGGCTGACGCAGGCCCTGGAAGCCGAAGGCGTGCAAACGCTATTCGGCTACCCGGGCGGCACCATCATGCCGTTCTATGACGCATTGGTGGACTCCAGCCTCAAGCACATCCTGGTACGTCACGAGCAGGGCGCGGCACTGGCCGCCAATGGCTATGCCCGCGCCAGCGGCAAGGTAGGCGTATGCGTGGCCACCTCCGGCCCGGGTGCGTCCAACCTGGTCACCGGCATTGCCGATGCCATGCTGGACTCGGTACCGATGGTGTGCCTGACCGGCCAGGTTGGCACCGCATTGTTGGGTACCGATGCGTTCCAGGAACTGGATGTGTTCGGCATGACCTTGCCGATCGTCAAGCACAGCTGGCTGGTGCGCAGTGTCGATGAGCTGCCGCAGGTGGTTGCCGAAGCCTTCCGTGTCGCCCGCGAAGGGCGGCCCGGTCCGGTACTGATCGACCTGCCCAAGGACGTGCAGCTGGCCAGTGCGGCGCACCTGCCCGACCATGTGCCGGCGTCGGTTGATCCGATCCCGGCACCGGCTGCCGAGGCACTGGCCGAGGCACTGGTTGCCATCGCCCAGGCCGAGAAGCCGGTGATCTACGGCGGGGGCGGCATCGCCCTGGCCGACGCGGTGGGCGAGTTCCGCCAGTTCGTCGAGGCCACCGGCATCCCCACCGTGCTGACCTTGCGCGGCCTGGGCGCCCTGCCCGCCAACCACCCGCAGTACCTGGGCATGCTGGGCATGCACGGCACCCGCGCCGCCAACATGGCGGTGCAGGAGGCCGACCTGCTGATCGTGGTCGGCGCCCGCTTCGACGACCGCGCCACCGGCAAGCTGGCCGAGTTCGCACCGTTTGCCCGGATCATCCACCTGGATGCCGACGTCTACGAAATTTCCAAGCTGCGCGGTGCCAACATCGCCCTGCCGGGCAATGTCCGTGACGGCCTGGTCGCGCTGACCGGCGAGCGCGCCAACTGCAATACCTGGCGCGCACGCTGCGCTGCCAACCGTGAAAAGTTCACCGCCCGTTACGACGCCCCCGGCGAGCAGATCTATGCGCCGCGGCTGTTGAAGCGACTGAGCGAAGTGGCCCCGGCGGACACCGTCATCGCCTGCGACGTGGGCCAGCACCAGATGTGGGTGGCCCAACATTGCCGGTTCAACCACCCGCGCAACCACCTGACCTCCGGCGCGCTGGGCACCATGGGCTTCGGCCTGCCGGCAGCGATGGGCGCGCAGTTCGCCTGCCCCGACCGCACCGTGGTGCTGGTCTCCGGCGACGGCAGCTTCATGATGAACGTGCAGGAGCTGGTGACGATTGCCCGCTGCAGACTGCCGATCAAGATCGTGCTGCTGGACAACTCCTCGCTGGGCATGGTGCGGCAGTGGCAGGAGCTGTTCCACGCCGAGCGCTACAGCGAGATCGACCTGTCCGACAACCCGGATTTCGTCGCCCTGGCGCAGGTGTTCGGCATCAAGGCCAAGCGCATCGTTGACCGCAACGACGTCGAGGACGGCCTGGCCGAACTGTTCGACGCGCCCGGCCCGATGCTGCTGCACGTGGCCATCGACGCGCGTGCGAACGTGTGGCCGCTGGTGCCACCCAACAACGCCAACAGCACCATGCTGGACAGCAACCCCGCCCACGCCAAGGCAACGCAGGAGAGTTCCAATGCAATACCGGCTTGACCTGGTGCTGAAGCCTGCCGAAGGCGCGCTGGTGCGCGTGATCGGCATGGTTGAACGCCGCGGTTTTTCCCCCAGCAACATCGCCGGCCAACGCAAGGCCGACGACGCTGGCCGCTGGCACGTGCAGATGGACATCGACGGTACCCGTCCGCCGGAAACCCTGCGCCACCAGCTGGAAAAGGTCTACGACTGCGAATCGGTACGGGTAGTGCCGGTCGCTGGTGCCAGCGTATGAGCAGCGACGTAAGTGGCGTACCGGTAGTACGCCGCCGTAAACCACGGAGGCGACTTCTTGGTGGCGCCGGGATTGGGGAGTCGGGAGTCGGGAGTCGCGCCCGCACCCGCCCGGCTGCGGCTGCGAGCGGTGCTGAACGGAGGTGTCTTCTCCAACCATTCGCGGTGCACCGTCAATCCCCTATTCCGAATCCCGAATCCCGGCGTCACCATGCCTGATCGTGGCCGCACCGTCGCAGTTGCAACACCCGCTGACACGTTGAACGTCAGCGTCGCCGACGTATTGGCCGCGCAGGCCCGCCTGCGCCGTTTCCTGCCGCCTACCCCGCTGCATTACGCCGAACGTTTCGGCACCTGGCTCAAGCTCGAAAACCTGCAGCGCACCGGTTCCTACAAGGTGCGTGGCGCCTTGAACGCGATGCTTGCAGCGCTTGAGCGCGGCGACGAACGCCCGGTGATCTGCGCTTCGGCCGGCAACCACGCCCAGGGCGTGGCCTGGGCCTCGCACCGGCTGGGCGTGCAGGCCATCACGGTGATGCCGCATGGTGCACCGGCCACCAAGATCGCCGGCGTCCAGCACTGGGGCGCCACCGTCCGCCAGCACGGCAACAGCTATGACGAAGCCTATGCCTTCGCCCGAGAGCTGGCCGAACAGAACGGCTACCGCTTCCTGTCCGCCTTCGACGACCCGGACGTGATCGCCGGCCAGGGCACGCTGGGCATCGAGCTGGCACCGCATGCACCGGACGTGGTGATCGTGCCGATCGGCGGTGGTGGCCTGGCCTCGGGCGTTGCGCTGGCCTTGAAGTCGCAAGGCGTGCGCATCATCGGCGCGCAGGTCGAAGGCGTGGACTCGATGGCACGCGCGATCAAGGGCGATGTGCGCGAAGTTGACCCGGTGCCAACCCTCGCCGATGGCGTCAAGGTCAAGATCCCCGGTTTCATCACCCGCCGCCTGTGCGCCAGCCTGCTCGACGACGTGGTGATCGTGCGCGAAGCCGAACTGCGCGAAACCCTGGTGCGGCTGGCGCTGGAAGAGCACGTCATCGCCGAAGGTGCTGGCGCATTGGCGCTGGCCGCCGGCCGCCGTGTGTCCGGCAAGCGCAAGTGTGCGGTGGTATCGGGCGGCAACATCGATGCCACGGTATTGTCGACCCTGTTGTCTGAAGTACGCCCCAGCCCACCGCGCAAACCTCGACGGCGTAACGCCGAACGACTTAGAAGCCGTGTCGTCGCAGCGACACAGCGCAGCCCCAAATCCGAATCCCCCAAAATTCCCGTTACCGCCGCAGTCGAGGAGACCCTCTGGTGAATACTCCAACCAACAACACCCCGCGAATTACCATCTTCGACACGACCCTGCGCGACGGTGAGCAATCACCCGGCTGCAGCATGACGCCACCACAGAAGCTGGTGATGGCGAGGGCGCTGGCGGAACTGGGCGTGGACGTGATCGAAACCGGCTTCCCCGCAAGTTCGCAGTCCGACCGCGAAGCCATGGCCCTGATCGGCCGCGAGGTACGCCAGCCGGTCCTGGCGGTGCTGTCGCGCTGCCTGGCCGGCGATATCGAAACCTCCATCAAGGCGTTGGAAGCCGCAGCGCGCCCGCGCCTGCACCTGTTCCTGTCCACCAGTCCGCTGCACCGCGAGCACAAGCTGCGCATCAGCAAGGAACAGGTGCTGGAATCGGTGCACAAGCATGTGAGCATGGCGCGCGGCTATCTGGACGATGTCGAGTTCTCCGCCGAGGACGCCACCCGCACCGAACTGGACTTCCTGACCGAAGTCACCCAGGTCGCGATCGCCGCCGGTGCGCGCACCATCAACCTGCCCGACACCGTTGGCTTCACCACGCCGGAAGAAATCCGCGCGATGTTCCAGCATGTGATCGCCAATGCCGCCGGCGCTGACAAGGTGGTGTTCAGCACCCACTGCCACAACGACCTGGGCCTGGCCGTGGCCAACTCCCTGGCCGCCATCGAAGGCGGTGCACGCCAGGTGGAAGGCTCGATCAACGGTATCGGCGAGCGCGCCGGCAACTGCGCGCTGGAAGAAATCGCGATGGTGCTGAAGGTACGCAACGCCTTCTACAACTTCGATACCGGCTTCGACACCCAGCGCATCGTGCCCACCTCGCAGCTGCTGCAGCGCCTGGTCGGCATGCCGGTCCAGCGCAACAAGGCCATCGTCGGCGCCAATGCCTTCGCCCATGAATCCGGCATTCACCAGCACGGCATGCTGCGCAATCGCAACACCTACGAAATCATGCGTCCGGAAGACGTGGGCTGGGAATCCTCGCAGATGGTGCTGGGCCGCCACAGCGGCCGCGCCGCAGTCGAGGCGCGCCTGCGTGCACTGGGCTACTGGCTGGAAGAAGAAGAGCTGAAGCTGGTATTCGACCAGTTCAAGGCGCTGTGCGAGCAGCAGCGCGTGGTCACCGACGCCGACCTGCAGACCCTGATGCAGGGCACCTCCAGCAGCGACGGTTACCGCCTGGCCTCGATGACCATCAGCGACGTCGGCAGCCGCGCCAACGCACTGGTTGAACTGTCCGATCCGGAAGGCAACCGCGTGGCCGAAACCGCACAGGGCGACGGCCCGGTCGATGCATTGTTCTCGGCCCTGTCGGCCGCCACCGGCATCCAGCTGACCCTGGACAGCTACCACGTGCACAGCGTCGGCATCGGCGCCGACGCCCGCGGCGAAGCCAACCTGAGCGTACGCCACGAAGGCGAGATCCTCGAAGGCACCGGCACCAGCCGTGACATCATCGAAGCCAGTGCACTGGCCTGGCTGGATGTCACCAACCGCCTGCTGCGCCAGCGTGAAGGCAGCAAGACCGAGGAAGCCGTCAGCGCCTGAGCGCGACGGCAGAACATAGGCAACGGAACGTACCGATGAGCTCCGCACCCAAAACCCTGTACGACAAACTGTGGGACGCCCACGTTGTCGTCCCCGAATCCGACAACGCGCCGGCCGTGCTGTATATCGACCTGCACCTGATCCACGAAGTGACCTCGCCGCAGGCCTTCACCGAATTGCGCCAGCGCGGCCTGAAGCCGCGCCGCCCGGACCGCACCAAGGCGACGATGGACCACTCCACGCCGACCCTGCCGGCCGGCCCCGACGGCAAGCTGCCCTACGCCAGCAAAGCATCCGAGGCGCAGGTTGAAACCCTGGCCAGGAACTGCGCCGAGTACGGCATCGAGCTGTTCGACCTGTCCTCGGCCAATCGCGGCATCGTCCACGTCATCGCCCCGGAGCAGGGTTTCACCCAGCCGGGCATGACCATCGTCTGTGGCGACAGCCACACTTCCACGCATGGTGCGTTCGGCTCGTTGGCCTTCGGCATCGGCACCAGCGAAGTCGGCCACGTGCTGGCCACGCAGTGCCTGCTGCAGCGCAAAGCCAGGACCATGGCCATCACCGTTGATGGCGAACTGGCCCCGGGCGTTGGCGCCAAGGATGTGGTGCTGCACATCATCGGCGTGATCGGCGTCAACGGCGGCACAGGCCATGTGCTGGAGTTCCGTGGCTCGGCGATCCGCGCGATGGACATGGAACAGCGCATGACCCTGTGCAACATGTCCATCGAGGCCGGCGCCCGCGCCGGCATGGTGGCGCCGGACCAGGTCACCTTCGACTGGGTCGCCAACACCCCGCGCGGCCCCAACGGCGCCGACTTCGACACCGCCGTGGCGTACTGGAAGACCCTGAACACCGACGACGGCGCGCGCTTCGATGTCGAAGTGCAGATCGATGCCGCCGACATCCGCCCGACCCTGACCTGGGGCACGCACCCGGGCACCGCGATCGCGGTGGACGCGCCGATCCCGGCCGCCAACGATGCCGCCGCGCAGAAGGGCCTGGACTACATGAAGTTCGAGGCCGGCCACAGCTTGATCGGCACGCCGGTGGACGTGGTGTTCGTCGGTTCCTGCACCAATGGCCGCCTGAGTGACATGCGCGAAGTGGCGCAGGTGCTGCGCGGCCGCCACGTCGCCGACGGCGTGCGCATGCTGGTGGTGCCGGGCTCGGAGATCGTCAAGCGCGATGCCGAGGCCGAAGGCATCCACGAGATTGTGCGCGCTGCCGGCGCCGAATGGCGTGAGCCGGGCTGCTCGATGTGCATCGCCATGAACGGCGACCTGGTTGCACCGGGCCAGCTGGCGGTGAGCACCAGCAACCGCAATTTTGAAGGCCGCCAAGGGCCGGGCTCGCGCACCTTGCTGGCCTCGCCGATGAGCGCAGCATGGGCAGCGGTGAACGGCCGCGTTGCCGATACCCGCGATCTGTTTGCCAAGGAGGTGGCGTGATGGCCGCCGCTTTTGCCCTTCTCCCTCCGGGAGATACAAAGGTATGCCCCCGCGAAGGCGGGGGTGCCCCGAAGGGGCGGATGAGGGCGACCGCTGCTCCTTCCGGCAAACACCCTGCGCAAGCACACCCTCATCCGGCGCTGCGCGCCACCTTCTCCCGGTGGGAGAAGGGCTACGCACTGGAGCTGTACTGATGGCCGCACTGACTCGCATCGTTTCGCGCAGCGTGGTGCTGCGCCAGACCAATATCGACACCGACCAGATCATCCCGGCGCGCTTCCTGTCCACCACCGAGCGTGCCGGGTTGGGCAAGAACGCGTTCAACGACTGGCGCTGGCAGGCCGATGGCTCGCCGAATGCGGACTTCGCCTTCAACCAGCCGCACAACCAGGGCCGCGCCATCCTGCTGGCCGGGCGCAACTTCGGTTGCGGTTCCTCGCGCGAACATGCGCCATGGGCATTGACGGATCTGGGCCTGCAGGCGATTGTCAGCAGCGAGATCGCCGACATCTTCCGCGGCAATTCATTGAAGAACGGCCTGCTGCCGATCGTGCTGGACGAAGCCGACGTGCAGGAACTGATGCAGAACCCGGACGATGAGCTGACCGTGGATGTGGCGGCGCGTGAGCTGCGTACCTCCGGCGGCAAGACCTATACGTTCCCGTTGGACGGTTTCTCGCAGACCTGCCTGTTGGAAGGTGTTGACCAGCTGGGTTGGCTGCTGGGCCGGGTGGATGAAATCGAGCGGTATGAGGCTGCGAAAGCGGCGTGAGACGCCTGCCCTTCTCCCTTCGGGAGACAGTCCGGCAGGATTGCCGGACTGCACGGCGCAGCCGCCCGTAGGGTGAGGCACATGGATGTGTCGAATGCAGGTGCCCCGTAGGGGCGGATGAGGGTAAGGGCGAAGCCTCGCGCAGCCAAACAGCGCATGGCGCCCCTACCCTCACCCCAACCCCTCTCCCGCAGGGAGAGGGGCTTCAAACAAAACAAACAGCAACCGGAACCCCTACATGCAAGCCAATATCGTCGTACTGCCGGGTGACGGCATCGGTCCTGAAATCACCGCCGTCGCCGTCGACGTGCTCAAGGCCGTCGCCAACCGCTTCGGTCACAACTTCAGCTTCAGCGAACACGACATCGGCGGCATTGCCATCGACAAGCACGGCGAGCCGCTGCCGGCCGCCACGCTGGAAGCCTGCAGCAAGGCCGATGCCGTGCTGCTGGGCGCCGTCGGTGGCCCCAAGTGGTCCGACCCCAATGCCAAGGTGCGCCCGGAACAAGGCCTGCTGGCCATCCGCAAGGCGCTGGGCCTGTTTGCCAACCTGCGCCCGGTACGCACCCATCCGGCCGCGCTCAACGCCTCGCCGATCAAGCCGGAACTGCTCAAGGACGTGGACTTCGTGGTGGTGCGCGAGCTCACCGGCGGCATCTACTTCGGTGACAAGACCCGTGACGCCGACAGCGCCAGCGACCTGTGCCGCTACACCGTGGTGGAAATCGAGCGCGTGCTGCGCAGCGCCTTCCGCCTGGCCCAGCAGCGCCGCGGCAAGCTGACCTCGGTGGACAAGGCCAACGTGCTGGAAACCTCGCGCCTGTGGCGTGACATCGCCGCCCGCATCGGCCGCGAAGAGTTCCCGGACGTGGAGCTGGAACACCAGTTGGTCGACTCCATGGCCATGCACCTGATCGCCAAGCCGCGCGTCTACGACGTGATCGTCACCGAGAACATGTTCGGCGACATCCTCACCGACGAGGCCTCGATGCTGGCCGGCTCGCTGGGCCTGTTGCCGTCGGCATCCCTGGGTGAACAGGGCAAGGTCGGCATCTACGAGCCCATCCACGGCTCGGCCCCGGACATCGCCGGCAAGGGCATTGCCAACCCCTATGCCACCATCCTCAGCGCGGCCATGCTGCTGCGCCATTCGCTGGGCCTGGAGGCCGAAGCCGCCGCCATCGAACAGGCGGTCACCGCAGCGCTGGATGGCGGCCACTTCACCGCCGACCTGGCCGCGCAAGGCCAGGCACTCAGCACCCGGCAAGCCGGTGCGGCCGTGCTTGCGCAGTTGAAATGAGGTAACTGGACGCGGCCTTTGGCCGCGTCTTTTTTTGCGGGCTGTTCCCGCCTGGTGGATACCACGCTGCTTTTTTTCTTGGACCTGTCTCCTATTGGACCCGTTCTTCAGGTCCCGCATTGAAAAGGAATGACCTTGAACTACCGTACCCCCGACGACTTCCTGGCCCATGTGGCCAAGCGCGACCCCAACCAATCCGAGTTCCTGCAGGCAGTCAAAGAGGTGGCCCACAGCCTGTGGCCCTTCCTGCAGCAGAACCCGAAATACACGCAATACGGGTTGCTGGAACGTCTGGTCGAGCCGGAGCGGGTCATCCAGTTCCGCGTCGCCTGGGCCGATGACAAGGGCCAGACCCACGTCAACCGCGCCTGGCGCGTGCAGCACAGCTCGGCCATCGGCCCGTTCAAGGGCGGCATGCGTTTCCACCCCTCGGTGAACCTGTCCATCCTCAAGTTCCTGGCCTTCGAGCAGACCTTCAAGAACGCACTGACCACCCTGCCGATGGGCGGTGGCAAGGGCGGCTCGGACTTCGATCCCAAGGGCAAGAGCGATGGCGAGGTGATGCGCTTCTGCCAGGCGCTGATGCTGGAGCTGTACCGCCACCTGGGCCCGGATACCGACGTACCGGCCGGCGACATCGGCGTCGGCGCACGCGAGGTCGGCTTCATGGCCGGCATGATGAAGAAGCTCAGCAATGACGCCGCCTGCGTGTTCACCGGCAAGGGCCTGGCCTACGGCGGCAGCCTGATGCGGCCGGAAGCCACCGGCTTTGGCACGGTTTATTTCGTCGAGCAGATGCTGCACCACGCCAAGCGCCAGACCCACGGCGCCAAGGTGCTGGTCTCCGGCTCCGGCAATGTCGCCCAGTACGCGGCCATCAAGGCCAGCGAACTCGGCGCCAAGGTACTTACCTTCTCCGACTCCGGCGGCACACTGTACGCCCGCGATGGCTTCGACGAGCAGGGCCTGCAGGAAGTGATGGCGTTGAAGAACGAGCGCCGCGGCCGCCTGTCCGAACTGGCCGACGATGCCCGCTTCGAATTCCTCGCCGACCGTCGCCCCTGGCATATCCCGGCCGACATCGCCCTGCCCTGCGCCACCCAGAACGAGCTGGACGAAACCGACGCCCGCACCCTGGTCCACAACGGCGTGCTGTGCGTGGCCGAAGGCGCCAACATGCCGTCCACGCTGGAAGCGGTGGATGTGTTCCTGCAGGCCGGCACGCTGTATGCACCGGGCAAGGCCAGCAACGCCGGTGGCGTGGCAACGTCCGGCCTGGAAATGAGCCAGAACGCATTGCGCCTGTCCTGGCGCCATGCCGACGTCGACGAGCGCCTGCACGTGATCATGAAGGAGATCCACGCCAACTGCGTGCAGCATGGCGTACGAGCCGATGGCAGCGTCAACTACGTGGACGGCGCCAACGTCGCCGGCTTCGTCAAGGTTGCCGACGCGATGCTGGCGCAGGGCCTGTATTAAGCCAGCCCTGCCCCCCGCGATCCACGGGCATCGTATCCACGGGCGCCGCTGCCCTTGGATGCGATGCACCCACGCAATGCGTGCAGATGGGTGAGTACCACTGCACCGGGGCACACCCATGAGACGCTGGCTGCGCAACGCGCCGGCTGCATGCCACAACATCGGGTCCAATGCGCACGGCCGTCTTCCGTGCCATGCGCAGATGCAGATGTCCATGTCGCTCATGTGTTTCCTTTGATGACGCTGCGCTGGCAACCCGCGCCATTCCGTTCTTACGTGTGAAACAAATCCGACGTCCGCATCACCCATAGTCGACTCCCCCGATCAAAGGAGTGACGAGATGGGTTTCCCTGGCAACGACATCATTGCGTACTCGACGACAGATCCGCACCCTGCAGACCAGGAAGCCAGAGCCAACGATCTCTATGGCATCCAGATGATCGAATGTGGAGAGAACCGGTGCGTGCGGATAAAAACGCAATCGGGTCAACAATGGGCCACAGACTTTCTCTCGAACAGCCCTTTTGGCCTGAACACTCGCAGCGACGTGAGACGAGCATCGGCTGAAGCAATCGACGATTTCGGCGCACTGCACTCAAGCGTTGCGATGGCACGGACCGAAACCGCGATCGTCAACGAGATCACGCACAGACTGGCTCTCATGAAAACCGGAGATTCGCAGGCACGGATCTACCCGACCACACTTTCAGCCAATATCGCCACCGCCGCCGGCTTTGCCAGTTCGGCATTTGACGCGACCGCCGTAGTACATCCAAACGCACATGCAACGGTCCAGTTCGCAGTGAAGGGAGCCTTCGCACCTGGCCGCATCATTACCAGCAGCAACACCCTGGGCGTTGCGGGTTCTTTCGCAAAGAACACGCGACGACCGGTTGTCATTGTCGAAGATGGGCTCTACTCAATGGGCAACCATGCTGATTTCCAAGGCCTCTCCGACTATCTGAAGAACAATGCCAATGGCTGGCTGTGGCTGGATGATGCGCATTCGGTAGGTATGCAAGGGGAGAACGGCAGAGGCAAAGCGATGCAATCACTTGCCTCTCATGAAGACCGCACGGTTGTAACCGGTTCCTTCGGCAAGGCCTTCGGCGCAGCGGGCGGATTCATGGTTGGACCACGAGGCTTCGTGGACGCGATGCTGCGGGAGTCCGTCTCGGATCGATTTTCCTGCAATCTCGACGTCTCCGCACAGGGAGCAATCCTCGCATCGATGAAGATCCTTGCCGACCCCGGCGAATACCGCCGCCTGAAGGAGGCACTGGCGGCCCGCTTGTCGTTGTTCGACGCGATGCTTGCAGAAGCGGGCATCCCTACTGAGCAAGCGGGGTCGACCATCGCGTTTCGTGTTGTTCCCTGCAGCGATGCTGCCAGCGCGATACAGATAGCGTCTACGTTGCTCGCCCAGCACTCCCTCATCACCACCCCGGTTTATTACCCGACCATAGCGCGAGGACGCGGTGCCATCCGGGTATCGCTGTCCGCCACCCACCGATTGGCAGACATACGCAAGCTGGCACAAGCCTTTACAACCTTGCTTGCCACGAACGACCCACCGGGGCCTGCGTGCCTTCAGGCGCAACGCCTTTCGCAGGAGACACCCGCATGATCACCCGTATCACCGCCGATCAGCTGAGCCCCCAGGCACTGGCAAGACACGGCGTGATCTGTCTGGAAACCGACGATTCGCCCAGCCCGAACGACCTGTTGCGCCTGGCCACCCGTCTGGGTGAGCCCGTTGCCTTCCGCTTGGACAAATACCGCCCTGCGCACTATCCCGAACAGGTCACCCTGCTGGACAACCAGGGAGACGGGGTGACATCCGCGCCGCGCAGCTTCGGCGAGGGTTGGCATCAGGACAGTACCTACCTGGCCAAACCGCCGGCTTTCACCGTGCTCTGCGCGCTGCAGGTACCCGGCAAGGGCGGTGAAACCAGGTTCGCCGATACCCGCAGCGCATGGAACCGGCTGGATCCGGCGCTCAAGCACAAACTGCGACAACTGCAGTTGGAGCACAGTGTCCATGGCAGCTACCGCGTTGGCGAGGCGGACGTCGGCCGATCATTGGGCGAACTGATGGAGCGACTTCCCCGTGCAGTCCATCCTGTGGTCCAGCAACACCCCCGCGCAGGGGAGGCGCTCTGTCTGTCACCGCTGTATGCGGAGCGGCAGGTTGCGGTTGCCCATGCTTCGCTTTACAAGCGGTTGATCCAGGACGTCACGCGCGAGGCCGTCAAGCACTGCTGGCAGGCGGGTCAGATACTGGCATGGGACAACAGGATCGTCATGCATGCAGCCTCAGGTTATGCAGGGCCACACCGGCGTCGCATGATGCGGGTTGTCGTCGCCGACACCTTGGCGACCTGACCATGACAGCTCGCATTGTTGCCATGGCAACCCATATTGGCACCTCAAGAAATGAAACTGGGGCTGCCATTGAAACCCAGCTCGATGAAGTTGGCATGGCCGTTACCGTTGCCTTGACCGCGCTGTCACAGCTTCCTGCAGGTACATCGCTCAGCTTCATCATATTTGCGTGTTCAGGCATTCGCCATGTATTTCCCAGTGCAGCCGCGAGGATCGCAAAAGCGCTGCGGCAGAACTGCGTCACCTTCGACATCACTGCGGGCTGTACGAGTTTGGGCACTGCCGTACAACTTGCCTCGCGATTGGATGGCACTGGACTGGTCGTGGGCGCCGATAACCTGTCACGGACCATATCCCCCGACGATCCAGCCCACCGTCCCCTGCGCAGCTTTGCCGATGGTGCCGCCGCATTGGTGATATCGCACGACGCCGACCACGGCCACCGTATTCTTGCCGCGGCCGGGCAGACCCACCCTGCCTATATCGATGCGTATGCATCAACCATGGGGAAACTCCGGCGACAACTGCCCGATGCGCTCAAGGATTCGTTGCGCCAAACCTATGTAAGTTCATGGGCTTCCATCACCCGGACGCTTCTGCGCCATCTTCCGGGCACAACAGCACTACGCCTGTATGCCAACCAGGGCGACCAGATCGCCTTCGCACCGCTGGTGGAGGCGCTCAAACCATTGGCGGTGGACATCGTGCAGACCACGCATGGTCATGCGGGTGGTGCAGATCCATGGATCGGGCTGGCGCGCATTCCTCCGCCAGATGGTGGGGCGGCCGTCCTGCTGTCCAGCGGCATAGGCTTCCATTTCCATGGTGTCCTGCTGGGGGCCCTCTAGTGCGGACCGTGTTGCTTGGCACCGTTGCCAGCCTGCTGTCCGCGCTCACCGCACTGGTTGTGATCCGCGCCGGCGAATCCTCCCTCAGCCCGCTTTGGCTACTGCTCGCGCAGTATGTGGTGGGCCTGCTGATGTCGCCACCGCGCAGCTGGCCAACTGCGCCGATTCGGCTCCATGCGATACGTCTTGTTTCCGGACTCTGGGCATTCGGTGCCTACTATTTCGCGCTCGCCCGTCCCGGCGCTTCGGCCATCGAGCTGTCGATGATCCTCAATGCCGCCCCGATACTGGTGACGCTCCATGTGACGCGGCACTACCGGGCGCGCGCAGGTTCGCTGCTGGCCTTTCTCGGCGTGGCCCTGACCCTGCGCCCCGGACTCGATGGACTGCCACTCAGCGCGTCACACCTCCTTGCGGCAACAGCGGCAGTTGCCTATGCGAGCTCCTTTGTCGTCCTGGGTGCACTGTCAGCTTCCGGAGAACGCGCCACCACGACCAATGGCCTCTACAACGCCTCCGCCGGGCTGGTGGTACTGTTGATCGTCCTGGTGATCAAGCCCAAATTGCCAGGCCAGATATGGCCGATACTGGCTGTAGGCTTCATGGCCGCCTTACGTATCCAGGTTATTACCGCCGCCGCCATCAGCTCCCGTGATTCTGCCATCGTATCGACGCTCACCAACCTTTCCTTTTTCTGGCTTGCCGTCAACGACGTTGTAGTGGGCAATACATACGACGCGGTCAAATGGATGGGGCTGGCGCTGGTCGCAACCGGCATAGGTCTCACGCCCCTGCGCGGCACCAGGTAAGGCTGCACAGCCTTCCCCCTTGCGGCGGGCTCACGACAGCACCCGGTTGCGGCCCTCGCGTTTGGCACGGTAAAGCTGGCGATCGGCCGCCGCCAACAAGGTGCGCACTGTGTCCTGGCCAGGGCCCAACGCGGCCAGGCCAATGCTGGCGGTGATGACCAGTGCCGGGTCCACCTCCTCGCAGCGCAACCGTGCCACGCGCTGACCCAGCTCACGCAGCTGTTGGGCTGCCTGCACCGGCTCGACGCCACGCAATACCACCAGGAACTCTTCGCCACCGTGGCGGGAGACAAAATGCCCGCTACCCAGTTGCAGCAGGCCGGCCACGTCACGCAGCACCCGGTCACCGGCTTCGTGCCCATAGCGGTCGTTGATCTGCTTGAAGTGATCGATATCCAGCAACGCCACGGTCAATGGCGACTGGCACGCCAAGGCTTCACGTAGTGCCTGCTGCAGATGCTCATCGCCCGCACGTCGGTTGGGCAGGTTGGTCAGGGCATCGTGCATGGCCTGGTGTTCCAGCCGCTGCAGCAGCACTTCACGCTCGGCACCGGCCTGTTCCAGCGCGCGGTTCTTCTCGCTCAACTCCTGCGTACGCGCGGTGATCTGCGTATTCAACAGCCGCTGCCTGCGTCGATAGCTGGCGGTGCGCCAGCTGACCAGCAGCAGCACCATACCGGCCAGGGCAAGCACCGCCAGCAGGATCACCCACGGCCGCTGCCAAAGCGGTGCGGCGACATAAAAAGACACCGAGGCTTCACCACCACGACCGGGGTTGTCCCAGTCCAGCGGCAGCGACATGGCCTGCACCCGCAAGCGGTAATTGCCGGCCGGCAGGTTGGTATATACCGCTTCGGTGCGGGTGCCGGCATCCACCCAATCCGTATCGAACCCTTCCAGCCGGTAGCGGTAGCGCATCTTGTCAGGCGCACGGAAACCCAAGCCTGCAAACGCCACGGCGACGCGCTCCACCTCCGATGGCAAGGCATAGCTGCCCTGCAGCAGCTGCGGATACCCGTCCACCACCACGTTCTCGATCACCACCGGCAACTTGCGCAGCCGGGCGTTGTTGTCCACCCGCTGCGGGTTCACCACCGCCAGACCGGCGCTGGTGGGCAGCAACAGACTGCCAGCCCGGGTCATCCAGCCGGCCGGGGAGGAGGCGCCATTGGCCTGGCTGCTGGGCATGCCATCGGTATGGTCCAGCACCTGCACCGACAAGTGCGCGCGCGCACCCGCCGCCACCGCCATCAGGTCACTGCGGTCCAGCCGGAACACACCCAGATTGCTGGGCAGCCACAGATGCCCGGCCTTGTCGTCGATGATCCGGAACACCTTGTCACGCGGCAGGCCGTTGCGGTGGTCGAACACCGCAAAGTCCAGGCCACGCTTGCGCAGCAGGCCATGGTCGCTGGCTATCCACAGGTCACCATTGTCGTCACCCAGGAAATCGAACACGTAGCGTGCTGGGATATCCTTGTCCGCCATCCAGGCCTGCAACCGCCCGTCCTGCCCCAGCATGGCCATGCCGCTGTCGGTCCCGATCCACAGCACCCCGGTACGATCCCGATAAAGGGTGTGCACCACCAACCCGGGCAGGCCTTCTTCCTGTCCGTAGTGGCGGAAATCAGCGCTGCCGTCGTAGCGGTACAGGCCATCGCTGCTGCCTATCCACAGGCTGCCATCGGCATCGAACAACAGCGCGCGCACCAGCGGCTGTACGGTGCCGGGCAGGCGGATCTGCTGCTTGATCCGCCCGTGAACATCGATATCGAAGACCCCCTGATTGTAGGTTCCCGCCCAGACGCCATCCCCGTGCAGGGCCAAGGCCAACACCGATGCATCGCGGCCCTTGCCCGGCAGCAGCCGCACCGGATGGATCTGCTCCCCCACCATCCGGTCCAGTCCCTCCGAATGACCAACCCATGCCGTGTCGTCCGTCCCTTCGATCACGGCACGGACGTACTCCGAGCCCAGGCCGTCCGCGCGGCCGATGCCACGGGCGGCGCCTTCGTCAACGCGAAACAAGCCATCGGTACTGCCTGCCCAGACCAGCCCTTCGCGATCGATCAACAGCGCAGGACTGACCTGGCCGGGAATGCTGATCGCCTCCACCTGCCCCCGATACAGCCGCTGCAGACGCCCTGCCGACAAGCTCAGCCACAGCCCTCCCTGCGCGTCCCGGCGAACCGCATCGACGCGTTCGCCCATCAGCAGGTGCTGCTGCCGACCATTGGCCTGAAAGTGATGGATGCCATCGTCGGCGGCGACGATCCAGCCCCCGGCGAGGTCGCTGACCATGTCACGCACGACCAGGGCACGGGCGGCCGGCCATTGCTGCAACCGGCCATCGCGCAACTGGTAGAGGCCCTCTTCGGTGCCCACCAGCAGGCTGCCATCGCCCGCCCAGCGCAGCGTTGTCACCGCTACCTCGGGCAATCCCAGCGCCCGCCCCTCGTCCAGCAGCTGACCATTGGGCTGCATGCGCAGCAGCCGGTCCTTGGAGCCGATCCACACGTTACCGGCAGCATCGCGGGCCATCGCGTTGATCGAAAGATTGCGGGCATCATTGCCACCCAGCGCCTGCCAGTGGCCATTGCGATAGCGATAAATGCCATTGCTGACCGTTCCGAACAACATGCCGCCATTGGCCTCCGGCAAGATGCTCAGTACTCCGGACAGTTCCGCGCCGGGTGTGTTCTGGCGATCGAACACGGTGAAGCTGCGGCCGTTGAAGCGCACCACGCCTTCCCACGTACCCAGCCAGATGAAACCGTCACTGCCCTGTGCCACCGCTTGCACCAGGTTGTGCGGCAAGCCCTGCTCCATGCCCCAACCCGCCACGGTGTGACGTGCCGCCAGCGCGGGCCGGCTGATCGACAGCAAGCCCAGCAACAGCAGCAGACACGCACCCACAACCGCCCGGATGGCAACCGACCGTCGCGCAGCGCTGTACCCCAGGCAGAGATGATGGCGTGTCGGCAAACCCGCCTCCCGCAGGTCGTGTCGGCCCCCGCGCCGACACGACCAATTTACCACTGACCCAGCAAAGCCATCTTTTTCAGGTACGGCGCCGGAGGTGCCTATTCAGCTATCACGGACCTGCCTCGTCCGCGCGCACCCGGAACCACGCCGCATACAGGGCCGGCAGGAATACCAGGGTCAGCACCGTACCGACGATAAGCCCGCCCATGATCGAGATCGCCATCGAGCCATAGAAGGCACTGCGCGACAGCGGGATCATCGCCAGCACTGCAGCAAGCGCAGTCAGTACGATCGGCCGGAAGCGGCGCACGGTGGCGTCGATGATGGCGTGCCAGCGGTCATGGCCGGCGTCGATATCCTGCTGGATCTGGTCGATCAGGATCACCGAGTTGCGCATGATCATGCCGGCCAGTGCAATCGTGCCCAGCATCGCCACGAAGCCGAACGGCGCCTGGAACAACAGCAGGAACCAGGTCGCACCGATGATGCCCAGCGGTGCGGTGATGAACACCATCGCCGCCCGCGAGAAGCTGCGCAGCTGCACCATCAGCAAGGTCGCCACCACCGCCAGGAACAGCGGCATGCCGGCCTTGATCGAGTCCTGGCCGCGCGCGGAGTCCTCCACCGTGCCGCCGGTTTCCAGCAGGTAGCCGCTGGGCAGGGCGTCGCGGATCTCGCTCAAGGTCGGCACGATCTGTTCGACCACGCCCACCGGCAGCATGCTGTCGCCGATATCGGCGCGCACGGTGACGGTTGGCAGACGGTCGCGGTGCCAGATGATGCCGTCCTCGAACGCATATTCCAGCTTGGCCACCTGCGACAGCGATACCGATTTGCCGTTGGCGGTCGGGATGGCCAGGCTGCCGAGCATGTCCAGACGCGCACGCTCGTCATCCGGGCCACGCAGCAGCATGCCGATCTGGCGATTGCCTTCGCGGTAGGTGCTCACGCTCATTCCCGACAGCGAGCTGGTCAGGAACTGTGCGATCTGCGCACTGCTCACGCCCAGTACGCGGGCACGGTCCTGGTCGACGACCAGCCGCACCACCTTGCTCGGCTCGCTCCAGTTGAGGTTGACGTTGGTGGTATGCGGGTTCTGCCGCACCTTTTCCGCCACCTGCGCGGCAATGGCCTGCACCCGCTCGATATGCTCGCCGGAAATACGGAACTGCACCGGGTAGCCAACCGGCGGGCCGTTCTCCAGCCGGGTCACGCGCAGCTGCACATCCGCGAACTTCGGCACCACTTCCTTCAACAACCAATCACGCAGCTCCTCGCGCGCCTTGGTGTCCTCGGCCAGCACCACGTACTGGGCAAAGTTGGTGGCTGGCAGCTGCTGGTCCAGCGGCAGGTAGAAGCGCGGCGAACCGTTGCCGACGTAGCCGACAAAGTTGGCTACACCCTTGTGGCCCTTGATCAACGCCTCGAACTTCTCGGCCTGGGCCTGGGTAGCGGTCAGCGATGCGCCTTCGGCCAGTTCGATATCCACCATCAGCTCTGGCCGGGTTGAATCCGGGAAGAACTGCTGCGGCACGAAGCGGAAGATAACCAGCGAGAACACGAACAGCCCTGCCGTGGCCAGGATCACCAGCCAGCGGCGGCGCAGGCAGGCATCCAGGAACACGCGGAAGCGCTGGTAGAACGCGCTCTTGTACGGGTCATGGTCGTGCGCCAGTTCCTTGGGCTTGACCAGGTTGGCCAAGGCCGGATTGCGGTCGGCCCAACGCAGCCGCAGCGCACGCCAGCGCCCGGCGATGCTGCCCGGCTTGGGCGGCTGCGGGTTGTGCAGGTCCGGCAGCATCTTGTCGCCGAGATAGGGAATGAACAGCACCGCGGCAATCCACGACACCACCAGCGCAATCGTCACCACCTGGAACAGCGAGCGCGTGTATTCGCCGGTACTCGACGCCGCAGTAGCGATCGGCAGGAAGCCGGCGGCGGTGATCAAGGTGCCGGTCAGCATCGGGAAGGCGGTGGAGGTCCAGGCAAAACTGGCCGCGCGCAGGCGGTCATAGCCCTGCTCCATCTTGGTGGCCATCATCTCCACCGCGATGATCGCGTCATCCACCAATAGACCCAGCGCCAGCACCAGGGCACCCAGCGAAATCTTGTGCAGGCCAATGTCGAACTGATGCATGACGAAGAAGGTCATCGCCAGCACCAGCGGGATCGACACCGCCACCACCAGGCCGGTGCGCCAGCCCAGCGAGAAGAAGCTCACCAGCAGCACGATCACCACCGCCTCGGTCAGCACCTTGACGAACTCGCCCACCGATTCCTTCACCGCATGCGGCTGGTCGGAGACCTTGCGCAGCTGCATGCCGGCCGGCAGCGTCTTCTGCAGCTGCTGGAACTCGCTGTCCAGGGTCTTGCCCAGCTTGAGGATGTCGCCACCGTTCTTCATCGCCACGGCAATGCCGATGGCGTCCTCGCCCATGAAACGCATCTTGGCCGAAGCCGGATCAGCGAAGCCGCGCTTCACCTCGGCGATATCGCCCAGGCGCACGCTGCGATCACCGGTCTGGATCGGGAAATTGCGTATGTCCTCGACCGAGGTGAACTGGCCGGTCACACGCAGCTGCACGCGATCGGTCGGGGTCTCGAACCAGCTGGCCGGGGCCACCGCATTCTGCTGCGCCAGCGCCTGCTGCACCTGCTGCATCGACACGCCCAGCGTCGCCAGCTTGGTGTTGGACAGCTGGATCCATACCTTCTCGTCCTGCAGGCCAATCAGGTCCACCTTGCCCACGTCATCCACGCGCTGCAACTGCAGCTGGATGCGGTCGGCATAGTCGCGCATCAGCGCGTAGTCGAAGCCCTCGCCGGTCAGCGCATAGATATTGCCGAAGGTGTCGCCGAACTCATCGTTGAAGAACGGCCCGATCACTTCGGCCGGCAACTGCGAATGGATGTCGCCGACCTTCTTGCGCACCTGGTAGAACAGCTCGGGCACGTCCTTGGAGCGCATTGAATCGCGCGCCATGAAGATCACCTGCGACTCGCCCGGGCGCGAATAAGCCTGGATGAACTCGAACTGCCCGGTGTTCATCAGTGCCTTCTCAATCGGCTCGGTGACCTGCTTGGACACCTGCTCGGCGGTGGCACCGGGCCACATGGTCTGCACCACCATCGCCTTGAAGGTGAACGGAGGGTCTTCGGACTGCCCCAGGTGCTTGTACGACCAGGCGCCAATGATCGCCATCGCGATCATCATGAACAGCACCAGCGGGCGGTTACCGAGCGCCCATTCGGAGAGATTGAAGCGCTTCACGCCTCACTCCTCTTTCCAGCTCTGATCAAGCGCCGCTCGACATTACCGCGAGCATCAGCCCCCGTCCCGTCCCCTTCCCCCGCAGGGGGAAGGGCTGAGGTGTCCCACATACAAGATTTCGACAGGCTCATCGCGAGCCCTCCGACGCAGCCTTCTTCGGTGCGCCAAGTTCAATGGGCCTGTTGCTCCTGTCCACGGCAGTCACCGGCTGACCTTCGCGCAGCAGATGGCCGCCAGCGGCAACCACCCAATCTTCAGCCTTCAGACCCTGCAGCACCGGCACGCTTTCCGGGCCGTAGGTGCCCAGCGTCACCGCCCGCGCCTGCAGCTTGCCATCGGCCGGGTTCACCACCCACACGCTGGCCTGCTGCGGCTGCTTGCCAACCTGCACCGCCGCCAACGGCACGCTCATCGCTCCGTTCTTGCCGTGGGCGATAAAGACCCGGGCGCTCTGTCCCAGTTCCACCGCGTCCAGCGCATCGGCCGCCAGGCTGACCCGGGCGGCATAGGTGCGGGCCTGCGGATCGGCGGCCGCGGCGATCTCGCGGATGCTGCCGCCCAGGCGCTTGCCCTGCTGGTTCCACAACTCGACCTCGACCGCCTGGCCAACACTGAAATCGCGGATCGCACTTTCCGGCAAGGCAATGGCCACTTCGCGCGCGCCGTCGGCGGCCAGCGTATAGATGGTCTGGCCGGCGGCCACCACCTGCCCGGCTTCGGCCTCGCGGCTGGCGATCAGGCCGCCTTCCGGGGCAAGCAGCCGGGAATAGGCCGCCTGGTTGCGCGCCACGTCCAGATTGGCCCGCGCCGCATCGGCCTGGCCCTGCGCGGCCTTCAAGGCCGCAGTCTGCGCATCCAGCGCCGACTGGCTGACCAGTTGCTGGCTGGCCAGGGCCTGGTAGCGCTTGTGCTCGTCACGGGCACGGACCAGATCGGCCTCGGCGGCGGCGTATTGCGCCTGTGCCGCGCGTGCTTGCAGGCTGTAATCGGCCACATCGAGCTGGGCCAGCAACTGGCCCTTGTCCACCCGCTGGCCGGCATCCACCTCACGCCGCAGCAGCTTGCCGCCGACCCGGAAGGACAACGCGGTTTCTTCACGGGCGCGCACCTCGCCCGGATAGGCGCTGACAGTCACATCGTCGTTACCGCCAGGGTGTACAACCAATACCGGCATTGCTGGCACCGGGGTGGGTTCGGTTTTTCCACAGGCAGCAAGCACGGCAAGCAGGACACTGCCGCCAATCCATCGCAGGTTGTTCATGGGTACGGTCGCATTGCAAGGTGAGGGGAATGGCGTATTTCGTCGCCATTACTAAACGCCGCGGTATAGTATAAATATCAAACCATCTGGTCTAGTATTAGCCGATGCCTTCGAAAACACTTTCCCCTGCTGCCGCCAAACCTGCGCCGCGCAATGCTGGCCCGGGCCGTCCCAAGGACCTGGGCAAGCGCGCGGCCATCCTGGACGCGGCCAAGGAGATGTTCATCGAGCTGGGGTTCAATGGCGTCAGCATGGACGGCATTGCCGCCCGTGCCGGTGTGTCCAAACTCACCGTATACAGCCATTTTGGTGACAAGGAGACCTTGTTCACCGAGGCGATCCAGGCCAAATGCGTGGAAATGATGCCCGACGAGCTGTTTGTCACCGACAGCGAGGGGCCGCTGCGCAGCCAGTTGCTGGGTATTGGCCATGCGTTCTTCACGCTGATCAGCAGCGACGCCGCCATCGCCACCCAGCGCATGATGATGACCCCGGACACCGATGACCGGATCCGCCAGATGTTCTGGCAGGCCGGCCCGGCGCGTACCGAGACCGCCCTGTCTGACTTCCTTGCGGCCCGCGTGGCCAGGGGCGAACTGGTGGTGTCCGATACCGGCCTGGCCGCCCGTCAGTTCTTCTGTCTGATCAAGGGTGAGCTGCATACGCATATGATGTGTGGCCTGTGCGCTGCACCGGACGCCCTGGACGCCGACGCCCATATCGCCGCCAGCGTGGATTTTTTCGTGCGCGCCTATGAGCCCCGCCGGAAAGCTGAATGAACCGGAGGTGCGAGTGACTTCCGGCACTGCGGCTGTCCTTGGGGCCACGGCGATGCTTGGCCCGTACTTTGCGCGCCCCAACCGGTAAAATGACCGGCCTACTGCGCCCGAATCGATGAGTTTTCCATGACGATCAATTTTTCCCACGCCCGCGAAATGATGGTTGAACAGCAGATCCGTCCCTGGGACGTGCTGGAAGTTCGCGTGCTGGACGTGCTGGCCCGCCTGCCGCGCGAGGCGTTTGTCGCCGAAGCCAACCGCGCCCTGGCCTATGCCGATATCGAGCTGCCGCTGGGCCATGGCCAGAAGATGATGAAGCCGGTCATCGAAGGCCGCACCCTGCAGGCGCTGGATCTGCAGCCCACCGACGAAGTGCTGGAAATCGGCACCGGCAGCGGCTTCCTGAGCGCCTGCATCGGCGAGCTGGCGCGCGAAGTGCTGAGCCTGGAAATCCAGCCGGAGCTGGCCGAGCGCGCCCGCCAGAACCTGGACGGCGCCAAGCTGGGCAGCAACGTCCGCATCGAAGTGGCCGACGCCCTGGACTGGCAGAGCCAGCGCCAGTTCGATGCCATCTGCATCACCGGCGCGGTGGAAACCGTACCGGTCCAGTTCCTCAAGATGCTGCGCCCGGGCGGCCGCCTGTTCGCCATCACCGGCACCTCGCCGGTCATGGAAGCGGTGCTGGTCAAGGCTGACGGCAGCGTCGAATCGCTGTTTGAAACCGACCTCGACTACCTGCAGGGCGCCGCCCCCGCAGCGCAGTTCCAACTCTGAAAACGTCCAAGGAAGCCGCAATGATCCGCCGATCCCTCACCCTTGCGCTGGCAGTCGCACTTGCTCCGCTGACCTCCCATGCCGCCGACCTGCTGCAGGTCTACGAAATGGCCCGCAACGGTGACACCCAGCTGGCCGCAGCTGAATCCCAGCGCCTGTTCGATAAGGAAGGCCAGGTGCAGGCGCGCGCGGCACTGCTGCCGCAGATCGGCGGAGAGGCTTCCTTGAACCGCAGCCACAGCAAGTACGACGATATCAGCGGCAGCACCACCACCAAGACGCGCACTTACGGCATCAACGGCAGCCAGACCCTGTTCAACTGGAGCCAGTTCGCCAACCTGCGCGCCCAGCGTGAACTCGGCAAGGCAGCTGATTTCACCTTGGATTCGGCCAACGATGAACTGGTGGTGCGCACGGCGACCACCTATTTCAATGTATTGGTCGGCATCGAATCGCTGATCGCCGCCGAGACCAACGAAGCGGCCGCCAAGAAGCAGTTCGACTATGCCGACAAGCGCCTTGAAGTTGGCCTGGCGCCGATCACCGACGTGCACGAAGCCCGTGCCCAGTATGACCAGGCCCGTGCCGGCACCATCCAGACCCGCAACGCATTGGAAGATGCCTACCAGGCCCTTACCGAACTGACCGGCCAACCGGTACGCGATCTGCGCGGCCTGCCTGTCGACTTCCGCCCGGAAGTGCCGGCCAATCGCTCCAACGTCGACCAGTTGGTGACCCAGGCCGTGGCCAGCAACCCGGCACTGAAGTCACAGGAACTTCAGGTCAGTGCCGCTGAATCCAGCGTATCGGCAGCGCGTGGTGGTCATTATCCGACCCTGTCGCTGGGCGGAAGCTGGGGCAAGAGCGCGCGTTGGGGCGACAGCACCGGGAGTGGCTCGCAGACCCCGGACGCAACTACCAACTCGATTGGTTTGACCTTGAACGTACCGATCTTCGCCGGTGGTGCTACCCAGTCCGGCGTGCGCCAGGCGCTGGCCCGTCGTGATATCGCCCAGGACACGTTCGAGCAGCAGAAGCGCGCCGTTGATCGCAACACCCGCAACGCCTACCAGGCCCTGGTGGCCGGTATCAGCGAAGTGGAGGCCCGCCGCCTGACCGTGGTCTCGGCGCAGAGCGCCTATGACGCGTCACAGGTCGGTCTGGAAGTTGGTACCCGTACCGTGCTGGATGTGGTGCAGAACCAGAGGACCCTGTTCCAGGCGCAGCTGGATTACGCGCAGTCACGTTACAACTTCCTGCTGGCACGCCTGCAGTTGAGCCAGGCAGTAGGTGACCTGGAGATCGCCGAAGTACAGGACATCAACCGCCTGCTCACGGCTGACGCCGCCGCCAAGCTGCAGTCCAACCCGGTCCAGTAACCGGCAAGCAGGTTGGATGGATGGGAAAAAGCGGGCGCAAGCCCGCTTTTTTCATCTGTGTCGAGGGCCGTACGTGCGGCCGAGCCCAGCGCTGACCAAAGAAAGCAGCCAGACCGGTCAACTCTGGCAACTCCGCCGCGCCTCAGTGCGCGGCAGGCGGCAAGCGCGGCAGGATCAAGGCCGCCGTACGCTCCAGCGCGCCCCGCCCATTGGCGACCAGCGCGCGGCCGTTGGCAATCATCTGCTCACGCAGCACATCGTTGCCCAGCAACAGTTCCACTGCCTGCCCGACCTCCGCTGCATCGGCACAGATGCGCAGCGCGCCGGCTTCGTTCATGCGCCGGGAAATCTCTGAAAAGTTATGCAGGTGCGGCCCGGTGACCGCCGCGGTACCCATCGCTGCCGGCTCCAGCAGGTTGTGCCCGCCGATCGGCTGCAGGCTGCCGCCGACAAAGGCCACCTGCGCGCAGGCATAGAAGCCCATCAACTCGCCCAGCGTGTCGATCACGAATACCTGCGTGTCGGCCTGCGGCCATTGCTGCAATTTGCGGGTCGCCACACGCCAACCCTGCTCACGCACCAGTGCCTCTACCCTGGCAAAGCGCTCCGGGTGCCGCGGCGCCCACAGCAACAGGGCCTGCGGGTGCCGTTGCAGCAACGCGGCCTGCATATCCACCACGGCCTGCTCTTCGCCCTCGTGCGTGCTGGCGGCAATCCACACCGGCCGGCCGGCGGCCACGTGCTGCGCAAAACCCGCCAGCATCGGTGCCGGATCGGGGGGATGCATGTCGAACTTCAGGTTGCCCAGCGCCAGCACCTGATCCGGCCGCGCGCCCAACTCAACGAAACGCTGCGCATCCTCCTGCGACTGCGCGGCCACGCAGGTCACCGTGCGCAGGGCACGGCCGACCAGCGCACGCAGCAACCGGTAGCCCTTGAGCGAACGTGCCGACAGCCGCGCATTGAGGATGTACACCGGGATGCCGCGATCGCGGCAACCAAACAGCATGTTGGGCCACAACTCGGTTTCCAGGATCAGCGCCAGATTGGGCTTGAAATGACCCAGGAAACGGTTGACCGCGCCAGGTACGTCATAAGGCAGATAGACATGGTCCACCGCCTCGCCCCACAAGGCACGCACCCGTTGTGAGCCGGTCGGAGTGATGGTGGTGATGACCCAGCGCAGGTCCGGCCGTTGCGCACGCAAGGTGTTCACCAACGACGCGGCGGCGTTGACCTCGCCCACCGATACGGCATGCAGCCACACATAGGTGCGGCCGTCGGCAGGTGGATAGGAGGCATAGCGCTCGTCCCAGCGCCGGAAGTATTCACGCACGCGAAAACCACGCCACACCAAGTGGTAGACCGTGATCGGCAACAACAGGTAAAGCACGGCCGAGTACAGGCCACGCAGCAGACGTTCGACTGGATCCTTGCGCATCGGCGAAGGATACGGGAGAACGCCTGGAACAGGCGACAACGGCCGCCCACGCGGCACCCGGGCCGCGGACCCGCAGCCCCCAGAACCGGCAACCTTCTGCCCGCATCAACGGCAGGCAAAGCCCACAGGTCACGCGGCGAAATTCGCGCTGGCTTAGAATTGCCGCATGTCCGATTCACCTACCACCGCAACCCGGCCATCACTGTGGCAACCGCGTCATTGGCCCACCTTTGCCTGGCTGGGCGTGGCCATGCTGGCCGCGCGCCTGCCGTGGACATTGCAGCGCGCCCTGGGCCGCGGACTGGGATGGCTGGCGCTGCACCTGGCCCGCAGCCGTCGCCATGCGGCGGAAGTAAACCTCAGGCTCTGTTTCCCCGAACAGGACGAGGCTTGGCGCCAGCGCCTGCTGCGCGACAGTTTTGATGCGCTGGGAGTGGGCGTGTTCGAGTTTGCCCGTGCCTGGTGGGGCAGCATCGATGTGATCCGACCGCAGGTGCAATGGGAGGGGCTGGAGCACCTGAAAGCCCTGCAGGCCGAAGGCCGCGGGGTGCTGCTGGTGTCAGGCCACTTCATGACCCTGGAGATGTGCGGTCGCCTGCTCTGCGACCACGTGCCGTTGGCCGGCATGTACCGCCGGTACCGCAACCCGGTGATGGAATGGGCGGTCAAGAGCGGCCGTCTGAAGTACGCAAGTGCGATGTTCGCCAACGAGGACATCCGTGCCACCGTGCGCCACCTCAAGAAAGGCGGTTTCCTCTGGTATGCACCGGACCAGGACATGCGCGGCAAGGACTCGGTATTCGTCCCGTTCTTCGGCATGCCTGCCTCGACCATCACCGCGACCCACCAGTTCGCGCGCATGACCGGCTGTGCCGTGGTGCCTTACTTCCACCGCCGCGAAGGCAGCCGCTATGTGCTGAAGATCGCGCCACCGCTGCCGGACTTCCCCACCGACGACGCCGTGGCCGACACCGCCCAGGTCAATGCCGCCATTGAACAGATGGTGCGTGAGGCCCCCAGCCAATACCTGTGGATCCACCGACGTTTCAAGCGCCAGCCGGAAGGACGCAGCAACTTCTACGCGAAGGATCGGTAGTCACAGCCACGCTGCAGCCCCGCCGCGCGGCTGCAGGCACGCCTATGCCGTGGCGCGTCATGCCCAGCCACGGCCGCCCTTTTAGTTGTCCGGCTCTTCGGCCAGCAGTGCGCCGGCATACAGGGCCGCCAGCAGGATCGTCAGCCCACCCCAGAAGGCCGAATAGAAGGCCAGGTGGGTGTTGAGCGGAAACACCGTCACCAACAGCGCCACCGCAGCTGGCCGCGCCCGGTCGCGTGCCGCCGGCGCGGCAAATGCCCATGCGCGCAGCGCCATGGCCGCGCCTGCCAACCACAACAACAACCCCAGCACACCGGTTTCAGCCAGGATTTCCAGCACGATCTGATGTGCGTGCAGTGCCGGCCCCTCTCCCCAGGAAGGCGCCTGTTGCGGCGCGGGGTCACAGTCAGGATAGGCCTCACGGAAGCCGCGCGCACCCACGCCATTGACCGGGTGCTCGCGCACCATGCACAAGGCCGCACCCCAGATCTGGCTGCGCCCGGACAATGCTGCATTTACCCCGCCGCTGTCCCCCGACAATGCCAGCGTGGTACGCGCCACCCGCTCGCGTACCTGCGGTGACACCCCGGCCAGCGCAGCCGTACCCAACACCCCGACCAACAGGGTCAGGACCAGGCCCTTGGCCCCGATCAGCCGCCAACCGGACAGCAGCAACACCAGCGCATAGGTGATCAGCGAAGCGCGTGAGCCGGCCAACACCAGCACCACACCGACGACGGCCGCAGCCAGGAACCAGCCCAGCCGTCCCCAGCGATAACCGACAAAGAACAGCAGGAAAGGCGAAATACTCGCCAGCACCTGACCCAACTTGAGATTGCAGGGGCCGAAAATGCCGGCCAGACGATCAACCTGCGCCATCTCCTGCGGGCTGCACAGCCCATGTCCGCTGATCAGCCACTTCAGCTGGTCCAACGACCAGAACAACGGACTGGTGCCGCCCACCCCCTGGGCCAGGGCATCAAGTGTCCACAGCGCAGCCACCAATGCCAGGCCGGCAAAGGTGGTGCCACGCCGCTGCGGTGTGGCCACGGCGATCGCCACCAGCCACATGAAAGGCAGGTAGCGCAGGCCGCCGGCCACCTTGCTCCAGGCCCGTCCCGGATCGGCGGCATCCAGCGCCGAAAGCAGCTGCGGCAACCAGTAGGCAAAGAACAGCACCGTGGTCAGCGCCCATGCCGGCACGCTCAACAGCGCGCCAATGCCGCCGCGCAGGCGCAGCATCAGCAGGCGCACGATGGTAAACAAGGCGCCCAGCACCAGTACCGCCTCGGCGATGCCAGGCAGGGGCCACAGGGCGACGTAGGCGATTACCCATACTGGCGCCCAGCGGCCTGCCAGACCGGCATCCTTCACAATCGGGCGGTCAACCAACGAGTTCTGCATAGACATCCAGGGTGGCGCGCTGCATCGCCTGCAAAGTGAAGGGGATACGGTGCGGCAAAGGCGGGGGATCGTGCAACAGCAGCGCAGCCCGCTGCGCCAGCACGCTGGCCTGGCCCAGCGGTACGGCGCCGGAAGGTTGCAACTGAGCAAGCAACTCCCCTACCCCGCCGTGGTCCCAGCCCAGTACCGGGCGACCTACCGACAGTGCCTCCAGCACGGTGCGGCCGAAGGCCTCGGGCTTGTCGGACAGTTGCAGCACCAGATCGCTGGCCGCGTAGGCTTCGGCAATACGGCTGGTGGGCTCGGTGACCAGCAACCGCTCCGCCACCCCCAGGCCTTGCGCCAGGGCCTCAAGCTCGCCGACATAGGCCTCCCGCCCCGGCTCACGCGCACCCGGCAACCACAGCAGCGCCTGCTGACCAACCAGTTGCAGGTCCGCCAGCAGCTGGATGGCATGCGCATGCCCTTTCAGGCGGGTGCCGCGCCCAGGCAGCAGCAACAGCGGCGCATCGCCAGCCAAGCCGGGGTAGCGTGCCGCCACCGCCAGCCGTGCCCGCCGGTCACTGCGGGCAACCCGGGGAAACTGCTGCACCTCCACCCCGCGCGGAATCACCCGCAGCTTGCCCGGATCGGTGGTGGGGTAGTGCCGCAGCAGATAGTCGTGCACCGTCTGCGAAACGCAGATCACCCGCTCACCACTGGCCATGATGCCGCTGTAACGCCCCGGCGAGTTCAGCCCATGCATGGTGGTGAGCCAATGCGGACGCGTGCCTGCCGGCATGCCGCGCAACGCATACCAGCCCAGCCAGGCAGGCAGGCGCGAACGGGCATGCACGATATCGGCGCCGGTGTCGGTGAACAGCTGCCGCAGTGACGCCACATGGCGCAGGGTCAACAACGACTTGCGACCGATATCCAGGGTCAGGTGCTCGGCCCCGCTGTCCAGCAGGGCTTGCACCAAGCGGCCGCCAGCCGACACCACGATGGCGCGGTGGCCTGCGGTGACCAGCGCACGGGCGATTTCCAGGGTTGAGCGCTCCACACCGCCGGAGTGCAGCGCGGGCAGCAACTGCACCACAGTCAGGCGGCGCATCGTCGTGCTCAGTCGACCAGCACGAACACCGAGCCGCAATACGGGCACGCGGCCTCGCCATTGGGCTCATTCTCGATCGGCAGATAGACGCGCGGATGCGAGTTCCACAACGCCATTTCCGGCGTCGGGCAGCTCAGCGGCAGGTCGGCGCGATGCACGTTGTAGCGCTTCTCGGCATTGGCGGGCGCGTTGGCGGTATGGCTCATGGCGTCATTCACAATAAAAGCAGGACCTGCCAATTCTAGCAGCGACCGGCGCCGCTGCGGCTGCGCCCGCACCGCTCTACCCCCTCAGCGCCCCGCAGCGGCAAGGGGCAGTTCCTGCAGGCGGCCACCTGCCTGCATTGCCAGCACCCTGTCGGCGCTGGCCGCGCTCCCAAGCCGTTGCGAAAGAATCAGCCGGGTCATGCGCAACTGCCCAAGCATGGCCACAACCTGGCGTTCACCCTCGGCATCCAGGTGGCAGGTCGCCTCGTCCAGCAGCAACAGGCCCGCCTGCCGGTACAGCGCCCGTGCCAACAACAGCCGCTGACGCTGCCCGGCGGACAGACCATCGCCCATTTCGTCGACCAACGCGTGGTAGCCCATGGCCCCGGCGACGATGTCCTCATGCAGGCCCGCCAGGCGTGCCGCCGCTTCAATCCTGGGCAGGTCGGCGATCGGCTCGAAGAAGCCGATGTTGTCGGCAATACTGCCTGCAAACAATGCGTCATCCTGCATCACCACCGCACTCAGCCTGCGCAGTTCGCGGGGCGTCAGTTCCCTGCCATCGATACGGATGCTTCCGCTGGTGGGCTGCAGCAGACCAAGCAACAACTTCAGCAGGGTAGTCTTGCCACATGCGGAAACACCGACAATGGCCAGTGACTCACCGGCCTGGATGCTGAAACTGCAATCCCTCAACACCCAGGCCGCAGTACTGCCATGGCGGAATGACAGGTTTTCCACTTCCAGCCGCAGCGCGCCAGCGGCCAACGGCAGCGGCAGGTTGCTGGCCTCCGGCGTTGCCAGCATGAGCTCGGCAACATGCGCAACCTGCAGTCGCGCAAGCCGCAGCTGCAATCCGGTATCGATCAGCGCCGCCATGCGCGTGGTGAATTGATCCTTGTACGCCAGATAGGCAATCAGCATGCCCAATGAAAGTATCTGCTCCATTACCAGCGAGGCACCGATCCAGATCGCCACGATGCATTCGAGCCCCCGCAACAACTGGCCGGCGCCACTGCATCCCAGTTCCAACCGTGCCAGCAGCGCCTGCGCGTTGCTGGCCTCGGCAAGCAGGTTGCCGTGCATGCTGCGTCGCTGCGCCTCCTTGCCTGCAAGTTTCAGGCTGCGCATCCCGCGCAACAACTCCAGTTCATGTGCGTGCGCACAGGCTTCTGCCACCAGCTGCCGACGGCGCCCTTCCTGCTGCCGCCGCCCCGTCAGGCCGCGCACCAGCCCATACAGCAGCATCGCCACCACACTTACCAGTGCCAATGCCCAGCTGTAGAGCAGCATCAACACCAACGCGGCCAGCGCCATCATCGCGTCGACCAGCACACCGATGCAGCGCCCACCCAGCAGGCGCTGGATATCCCGCGCTGCCACCAGCATCGACTGCAGCTGCGCCAGCCGCCGCCCTTCGAAGAAGCGCATGGGTAGCCCGAGCAACTGTCCGAACACGTTGTTCATCCACTGCAACCCGACGCGCGCGCCCAGATACTGGACGATGGCGTCCCGCAGGATGCCAATGCCGATCTGCAGCAGCAGGACCAGGCCAAAACCCAGGCCCAGCAGGGTCAACAGCTCACGATCCGACGACAGCAGTACCTTGTCGACCACCCACTGCAACAGCAGCGGCGACAACAGCAGGGTCACCTGCAGCAACAAGGACAACACGCCGATCTGGGCAAGCAATGCCCGCAGCCCTGGCACCGCGCCGATCAATTGCCGCAGGCCCAGCCTGGGCAACGCCGGCCGCGGCGGGAATTCGTGGAGGGCATGCAGCTCCACGGCGACACCGGAAAAGCGTTGGGCGATCTCGTTCAAACCCAGCCGGCGTTCACCCGTTGCCGGATCAAGCACGGTGGCCACGCCGCCTTCCAGCTTTGCCAGTACGACGAAGTGTTGCAGTTGCCAATGCAGGACACAGGGCAATGCCAGTTGCCCCAGCGCCTCGAGCGGCAGGTTCACCACCCGTGCCGCCAGGCCCAGGTGCCCGGCCACGTCCACCAGTTGCGCGGGGTCGCCTTTGTTCGCGGCGGGAAAGGAAAGCCGCAACTCGACCAACCGCACCCGCACGCCATAGGCCGACGCCACCGTTGCCACCGCAGCCAAACCACTTTCACCGACATCCGACGACGCCACCAGTTGCATCGTCAGGGGCTTCTGCTCATACATGCGAAACCCCGCCGTCAAACGCCCTGACCCGACCCATGGGCCGACCTGACCCACACAATGGAGTCGTACACATCAAGCACCATGCAGCCTGCGCCAGCCGCGCTGCAACGGTTCCAACACCCACTCGATCACGCGCCTGCGCTCGCCAAGCAGGTCGGCATCCAGCCGCATGCCAGGCTTCAATGTCGTCGCAGCGCCGGTCACCGGCCACGACTGCTGTGCCAACTCGACCGTCACCCGGTAGAACGGCCCACCGGCCTTCACCGTGCCGGTCAACTGCAACAATTCCGCTTCAGCCAACGCGGCCTTGCCGATACTGACCACCACCCCGGCCTGATGGCCATATTGCTGATAGGGGAATGCTGCATACCGCAGCTGCACGGTGTCGCCCGGCGCCATGGCACCGATCGCGGCCCCCGGGACCAGCAACTCCGCTTCAAGACGTCCATCCCCAGGCAATACACTCATCAGCAGTTGCCCGGCCCTGATCGACTGGCCGGCCTTCACCACCTGACTGCTGAGCACGCCATCCACCGGCGCTTTGATCACCACGCTGCCTCGCCCCGCGACCTGGGCCGGCCACATCGCCGCATCGGGCGCACGCTCGTGCGCTTCGGAGCCATGGTTGGCGGCGGCGCTGCGTCCTGAACTTTCCATCCGCACGATCCGCTGCCGCACCTGCGCAGCCTGGCGGTGCAGCGCCTGCACCTGTGCAGCACGATCCAGCACCTGCGATTGCTGCAGATCAAGCTGTACCCTGCTCACATACCCCAGTTGGGCAAACTGCCTGTACCGTGCATGCATGTCCCTGGCCAGGCGCAGCTGCCGTACCCGCGTCCCCTGCTCCGCCTCGATCTGGGCCAGCTCTGTACGTGCATCCAGCAGTTGCCTCGCAAGCGCATCCATCACTGCTGGATCGGGCGCGACAAGCGGCGATATGCCTTCAACAATGGCCAGCGCTTTCTGCGCAACGGCATCGGCACCATCAACCGCCGCCACTGACACCCGCAATGGCTCGATCTGCAGCAGTGCGTCGCCCGCGGTGACATGCTCCCCGTCAGCGGCACCCACCCACTTCACCCGCCCTGCCAGCGGCGCTGCCAACGCCGCCGCGCCCTGCACCGGCACCAGCCGCCCCTCAACCGAACGGCGCTGGGTGTAGGAGCAGGCAAACACGAGTGCAATAAATGCTGCAGCGAAGAAAACTGTAACTGCAGTTGATGCAAACAGAAGACGCGGCGGTGCCACGAGCACATCACCCTGCCACTGTGGGCGCATCTGCTGCACGACATCCTGACGAAACAGGTGCGATGACATTACTCAGTACCGACGAAGGAAAACCAGAAACACGACTTTGTGCGATCGGTCAGCAGCACGCAATTCACCCCACACGCAAAGATCACTTGCACCGACTTGTCGACAATTTGAATCACCCAATAATTCACCGTTGCGCAAGCGCCATTGGCAAAATTCGACAATATCGATGACTACCTCATCCTTGGCATTCCATGTCCGTAATGAACATTGACAATAAGTCTTCGCCGACCGCGCGATTGCGTAATCACTTAGGCTTTAGTCGGCTCTCATGGTCCGCGTTCAAGGAGGACTTTTTTTCATGCATGACCATCTAGGGATCCGTATCCGCAAGGCGCGGAGAAAGATGAAAATGACGCAGGCGGAGTTGGCGACCCAACTCAAGGTAAGCCGCAGCGCAGTAGGAAACTGGGAAAGCCCAACGGGCATATCACCCAGCACCACACGACTGATCACCATCGCCCTGGTGACCGATGTTTCGTTTGAGTGGCTGGCAACAGGGCGCGGCGAGCTGGATGCCGTGCCGCGTGAAACCCCCATTGGCGAGGGCATGGAAATGATCGACGACCCGAGTGAACGCCGCCTGCTCAAGGCCTACCGTTCATGCCGTGCAGCCACCCGCAAGCTGGTGCTGCAGATCGTCGAGACGCAGAAGGTGGCGCAGTTCTAGCAACACCCGTCCGGGCGCAATGCCCGCAAACGCGAAAGCCGGCACGAGGCCGGCTTCCGCTTGCTTACCGCCTGGCGCAGGATCAAACGTTGCGTTCGGCTTCCATCTGCTTGCGGATCTGTGCATCCACGGCGGCGATGGCCGTCATGTTCAACACGCGACGCGAGCTGGCGCTGCTGGTGAGGATGTGCACCGGCTTGGTCATGCCCATCAGGATCGGACCGATCGCCACGCCATTGGTGAACACGCGCACCAGGTTGTAGGCGATGTTGGCTGCTTCCAGATTCGGCAGCACAAACAGGTTGGCACGGCCCTTGAGCGTGCTGTTGGGCAGCAGCTTCTCGCGCAATGCCTCATCCCATGCGGTGTCACCCTGCATTTCGCCGTCCACGTTCAAGCGTGGGTTGCGCTTGAGCAGCGCTTCGCGCACCTGGCGCATCTTCAGCGCGTCCTTGGAATCGTGGCTGCCGAAGTTGGAGTGCGACAGCAGCGCGATCTTCGGCTCGATGCCGAACAGCTTCATGCGGTAGGCCGCCTGCAGCGTGGATTCGACGATCTGCTCGACGGTCGGGTCTTCCTGCACGTGCGTATCAACAAAGAAGAACACGCCCTGGTTGTTGATCACGCCGGTCATCGCCGAGGTGGAGCTGACCTTGGGCTCCAGCGGGATAACGCTGCGCACATAGCCCAGCTTCTTGTGGAAGCGGCCAACCAGGCCCGACAGCATGGCATCGGCCTCGCCACGGGCCACCATCACCGCCGCGATCAGGGTCGGGCGCGAGCGCATCAGGTTCTTGGCAGCGGCCACGGTGACGCCCTTGCGGCCGGTCATGTCGTGGTAATACTGCCAGTAGTCGTTGAAGCGCGGATCGTCGTTGATGTTGGTGATTTCGAAATCGACGCCGGCCCGCATGCGCAGGGCCAACCGCTCGATGCGCGCTTCGATGACATCGGGGCGGCCGATCAGGATCGGGAAGGCCACGCCTTCATCGATGACGTTCTGCACCGCCTGCAGCACCACTTCCTCTTCACCCTCGGCGTAGACCACGCGCTGCTTGTCCGAGCGGGCACGGTCATAGACCGGCTTCATGAACAGACTGGTGCGGTAGACGAACTGGGCCAGCTTGTCGCGGTACGCGGCCATGTCGGCAATCGGCCGCGTGGCCACCCCCGAGTCCATCGCCGCCTGGGCCACGGCCGAGGACAGCTCTACCAGCAGGCGGCGGTCGAACGGACGCGGGATCACATAGTCACGGCCGAAGCTGGGCACCTCGCCACCGTAGGCGGCGCCCAGGTCGGACGCCTCCTTGCGGGCCAGCGCGGCAATCGCACGCACGCAGGCCACCTTCATCTCTTCGTTGATGGTGGTCGCGCCGACGTCCAGTGCACCGCGGAACAGGTAGGGGAAGCACAGCGCGTTGTTGACCTGGTTGGGATAGTCCGACCGGCCGGTGCCCATGATGATGTCCGGGCGCACCGCGTTGGCGTCTTCCGGCAGGATTTCCGGGTAGGGATTGGCCAGGGCGAAGATCACCGGATCACGCGCCATGCTGGCGACCATGTCCTTGCTGAGGATGCCGCCGGCCGACAGGCCCAGGAAGATGTCCGCGCCATCGACGATCTCGGCCAGCGTGCGCTTGTCGGTATCGCGGGCGTAGCGGGCCTTCTCCGGGTCCAGGTCGGTACGGCCGGTGTGGATCACGCCGTCACGGTCGTAGGCCAGGATGTTTTCCGGCTTCAGGCCCAGCGAGACCAGCATGTTGACGCAGGAAATGCCCGCCGCGCCCATGCCGGTGGTGGCCAGCTTGACCTCTTCGATCTTCTTGCCGGTGATGACCATGGCGTTGAGCACGGCGGCGCCGACGATGATCGCGGTGCCGTGCTGGTCGTCATGGAATACGGGGATGTTCATCCGCTCGCGCAGCTTGCGCTCGACGATGAAGCACTCCGGTGCCTTGATGTCTTCCAGGTTGATGCCGCCGAAGGTGGGCTCCAGCGAGGCGATGATATCGACCAGCTTGTCCGGGTCGTTCTCGTTGACTTCGATGTCGAACACATCGATGCCGGCGAACTTCTGGAACAGCACGCCCTTGCCTTCCATCACCGGCTTGCCGGCAAGCGGGCCGATGTTGCCCAGGCCCAGCACGGCGGTGCCATTGGTCACGACGCCAACCAGATTGCCGCGCGCGGTCATCTCGCTGGCCATGGCCGGGTCTTCCATGATCGCTTCGCAGGCGTGCGCGACACCCGGCGAATACGCCAGCGACAGATCGCGCTGGGTCAACATGGGCTTGGTAGCCACCACCTTGATCTTGCCGGGCGGCGACATGCGGTGGTAGTCGAGGGCGGCCTGTTTGAAATCTTCTTTGGACATCGAGATGGGAACGGTAGCGGGCAAGAAGGACAGCGGATGATACCGCCGTTGACGGTGTTGGACCTGTCGCGATGCTGTCGCTGTCATGCTGCAGGTGCACAATCCGCAGCTATTGCGACCAAACCGGCAAAGTCTGTGCGCCTGCGATGACAGCGGCAGGACAAAAAAAGGCGCGGGGCCGCCTGTTCGGTACGGACCCGCGCAACACACACATGCGAATCAGGCCTCAGCCGGCACTGGCAGCGCTTCGGCAAGCGGTGCGGCCGGCATTGCCGCAGGCCCCCCATCGAGGGCGCGGGCCAGTTGCTCGCGGTCCAGCGCCCCTTCCCAGCGCGACACCACCACCGTGGCAACGGCATTACCGATGAAATTGGTCAGCGAACGGCACTCGCTCATGAAACGGTCCACGCCCAGGATCAGGGCCATGCCGGCCACCGGCACTTCCGGCACCACCGCCAGGGTGGCGGCCAGAGTGATGAAGCCGGCCCCGGTCACCCCGGCCGCGCCCTTGGAGCTGAGCATGGCCACCAGCAGCAGGGCGATCTGGTGGCCCAGGGTCAGCTCGGTATTGGTCGCCTGGGCAATGAACAAGGCCGCCAACGTCATGTAGATGTTGGTGCCGTCCAGATTGAAGGAGTAACCGGTAGGCACCACCAGGCCCACCACCGACTTGCTGCAGCCGGCCTTTTCCATCTTCTCCATCAGCGACGGCAGCGCCGATTCGGAAGAGGACGTGCCCAGCACCAGCAGCAGCTCAGCCTTGAGATAGCGGGCCAGTTTGAGCACCGAGAAGCCACACAGGCGGGCCACCGCGCCCAGGATCACCACCACGAACAGCAGCGACGTCAGGTAGAACGCCCCCACCAGCCAGGCCAGGTTGACCAGCGAGCCCACCCCATACTTGCCGATGGTGAAAGCGATGGCGCCGAACGCTCCGATCGGCGCGGCCTTCATCAGCAGGTGCACCAGCTTGAACACCGGCGCGGTCAGCGACTCCAGCAAGCCCAGCACCGGCTTGCCCTTGTCGCCCACCATCGCCAGCGCGATACCGAACAGCACCGCCACGAACAGCACCTGCAGGATGTTGTCGCCGACGAACGGACTGAGCAGGGTCTTGGGGATGATGTCCAACGCAAACCCGACCAGGGTCAGCTCGTGTGACTTCTGCACATAGCCCTGCACCGCGCTCTGGTCCAGGTCGGCAGGATTGATGTTCATGCCGGCCCCCGGCTGCACTACATGCGCCACCACCATGCCCACCACCAGCGCCAGGGTGGAAAAGAACATGAAGTAGACCATGGCCTTGGCGAACACACGGCCGACGCTGCGCAGGTGGGTCATGCCGGCAATGCCGGTGACAATGGTCAGGAAGATCACCGGCGCGATGATCATTTTCACCAGCTTGATGAAGGCATCGCCCAACGGCTTGAGCTGTTCGGCAAACGCCGGTTCGAAGTGCCCCAGCAGCACGCCCAGGGCGATGGCGACCAGCACCTGCACGTACAGCTGGCGATAGAACGGCAGGCGCACATCAGCCTGGACGGCGGAGGAAGCGGCGGGAAGTTGCATGGTCACCTCGGCAGGATTCGCTACGGCCGCTGTTTTACGCGGCGCTCCCGGCGCTGCCGATAACGCATTGGTACTAGTTAGTTCTTTCGTACTAGGCGCGCCTGGCGCCTGCAACTGGACAGCCCTCTGTCGGATACAGTGCCGTCTCTTCCGCCTTGACGCAGCTCCCGCCCACATCCAGAACGCCCCGCTGCGGTCGGCCTCTGCTGGCAGCAGTTCGGCTTCTGCGTGACCATCGCACCCATGCCCCTGCTCCGCACCCGCCGCCAGCTCCGTCGCCTGCTGCTGCCCGTGGCCACGCTGCTGCTGATCGCCGCGCTGACCTGGTTGGCGCTGCAGCAGCTGCAGCAACGCAACCTGCAACGCGAGGCCGAGCAGGCCCGCGCGCAGCTGCGCCTGCACGGCACCGCACTGCAGGCCGTGGTGGAGCGCTACCGCGTGCTGCCCGCAGTGCTGGCGCTGGACCCTGACATCCGTGCGTTGTTGGCACAGGCGGCCCACAGCCCCGCGCAGGCCGAGCAGATCAGCCGCAAGCTCGAACAGGTCAATGGCGCTGCCGCCACCTCCACCCTCACCCTGCTGGACCGTGATGGCATGGCCCTGGCCGCCAGCAACTGGCGCATTCCCAAGGCCAGCAATGTCGGCAACAACTATCACTTCCGTCCGTACTTCCAGCAGGCGATGCAAGATGGCCGCGCCACCTTCTACGCAGAGGGTGTCACCACTGCGGTGCCGGGCTATTTCCTGTCCGAAGCGGTACGCGACGCCGCCGGCCGCCCCATCGGCGTGGTCGTGGTGAAGCTGTTGCTGCGGCCGCTGGAACAGACCTGGGCCATCGGCGAGGACACGGTGTTCGCCACCGACGGCAATGGCGTGGTGTTCCTGTCCAGCCGCCCGCAATGGCGCTACCGCGTACTGGCGCCCCTGCCAGCCAACACCCGCGAACAGTTGGCCCGCACCCGCCAGTACGGGCAGGTACCGCGTCAGCCGCTGCCTTACCGCAGCACCGGGGCGCTTGCCAACGGCGTACAGCGCGCACGCATAGCCGACACCGGTGACGTGATCTGGATCTCCCACCCCATGCCCTTGCAGAACTGGAGCCTGCATCTGCTGCGCCCCACCCATGGCGCCCTCGCCGCGGCGCGCATCGGTGCCGCGGCAGTGGCAGCAACACTGACGGTGCTGGCCTTGCTTGTATACGTGGTATGGCAGCGGCGGCGGCTGGCGCGGCTGCGCGAACGCAGCCGGCAAGAGCTGGAGCGCCTGGTCAAGCACCATGCACAAGAACTGCGTACCGCCCACGATGGCCTGGTGCAGGCCGCCCACAGCGCTGACTACGGTGAAAGCCCCAGCCTGCAACATCTGCCACAGGGCGTGTGCGTGGTGGATGCACAGCTCAACCTGGTGGCCTGGAACCGGCGTTACATCGAACTGTTCCGTTTTCCACCGGGCTTCATCAAGGTCGGCCGCCCCATCGCCGATGTCTTCCGCTACAACGCCAGACGTGGCCTGCTCGGTCCCGGCCCCATCGAGGCCGCGATAGAGCGCCGGCTCAATCACCTGCGCTCGGGCAAGCCACACATGCATGAACGCGAACGCGGCGACGGCAGCGTCATCGAGATCCGTGGCAACCCACTGCCCGATGGCGGCTTCGTCACCAGCTACGCCGACATCACCGCTTACAAGAACGCCGCACGTGACCTGCGCTCGCTGGCCGACACACTGAGCCGCCGCATCGACGAACGCACCCACGACCTGGCGCTGGCCAAGCGCGAAGCCGAGGACGCCAACCAGTCCAAGACCCGGCTGGTCGCCGCCGCCGTGCATGACCTGCTGCAACCGCTCAATGCCGCGCGCATGTTCGTATCCGCGCTGCGCCTGCGCCTGCCCGATGCCGATGCGCGGGCCATCGCCGACAGCGTGGACAACGCACTGGCCGCCCAGGATGGCATCCTCAACAGCCTGCTGGACGTTTCGCGCCTGGAATCAGGCGCACTGCAAACCCGGATCAGCGACTTTGCAGTGGGCCCGCTGCTGGCGGCCCTGGCACATGAGTTCGGCGTGCTTGCCAGTGCCCAAGGCCTGCGCCTTCGCTTCGTAGGCAGCCACTGCGTAGTCCGCAGCGACCCGGCGCTGTTGCGGCGGATCCTGCAGAACTTCCTGTCCAACGCCATCCGCTACACCGGCAGCGGCCGCATCCTGCTGGGCTGCCGCCGCGACGGTGCGCTGTTGCGCATCGAGGTGCACGACACCGGGTCCGGCATCGCCGAAGCGCGCCAGCGCGAGGTGTTCGAGGAATTCCACCGGCTGGACAACGCCGTCAACAGCGAGCGCGGCGCCGGCCTGGGCCTTGCCATTGTCGACCGTATCGCGCGCCTGCTCGGCCATCGCATCGGGCTGCGCTCCACGCTGGGGCACGGCAGCTGCTTTTCGGTCAGCGTGCCGTTGGGGGCCGCACGGCTTCCGCTGGCGGTGCCGGCAGCGTTGGCTGCCGGCGAGGACATGGCCAGCGATTCGCTGTTGCGCGGCTGCCGGGTCTGGTGCGTGGACGACGATACCCGGGTCAGTCTGGCAACCCGTCTGCTGCTGGAGCGCTGGGGTTGCCTAGTGCTGGTGGCTGGTGGCGTTGACCAGGCGCTGGCCGCAGCCAGCCCCGACAGCATCCCCGACGTCCTGCTGCTGGACGTGCGGCTGGGCCCGATCACCGGCCCCGAACTGTTCCCCCGGCTGGTAGAGCGCTGGGGACGCGCACCGGCAGTCATCGTGTACACCGCCGAACAGGACCCCGCCCTGCGCGAACTGGCCAGCCGCAATGGCTGGGGATTCCTGTCCAAGCAGGCGCGCAGCTCGGCACTGCGTTCGCTACTGACCCACCTGCGCCAGCGCGCAACATAAGAACGCAGCCGAGGGCACTGACCGCGCCTGGTCCGCTGGATCACGCCAAACCGTGTTCGATGCCAGCCTCCAGCCCGCAGCCCTCGCAACCGGCCATGCTGACGTCAACTTCCGGCCGCCGGCCCCGACAACCACGCCGCATCCGCGTCCGCCTCCGGCTCCAGCGCCTTGACCAGCAAGGCCGCCTGGGTGCGGCTGTTGCAGCCAAGCTTCTTCAGGATCGCGGTGACATGCACCTTCACCGTGTTCTCGGCCAGACCAAACTCATAGGCGATCTGCTTGTTGAGCAGGCCATCGGCCACGCTCAGCAATACCCGGAACTGTTGCGGGGTCAGCTGCGCAAACCGCGCCGCCAGCACCGCATCCTGCTCGGAGCGCGCCACCGCCAGCGGCGGGAAACAGGTGTCGCCATCCATTACCGCCGCAACCGCGGTGCGGATGCTCTCCACCGGTGCCGATTTGGGGATGAACCCGGCAGCGCCGAACTGCTGGGCGCGGCGGATCACTCGTGGATGGTCATTGGAGGAGATGATGATCACCGGAATGTCCGGGCGCTCGCCACGCAGCCACACCAGCGAGGAGAAGCCGCGCGCCCCTGGCATGGTCAAGTCCAGCAGTATCAGGTCGACGTCGCGATGCTGCTGCAGGGCGGTGGTCAATGCCGATACGCTGGCCACCTCCAACGCCTGCGCCATTGCCACATCCTCGCGCAGCGCATGCAGCACCGCCGCACGGAACAGCGGGTGATCGTCGGCGACAAGGACCTTGGCCAGGCTCATGCCGGCAGTGTGGCATGCGGCCTGCGACGCCGCCCTAATACCAATGCATTATTTGAACACCCTGCCAGGCTGACTAAGGTCCGGCTCCACCCCCCGCCCGAGAGCGCCCGGATGATCTTCCCCCGCCAGCACCTGTCCGGCCTGTCCCTGTTGGCGCTGTTTGCGGCGCTGCCGGCGGCGCAGGCGCAGGACAGCGCCAGCATCAGGTTCAGCGGCCGCCTGTACTACGACACCGCGCGGTTCGACAACGATGGCCGTGGCAAGCCCGAGCGCGACAACGATGACCTGCGCGCGGCCTGGCTGGCTGTCTCCGGCAAACTGCACGGCTTCGACTACAAGCTGGAGGGTGACTTTGCCGGCCATCGGCCGGTGGCCCGTGACGTCTACCTGGCACGCAGCTTTGGCAGCACCACGCTGACGTTGGGGCAGTTCAAGCAGTACTTCACCCTCGACGACCGGGCCAGCACCAACCATATCCCGACCATCGAGCGCAGCTGGCTGGCGCAGACCCTGGCCCCCACTTACCGGCTCGGACTGGGCCTCAACGGCTACGACCAGCAGGTGTTCTGGAGCGGCAGCCTGTACAGCCTGGAAAGCATCGACGCCTGGAAGGTCAAGGGCCGCGGCTTCGGCGCCCGCGCCGGCTACGCACCATGGAAAACACCGGGCCAGGTGCTGCACTTCGGCGCCGCCGTGGCCCGTGAGTACTACGACAATCCCGGCAGCGACGGCGCAGCGGCGCTACGCCTGCAGCCCCGCTCGGCCGGCTACTTCGGCGACAACAGCCGCCTGACCCTGCTGGATTTCCACAGCGGACGCGACGTGACCGCGCAGAAGTTCGGGCTGGAGGCGGCCGGCGTGTATCAACAGTGGTCATGGCAGGCCGAGTACGGTGGCGCCCGCTACAACGATGGCCAGCTCAAGGCCGAGGTACGTTCGGGCTACCTGCAGGGCAGCTGGCTGCTGACCGGCGAACCGCGCGCCTACGATGCCAAGGCCGGCCGCTTTGTCCAGCTCAAGCCCGCCCGTGCCGGTGGCGCCTGGGAACTGGTGGCCCGCTACGACCGCATCGGCGGCCGCCAGTGGCCGCTCACCCGCAGCGATGTCGCCGCCCAGGCCTGGACCGTCGGGGTCAACTGGTATGCCCCCCGCCACTTCCGGCTGATGCTGGACTGGACCGACAGCCGCCGCCGTGATGAACTGCGCGACAGCCTGCTTGACCGTACCGGCACCCTGGCCGCCCGCGCCCAGTTCGACTTCTAGCCCCTGCGCTGCCCGCCATCCCCGCCGGCGCAGCAGTCACGCAAGAAAATAATTTTCATAAATGCCCGCCTGTGATACACAATAGGCCGCCCGATTCCGGGGCGACTCATGCAGGGCGGGGATCAATGCAGGAAAATTACTTTCAGGAAACCACCTTGCTCGCTGGCAAAGGCCTGCCTGCTGGTGGCCCATGGACGCCCTCTGCCCTGGCCCAACTGGCGCCCAATCTGCTTGCCGAGCAGGTCAGCCTGCCGGTAGCCGTGCTGTCCCAATCCGCCCTGCAACACAATCTGCACTGGATGCGACGCTTCGCCGAAGCATACGGCTGCCAATTGGCACCCCATGGCAAGACCACCATGAGCCCGGCCCTGTTCCGCATGCAACGCGATGCCGGCGCCTGGGGCATCACTCTTGCCACCGCCGCGCAGACCGTGGCCGCCCATGCCGAGGGCATGCAGCGCGTGCTGCTTGCCAACCAACTGGTCGGCCGGGGCAACTTTGCCCTGATCGCCGACCTGCAGGCCCAGGACCCCGACTTCTGGTTTGCCTGCGTGGTCGACTCGGCCGCCAACGTGGCGGCACTGGGCGCCTATTTCGCCAGCCGCGGCCAGACCATCAAGGTATTGCTGGAGATCGGCGTGGACGGAGGCCGCACCGGCGTGCGCGATGACGCGCAGACCCAGGCCGTGCTGCAGGAGATCGCCCGCTGGCCGGCTGCGGTGGCATTGGTGGGCGTGGAAGTCTACGAAGGCGTGGCCAGCGACGAGGCGGGCGTGCGCGCGGTTCTGCAGCGTGCACTGGCGCAATGGCAGGCGATCCGCGACGGCGGTGGCTTTGCCCGGTTGCCGGCCATCCTCAGCGGTGCCGGCTCGGCCTGGTTCGATCTGGTTGCCGAGGTGTTCTCGGTACTGGCCAAGGACGATGCTGCCCAGGTCGTGCTGCGCCCGGGTTGCTACCTGACCCATGACGTGGGCATCTACCAGCAGGCCGCCAAACGCATCCATGTCAGCAACCCGGTGGCGCGCGAGATCGGCAGCAGCCTGCAGCCCGCGCTGCGCCTGTGGGCCTATGTGCAGTCGCGGCCGGAGCCGGGCAAGGCCATCATCGGCCTGGGCAAACGTGACGCCGCATTCGATGCGGGCTTCCCGGTCCCGGCCCTGCACCATTGTCCCGGCAACGCGGCCCCCACCGCTGCACCGGCGCACTGGAAGATCACCGCGATGATGGACCAGCACGCCTTCCTGCAGGTGCACGACACGGACACCCTGCAGGTGGGCGACATGCTCTGCTTCGACATCTCCCACCCTTGCCTGACCTTCGACAAATGGCGCCACCTGTTGGTGGTTGATGACGCACACAGCGTCGTCGGCGCCGTCTCCACGCAGTTCTGACCGCACCGGGCCTACGCATGACCCACGGAAACCTGCTGTTGATCTACGCCACGCTGTCGATCCTTGCACTGATCGTGCTGATCGCCCGCTTCCGCCTCAACCCCTTCATCAGCGTCACCCTGGTCTCGGTCGGGCTGGCCCTGCTGGCCGGCATGCCGGCACCGGAGATCCTGCCCGCGTACGAGCAAGGGGTAGGCAAGACCCTGGGGCATATCGCGCTGATCGTCGCGCTGGGCACCATGCTCGGCAAGATGATGGCCGAGTCCGGTGGCGCCGAGCGTATCGCGCGCACCCTGATCGCCCGCTTCGGCACCCGCAACGTGCATTGGGCGATGATGCTGATCGCCTTCTGCGTCGGCCTGCCGATCTTCTTCGAGGTCGGCTTCGTGCTGCTGATCCCGATCGTGCTCAACGTGGCTCGCCGCACCGGCGTGCCATTGCTGCTGGTAGGCCTGCCGATGGTGGCCGGCCTGTCGGTGGTGCATGGCCTGGTACCGCCGCACCCGGCGGCCATGCTGGCCGTCAATGCCTACGGCGCCGACGTCGGCCGTACCGTGTTCTATTCTCTGCTGGTGGGCCTGCCCACGGCGGCGCTGGCCGGCCCGGTGTTCGCCAAATTCGTCGCACCGCGCGTGCGCCTGCCCGCGCACAACCCGATGGAAGCGGCGCTGCTGGATGAAGGCCACAGCCGCATCCCGGACGAGCAGTTGCCCAGCTTCGGCATCACCCTGGCCACCCTGCTGCTGCCGGTGGCGCTGATGCTGCTCGGCGGCTGGGCCGACCAGATCGCAACGCCGGGCTCGCCGCTCAACCATGGCCTGCGTTTCATCGGCCACTCGGTGGTGGCGCTGCTGCTGGCCACCTTGATGAGCTTCGTCACCCTGGGCCTGATGCGCGGCTTCAACCGCGAGCAGATCCTCAAGTTCACCCAGGAATGCCTGGCGCCCACCGCCGCGATCACCTTGCTGGTGGGTGCCGGTGGCGGTCTCAATGGCATCCTTGTCCACACCGGCGTAGCCTCCGAGATCATCGGCCTGTCGCAGCGTTTCCAGCTGTCACCGTTGCTGATGGGTTGGACCATGGCCGCGCTGATGCGGGTGGCCACCGGCTCGGCGACAGTGGCGATGACCACCGCCTCGGGCATCGTTGCACCGATCGCCGCGGCCATGGGCTATGCCCACCCCGAACTGCTGGTGCTGGCCACCGGCGCCGGCTCGGTGGTGCTGTCACATGTCAATGACGGTGGCTTCTGGCTGGTGAAGGAATACTTCAACATGACCGTGGCCCAGACCTTCAAGACCTGGACCGTGCTTGAAACCCTTATCTCCGTCGTCGCCCTGCTGCTGGTGATGGCCCTTTCCATGGTGCTGTGAGCATGTCCCAGAACACGTTCGATATCGTTTACGAGCTGCGCCAACGCCAGCACGAGTTCAGCCCCGTGGAAGCACGCATCGCCGCGGCCATCCTTGCCGATGTGGACGCCGCCGCCCAATACGGCGTCAGCGAACTGGCCGAGCGTGCCGAAGTGAGTGCGGCGGCCATCTCGCGCTTTGCCAAGGCACTGGGCTGCGACCATGTACGCGAGCTGCGCGCCCGCCTGGCCTCGGCCAGCGCGGTGGGCAAGCGTTTCCTGGAACAGCAGAACGCCCCGCCGGTGTCTGCGCTGTATGCGCAGATCTGCGACGACATCCAGGAAAGCCTGCGCCACAACATCGCCAACCTGAAGGAACAGGTAGTGCAGGAATTGGCCGAAGCACTGTGCCAGTCGCGGATGATCCATATCTTCGGCCTGGGTGGCTGCTCCACGGTGTTCGCGCAGGAGCTGCAGAGCCGCCTGGTGCGTTTCGGCCGGCCAGTCTCGGCCTGCAGCGACGCGCTGATGATGAAGATCATCGCCGCCACGCTGGGGCCGGAGGACCTGGTGGTGGTGTTGTCGGTCAGCGGTATCACCCCGGAGATCGTGTCGGCGGTGGACATCGCACGCACCTATGGTGCGCGCGTGGGCAGCGTCACCCAGGCCGGTACCGCGCTGGCCGAGCGCAGCGACTGGCTGCTGCCGATCCAGATCGAAGAGACCGACTTCGTGTTCAAACCGTCGGCTTCGCGCTACGCGATGATGCTGGCGATCGACGTGCTGTCCACCACCACCGCACTGAACGATGCCAACGCCAACCATGAGCACCTGCGCCGCATCAAGCTGGCGCTGGACCGCCACCGCGGTGGTGACTCGCGCCTGCCGCTGGGTGACTGATCCATGCATGACGTAGTGATCCGCGGCGCGCTGGTGCTTGATGGCAGCGACCAGGCAGGCAAGGTAGCCGATGTGGCGATTACCGGCGGGCGCATCAGTGCCGTCGGCGCGCTGGGCGATGTTGCTGCCGGCCAGGTAATCGATGCCGCCGGCCTGGCGCTGGCGCCGGGCTTCATCGACGTGCACACGCACGACGACATCGAGGTCATCCGCAACCCGGCCATGCTCAGCAAGCTGTCGCAGGGCGTCACCACCGTGGTGGTCGGCAACTGCGGCATCAGCGCCAGCCCGGTGCGCATCCACGACGGCGTACCCGACCCCATGAACCTGCTGGGCGATGCCGAGGATTTCCGCTACCCGGACTTCGCCAGCTACCGCAGCGCGGTGGAACAGGCCAGCCCAGCGGTGAACGTGGCCGCCCTGGTCGGCCACACCGCCCTGCGCCAGAACCACATGGACCGCCTGGACCGCGCTGCCAGCGACAGGGAAATCAGCGCCATGCGCAGCCAGCTGCGGCAAAGCCTGCAGCAGGGGGCATTGGGGCTGAGCAGCGGCCTGGCGTACGCCTCGGCCTACCACGCGCCGTCCAGCGAGGTGGATGCATTGGCGCAGGAGCTGCCCCGCGGCGGCCTGTACGCCACCCACCTGCGTGATGAGTTCGCCGGCGTGCTGGATGCGATGGAAGAAGCCTTCAACGCAGCGCGCGCGCCACAGGCCGCTGTCCGCGTATCGCACCTGAAATGTGCCGGCATCGACAACTGGGGCCGCAGCCAGCAGGTGCTGGACTGCCTGCAGCACGCTTCACGGCAGCAGGATGTTGCCTGCGACTGCTACCCCTATGCCGCCAGCGCATCCACGCTGGACCTCAAGCAGGTAACCGACGCCTACGACATCCTGATCACCTGGTCAGACCCCGAGCCCGAACAGGGTGGCCGCCTGCTGGCCGACATCGCCGCGCAGTGGCAGGTGCCACTGCTGGACGCCGCCATCCGCCTGCAACCGGCCGGCGCGGTGTACCACGGCATGGACGAAGGCGATGTGCGCCGCATCCTCAGCCACCCGCTGACCATGATCGGTTCCGATGGCCTGCCCCGCGATCCACGCCCACACCCACGGCTGTGGGGCACCTTTCCGCGCGTGCTGGGCCACTATGCCCGCGACGAAAAGCTGTTCCCGCTGCACACTGCCGTGCACAAGATGACCGGCCTGCCCGCCTCGCGCTTCGCGATGGGCGCGCGTGGTTTCATCCGCGAGGGCTGGTGCGCCGACCTGGTGCTGTTCGACCCGGCGCGGGTACGCGACACCGCCAGTTTCCACGACCCGGTCCAGGCTGCCGAAGGCATTGCCTCGGTCTGGGTCAATGGCCGCCTGGCCTATGACGGCCACAGTGTGGTCGCGCGACCGGGCCAGTTCATCACCCCGCAAGCCAGCCCTGCCGGCTGACTGCATACCGAACCAAGCAAGGAGACACCCATGAGTGACATCAAGCGCTATGGCGCCGAAGGCGGCGTTGGCCAGGGCAAGCAACACATGCCGTTCTCGCGTGCGGTGGAAGCCGATGGCTGGCTGTACGTCTCCGGCCAGGTACCAATGCGTGACGGCGAACTGGTCACCGGCACGGTCACCGACCAGGCACATGTGGTGATCGGCAATGTGCTGGATATCCTTGCCGAGGCCGGTTACGGGCCCGAGCACGTGGTGCGTTGCGGCGTATGGCTGGACGATGCGCGCGATTTCTACGCTTTCAATGGTGTGTTCAAGCATTACTTCGGTGACAACCCGCCGGCCCGCGCCTGCGTGGAAAGCCGCATGGTGGTGGACTGCAAGGTGGAAGTGGACTGCGTGGCCTACAAGCGCCCGCAGCGCGACTGACCCGCGCCGTACTGTAGGGCCGAGCCATGCTCGGCAGGAGCTGTACCAGCAATCCAACTGTAGTGCCGAGCCATGCTCGGCAGGAGCTTTCCCGATAGAGCCCAGCCGAGCATGGCTCGGCTCTACAGCTAATGCACCAGTCGAGCAGGGCCCAGCACTATCGCTCTCGGTGGCTTTACCGCAACCGGGAAGGGCTCACAGCCGGGACCAGTGCCAATAGGCCCGGTTGCCATGCACTGCGCGGGGCGGCAAAGTCGGGATTGACGCTGAAACAAGGTAATACCCGATGATCCATCTCGACGCCGTACAGACGGTGGCCTTTGCCGGCCTGACCCTGTTCGCCGGCTACGCGCTGTGCCGCGCCATTCCGTTCTTCCGCCGCTACAACCTGCCCGAACCGGTGGTTGGCGGCCTGCTGGTGGCCTTGGCGGTGTGGTGGGCACATGGCCAGCAGACCACCCTGTTCGAGTTGGATACCACCCTGAAGACGCCGCTGATGGTGGCCTTCTTCACCACCCTGGGCATCAATGCCAGCCTGCGCCTGCTGCGGGTCAGCGGCAAGCAGGTGATGCTGTTCCTGCTGATCGGCAGCCTCTTTGCAGTGCTGCAGAACCTGATCGGCATCAGCGTGGCCAAGCTGTTCGGGCTCAACCCGATGTTCGGCGTGCTGGCCGGCTCGGCCACCCTGACCGGTGGCCCGGCTACCGGCTTGGCATTTGCCGGGCATTTCGAGCAGGCCGGGCTGGTCGGCGCGGAGAGCCTGGCGGTGACCGCGGCGATGGCCGGGATCATCTGCGGTGGCCTGGTCGGCGGCCCGGTGATCACCGTGCTGATGCAGCGCTTCAAGGTCCGCCACCCCAGCCAGAAGGCCACTGGCGCACAGCTGGGCGAGGAAGAGGCCATCGTAGTCCGCTACCCCAGCGAATCCGCGCGCGAGTTCGATGCGCTGAAGAGCATCGTGGTGCTGTTGATGGCGATGTGGCTGGGCGTGTGGGTAGGCAAGGGTTTCGAAGGGCTGGGCCTGACCCTGCCGACCTACATCGGCGCGATGCTGGTAGGCGCGGTGATCCGCAACATCGATGACTACACCGGCTGGATCAAGCTGTCGGTACCCACCACCGACCTGATCGGCAACATCTGCCTGGCGCTGTTCCTGGCCGTCGCCCTGATGGACCTCAAACTGTGGGAACTTGCCGGCATGGGCCTGCCGCTGCTGGTCAACCTGATCATCCAGGTGTCCGTGGTGGCGCTGTTCGCGGTGCCGATCTACTGGCTGATGGGCCGCGACTATGACGCCGCCGTGATGGGCGGCGGCTTCATCGGCTTCATGCTCGGCACCACCGCCAACGCAATGGCGGTGATGCGTCGCCTGGCCCAGCGCTACGGGCCGGCACCGCGTGCCTTCCTGGTGGCACCGCTGGTCGGCGCGTTCTTCATCGACTTCATCAACGCGCTGATCATCACCGGCTTCCTCAACTTCTGGCCGCACTGACGGCCGGTTCCGTGCGCCAGACCCGTACCCACGGTGCGGGTTGGCGCGACAATGGCAGTTCCCCCCCATGCTGCTGCGCCAATGACGTCCTCTGCCGTGCCCCCTGTTTCCCCTGGCCATGACCTGATCGTCATAGGCGCTGGCGTGGTGGGGCTGGCCAGCGCCTATGCCGCCGCCCGCCGCGGTTGCTCGGTGCTGCTGGTGGACCGCAACAGCGGCCCGGCGATGGGCACCTCCTTTGCCAACGGCGCCCAGCTCAGCTACGCCTATACCGATGCCATGGCAGGCCCCGGCACCTGGAAACAGCTGCCGGAAATGGCGTTTGGCCGCAACGGCCCGTTCCGCACGCGCTGGTCGGCCGACCCGGATTTCCTGCGCTGGGGCCTGGCCTTCCTGCGCCAGGCCAGCACGGGTGGCCTGCATCGCAACACATTGGCGACACTGGAGCTGGCCCTGGAGTCACGCCAGGCCATGCGCTCCCTGCTGCAGGAGCACCCGATCGATTTCGAACACGCGGTTTCCGGCAAGCTGCATCTGTATCCTTCCGTCAAAGGCATGCACGGCGCAGCGGCAATGATCGCGCTCAAGCGTACCAGCGGCGTGCAGCAGCGCCTGGTGTCCGCAGAGGAAGCCAGGCGCATCGAACCCGCGCTCTGCGGCGCGCCGTGGCTGGCTGGCGCGGTGTATTCGCCCGACGAGGAAGCCGGCGACCCGTACCGCTTCAGCCAAGGCTTGCTGCAAGTAATGGAGCACCAGTACGGGGTGCAGGCAAAATTCGGCATCCACATCAGTTCATTGCGCAATGCAGGTGGCCACTGGCAGCTGCAACTGCAGGACGGGCAGGTACTCACCGCCAAACGCGTGCTGGTCTGTGCCGGCATCGACAGCGCCACCCTGCTCAAACCACTGCGCCTGCGCATGCCAGTGATGGCGATCAAGGGCTATTCGTTCACTGCCGCCTGCGGGGCCAATGCGCCGCAGGTCAGCATCACCGACACCAAGCGCAAGCTGGTGTTCTGCCGCCTGGGCGAGCGCATCCGCGTGGCCGGGCTGGCCGACCTCAACGACTGGAACCCCACGCCTGAACCGACGCGGCTGGCGCAGTTGATCGCGCAGGCACGCGCCTCGCTGCCCGAGGCGGCCGATTACGATCACATCCAAAGCAGCTGGGCCGGCCTGCGCCCGGTCACCCCGTGGTCCTCGCCCATCATCCGCAACCTGGGCGATGGCCTGGGCTGCAACATCGGCCACGGCATGCTGGGCTGGACCCTGGCCATGGGCAGCGGTGAGCGCGCCGTGGCGCAGTTGCTGGACGCCCGCTGAGGTTTATTCCCCGCTGATCTGATCCATGCGGATGCGGTTGGCAAACAGGGAGAACGCCAGAGCGCCGGCCAGACCATTGGCGCGGTTGATCCACTGCGGCAACCAGCGTGGCGGCGCCAGCACGCCAGCCTCGAACAACGGCGTCAGCGCCTGCGCATCCTCCAGCGTCATCTTGCCGGCAAACAGCCAGCGGCAGGTCTGCAGCTTTTCATCACGCAGCATCTGCCGGAAGAAGGTGTGCACCGACACCAGCCCGCGCAGGTACACCGTGTCCTTGGTGAAGGCCGCACCGCCGCTGGGCGGCACGCCCCGAAACACGCGCTGGGCCGAGGAAAAACTTTCCTCCGCGGTCTGCCCGGCACCGCGGAAGTAATTGAACACCTCGATGAAGTCGGCACCGTCGCGGGCCATCGCGATGGCCTCGATGCGCAGGCTGATGCGCTTGAGCCGCTGGATGTCGATGCTGCCGGTGATCTGCTCGGCGAACGTGGCCAAGCCTTCCTGGGTGGCGGTGATGCGCGGTGATGACAGCCCCAGGCTGGGCAGCACCGCCTGGTCGCGGCCATTGAGCGCGGTCAGGGAGTGCACCAGCGCTTCATGGTGGTAGAGCTGGGCGCGGTCATAGGCGCTGAAGCTGGCACTGGTGCGCAGGCGGATGCGGGTGGCACCGGCCGCCGCCTTGGCGATCAGCGCCGGGTCCAGCTCCACCGTGATCATGCGGCCGCCGAAGAACTCATCCAGGTCACCCTGCAACTGCAGTTGCAGGGCAATGGCCGAAACCGGCACCTGCTCTTCCGGCGCCAGCAACTCGTGGTCCAGTTCCTGCGCGATCTGGATGAAGTGCCGTGCCGCTTCGCGGGTGGTCGGGCCATTGCCCGGCATCGGCTGGTCCGGCACCCCGAACAGATGGCTGGAGAAGTGATCCACCGCCGAGGTGCCCAACACTTCCAGCAGGCCGGCGGCCAGGTCCCAGCTGCGCGCCGAGTCGTGGATGTAGCTGCCCAGCGGGTGGGTGGTATCCACCTGCGCCATCACCGCTGCCAATTCGCGGCGGGCGTCAATGAAATCCAGCTTGGGATAGTTCACCTGCGGCAGCTCGGGCTTGCCGCGTGCCACGCTGGCCAGGAATGGCGCCTGCGTGGTGGCCGGCCAACTGGTGAGGCTGAGCAGGCGGATACCCTTCACCGCCGCCACCATGCGCGCATCCAGCGCGGCGTGGTGGGCAATGTCCGGATCGTTGTGGATCACTGCGTTGTCCATCGTCCACCTCACTGGATCGGGCTGAAAAACCTCAGCGCCGCTTGCCCTTGCCGACCGGGCGCCACTGCGCGCCACGGCCCACCTTCCTGCGCTCGTTGCTCTGCTCGGCCTGGCGCTGGGCCAACTTGGCCGCCGCCAGCGCCACCTCCTCGCGCAGCTTGAGGTAGTTCTCCAGCCGGCTTTCCTCGATGTCACCGCGCTCGATGGCCTCCTGCACCGCGCAACCCGGCTCGCTGTGATGCGAGCAGTCGCGGAACTTGCACTGCGTTGTCAGTTCCTCGATATCGGCAAAACCGCCTTCGGCAAGGGTTTCCTCGCCGGTCGGCTTGAGTTCGCGCATGCCCGGGGTGTCGATCAGGCAGGCGCCGTAAGGCAGCGGCATCAGCGCGCGATGGGTGGTGGTGTGGCGGCCACGCGAATCGCTGCCGCGCACCGCGTTGGTCTTCATCCGGTCCTCGCCCAACAGCGTGTTGGTCAAGGTCGACTTGCCGGCACCGGAGGAACCCACCAGCACCACCGTATTGCCCGGGCCCAGCCACGGCAGCAGGGCGGCCACGCTGTCCGGGTCCTTGCCATTGATCGCCAGCAGCGGAATCTGCTGCGCGGCCAGTTCTTCCAGTACCGCCAGCGCGTCCTCGCTGTATTCGGTCTGGTCGGCCTTGGTCAGCACCACCACCGGCGCCGCGCCACCGCCACCCACCAGCAGCAGGTAGCGCTCGATGCGCCGCGGGTTGAAGTCGGCGTCCAGGCCACAAACGATGAACACGGTATCGATATTGGCCGCGATCACCTGCTGGTGGTAATGCTCGCCGGCGGCGCCGCGCTTGATCGAGGTATGCCGCGGCAGCAGGGCGACGATGCGCTTGCCTTCCAGCAGCACCCAGTCGCCCACCGCCGCACGCTCATGGCTGGGGAAACGCGGCCGCTGCCACTCCGGTGGCGATTCGGTCTTGAGACTGGCATCGGGCGCATCGGCCACGACATAACCTGAACGATGCTGTTCGATCACCCGCCCCGGGCGCGCCTGCGGGTGCGCGGCAAAGGCGGCCTGCCAGGCCGGATCCTCGGGGGCACCAGGCCAGGGCCAGCCGATATGGCGGAGCGAATCAAAATCGATGGAATCAGTCATCGGCCAATTCTATAAGAGCTGGGATTCGGGCACCGGGATTGGCTATGCGAGAGCTGGAGCTGGGGCAGAGCCAAAGCCAGAGCCAGAGCCAGAGCACCCCTCCCCGGCCCTCCCCTTGCCTGCGGCAAAGGGAGGGAGCCAAGCGTCCCCTCCCTTGCGCAGGATGGGTGCCAAGCGTCCCTCCCTTGCGCGCAGCGCAGGGGAGGGTTGGGGAGGGGTGCTCTGGCTTTCTCCCTCCCTTTGCCGCAGGCAAGGGGAGGGCCGGGGAGGGGTCTGCCTTTGCCTTGCTTTTAGCTGTAACCAATCCCCACTCCCGATTCCCCAATCCAAGCGCTAAAACCCCCGCCCCGCAGCGCAACAATTCAGCTACCATGCGGTTTCCCCGCCCTTGATGGCCCTGAGAAAATGTCAAGCCCTGTCAAACCGCTAGCCACCCGTGAACGCCTGTCCGAAGTCCGCTACGAAATCCGTGGTGAACTGGCCCGGCGAGCGCGTGAGCTGGAGGCCCAGGGCCGCAAGCTGATCAAGCTCAACATCGGCAACCCCGGCAACTTCGGCTTCCGTGCGCCGGAACACCTGCAGCACGCCATCGCCGATGACATGGGCCGCACGGACCCCTATACCCACCAGCAGGGCCTGCCGGTGGCACGTGAAGCCATCGCCGCTGCCTACGCGCGTCGTGGTGCGCCCGATGCGATTGCCGACCGCGTGTTCCTGGGCAATGGCGTATCCGAGCTGATCGACCTGTCGTTGCGCGCCCTGCTCAACCCGGGCGATGAAGTGCTGGTGCCCTCGCCGGATTATCCGCTGTGGTCGGCTGCCACCATCCTCAACGATGGCCGCCCGGTGTATTACCGCTGCCGCCCGGAGAATGGCTTCATGCCGGACCCGGTGGAGATGGAAACGCTGGTGTCCTCGCGCACCCGTGCCATCGTGCTGATCAACCCCAACAACCCCGCCGGCGCCAGCTATCCACGTGACCTGCTGGAAAAGATCGTCGCCATCGCCCGCAAGCACAACCTGCTGCTGCTGGTGGACGAGATATACGACCAGATCCTCTACGACGGCGCGCAGTTCCAGCCGGTGGCTCCGCTGGCCGGCGACCATCCCTGCCTGACATTCAGCGGCCTGAGCAAGGTGCACCGCGCCTGCGGTTGGCGCGTGGGCTGGACGCTGCTGTCCGGTGCCGGCGAACAGCTGGGCGAGTTCCGCGCCGCACTGGACCTGCTCAGCGCGCTGCGCCTGTGCGCCAATGTGCCGGGCCAGTACGCCATCGAAGCCGCGGTCAATGGCCCGGACACCATCACCGCGCTGTGCAGCCCCGGCGGCCGCCTGTACGAAACCCGCCGTGCCGTGATCGAGGCCTGCGCGGCCAGCGAACACCTCTCGCTGGTTACCCCGGCCGGCGCGCTGTATGCGTTCCCGGCGGTGGTGGGCCCCGCCGCGCAGGGCTTTGACGACCACGACTTCGCCCTGCAGCTGATGGAGGAAGAAGGCGTGCTGGTGGTGCCGGGTTCCAGCTTCAACGTGCCCTACCGCAACCACTTCCGCGTCACCCTGCTGCCGGAAGCCGGCGTTATGCGCGAGGTATTTGGCCGCATCGACAAGCTGCTTGCACGCCGTGCCGAAGCCGTCACCAAGGTGGTGCAGCTCAAGCCGCGCAGCGCGGTGGGCTGATCACTGGCGATGAGCGAAAGCACCGCAACCTGCACGCGTTACCTGGCCTTGGGCGACTCCTACACCATTGGTGAAGGTGTCCCCAGCGCCGGCACCTGGCCGTTCCAGTTGGCCGCTGCGCTGCGCGCGCAGGGCCTGCAGCTGGACGATCCGCAGGTGATCGCCACCACCGGCTGGACCACCGACGAGCTGGCCGCCGCCATCGACGCGCAGGCTCCCGAAGGTCCCTACGCCCTGGTCAGCCTGCTGATCGGGGTCAACAACCAATACCGCGGCCGGCCGCTGGCCGAATACCGGCAGCAGTTCGAGCAGCTGCTGCAGCGCGCGATTGCCCTGGCCGGCGAAGACCCGCGGCGGGTGCTGGTGCTGTCCACGCCGGATTGGGGCATCACCCCGTACGCGCAGCAGCACGGCCGCGATGCCGCCCAGGTGGCGCGCGAGATCGACGACTTCAACGCCGCCGAGCAGGCCTGCTGCGGTGACTACGGCGTAGCCTTCGTCGACATCACCGGCATCAGCCGGGACCGCGGCGACGATGCCGCGATGCTGGTCGAAGACGGCCTGCATCCCTCGGCACGGATGTACCAACGCTGGGCCGACGCTGCGTTGCCGGTGGCTGCCGGCCTGCTCCGGGCAGCCTCCACGACGTGACGGTGGATACCGCTCACCACGCACTGAGCGGCGAGGACGCACGCGCCATCGCCCGCGCCTTCGCACCACGGCGGCCCTGGGGCAACCGCTGGGACTACTACTACACGCTGGGCAAACTGCGCAGCGATCCGCTTTATCCAGGCGTGCTGCAGGCCTTGCGTGGCAGTACTGCGCCACTGCTGGACATGGGCTGCGGCCTGGGTCTGCTCGCGCACGCCCTGCGCCACGACCAGCAGACCCTTGCCTATCGCGGCGTGGACAACGACGCAGCCAAGATCCGCCGGGCCACCAAGGTCGCCGAGCGTGCGGGGCTTGTGGGCAGCAGTTTCGAGCTCATGGATCTGGCGACCACCCTGCCCAGCCATCGCGGCAGCGTCGCCATCCTCGATGTCCTGCAGTACCTGCCGGAACCGGCCCAGCAATCCCTGTTGCGGGCCAGCGCGGCAATGCTGGACGGCGACGGCCGGCTGGTGATGCGCATGGCATTGGCCGATGAAACCCGGCGTGGCCGCATCTCGCGCATCGGTGACCGCGCCGCCAACCTGATCGGCTGGATGCAGTTCCGGCCCCGTCACTACCCCAGCGCCGACGCGCTGCGGGCCGTGCTGCAGCAGTGTGGCCTGCGGGTCAGCCTCAGTCCGCTGTATGGCAACACCCCGTTCAACAACTGGCTGCTGGTCGCGCACCGCGATTGAGCCCCCATCAAGCCGATTGCGGGGATAATGCCCGCATTCCCTGCCGGCCCACCCAGGCTGGCGCAGCAACGAGATTCCCGTGAAGAAGACCTACCACCTCGCACTTGAAGGCAAGCACCCTGATCGCCTGCTGGAAGCCAGCAAGCACGACATCCGCAAGTACACCAAGCGCGAGCGCGGCAAGGCACTGCCGGCCGGCGCCGATGCCTGGGGCTTTGACAGCAAGCTGGGCGTGGACGAAGCCTCGGCCGGCCCGGTGGGCTATGACGAGCTGTTCCGTGCCATCGATGCGCTGGTAGCCGCCGGTAACACCCAGTTCTACGTCGAAGTGATGCGCAAGCCGGTCAAGCGCAACCCGCGCCCGGCCGCCGAGCCGGCCCCGGCCGCAGAGACCGATTTCGAAGACTGATCATGTAGTGCCGAGCCACGCTCGGCAGAGGCACTCCCAGACAATGCATGTAGTGCCGAGCCATGCTCGGCAGAGGCTTTCCCAAGCAATGCCCCAGCCGAGCATGGCTCGGCTCTACATCTGCCGCAGTCCTGTCAGGACCCGGCTTTCTCGGCCGCCGCCGCTGCCGCCCGCGCTTTGTCCTTCTTGCTCGGCCTGCGGCCCTTGATGCCGCCGTTGTCGTCGGCAACCACGCTTGCCGCCGGCGCAACCTGGCTGGGCGCAAACCCTTCCAGCACCTCGGTCGCACTCGCCAGCCCATGGCGTTTGCAGATCAGGCGCCAATGCGCCATCGCCGCCGAATCAACGAAGCTGATCGCCAGCCCCTTCTGCCCGGCACGGCCGGTCCGGCCGATCCGGTGCAGGTAATCGGCTGGCGCTCGCGGCAGGTCGTAGTTCACCACCACCGGCAGGCGGGTGATATCGATGCCGCGCGCGGCCAGGTCGGTCGCCACCAGCACCCGCACCTGCCCGTCCTTGAAATCCTGCAGCATGCGGAAACGCCGGCCCTGCGACAGCTCGCCATGCAGCGCCTGGGCATTGATGTCGGCCTTGCGCAGCTGCGCGGCCAAACGGTCGCCATCGCGGATGCTGGCCACAAATACCAGTACCTGCTGCCACTGCGGGTCTTCCAGCAAGGACAGCAGCAACGCTGCACGCCGCGCACCATCAATGTGGATTGCACGCTGCTTGATGTCCGGCACCGACTGCTCGGCAATTTCCAGCCGCTGCGGTGCCTGCAGGCCCGCGGCCGCCAAGGCCTCGGTATCGGCGGCGAAGGTGGCCGAGAACAAGGCGGTCTGCCGGCGCTGCGGCAGCTCGGCCAGGATCTGCCTCAGCTCATCGCCAAAACCCAGCTCCAGCAGGCGGTCGGCCTCATCCAGCACCAACGATTGCACCTGCTTCAGGGACAGGGCGTTGTGCGCCAGCAGGTCCAGCAGGCGTCCGGGGGTTGCCACCACCACGTCGGCGCCGCCACGCAGCGCCATCATCTGCGGGTTGATCGACACACCACCCACCGCACAGACCAGGTGTGGCCGGCGCGGCAGCTCGCGCCCCAGGGTGGTGAAGACATCGCTGACCTGCAGCGCCAGCTCACGGGTCGGCACCAGGATCAGCTGCGCCAGCACCCGCGGCTTGCGCGGCGTTGCCATGAAGAAGCGCTGCAGCGCCGGTAGCACGTAGGCGGCAGTCTTGCCCGAGCCGGTAGGTGCCAGCGCCACCACGTCCCGGCCTTTCAGCAGCAGCGGCACGGCCTGCTGCTGGATCGGCGTCGGCGCCAGGTAACCGGCCTGCTGCAGGGCCTGCTGCAAGGCGGGCAGCACATAGGGAGACAGGCCGAGTTGGGAAAAAGGCATGGTGGGGGTCCAGGACGCCGCCGGATGGCGGGGAGGCGAGTCTACGCCGTTGTCTGCGGCAGGCGGGCACGCAAACCACGCGCCTGCAGCTGCTGCAGCACCGCTTCGATGATGGCCAGGTTGTGGCCGTGGGCCGCACCTTCATGCAGCAGCACGATGGCCCCCGGGGCCAGATGCGGCACAATCCGCGCCAGCACGCTCTCTGGTGTGCAGTTGACGCCGTCGTAGCCGCGCGCGCTCCAGCCCACCCGGGTCAGCCCATGGCGCTTCAGCGCCGGGGCCACGAAGGGGTTGGTCATGCCGACCACCGAGCGGTACCAGCGTGGCGCACTGCCAGCCAGCTCACCCAGCACCTGCTGGCAATGACCGATCTCAGCGGCCAGTTGGCCCGGCCCCAGCGCCCAGAAACGCGCCTGCGGGTGCGAATGGCTGTGATTGCCCAGGCCGTGCCCGCGTTGCAGCACCTCGTGCACCAATGCCGGTCGCGCTGCCGCACGTTCCCCCACCATGAAAAAGCTGGCCTTGGCGTCGTAGCGGTCCAGCAGATCGAGGATGGCCAGGGTGTCATCGGAGGGGCCGTCGTCGATGGTCAGCCAGACGGTCTGACCCGGCAGGCGGCTCAGCACCGGCGCATAGAAGCCGCTGTTGGGCAGGAAAACCGGCACCACGAACAGGGCATGGCTGGCCAGCAGCAACGGCAGCCCCCACACCCAGCCAAACCGCCACCACAGCAGCGCCACCAGCAACTGCGACAGAATCAGCCAGGGCAGCCAACGCCACGGGTGTACAGGAATGCGATGCAGGGTTTCCGGGGCAGTCATTCCCCATGATGCCATGCAGCGTAGAATTACCCACGTCTACGACCACTTACACGAGCTTACGATGTCTCTGGACCCCGCCCTGCGTTCGCGCATTGAATCCATCCTCGGCGCCAACCGCGTCGTCCTGTTCATGAAGGGCCAGCCGACCATGCCCCAATGCGGCTTTTCGGCCAAGGCTGTTGGCGCGCTGCAGGACCTGGGCGTGGAGTTCGGCCACGTCAACGTGCTGGCCGACCAGGAAATCCGCGAAGGCATCAAGCAGTACGGCGATTGGCCGACCATTCCGCAGCTGTACGTGGACGGCGAACTGATCGGCGGCAGCGACATCATCCTGCAGATGGCCAACAGCGGTGAGCTGAGCAGCCTGCTCGGCGTTGCCGCCCCGGACCGCACCCCGCCGTCGATCACCGTCACCCCCGCCGCCGTGGAAATGCTCAAGGGCGCCCTGGCCGACGCCCCGGGTGCCGCGCTGCAGCTGAGCATCGACGCCCGCTTCCAGCCGAACTTCCAGCTGGCGCCTTTCGACGCCAACGCCATTGCCGCCGAATCCAACGGCCTGCGTGTGCAGTTCGATACCTCCAGCGCGCGTCGCGCCGAAGGCATCACCATCGACTGGGTGGACGACATCCGTGGCCAGGGCCTGGCCATCAACAACCCGAACGCGCCCAAGCCGGTGCAGGAACTGGATGTACGCAGCGCCGACGACCAGCTGCGTGCGGGCACCATCACCCTGGTGGACGTGCGCCCGCCGGAAGAACGCGCAATCGCCTCCATCAACGGCAGCTACCAGACCTTTGATGCCGGCAACCGTGAACAGTTGGAAGCCCTGCCCAAGGACACCCCGCTGGCTTTCCTGTGCCATCGTGGTGGCCGCAGCGCACAGGCTGCCGCGCAGTTCCTGGCACTGGGTTTCAGCAATGTGTTCAACGTCACCGGCGGCATCGATGCCTGGGCCGACGAAGTGGACAACAGCATCGCCAAGTACTGAGCCCAGCGCCCAGCACCAGAAGAACGCCGGCATTGCCGGCGTTTTTTTTCTGTCCGCGCCGGCAGGCTGCCCGCTCTCCGGGCGCCCAAGACAGCATCAGCATAGCCCGGGTAAGCGCAGCGCCCCCGGGAACAGGCAGCCGCTGCTGTTGCCAACGGCTGCCAACCAACCGGAGCACGGTGCATTCCTGGGCCACGTCATTGGCTGCTGGCGTTGCTGCCTTCACCCAATCAGGGAGCCAACGCTAGCGGATGCAAGACATCGCTGTCGCCATTCCTACCCGCGCGCTCGCCCTTGCTCCGGGCGCCAGCGCCGATCACCCGGCAAAGCCACCTTCGGCCAGGAAATGCAGCTCATCCGGCGTGGGGATGCGTCCCAGCACGGCATTGCGGTGCGGAAAGCGGCCAAACCGGCGGATGATGTCGCGGTGCAGTTCGGCGAACTTCAGGTACTCCAGGTCCCCCAGCACCTCGAACATGGCCACTGAGCGGTCCTGGTCATGCGGGTCTTCGGAATGCTCGAACGGCAGGTAGATGAAAGCACGCAGCAAGGGCGCCAACTCGCGGTCCAGGCCTTCCTCGATGGTGCGCATGGCGTAGTGCCGGGCCAGCCCATCGGTGGCATAGGAATGGGCCGTGCCACGGAAACAGTTGCGCGGGAACTGATCCAGCAGGATCTGCAGCGCCAACGCCCCCTCGGCGGTGTGCAACCAATCCTCGCAACCGCGCCGTGCAGCCTGGTAATGCAGTGCCTCAAAACGCTGCCGGAACTCGGCGTCGAACGCCTCATTGCGCTCGAACCAGCGCTGCGGACCCGCCGCGCGCCAGAACTCCACCACCGATTTTTCCGTTTCCATTGCCATTCCCCAGGTAACCCCCCATTTGCGGGCGGTCACATCCCCTACCCAATGCCTTCACATTATGGGCGTTGCACGCCCCTGCCTGGGAGCCAGCTTAATAGCCGACCGCCCGGCTGGGTATGAGCAAAGTGTGAAATAAGTCCAACTGTTCTGCGATGATCGCCGCACAATGCGAGCACCCGGCACGCAGAACTGCGATAGGGTTCCAAGCTTTGAACAACTGTTGGGCCTTGAGGGGGGCACTTCATGCGTATAGGAATTGTGGTCGATTCGGCCTGTGACCTGCCCGATGGCTATCTGGATGCGCACCAACTGGTGCTGCTACCCATCAGCGTGCGCATCGGCGACACCGTGTTGCCGGACAACCGTGACGAACAGGCCACCCTGGCCTTTCTGCAGGGCCCACTGATTGCCCAGGGGGCGGAGGCGGAAACCATCCCCTACAGCGCCGCGCAGATCCGCGACCTGTTCCTGCAACGGCTGGTCACCGATTACGACCAGGTGTTCTGCATGACCATCACCCGCACCCGCAGCCCGCTGCATGACAATGCGGTGCAGGCCAGCTACGCGATCCTCAACGAATACAAGCCCATCCGCCAGGCGGCCGGCTACAACTCGCCTTTCAGCCTGCGCGTGATCGACACCCAGAACCTGTTCGCGGCGCAGGCCGTCAGCGCAGTGGAAGCCGTGCGCCTGCGCGACAGTGGTGCCACCGTGCCGCAAATGCGCGAGCGGCTGGAGCAGGTGGCCGGCAATGTGCACGGCTACATGGTCACCCGCGACCTGTACTACATGCGCGCCCGCGCCCGCCACAAGGGCGACCGCAGCGTGGGGCTGTTCAGCGCCGCACTGGGCAGTGCACTGGACATCAAGCCGGTATTGCACGGCTACCGTGGCAACACCGAGCCGGTGGCCAAGATCAAGGGGTTCGACAACGCGGTGCAGACCCTGTTCGGCTTCGTCGGCAAGCGCGTGATCGCCGGCCTGATGACCCCGGTGCTATGCGTGAGCTACGGCGGCCCGCTGGAGGAACTGCGTGCCCTGCCCGGCTACCAACAGCTGCGCGATACCTGCCAGCAGCAAGGCGTGCAACTGCTGGAAGCAGTGATGAGCCTGACCGGCATGGTCAATGTCGGCAAGGGCGCGGTCACCATCGGCTTCGCCGACGGCCCGCATACCTTCGGCTGAACGACCTGCATGCGTGGACAGCGCCGCCACACGCGGCGCGCTAGGCTGGCTTACCCACAAGGAGTTCCAACATGACCGTGCACTACTCGATTTCGCTGCCTGACCCGGCCAAGGCCCGCGGTACCGACCCGCGCCTGTCGTTCACCGCCAGCGGTGCCGATGCCTTTGCCGAGCAGTTGCAGGCCGCCCTGCGCACGCCCGAGCTGTTCGAGCGCTGGAAGGCCACCCAGGACGAGCCCGAGGACGTGGACCCGGGCTTGGGCGCCACCGATCCGCAGGCCACGGTGACCGGCGAGCAGGCTGATCTGCGTATCAACCTGGTGGCCAGCACCACCTTGTCCGGCGACCTGTTCAAGCAGCGCATGCGCTGGCTGGCCGGCAACAACTGGGAACTGCGCGACGTGCGCTGAGCCGTGAGCACCCCGGTTCTGCTTTCCTGGAGCGGCGGCAAGGACGCCGCCTGGGCGCTGCACGCACTGCAGCAACGCGATGACGTACAGGTGGTCGCACTGCTCACCACACTGACCGAAGGCCATGCGCGCTCGTCCATGCAGGGCGTGCGTCATGCCGTGCTGCAGGCACAGGCCGACGCCGTCGGGCTCCCGTTGCGGGAGGCCTGGATCCCCCAGGCCTGCGACAACGCGCTGTACCTGGCGGCGATGCACGAAGCATTGCAGCAGGCGCAACAGCGCTGGCCCGGCATCGCCCGCATTGCCTTCGGCGACCTGCTGCTGGCCGACATCCGCCAATGGCGTGAGCAGCAATACGCCGAATTCGGCTGGCAGGCGCTGTTTCCCCTGTTCGGCCGCGACACTGCGGCACTGGCCCGGCAGATGATCGATGCAGGCCTGAAGGCACAGCTATGTTGCGTGGACAGTGCGCAGTTGGATGCCGGTTTTGCCGGCCACGTATTTGACCATGCCCTGCTGGATGCGCTGCCCGCTGATGTAGACCCCTGTGGCGAAAACGGCGAGTTCCACACCTGCGTCATCGCCGGGCCGATGTTCCGCAGGCCGCTGCAACTGCAGCAAGGCGAGACCGTGCTACGCGACGGCCGCTACGCCTACACCGACTTCATCACCACAGTGGGGCCGGCCTGAGCCGCGAAGCAGTCGGTCCCACAACCGCAGACACATGCTTCGATCCCGGAGCGGATGCCGTCGGAACACCGCGCGAGCTTTGCCGCTCATGCCGTGCCTACCGAGTGAGAGGCATGGACCGGCTGCTGCGGCAACTGTGTGGTTCCCACGCATACGCGGTTACGCCCGGCATGCTTGGCCGCATACAACGCGGCATCGGCATCAGCCAGCAGCTGCCGCGTATCACGTGTATTTGACGGTTGCAGGAACCCCACCCCGATGCTGATGCTCACCGGCCCTTCCGGCAGCGCCAGTCCAGCAACGGCAAGCCGCAGGGTCTCGGCAAGGGTGGCCATATCGTCGTGCGCAGCCCCGGGCACGATCACCGCGAACTCTTCACCGCCATAGCGCGCCAGGCAATCACCGGCGCGCCGCACGTTGGCTTGCAGGCAAGCCGCAACAACCTGCAGGCAGCGGTCGCCCGCCGGATGTCCATGTGCATCGTTGAATGCCTTGAAATGGTCGATATCCATCAGCAACAAACCCAGTCTGCCGCCACTGCGGCACGCCCGGCTCCACTCGTTCTGCAGCACCGCATCGAACTGCCGGCGGTTGGCCACGCCGGTCAGCCCGTCCTGCCTTGCCAACTGGTCCAGGGCCGCCTGGTGCTCCAGCAGACCAATCTGCAACAGCATGCTGCGCAGGCCAAACCCCAGCGTGGCCACCACGAAGCCGGTCACTGCCAGCGCCCGGGCATGGTCGACCACCAGGGTGCCAATCACCAGCAGCAACAAGGGCAGGATCATCGGCCCGCCCGCCTGCACAAGGCGTGACAAGCGAGGGCTGGGCGCAAAGCTCGAAGCGTGCACGGGCCTCACCGCCAACCAGGCCAGTATCAGAAAGGGCAGATCGATCAACAGATCGTTGTAGGCGCCGAACGAATCTTCCGAAGAAAAATGATTGATGTAGCCAGCTGCCAACAGATAGCCCACTGCATACAGCGCCAACGCCCGGAACAGGCTGCGCCACTCTGCAGTATCCGCAGCCAGCCAGCGCACGATGGCAAAAACGGCTATGCACAGGTTCTGGATATCGAACATGTAGCGCATGTTGTCCAGCGCGGCATCGTCGACATCGACACGGTCAGCGAAGAAACCGGTATGCACGAAGAACAATACGCCCAGCAAGGCCGCCATGGTCGCGTCGATCAGGCTGATGCTTGGTCGCTCGGAGCGCGCGCGGGCAAGAATGAACACCAATGGCACGGCATACAGCACGTACAACAACATGCTGGCGCGCGGCGTGAGGTCGGTACGGCCCGCAGCCAGCGCATCGATCAGGTTCAAGGCCATGCCGCCCGCCCACAGCAGCATTGCCACGGCGATCGCGCACCACCCCAAGGCGGCGGCATCCCGCCGGGCACGCCACAGGCAGCAGCCGGCGGCCAGCAACGGCGCCGCGATCAAAAAGCCGAAAGAACCCGTGCCGGCAGTACCTGCCCCTGCAGCGAGCACCAGCCCATGGCAGACCAGGAACAGCAGGACCAGCAGCAGCGGCATGCATCCCCCATCGGACAGGTCATTGCCTGCACGATAACCCGGCCACGAGGCCCGCAACGTGACCCAGGCCCCGCGTTGGCATCACCAGCCCATGCCAACGCCCCGCCAAGGCAACCAGCCTGTAGTGCCGAGCCATGCTCGGCAGCGGCGTTGGCGGTAGAGCCTCAGCCAAGCATGGCTGGGCTCTGCCAGAAACGGCTCAGCGCATCGCTTTGGCGTGATGGGCGATATGCTCGCCGATGAAGCTGCTGATGAAGTAGTAGCTGTGGTCATACCCCGGCTGCATGCGCAGCTGCAACGGATGCCCTACGGCGTCACACGCTGCCTGCAGCAACTGCGGCCGCAGCTGGTTCTCCAGGAACTCATCCGCACCGCCCTGGTCCACCAGCAAGGGCAGCTTTTCCTGCGCCTGCGCCACCAGTTCGGTCGCATCATGGGCTTTCCAAGCCGCACGATCGTCGCCCAGATAGGCGGCGAAGGCCTTCTGCCCCCACGGCACCTGCGACGGCGCCACGATCGGCGAGAACGCCGACACACTGCGGTAGCGGCCCGGATTCTTCAACGCGATGGTCAGCGCACCATGCCCGCCCATCGAATGCCCACTGATGGCGCGCACGTCGCTGGCAGGCACGTTGGCCTCCACCCACGCCGGCAGCTCATCGACGATGTAGTCATACATGCGGTAATGCGCAGCCCAGGGCGCACGCGTGGCATTGAGATAGAAACCCGCCCCCTTGCCCAGATCGTAGCCCTCGGCATCGGCGACGTTGTCGCCACGCGGGCTGGTGTCCGGTGCCACCAGGATGATGCCGTGCTCGGCCGCATAGCGCTGCGCCCCGGCCTTGGTGATGAAGTTCTGCTCGGTGCAGGTGAGCCCGCTCAGCCAGTACAGCACCGGGCAGCGGCCGTGCGCGGCCTGCGGCGGCAGGTACACGGCCACGGTCATCTCACACCCCAGCACCTTGGATTCGTGCCGGTACACGTCCTGCCAGCCGCCGAAGCAGGCGCGGTGCTCTAGTCGTTGCATGGTTTGAATCCTTGGGTGTTGGGTGGTGAATTCTGTTGCGACAGATGGCGTACGGGCTTGGCGGCTTACGCCGCTCCCACAAGCCAGCCTCAGTAATGGATGACCGAGCGGATCGACTTGCCTTCGTGCATCAGGTCGAAGGCTTCATTGATCTTGTCCAGTTCCATCGTGTGGGTGACGAACGGCGCCAGCTCAATGTCGCCCTTCATCGCGTCTTCGACCATGCCCGGCAACTGGCTGCGGCCCTTCACGCCGCCGAATGCGGTGCCCATCCACTTGCGGCCGGTCACCAGCTGGAACGGACGGGTGGAGATTTCCTGGCCGGCACCGGCCACGCCGATGATCACGCTCTGGCCCCAACCGCGGTGCGCGCATTCCAGCGCCGCACGCATCACGTTGGTGTTGCCGATGCACTCGAAGCTGTGGTCCACGCCCCAACCCGTCATCTCGACCACCACCTGCTGGATCGGCTTGTCGTGATCCTTGGGATTGACGCAGTCGGTGGCGCCAAACTGCTTGGCCAGTTCGAACTTGGACGGGTTGGTGTCGATGGCGATGATGCGGCCGGCCTTGGCCTGGCGCGCGCCCTGGATCACCGCCAGGCCGATACCGCCCAGCCCGAACACGGCCACGCTGTCGCCCTCGGCTACCTTGGCGGTGTTGTGCACAGCACCGATACCGGTGGTGACGCCGCAGCCCAGCAGGCAGACGTGCTCCGGGTTGGCTTCCGGGTTGACCTTGGCCAGCGATACTTCGGCCACCACGGTGTACTCGGAGAACGTGGAGCAGCCCATGTAGTGATAGATCGGCTCGCCGTTATAGGAGAAGCGACTGGTGCCATCCGGCATCACACCCTTGCCCTGGGTGGCGCGCACCGAGGTGCACAGATTGGTCTTGCCGCTCTTGCAGAACAGGCACTCGCCGCACTCGGCGGTGTACAGCGGAATCACATGGTCACCCGGCTTCACCGAGGTAACGCCCTCGCCCACCTCGACCACGATGCCGGCGCCTTCATGGCCAAGCACGCAGGGGAACAGGCCTTCCGGATCATCACCGGACAGGGTGAAGGCATCGGTATGGCAGACACCGGTATGGGTGATCTTGACCAGCACCTCGCCCGCCTTCGGCGGTGCGACGTCGATCTCGACGATCTGCAAGGGCTGGCCCGGACCAAAGGCAACGGCGGCACGTGATTTCATGGTTGTTCTCCTGCGGGAATGACGGAAGACAGCGCAGCGCGCCGCCCGGGATTATTTGAGATAGGAACGGATCAGGCTGGACATCTCGGCAACACGCGCGGCCCGCTGCGCATCCGAGCGCGCCGGCTGGCCAAACTCCTCACGCAGGTGCGCCTCCATCACCTCGGACATCAGCCCGTTGACCGCACCCCGGATGGCCGCGATCTGCTGCAGCACCGGGTTGCAGTCCGCGCCGGCCTCCAATGCGCGCTCCAGCGCATCGCACTGGCCGCGGATGCGCTTGACCCGGGCCAGGACCTTCTTTTTCTCTTCCGGCGAGTGCGGCATGGCGGCCCCGATATCCTGTACTGGGGGATAGTATATTTGCAGGTGGGCGCAAACGCCATCAAAAGTGCCAGATGTACGGATAGGCATGGTCCGTCTCCCATGGACAGACCATGGCCAATGTTCCCTCCAAAGGCCCTGGCGTTGAAAGCAGATCGCCCGAAACAGTCGGGAACGAACCTGTTCGGACCCATGTCACCACAGACACCCCCCGGCCAGGAGCGGATATCCAAGGAAACGTATCTGCAATCCAGCAACTGTGATGAGCCACGGCTGCGATAGTCCACTGAGCAGAAAATTCCGGGACGGATGATCCGTGATTTCGCCATTCATCCGGCCGGTCTGCGGCCGCGGGAAATGTGAGGTGGAAATTGCCGCATGCTCCAGCATGCGGCGCACGTGAACATGTACAAGTCGCCAACGAAGCCTGGAAAAGCTGCCTGTGCTTTCGGCTGTTCAGCCACAGGGCTGATTGAAGCAACCCCAATGGCGTCGCAAACAAGGGACGCAACCACCCGGAATGGCGCAGGCGTTGCTTACCAGGCGTAGGCTTTCGGAGCTTCGCCACCGGGCCCTGGCCAGATCTGATCCAGCGTGGCCAAAGTTTCGCCAGAGAGCTCAAGCTCCGGCGCGTCAAGGTTCCCGAGCAACTGCGCGGTGGTACGGGGTCCACTGATGACCGAGGTGACTGCCGGGTTGTGCAGCAGCCAGGCCAGCGCCACACGTGCAGGCGATTCACCCAGTTCCGCGCAGAGCACCTCGTAGGCCTCCAGTTGCGGACGTTTTGCTTCAATCCGTGCTTGCAGGCCCGGCGTGGCCCGGCGACCTTCGCTGATCTTCTTCAGCACGCCACCCAGTAGCCCCATGCCGATCGGACTCCAGGTGATCAAGCCAGTACCGAAATGGCGCAATGCCGGAATGACCTCCAACTCGATGGTACGTGCAGTCAGGTTGTAGAGGCTCTGTTCTGAGGCCAGGCCCAACAGGTTCCGTGAGGCCGCTGTGCATTGGGCCAAGGCGATGTCCCAGCCTGCGAAGTTGCTGGAGCCCACATAGGTGATTTTCCCCTCGCGGATCAACTGCTCCATCGCCTGCCAGACTTCCTCCCAAGGTGTGGCCCGGTCGATGTGATGCATCTGGTACAGGTCGATATGATCGGTCTTCAGGCGCCTGAGGCTGGCATCGCAGGCGCGGCGGATGTGATACGCCGACAGGTATTTGTCGTTGGGGCCGATGTCCATCGGTTGGTACACTTTTGTGGCCAGTACGATCCTGTCGCGACGGGACTTGTCCTGCGCCAACCACTTGCCGATGTATTCCTCGGAGATGCCGAAGCCCTTGGGCATGTCGGGCGTTTGCGGACCACCGTAGACGTCGGCGGTATCGAAGACGTTGATACCAGCGTCCAGAGCCGTGTCCATGATGCTGAAACTGTTCGCTTTGTCGGTCAGCTCTCCGAAGTTCATGCAGCCCAGCGTGATAGGGCTGACTTTGAGGCCCGTGCGGCCAAGGTGTCTGTAATTCATCGCGTTTTCTCGTGTAGTCCTCGCATCCGGACAGAGGCGGTTGTTGACGTGATTTCTATTTTTCTTTGTCAATGCGGTCGCGTCCTGGCCCGCGCCCTTCGGTCAGGGTTCCCTGCTCTTCCCCGTTCGTCGCCGGCGGTGACGTGGCAGTGGATGTAACCCCGCATCCGACATCTTGCGGCGGGCATGTCGCATCAGTGGGCGTCAAGGAAGCACCGTGCAATGGGACCCGCAAAGGTTGATCGCGAAGGTCGTGCCGTCCGGCAAGATCAGCACATGCATGACAAGCAGGGTTGCGTGCCGCTTTCCTTGGCAAACGATCAGCCAGGCGACACGGATTGGCGTGCTGTCAGGGCGGTCAGCATGGCGCAGATCAGCAGCAGCATGGCGCTCGCCACGAAGGTGGTGCGGTAGCCACCCTGGTCGAACAGAATGCCGCCGATGGTGGAGCCCAGCGCGATGGACAGCTGGACCACGGCGACGAACAGGCCACCGCCGGCTTCGGCATCCTCAGGGAAGACCTTGGCGATCCAGGCCCACCACCCCACCGGCGCCGAGGTGCCGGCCAGGCCCCACGCTGCGAGCAGCACAAGGACGATGCTGACGGAACTGCCGAAAGCTATCAGGGCAAGGGCCGTTAGCGCCATCAACGCCGGGATGACAATCAGCGTCGGGTAGAAGTGGCGCTGGAGGATGGGGCCGATGAGCACCGTACCGATGAAGCCGGCCGCACCCAGCACGAGCAGGAACAGCGAAATCGTCGCGCCATGCACGTTGGTCACGGCTTCCAGGAACGGACGAACGTAAGTAAAAAGCCCGAACTGCCCCATGAACAGCAGGCTGCTGGCGAGCATGCCTACGACTACCCCCCGATGCTTGAACAGGGTGAACACCTTGAAGACGTGGCCCACGCCCGGACCGCGCGGGACGGTGGGCATCGAAGGCAGGGCTTTCCACTGCCATGCCAGCGCGATCAGCGACACCGGCACCAGGCACAGGAAGGCGCCGCGCCAGCCGATGACGGTACCGAGGTAGGCACCCATCGGCGCGGCCAGTACAGTAGCCAGCGCATTGCCACCGTTGACGATGGCGAGCGCTCGCGGCACGTCGCGCCTGTGAACCATGCGGATCGCCGTAGCGGCCGACATCGACCAGAAGCCGCCAACGACGACACCTATCAAAGCGCGGCCCAGCATATAGACGACGTAGTTGGGTGCAAGCGCGACGATGGCACCGGAGATGCCCATCGCCAGTGTCAAGGCAAGCAGCAGGGTCTTGCGATTCAAACCACCGGCCAGCGCCGAAATGAACAGGCTGGTGAGCACAGCGAACGCGCCCGAGACGGCAATGCCCTGGCCGGTCATGCCTTCGGTGACCTGCAGATCCCGCGCCATGGGTGTCAGCAGGCTGACGGGCAGAAACTCGGAGGCGATCAACGCGAAGGCGCAGACCGACATGGCGAACACACCGCCCCAGGATGTTGGCGCTTCTTGCGGATCGGTGAGGGTATCGGTGCCCTTGGGGGCATCAATAGCAGTAGAGGTCATGGGGCCCTTCTTATGGATCAAAGGAAACACCGCGCGGTCCGGACATGCGCGGTCTGAATGCGGAACGGGGAGCACGCCGCTCCCCGTTGCACGGCAGCGCTACGAGCTGGGCAGGTTTTGCTGGAAGAACGCGGTCATCGTGTCGAATGGGATCCTGTCCGTGCGGTCATACAAGTCGACGTGGACGGCACCGGGCACGATCACCAGCGCCTTCGGCTCGGCAGCCGCCGCGTACGCGGTTTCGCTGAAGTAGCGCGAGTGCGCCTTCTCGCCGTGGATCAGGAGCATCGGCCTTGGCGAAATTTCCTGGATGCAGCTGAGGATGGGCATGTTCATGAACGGCAACGGCGTCGTCCTGGTCCAGGCGTTTCCGGAGTTGACTGCACGCGGATGGTAGCCACGCGAGGTCATGTAGTAGTCGTGGTACTCGACCAGGAACTGCGCTTCGCCGCCTTTCAGCGCGTTGTAGGGCGGTTGGTAGGCGGGCTTACCTGCCTCTGCGTCTCTCCAGCGCTGCGCGCCCAGTTGCTCCAGCGTCTGCGTCCGCTGCTCAAGGGTCACGCTGTCGTTGTAGCCGCTGGACATGACGCGGGTCATGTCATACATGGTGCTGGCAACGACAGCCTTGATGCGCTTGTCCACAGCCGCGGCGCTGAGCGCCATGCCACCCCAGCCACAGATGCCGATGATGCCGATGCGCCCGCGGTCCACGTTTGCCAACAGACCCAGGCAATCCACAGCCGCACTGAAGTCTTCGACGCTGATGTCCGGCGATGCGACATTTCGCGGCTCGCCGCCGCTCTCACCGGTATAGGACGGGTCGAATGCCAGCGTGATGAAACCGCGCTCTGCCATGGTCTGCGCATACAAACCCGAGGCCTGCTCCTTCACCGCACCAAAGGGGCCACTGACTGCCAGCGCCGCACACTTGCCGCTGGCATTCCTTGGCTGGTACAGGTCACCCGCCAGGGTGATGCCGTAGCGATTCTTGAAGGTAATCTTGCGATGATCCACCTTGTCGCTTCTGGAAAACACCTTGTCCCATTTCTCGGTGAGTACCAGGGCCGACTGCGCCATGGCAGGGCTGGCCGGGATCGCGCCGACGCCCGCGGTGGCAATGCCGGCGGCGGTCATTTTGAGCAGGGTGCGGCGACCTGCGTCCATGCTGTTCGGCGCGGCGATGTCGCTCACTTCAATGTTCTTGGTCATGATGGGCGTTCCTTTGATGCAGGCCGCTCCCGCGGGAGGCGGTTCAGGGCTGGACGCGCTCGATGCGCAGCGTGTAGGGGCCGGGCTGGGACACGACGGCCAGGCCGTCGTCGATCTTGCCCAGCGGCAGCAAGCTGCGCGAATACGAGCGATGCTTGATGAAAATCGCCAGGTTGCCCCAAGGGACGTAGTGGGTAAGCTCGCCGGCCGAGGGAGCGATCCCCTCGGGTGCGTCCTGAATGGACAACTTGCGCGGCAGATCAGACACACGCTCGATGGTGTCGTAATCGGTCATCGTCAGCGACAACGGCAGCAACGACGCAAAGTCCTTGGCCGTGGCGTTGTCGTACAGGGTGGCGGTGGCGACCTGCTCACCGACGATCAAGCGGATCTTCATGGAATGCTCCCTGGAGGGCGTGGATTCGGATGCGGTCTGTGCAGCCAGGTTGACCGGGGCGCAGGCTGCCATCGCAAGGATCCAGCCCACTGGCAGCACAAGAGCTCTTCCCAGCGATACGAACCGATACGGGGGACGTGTCGTCTTCATGGCAGCTATTGTCTGCGCGACGCACATGTGCGACTAGCTAATCAATTCTAATTAACCCTATTAGTTGAGCTAATTAATGCATGATGGGAAACTGTCCCCATGGCTCGAAGAAACCTCAACGATCTGCTGTCTTTCGTCACCGTTGCCCGAGAAGGCAGCTTTACCCGTGCAGCAGCGATACTTGGAGTGACCCAGTCAGCGCTAAGCCAGGCCATCCGCGGCCTGGAGGAGCAGCTCGAGATCCGCCTGCTCACCCGTACCACCCGCAGCGTGTCCCCTACACCGGCCGGCGAGCGTCTGTTGAACGCCATCGGCAGCCGATTCGATGAGATCGAAGGCGAGCTGGACGCACTGACCGAGTTGCGGGACAAGCCTGCAGGCACGGTACGCATCACCTGTGGTGACCACGTGTTGCGCACCACCCTGCTGCCAAAACTGACCCCGGTACTGCGCAGGTATCCGGATGTGCATGTGGAGTTCGACGTCAACTATGGCTTTCGCGACATCGTGGCCGATCGCTTCGATGCCGGCGTGCGCCTGGGCGAGGCCATCGACAAGGACATGATCGCGGTTCCCATCGGGCCACAGCTGCGCATGGCAGTGGCCGCCTCGCCAGACTATTTTGCCTCGCACCCGATCCCCAGGAAGCCACGCGACCTGCTCGATCACATATGCATCAACATGCGTCAGAGCGGGGGTGGGCTATATGTGTGGGACTTCCAGAAACGCAACCAGCAACAGAATGTGCGGGTCGAAGGTCAACTGATCTTCAATACTTCAACCCACATCGTGGAGGCTGCATTGGCTGGGCTTGGCATTGCCTACCTGCCACAGGAGGAGTTCGAGCCCCATATCGCGCAAGGTCGCCTGACGAACGTACTGGACGAGTGGTGCGACCCCTTCCCGGGCTACTACCTCTACTACCCCAGCCGCCACCAGCCATCGCCAGCTTTCTCGCTGGTGGTGGATGCGCTTCGGCATATCACCGGGCCGGACGCGTCTCCACGCTCCACTTCCCCTCCAACGAGACGGTTGCAGAAAGCCACCAAAGGGAAATGAGGCCCAAGCACAAAGCTTCCCGCTTGGGCCTGAAGTGTTGAACGACACTGACAGTACGTTGAATGCCATGCCCAGCGGTAGCTGGCAAGCCGCAGACGAGATTCCACCATCCTGCCACGGTGCGAAATTCTCGTTGACTCAATCCACCGGTAAGATGAGCCCCGCCAAGGAGCTCTGGATGCTGGCGCCTCCTCTTCTCCTGCATGGACAACCCGATGAAAGCTGCCCTGATCGCACTTTCCCTGCTGAGCCCCACCGTCCTGGCTTGCGAAGCCTCGCAATTGGGTCTTTCCGGTTCGGTCATGGTGCCTACCTGCTTCCCCAGCCAGATGCCTGACCAATGCCGCAACGCGGGGGAACTGCTGGGCCACTATATGGAAGCGATGCCAGACAGCGATGATGTCCTCACCATCGGCATTCACAGCAGCCCATGGCATCTCTATGACACAGAGATGCGCATCCTCTCCATCGACGAATTTGCCAGCTCCGTTCGCTCCGGGCTTGACAGCAGAGTCACCCGCATCGAACTGATCGCTTCCTGGACAGCTGTCTCACCCAGCCCCGGCGTGCCCTCGTTGGCTGCACAACTTTCCGATGCCCTGGGTGGCTTTCCCGTAAGCGGTGAATCCGGCTTTCTGTGGCTCAACAAGGATGGCACGCGTCACACCACCCGCCAGGCGTTCACCGTACGCGAAGGAGCCGGTTCCTATTCCGTTTCAGAGGGTGACCCCTTGCTGGTCTCCCTGGTCGCGGGCTGGCCCGCGCAATTGCCGGAGAACGCCGCACCGGGCGACGCCTACGTGCAGATGCGCGCTGCCGCCGGCAAGGATATTTTCCTGCTGTGTCCTGATGAGGCGCTGCTCGGTTTTGAACATGCCGCCGAAATGGGAAACGCGGTAGCCGCCTACAATGCCGCGATCATGCGACTGGAACGCAGTGGCAAAAGCGACCGCGCCGCTGCGTTGGCACTACTGGAACGCGGTGTCGCGCTGGGCGACGAAAAATCACGGGTCAAGTTGGATCTATTGAGATCGAACAACTGACGTGCCGGTCCTGCTCCATCTGCGCTCCTGCACCAGCACTCAAAGGACATGGATGCCGCGCAACCACGCCAGCGCATCCTCCGTCCATCGATCCGTGTCCTTACCCTGCTTGCGGACACCGAAGGCGTGGCCGCCGCTTTCATAGAGTCTGAGCTCCACGCTGCCACCGGCCCGCTGCAACGCCCTGGCATACACCTCCGAGTAATAGGATGGATCGACCGGGTCATCCTTGGCATGGATGAGCAGCGTGGGCGGCACCGCGGCAGACACCTCGATATCGGTGTTCAGCGCCTGCGCGGCGACGGCTTTGGGCGTCTTGTTCTTGTGCTCCATCGTCAGGTGGCCGGGATACACGGGTATTGCGAAGTCAGGGCGACTACTGACCTGGTCGACCGCGTCGATGGCCGCATAGGTGCGGTGCCTGAAGCCCGTCGAGGAGAGCACCGCAAGATTTCCCCCTGCGGAAAACCCCATCACCCCAATCCGGTCCGGGTCCACCCCATATGCCTGCGCGTTGTAGCGGACCAGCGACAGCGCTCTTTGCGCATCCTGCAGCGCCATCGGAATCGCAGGCTGCTCATGCAGCCGGGTCTCACTGTTCCAGTTGCAACCGGTATTCGGCACGCGGTACTTCACCAGGATGCAGGTGATGCCAGCATCGGTCAGCCACTTGCAGACATCGGAGCCATGAAGCCCCAGCGTGCTGTTGGGCCCTATCGCCAAGGCCTTGTAGCCGCCGCCGGGAAATACCAGCACCGCCGCCCGCGACGAATTGTGCCGGGGCGAGTACACGAGATAGCTTGGCCGGGTCCAGGCCCAGGGTTCATGGGCAAGCGCGTTGATACCGTCGAGCAATACCTGCGAGCCCTCGGGCCACAGCGGCACCTCCTGCGAGTAGGCGATGGCAGGCGACGGCTGTTCTGCTGCATCGACGGAGGACTTGCCAACCGTGGGCTGCCCCAACGCATCGGCAGCGCTGCTGCCCGATGTGCTAGCCAGCAACAGCAGTGAAATGAAACGAAGGGGAGCTGGGCAGGACATATTCGAATCCTTTGCTCTCTGAAGCACCACACGTTTTGCCGACGCCGGGATCACCTGCCAGAGCCGCATCCGCCCCCATTGCGCAGGCGAGAGGGCTCATCGAACCACACTGCTCTCTTTCTCAAGCTGCTGCTCGAAGCGCAGGCGAGAGTCGCCAACCAGGGTCGGCAGCAGTGTTGGATCAACAAACGCATCCGCGTCACCCGCCTGCCTGCGCTGCTGCCGCCCCAATACATCCGTCATCTCCGGGTGACCGCTGAGCACGATATCCGCCTTCATACCCGCAAGCTTTGCGAATGTCGCCTCGAAATCCCCGGCAATGGCCGGATAGCCCTTGTTGCCGACCAAGGTATTGCCGGCAACCGTGATGCTGCACAGGAACAGCAGCGGGCGCGGCGTGCCGCGATCATTCACCGTCGTGCTCCAGCTGGTGCAGCCACGGGTATGGCCCGGGGTCAGATGCGCCGTCAGCTCGACCTCGCCCAGCTGGATCGTCTGCCCATCGGCAACTTCCTGATCCACGCTGATCGGCGCAAACGGCTGTACGCCATAGTTGGTGTCGCCCTGGTTGCGGCCGTTCTCCAGTGCCCAGCGGTCGCCGGCGCTGGCGAGCACGCGCGCGCCCGTATCACGCTGCAGCTGCGCCAGTGCGCCGACATGATCGGCGTGGGCATGGTTATTGATCAGCAGCCGGACATCACGCAACGGAACGCCGACGGCTTCGATGTTGCGTTCAATCTGGCCGGCGTTTTCCGCCAAGGTCGCATCGAGCAGAATGGCGCCTTGCCTGGATACGATCAGATAGGCCGCCAGCCCTTGGCTGCCGACGTAGTAGACGTTGTCGACAATCTGGAAGGGTTCGGTCGCCGCCGTCCATGCCGGTGGATCGGCGGCCCACGCCGTACTGGCCACCCATCCGCTGATCACCAGCGCGGCCGCCCGCGCGCGCCAACCATTGCCCTGCCCTGCGTTCATTGCTGCACCTGCTCTGGAAGTGGCTGCCACTGTGGGCGCGGATTGGCGACGCCACAAATGCGAAGAACTGGGCCGAGCCATGAGTTTTTTCTGGGACTGGGATGGGGGACGGCGGATGCCTGTCGGGACACGCGAAAGCTGTCTGTACCGCTGCCGCAATCGGCGGCGTTGAACCAGGGCCGTTCGCAGCGCTCTGTAATTGCGATTTCCGGTACTGCTTTTTTTTTACGGCATTTGCGCGTGAACCCTGTCGACGCGCACTTGCGGGCAGCAGTATCTTCGCCCCCATCTGCCCGGAGAAGCCACAATGGTCACCCGATCCTTGTCCCTGCTGCTTCCATCCCTGATCGCAGCCCTGCTTCTGTCAGCCTGCGATTCCAGCAAGCCGCCAGCTGCAGCCGAGGCGAAAGCCGCAGCCAAGCCGTCCGAGCTGCCGCTGTTCGAAACCTTCGGCGACCTGCACCGCGACATCGGCAGCAAGGTGCCACTGGCACAGCGCTACTTCGACCAAGGCCTGCGCCTGGCCTACGGTTTCAACCACGAGGCGGCCGGGCGTGCATTTGCCGAGGCCGCGCGGCTGGATCCGGCCTGCGCCATCTGTGTCTGGGGCCAGGCCTTGGTGCTGGGCCCCAACATCAACATGCCGATGGACCCGGCCGTAGCCAGGGACGCCGCCGCGCTGGCGGCACGTGCCAGCCGCCTGGCCAGCACCGCGCGGCCGGTGGACCAGGCTCTGATCACAGCGCTGCAGCAGCGCTATGCCGATCCTGCACCGGAAGACCGGCAGCCACTGGACCGCCGCTATGCCGAAGCAATGGCCAGGGTAGTGGCGCAGTATCCGCAGGACGATGATGCAGCCACGCTGTATGCCGAGGCGCTGATGGACCTCTCGCCGTGGGCCTATTGGCAGGACGGCAAGCCCGGTGCATACACGCCTACCCTGGTAGGCGAACTGGAGCGCGTGTTGGCGCGCAACCCGCGCCATATCGGGGCAATGCACTACTACATACACGCAATGGAATCCTCGCCCGACCCCAAGCGTGCCGAGCCGCACGCCGATGCCTTGGCGGCGCTGGCCCCAGGATCCGGCCACCTGGTGCATATGCCTGCGCATATCTACATCCGTGTAGGCCGCTACCACGATGCAACGATGACCAATCTCTCCGCCACTACCGCCGACAAGGATTTCCTTGCAGTCTGCCGTGGCAGCAACGGCGTCTATCCGCTGGGCTACGTGCCACACAACTGGCATTTCGCGACGATGACCACCGGCCTGACCGGCTCGCGCACCTTGTCACTGCAGGCCGCGCAGCAGACCGCCGCGCGCGCCGACCGCAAGGTGATGGGCGAGGCGCCAATGCAGTTCATGCAGCAGTTCGTGGTCACCCCACTGCTCACCCAGGTGCGGTTTGGCGACTGGGACGCGATCCTCGCGGACACGCCTGCCGCAGCGGAACTGCCCTACCCCGCAGCGATACGCCACTTTGCACGTGGCATGGCGCAGGCGCGCAAGGGCAACCTGGAGCAGGCACTTGCCGAGGCCAGTGCACTGCACACGATCGCCGCCGACCCGGCGATGGCACAGATCAGCTTCTTCGACATCAATCATGCCGATGGCGTGCTGCGGGTAGCCGACGCCCTGTTGCAGGGCGAGCTGCTGCGCACGCAGGGCAAGCACGATGCGGCGCTGGCCGCGCTGCGCGAGGCGGTGCGCGCCGAGGACGCCCTGGCCTACAACGAGCCTGCCGACTGGCCCTTGCCGGTACGCCCCTATCTGGGGGCCGCGTTGTTGGAAGCCGGCGATGCCAAGGGTGCGAGCACCGCCTTCGATCAGGACCTGAAAACCTACCCCGCCAACGGTTGGTCCCTGCAGGGGCTGGCACAGGCGCAGCAGGCACTGGGACAGAAAGAAGCGGCTGCCGAAACCCAACGCCAGCAGGCAGCCGCCTGGCAATGGGCCGATGCACCACTGACTGCGGCGCGTTACTGAACCGGCAGCGCCACAGTGGTTTGATGTCCAGCCTGCTGCAGCTCGGCCATCGCCGCCAATGCGGTGGCTTCACGCTGCTGCCAGCTGCCGCGCAGCTGGCGATAAGGTAGCTGGCGCGCTTCAAGCGCGCGCAGGTACCAGCCATGCTGCCAACGGCGGAAATCCGCATCACGGCGCGTACCGTCCTGCACGAAAGGCACATCCGGCGCGCACAGCAATACCAGGTCGTAATGACGGGCCGACAATGCCTGCAGCAGCGGATCGGCACGCCCGAACATGGCCTGCGCATACATCAAGGTGGTCAGCGGCGAGGTGTCACAGGCCAGCCAGGCGCTGGCGGTTTCCAGCAGGGCCTCCTCGCGGGCGATCTGGGTCTGGGCGATATGCAGCAGATCGGCCTCCTGCAGTTGGCCATTATTCGCCTCCCACAGCTCCCGTCCGTACTCGGCGGCATGCACGCTGCCACAGCATTCGGCCAAGCGTTGCGCCAGCGTGGACTTGCCGGTGGACTCGCCCCCCAGCAACACCACCCGCTTGACGAAGTGGCGGTATACCTGCGGTGCCAACTGCCGCCGCTGCGCATGCAGATCGGCACGCAACGCCGTGCCCGAGATCGGCACCGTGCGCCGCGCCGGGTCCACCGCCACATGCGCCACCGCGCAACCGCCATGCAACTGCTGTTGCTGTGACAGCACTTCGGCAAAGCCGGGGCCGTAGTCCTCACTGCTGAACACCACGTCCACCTGCTGGCGGATCACCTCACGCAGCAACCAGGCCATGAACAACCGGTGCACCGCGTCGCTGGCGTCGTTGTCCGGCAGAGCGCGCTTAGGCAGGCCCAGCCGCTGGCAGTGCGCGGCCAGGCGCGCATCGTCCAGCACCCAGTGCTGGGCACCCGGGTACAGACTGCGCAGCCACTGCTCACGCCGCTGCGGCTCCATTCCGGCGAACTCGGGCTTGGTATAGCTGACCACGATCAACTGGGCGCAGGCGGCCTGCGCATGGTCCAGCAGCAGCTGATGGCCGCGATGCAGCGGGCAGAACTTGCCCACCACCAGGCCGGTGCGCGGCATGCTCATGCCTGCGTGCCCTGCGTGCGCCACAACTTCCGCCAGTGCCGCCAGGCCAGCCACGCATTGATCCAGTAAGCCGCGTACAACACGGAGGTCAGGGTCAGCCCGCGCGAAGCGTACAGCGGTACCGCGATGGTGTTGACCAGCACCCACACCGGCCAGGTTTCGATGCGCCGGCGCATCAGCAGCAACTGCGCCAGCACCGACAGGCACAGCACCGAGGAGTCGGCAAACGGCGCGTAAGCGTCGGTGAAGCGATGCAGCACCAGTCCGTAAGCAGCACCGGCCAGCAGCGCACCGGCGCCCATCAGCAGAAAGCTGCGCAATGGCGTGCGCTGGATCGGCAAGGCTGCATGACTGGCACTGGCATGCCAATTCCACCACCCAAACAGGCTGGCCACCACGAAGAACACCTGCAGCAGCACATCGGCATACAACTGGGTATGCCAGAACAACAGGCCGAACAGCGAGCAACCGATGATGCCCGTCCACCAGGTATGCACGCTGTTGCGTGCGGCGCATAGGATGGACGCGGTAGCGAAGGCGTTGGCGGCGATTTCCAGCCCGGTCATGCAGCCAGGCCTTCATCGAGATCGGTGGTGTATTGCAGCACTTTGTCCTCCGCATGCATCGGCACGACCTGCACCGGCAGGCCGTCCAAAGTAAGTTGCAACGCCGCCTGCGCCGGTTGCGCATGCGCCATCTCGGCAAGCGGCAGATACAGGCTCACCGCAGCATCGTGGTGCTGGTGCACGCGAAAGCGCGACAACGGCAGCGCCGCCAGGGCATGGGTCAGGTCGATGTTGTTGATCCAGCGGCCGCTGTGAGTGCGATAGCGTACCGGTCGCCTGCCCTGCAGGTCGACGATCATCGGCAGCCGCCCATGCATGGCCAGGGCTCCCCGGTCGCCGGTGCGGTAACGCAGCAGCGGCAGGCAGAAGTTGAAGCCACCGGTCAGGGTGATCTCGCCCACTTCACCCGTGGGTAGCGCATTGCCATTGTCGTCCAGCACTTCCACGTACATGCCCGGCTGCAGCAGCACATGCCCACCGGCAATGGCGTCATGCACCGCCAGCGGACCGGCTTCGTTCATCGAATAGATATCCAGTACCGGGCAACCGAACTGCTGCTGCAAGGCCTGGCGCAGACCCGGCGACAAGGCCATCGACACCGACAGCAGGGCGCGCGGCCGGTGGCGCGGTGCCAGCTCAAGCAAGGTGGCGAAGGAAATGGGATCGCCGGCGATCACTTCCGGCTGCAGCGCATCGATATAGCGCGCACGGTCATCCGCATGCCGCCACTCGTCCGGATGCAGGTTGATCTTGGCCAGACCGGATTCGCCCATGCTCGGCGTCACCGACACATAGGTGAAGCAGCGTTGCTGCATGCCCAGCAGCATCACCCCCATCTGCCCCTGGCCATTGCGCAGCTGCACGCCAAACCGGGCCAGTGCGCGCTTGTGATAGGCCAGGTAGCGTGCGGCCACCACCGGATGCGAGGGCAGCACCAGCGGATGCCCGGTGGTGCCGGTGGTGCGGAAATTCATCATCCGCTGCAGCGGCACCGGATCGGGAACGAACTGGGCGATGTCGGCAGCCAAGTCACCGCGATGGGTGGTGGCGATGTCCTCGAAGCATGCAACATGCCCGCGCGTGCGGAAATACGGCACATGTGCCACCACATCCTCGACAAAGCCCTGCAGCCACGGTGGCGGTGAACCCGGCTGCCACTGGAAACCAGCGCCGAGGATGTCGTGCTCGTACGCGCGTACTTGTTGCACTTCCTCGGCGAGCAGTCGATTGCCACTCTGGTTGCGGTAACGCGGTGCCGCCGGATGCTCGCGCATCCGCTGCAGCATCGCCCTGCCTGCTTCGCTCAGGGTGGGATAGCGCTCGCCGTCGTGGGGATCCCGGTTCACTTGCACGTCCACCAGCGCGTTCACTCGCGCGTCCACTTGTCCGCCGACTCCTCGGCGGCCTTGCGCGCCAGCGCCTCGCGGATCGCACGTGCGCGCGCTTCAGCAGCGCGGCTGGCGTCCAGCAGGCGACGGCGCTCAACGCTGCTGACGCTGGCCAGGCGATCGGCTGCCTGTGCGGCGGTTTCACCCGCAGGCAGCAGGCCCAGCCGCGCGATGGCTGTACGCACCAGTTCCTCGCGCCGGTCCGGGTCGTGCAGATAGCGGTTCACTGCGGCCTCCGCTGCCAACGCGGGCACTGCCTCGGCGAACACCGGCAGCAGCGCCTCGCGTGGGAAGCGCAGCGCCTGCCAATCCTCATAGGCCAGCAGCCAGGCCATCACCGCTGACAGACTCAGCTGGTTGGTGGTGACCGCGGCCAGGCTGCCGGACAGGCTGGCCTGCAATGCGGCAGGCAAGGCGACGCCGTGCAATGCCAGCACGTCATTGACCACGGCGGCGACCTGCAGCTGTCCTTCGCGGCCGCGCCGTGGCGGATCGAGGAAGTCCGGTGGTGTATCGATCAGGCGACGCAGCAGGGCGTCCAGCGAGGCGCTGTTGCTCATAGTTGATTCCGTAAGGTCTTTTTCATCGGCCGACCACGCCCGGTGACTGGTAATGGCGTTGGCTGAAATCGCGCGCGAAGGCCAGCAGGTCGGTCATGTCACGCACGACGTGGATATCCCAGCCCTGCTCGCGGGCGCGCAGCAGGTCGGCGGTCCAGCCCTTTGCGCCGGCCATGCTTGCTGGCAGCGGGCTGTAAAGGTTCAGCGCCATGGTGCCGCCAGCCCGGGCTGCACGCAGCGCCTGCGCGGCGACATCCCAGCCGCTGTTGCCGCGTTCGTCCTGCTCGAACATGGTGGTGATGCCATCGTCGGAGATATGCAGGATATGCACGGCACGCGCAGCCGCCGGCCGCTGCGCATAGGTGCTGCGCAGGCGATGGATGGGAAAAGCCGTTGCCCCACCGAAGTAACCCACCAGCACCTTGAGGATGTCGTCCTCGCTGCGCACGAAGCCATCGGTGTGCAGGCATTGCTGCTTGCCGCTCCACAAGGTGGCCTGCACGCGCGCACCCGCACGCAACGCCGACAACGCGATCACCGCACCGGCCAAGGTCAGCCATGAGGTGACCTGCTGCGGATCGGGCATGGAACCGGAGCTGTCCACGTACAGGTCCAGATCAATCGGTTCATTGGCAGGTTCGTTGCCCGGCGCCGGCCCCATCACCCGCTGCACCGTGGTCACGCCCGGCACCACGGTGGGCGACTGCATCAAGGTCTGCAGCCAATCCACTGCATCCAGCGGATCGCCAGGCTCCCAGGGCTCCAGCCCTTCAAGTTCGAGTTCCTGTGCCTGCGGCTGCGGGCTGACCGGGAAACGGATCAGGTGCGGCAAGGCGCGCTCGCGGTAGTAGCGCACCGCGAATTGCTGCGGGTCCATGTCCAGTCCGGCCGCGCGCAGGATTTCACCATACTCGAACGGCTCACGGGTCTGGCCGTGACCGGGCATGCTGGTCGGCAATGCGTCTTCCGGCGCCGCGTCTGCCATGCCAGCATCTTCCTCGCCAGTGATGCGCGGATCGAGCGCCGGATGCAGCACCGGTGCGAGTTCGTCTTCTTCCAGCCGGTCCAGTCCCACCGGTTGACTGCCGCGGCCGGCATGGCGGGTATCCATCAGCGCGTCGACGCGTGCGTCACTGATCGTCTCCAGCAAGTGCGGCAGCAGCAAGGCACTGAAACGGCTGGCACCTTCCATCCATTCGCCAGCATAGGTGCGGATCACCCGCGCGCCCAGCCAGGCATCGCCGCGCAGGCCGGCAGCTTCCAGCGCTGGTCCGCCGAGGCTGCCTGCCGGCTGCTGCCACAGCTGCTCATAGATGCCCATGTACAGTTGCCACAACGGTGAACTGCCGTTGGCACCTGCCGCAAGACGCTGGTAGATCGCGGCCATGCGCAGGCCGCATTGGCGTTGCAGGCGGTCATTGATCAACAGGTCGGTATAGAGGTTGGCGACCATCGGCGCGTGCGCTTCCAATGTCGGTAGCGCGCGACGGATACGCGCCAGCAGCCGCGCGTGATCCGTTGCAGTCGCAGGTGCCAGCACGTGGTGGCCGATCTCGTGGGCGAGGATTTCGCGGGCGTGGCCCTGCAATCCCAGCCGCTGCACCTGCGGCAGATCGATCACCACCCGCTGGTCAGCCAGGCGGATCATCGCGAAGCTGCCGCTCAGGCCTTCCTTCGCCGCCTCGACGCTGCTATCGCACAGCCGGGGATCCTGCAGCCGGGTGAAACGGCTCCAATCAGCCAAGGCCAGCGGCCAGGCGGCGCGCCAGTTGGCCAGCAGGCTTTCCTGTTCGGTGCTGCTCATGCCGCGCCCGGTAGCAGGCGCACGTGGTACGACCATGGCGAATACAGGGCGATACCTGCCGGCCCAGCCACTGCCACAAGACCATCAGCGGGTGCGGCGTAAGCGATGGTGGTCATGCCAATGCGCGCGCCCTGGCTGTCGATTGAAAGCTGCGTTGCCGGCGTGACCCACGCGGCGGCAAACTCTGCCGCACTCGCTGGCAACACCACGCCACCGAAGGCATCGGCAATCAGCAGGTAATGGCGGTCGCCGCTACGTGCGATGAAACCTTCCGCGCTGGCGCGCAGCTCCGGCGGCGCAGCGAAAGGGCCACCAAGCCCGCTGAATCCGCCCACGGTCTGCCCCTGCGCGCTCGCCGCTGCACCCTGCGGGTGCCACCAGCGCTCGCTGCCGAGTTGGCTGCGTAGCGACGGCCATTGCATTTCGTCGACGCCCATCGCTTCTGCAGCCAAGGCGACAGGCAGACCATCGGCCTGCGCCAACGCTGCCTCGCGCAGATGCGCCATGCCCGCCTGCCACGCACACAGCGCGCCGACGCTGCGCAAGGCCGCCGTGCTGTCGCAACGCGGCGCCAATGTGGCCATGCGCTGCAACCATGCATCAATGCGCACGCCCGGCACCTCGTGCATGCGCACGACCGCATTGCTGAGTGCGCCCAGCGTCGCCAGCGGTGCAGCTGCGATCAGTGGCGCGGCCGGTGCTGCCAGCTGCTGCCACGCGGTATCTACCCACGGCAAGCGAGCTGCCGGTCCCGCCAGTCCCTGTGCAACCAGCTCCAGCCCCAGCTCGAAGGCCACCTCGGTGGCCGCCGGCATCGCAGCTTCATCCGCTGCGGCAACCGCCAGGCACACGGGGTCCAGCGTCTGCGCGACAAAGACCGAGAACGCCGCGGTATCCAGAGTGGGCCAGCGTCGCCTTGCTTCGGCAACCTGCTGGTTGAGCAGGCTGCGACGCGATGCCAGCAGGCCGGTCAGTGCGGGTGACAGCATCTCAGCGCGCCTGCTGCCAATGCAGGTAATTGGTATAGCGCTGGTGCAGGTACTTGAGTTTGAGCAGATCGTCGTACAGATGACCGTAGAGCTTGCGGCCCTTCACCCGTTCCTCCACCAGCCGTTCGATGCGCGTGAGACGCGCACGCGTCTCGCGCTCGCTGACGCCATCCAGGCCGCGCGCGAACTGCGCGGACAGCTCGCCGACCGGGTCGTTGCGGTCCAGGTCCAGGCGGTCGTACTCGGCATTGGAGCTGTCCAGCAACCAGCGCAGCCAGCTGAGCCGGTCGCTGCGGTAAGCGGCGTTCTCCGGCAGCGCGAAGAACGGCGCGTCAAGATCGGGTTGCAGCTTGTCGTTGAGCACGAACGGCAATACCTGGCGCACGTCGTCCAGCGCGACCGCGGCATTGCCACGGAACCACGCCAGTGCCTTGGCGAACATCAGCAAGGTCATCAGGTTGCGTACCGACAAACCATTGCGGGTCTGGCAGCCCAGGTCCTTCATGCGATCACGGCCGGAATCGGCGGCAATCGCCTGGGCCCAGTCAACACCGGCCAGGCGCACGGTGTCCTTGGTCAGGTATTCGAACTGCGCACCTGCGGTTTCCATCAACTCGAACTGGCTACTGAAGAACTCGATGCGCCTGCGCACGTCCTGCGGCACGTCCACCGCGCGGATCTGCTGCAGCATCTGCTCGCTTTCTTCCTCGCTGAAGATGATCTCGCGCGGCACCACTTCTTCCGGACGGATGTTCTGCTCGATGCGCAGCAGCATCTCTTCGAGAAAGCGCGGATTGAAGGCCAATGCCTGCACCACCACGTCGATGCGGTCGCGCAGGGCTTCGATCACCTGGTAGGTGCCGCCGCCGCGGTCGTCGTTGGCAGTGAGGTACCACGCCGACTCCGGGCATTCGTAGACCTGGTTGAGCACTTCGGCGTAGTTGTCGCCCATCACCGTCAGCAGCGCGCTCTGGGTACGGGTGGGGATGCGATTGTACTCGTCGATGATCTTGACCCGCATGCCCAACCAGCTGCGCCAGGCGATACGGATCTGCGACATGTCCTGCGCGGCGACCAGATCGGCCGGCAGCGGATTGCCGAGCAGGTCGGCGATGGTCATCTGCGGGTGACCATGCTGCATGGCGCGCCGCACCTCGCGCACCGGGTAACCGGCAAGCACGCCCATCAGGATTGCGCTGGCGGTCTTGCCACGCCCGGGGCCGCCGACGAACAGGCATTTGCGGCGGGTGGCGAAGGTCAGCAGCGGCAGCAGCACGTAGCTGGAATAGCTCTGCGCCGAGGGCAAGGTCAGCGGGCGGCGGGTATCGCCCACATTGAAGCTGGCCGAGGGACCGGCGTGGTACTCGATGTCGTAATGCGGGCTGATGATGGCGTTGTTGACGATCCAGAAGTAGGCCTGGCGCAGCTTCTCGTCCAGCGCCAGCGGCGCGGCAGCGGCGGCATCGGCCAGCTGCACCGGTCCTTCATACAGTTCGGCCACATCGAAGGTCCGCGCCACCGGCTCGGCCTTCGGGTTGGTTGGCGCCTGCGACAGGCGCTGGAACAGGTTGAATGGCGACACCGGGCGTCCCTTCATCACGGAACCCGGATTCTAACGTGGGGGCCGTGACGTCGGCCGTCGCTCAGTCAGTCGGTTGCGCGGCCTGCTCGAACTCGAATACCTGCACGCGCTCGCCGGCGGACACAGTGGCCGTCAGCCGCCGGCCGTTGCGCTGGTAGGCGATCCGTTGCGGGAAGTCATGTTGGAGGTTCTCGAACACCACTGACTGCACGCCCTGCGCCACCAGTGCGAACCTGACCGGCGCGGGATTGCCTGCAACATCGGCGACGTAGTACAGCTGCCCGCCTTCATCGATGATGCGCAGGCGCTCCTGGAACCGCAGCTCGCCTTGCCGATAGCTGCGGCCCTCGCCTTCGAGAACACCAGCCTGCCGACGCCAGTGCTCAGCGCCGCTCGTACCCGCTGCCATGCCGGTGCGCTGCCAGTTGCCCAGCAGCCAATCCAGCGACGCCAGTTCCGCCGCAGCGGCGGTCACGGCACTGCCTGCACCTACCAGCAGGACCAAGCCGAGCAAGGACCTGCGCATCAGCCGCGCGGCGGGATCAGCGCATCATCCAGTGCGCTTGCCCGCTGCCAGGCCGGGCGGGCACGCAGGCGTTCGCCATACGCAGCGAACGCATCACGCGCTGGCATGCTCTTGAACATCTGCCCCCACACGATCTGGCTGCCGACATAGACATCGGCCGCACTGAAGCGCTCGCCAAGCAGCCACGGCGACGCCGATGCGGCCAGCTGCTCCAGAGTATCGATGGTCTGCTCGAAGCTACCGTAGCCCACGGTGCCAGCCTTCTCCAGCGGCGCAAGCAGGCCCAGCGCCTTGGCGCTGACAGCGGCTTCCACCGGTCCGGCAGCGAAGAACAGCCAGCGCAGGTAACTGCCACGCAGCGGATCATCCAAGGCGGGCGCCAGCCCTGCAGCGGGAAACGCATCGGCCAGATAGGCACAGATCGCGGCAGCCTCGGTCACCACCACGCCACGGTGCACGAGGGTCGGCACCTTGCCCATCGGGTTGATGGCGAGGAAGTCCGGGCCTTTCATGCTCTGGCCGTACTCCAGCACCTCGGTGCGATACGGCTGGCCCAATTCCTCAAGCATCCAACGCACGATGCGGCCGCGCGACATCGGGTTGGTATAGAAGACGATTTCTTCTGTCGTGCTGCCCATGCGCCTGACTCCAGGGGATAAGGCCGCAGTCTAGCAATTACGCCGGCACTGTCATTCCCGCATTGGCGGGAATGACAGTGAAGCAAGTCCGACCCCGAAGACTAGACCCTCGGCTCGGTCGCCCGCTTCAATCAATACGCAAATTCGCCGAACAGAGGATCCACGCTGCCATTCCAGCGGCCATGGAACAGTTCAAGCTTGCGCTCGGCGGCGGTCTTGCCGGAGTCCACGATCTCCTGCAGCACATCCAGGAAGCGCGTCTCGTCCTGGCCATCGGCATTGAGCGCGGCGCGACGGCGCAGGCCATCACGCGAAATCGCCAGCGCCTCACGCGCCAGGTCGCGCACCGTGCCGTTGCGGAAGGGCAGGTTCATCGCCTGCTTCGGCACGCCGTCGCGCAGCACGTTGCGCTCGGCCAGGCTGAAGTCCTTGACCAGGTCCCAGGCGGCATTCAACGCCGTTTCGTCATACAGCAGGCCCACCCAGAACGCCGGCAGCGCGCAGATGCGGCTCCACGGGCCACTGTCGGCACCGCGCATTTCCAGATACTTCTTCAACCGCACTTCCGGGAAGGCGGTGGTGGTGTGGTCCGACCAGTCACGCAGGGTCGGCAACGCGCCCGGCAACACCGGCAACTTGCCCTGCAGGAAATCGCGGAAGCTCTGTCCGCTGGCGTCGTGGTAGATGCCATCGCGGTAGGAGAAATACATCGGCACGTCCAACAGATAGTCGACGTAACGCTCGTAGCCGAAGCCATCCTCGAACACGAAATCGAGCATGCCGGTGCGGTCCGGATCGGTGTCGGTCCATATATGCGAGCGGTAGCTCAGGTAGCCGTTGGGCTTGCCTTCGGTGAACGGCGAGTCGGCGAACAGCGCGGTGGCAATCGGCTGCAGGGCCAAGGACACGCGGAACTTCTTCACCATGTCCGCTTCGCTGGCGTAATCCAGGTTGACCTGCACCGTGCAGGTGCGGGTCATCATGTCCAGGCCGAGCGAACCGACCTTGGGCATGTAACTCTTCATGATCTGGTAGCGGCCCTTGGGCATCCACGGCATGTCGGCACGCGCCCACTTGGGCTGGAAGCCCATGCCCAGGAAACCCAACTGCAGCTCGCCGGCCACCTGCGCCACTTCATTGAGGTGGCTGCCGGTTTCCACGCAGGTCTGGTGCAGGGTTTCCAGCGCGGCGCCAGACAACTCCAGCTGCCCGGCCGGCTCCAGCGTCACCGAGGCGCCGTCGCGCAACAGGGCGATGGTATTGCCGTTCTCCTGCACCGGCTCCCAGCCGAAGCGGGTCAGGCCGTTGAGCAGCGCATTGATGCCGCGCTCGCCCTCGAAGGTGGGCGGACGCAGGTCATCCAGGCGAAACCCGAACTTCTCGTGCTCGGTGCCGATCCGCCATTGCGACCTGGGCTTTTCACCCGAGGCAATGCTCTGGACCAGTTGGTCGCGGTGGGTGATGGGGGTATCGGCGACGTGGCTCGGGCTCGACAAGGGCAGGCTCACTGAATTCTGGGCTGGGCGCAAAGGTGGGGGCCAGCCTCCACCAACGCAAGGTGCGCACTATATCGCGGCGATCCTTGCCATCATGTCACGGCGACGGTTTTCAGCGTCCTAAAAAAGCAGACTTGACCGCCCGCCAGCTGCGCCTGCGAGTCATTCCGCGGCAGATCGGGCACACCGCCTACACTGTCGGCATGAGCCGTTCCCACCACACTGAAACCCATCGCTCCGAGCGCGTCGGCTGGCTGCGCGCTGCCGTACTGGGGGCCAATGACGGCATCGTCTCGGTCGCCGGGCTGGTGGTTGGCGTGGCCGCCAGCGGTGCCAGCCCGTCGGCCATCCTGGCCACCGGCGTGGCCGGCACCGTGGCCGGTGCCATGTCGATGGCCGCCGGCGAATATGTCTCGGTGATGTCACAGGCCGATGCCGAACACGCCGACCTCGCGCTGGAGCAGCGCGAACTGCACGAAGACCCGCACAGCGAGCTGCAGGAACTGGCCGGCATCTACCGGCGGCGCGGGCTCAGCCCCGAACTTGCCCAACAGGTGGCCGAACAGCTCACTGCCCATGATGCGCTGGCCGCCCATGCCCGCGACGAGCTGGGCATCACCGAGGAACTGCGCGCGCGGCCACTGCAGGCCGCACTGGCCTCGGCCAGCGCATTCACCGTGGGCGCTGCCTTGCCGGTCCTCACCGCCCTGCTTGCGCCGGCCGCGCGGGTGGCCGCCACAACCACCGCCGCCACCCTGGTTGGGCTGTGCATCACCGGTGCGCTGGCAGCCCGGGCCGGCGGCGCGTCGCCGCTGCGCGGCGCGCTACGCGTGGTGTTCTGGGGGGCATTGGCGATGGCTGCGGCGGCCGCGATCGGCCACCTGTTCCAGATCAGCGTCTGAGTGATGAGCGCGGCCGCCGACAGCACCACCGCCCTGCTCGCGCAATTGTCCTCGCTGGTGGACTGCCAGCGCGCCGAGGGCTATGCCTGCATCACCGCCCGCCGCGAACACGGTGCCAGCTCGGTGGATATCCCACAGCCGCAGTTCGCCATCCTGCTGCAGGGGCGCAAGCAGGTACGTACCGCCCAGCAGGCGCTGGAGTTCGGCCCCGGTGATCTGTTCCTGATCACCCGCCGCAGCCGCATCGATGTGGTCAACATCCCCGACCCGCACAGCGGCCTGTACCTGAGCGCCATCGTGCCCTTGTGCGCCGAAGTGCTGGGTGCCGCCCGCACGCTGTGGAGCGGCGCCTTGCCCGAGCCCGGCAATGCCTTGGCACGCCTGCCGCTGATTGATCATGGCGCAGCCCTGCTGCAATGGCGGCAATCACTGCAGCAAGGCGACTACACCGAGGCACGGCTGGCGCTGGCGGCGCTGACGGTGGCCTTCTGCCGACGTGGCCACGGCAGCCTGCTGATCGCGCCCGAGCCCAGCCTGGGCGAGCGCATCCGCGAGCTGGTGGCGGCGCAGCCCGAACGTGATTGGCAATCCCGTGATTTCGAATCCCACCTGGGCATCAGCGGTGCCACCCTGCGCCGTCGCCTGGCCGGCGAGCAGCTGAGCCTGCGCGAGCTGGTCACCGATGCGCGGCTGGCGCATGCCATGCAGCTGCTCTACACCACCCGCCTGCCGCTGAAGACCGTGGCTGCCCGCGCGGGCTATCGCTCGCTGGGCAGTTTCAACAAGCGCTTCAGCGCGCGCTATGGGCTGGAGCCCGCCGCCATCGGCAACAGCTGATCGTCCAGCGCGAGCGTTTCGCGGCGCATTGTGAGCGAAACGCAGCACCGTCCCGGCGCAGCATGAAGTCCTCGCGGCGTGGCCGCCTTCGCAGGAACCTTCATGTCCATCCGTCTATCCCGTGCAATCGCGCTGGCCGTCCTGGGCCTGGCCATCGCCGGCAACGCCCCGGCCCGCAGCGCCCAACCCGCGCCGCAACAGCAGGTTGCCGGCGTCTACCACCAGCAGATCGGGCAGTTGCACGTCACCGCCCTGTTCGACGGCACCGTGGCACTGGGCCGGCAGGCGCTGGTCGGGGTGGACCCGGCCACGGTCACCCGCCTGCTCGATCACCGCTACGTGCCCGAAGATGCCAAGGGCCTGCAGATCGCAGTCAATGCCTATCTGGTACAGCGCGGCGACCACCTGAGCCTGATCGACACCGGCACCGCGCAATGCTTTGGCCCGGGCTTGGGCCAGGTGCTGGCCAACCTGCGCGCCGCCGGCCATGACCCGGCCGAGGTCGATGACGTGCTGCTGACCCACGCCCACCCGGACCATATGTGCGGGCTGCTCGATGCCAACGGCACCATGGCCTTCCCCAAGGCCACGGTATGGCTGTCGCAGGCCGATGCGGCCTATTGGCTGGACCCGGCCAGTGAGGCCGGCGCGCCGGAGCCGCTGCGCTTTGCCTTTGGGCTGGCGCGCACAGCGGTGGCGCCCTATGCCGCCGCGGGCAAGCTGCACCGTTTTGCCGCCGGCGAGGCGCTGCCGGGCGGCATCCAGGCCATCGACAGCCATGGCCATACCCCCGGCCATGTGTCTTATCTGCTGGACGGCGGCAACGGCCAGCAGCTGCTGGTGTGGGGCGATATCGTGCATTTCCATGCCGTGCAGTTCGCCCGTCCCGACGCCGCCTACGAGGCCGACAGTGACCGCAGCGCGGCCATCACCGGCCGCCGCCAACTGATGGCGCGGGCCGCCGACCAGGGCTGGTGGGTGGCAGGCGCGCACCTGCCCTTCCCCGGCTTGGGCCATGTACGCCGCCAGGACCAGGCCTTCGCCTGGGTGCCGGGGGAGTTCGCGCCGCTGCGGCGCTGAGCAGGGCTGCGCCCTGACCTCCCCCCCCCTCCCGAAGGGAGAGGGGCAAACAGTCCCCCTCACCCAACAGAAGCAGCTCTGAAGCCCTCCCTTTCGCGCAGCGAAGGGGAGGGTTTGGGAGGGGTGC
>DKPB01000053.1:0-24794 GCA_002471015.1 Stenotrophomonas sp. UBA7346
AATGCGCCTCCCCGCCCGAATAGCTCAGCCGGTTAGAGCACTTGACTGTTAATCAGGGGGTCGTTGGTTCGAGTCCAACTTCGGGCGCCAAATAAATAAACACAAAGCCCGCCGCAAGGCGGGCTTTGTGTTTTGCGGGACGCAACACTCCGCTGCAACAATCAGGACTCGTCCGCTAAAAAAACCGCCATTTCTGGCGGCTTTTCCGGATAGCTGCCTTACCAGCACTCGCCTACCGAGGCAGTACCGCTCTTGGTCCGCACACCCTGCGCATTGATCGTCAGCGTTCCGCATTTCGGATCCTTCTGACTGGACGTAGGGACAGCCTCCAGAATGTAGGCGCGCGCAGTGGGATCCCCGCCCTGGAAACCAACCACATAGAAGCTGTTCAGATCAGCCTCGCAGGTGGGCGCCGGCGCCCCTACATACGTCAGGTTGGTGGTATGAAACCGCTCCATCGTCTGCGCATGCTGCTGCAGGCACCCCTCAACCGCAGTACGCCGCGCCTTGACTACATAATCCCGATAATTGGGATACACGATGGCCGACAGGATCGCAATCACTGCGACAACCACCATCAACTCCACCAGGGTAAAGCCCGCCTCACGCGGCACCAAACCCGACCTACGCTGTACGCGAACCATGTTGTTCATCCCCTTCAATCCCCCGCAAGCTCGCGCCAGGAGACGCGCTTGATATTGCCATTGTTGGTGTTGGTCTTGGTCTTCTGGTAGCTACCGTCGTCCAAGCTTGTATACATGGTGTCGCCAATAAAGATCGGGTTGTTCGGGCTGCTGCCATAGCCAATACCCGAGACCGGCGCACCATCCAGCGAATCCTTGCTATCGATCACACCATCGCCATTGGCATCGAAGAAGCCACCGGACAGACGCCCACCGGTGAACGGATCGATCGCCATGGTGAAACCCCTGCCTGTCGGACTGCATACGTCAGCCGAATCCGGGATACGTGTGGTGCCAATCAGCGTAAGCCCCTGGAAGAAGTTGGGCACCACCATACGTTCGCCTGCGGCAACACCCGTCGACGGCACCAGGTTCATGAACCAGCCATCGGTACCAGGCGCCGAAATGCGCTCCAGCACACGCACGTCGTACCCACCGACCTTGCCCTCATTGACAATGCTTACCTCCTTCAAGCCAGCGGTGCCGGAGATGGTCGACCCCTTGTCAACCAGGCCATACCAGGTCTGCACGTTCTTGTTGGCGCGATCAGCCGAATTCAGATAACGCCCGGTGCCCACGAAGACCCAGGTCTGCAGGGTCTTGGGATTCACCGCCACCAGCGGTGCAGCGGTGATCGGCTTGGCGGCTCCCGCGGCGTACAGCAGACTGACGGTTCCGGTAGCAAGCTTGAAACGCCAGAGGTTTCCCTTCAGGTCGCCAGCGTACACCGTATCCACCAGGCCATTGCCGGCGGCGGACCATGCATTGATCCCTGAGAGGCCGTTGTCGCCCCCGACCGCGGTGGAAATGGTCGACACATCGCCATCGGCGAGATCGATCACCACCAGCTTGGCAATGCCGTCGGTGCTGTTCGGCCCGTTACCCAGCACTACGCGCCAATCGCCATCGGCCACCTGCGAGACGATCGGCTGTCCAAGGTTGTTGCCCAGCGCCGCATCATTGATTTCCCACATCAACGTCGGTGACGCCGGATTGGTGACATCCAGCGCGAAGATGGTCTTGCCACCACGCCCCATGGTGCCGATCAATGCAGTGCGCCAGCGTGCACCGTCGTACCAATCTGCCGCCGTCATCGCGCCATCAACGGTATAGGTATGCTCGTAGTTGGGGTCCGTGAACTTCTGGGTACCCGACAATTTGGCCATGCCTTCGGTAGGCACGAAAGCAAACAGTTCCTTGCCCGTATTGGCATTGAAACCATGCAACATGCCGTCGTTTGCGCCAACGTACACAACCGGCGTGCGGCCTGCCTGTGCGGAGGCAAAGGCGGCGTAGCCGGAAGCACCGGTGAATGAACTATTGACGTACAGTCGGCTGTTCGGGGTGCCGACATACACCGGCTGCGAGTTGACGATGTCCCCCAGCAGACTCAGGCGGTTACGGAAAGCGCCGCCATTACTCTTCTCCCCGGAACGATCACCGCGCAGATAATTGACAACGCCCGTGGACAGGCCGTTGATCGAACCTTGGAAATCCGCCAACCGGCCGCCATTGTTGTAGTAAATCTTGCGGGCATTGGTGGTGGCATTGGTCGGACCCCAGACCGGAAACTGATCAGCCGCCGACCACGCCTGCGTCAACGCGCCGGTGGATGTGTTGACGTCGTACGCATACAGACGACCGGCCCATTCGCGGTTCTGGCCTGTAACAAACTGCGCTTGGAAAGTGCGCGCACCTGCCTCCAGCTTGGTCGAGTTTGCAGCAAAGGAACTGGCAGAGCCCTCTGCGCGCTTGGCGATCGATTCGAACGCCTGCCGCAGGCTGGCAACCATCTTGTCCGCCTCGCTGGCCACGTAAAAATTGTCCGGACGTGGATAATTGTTCTTGGTACTGGTGACACCACTACCATCCAGGTAGTCCGTATTGGTATGCCACCACGATTCCTGCAACGCACCGGTGGTCAACGGATCAAAGCCCAAGGGCACGTCAAAGCCACCGTACTTTGCTGTCAGCCAATACTGATTGGTGGCCTTCGGCAACAACACCTGATTCTCGCGAACATCCACCCAGTAAGTGGATAGCGTCTGCATGCCAACCGTGTTCGGCTTGGCAGCATCGTCCTTCCGGATGTCATTGGTATTGGCGTAATAGGCCAAGCCAGCGATGAACGCCGAGTTGCCGCGCCCACTGAACACCGCATTCGCCTTGGTGGTAATGCCCTCAAGGTCGAAAATTTTCTGTGTGTACTTGACCGCGAGATCGTAATCCTTATCCGGATTATTTGGAATATCACGATCCTCGTGGGTATTTACGTCGCCAATACCAAGGGCCGCATTCACCTGGCAGGAATAACGAATGGGATCATCCCAGTCTGTAATAACAGGGAATCCATCGGCATAGGTATAGTTGATATTATTTGTATACGCAGCCACGTTACCTTGTCCGCGGAAATAACGCAGTGCTGCATAATAAAGTTCGCTGACGGGGTCATTGCTCTTGGGCGCAGCCGATGTCATCTGGCCGAACTTGTTCAAGTAATTGATAACACCACTGTCCGCGATTCCACTGATACTGGTGCCTGCAGCATCGGCGGGATCAGGGTTCTTGACCAGCACACCCGTGGTCGGATTCCACTCCTTGTTGACGTTATCGAGCGTACCCAGCTCCGGGTAATAGCTGTTCGGCCCGACAAACTTCTGGCGCGCACGCATCACGCCGCCATTTCGCGAATTCCCGGATTCATTCAGGAAACCGAAAATACTGTAACGGATCCGCTTGGAATACTCTTGAATCAAACCCTCAGGTTTCCACCCCTGCGAATACTGCACGCAGTTGCTTTCGACCCCCACACTGGCATCACAGACCTTCACCCGCACGCTGACTTCATAGAGCGTAGCTGCATCGCTACCACTACCAGTCTTCAATGCGTGCTTGGCGGGGTTGTAATCAACAACGGTTGTCCCTCCGATACTGCCAGTGGATGTGAAGCGCATCTTGTTGCCAAGATTTGCTATCCGCACAGTCATGCTGTTCCAAGTCGACCCAGTAGCATTCTTGACCAGGGCTGCATCATTCCCGGACGCAGGCACAGAACGATCCGGGTACAGATCCCCACGGTGGTGGCGCGCCTTTTCCAGAACGGTTTCCGTGGGAGTGTCCACCACACGGTAGCCACCGGTGAGTCCTGAACGGAAGGGATCGATGGTCTGGGTGGCCGCCCAGTTCATGAAATTACCACTCCACTGCTTGTCTGTGGCGCAGGCGAATGAGCTGGCCTTGGCAGTGGGATAGAAGTACCGCTCGGTCTCGACAGTGCTGTATTTGTACAGATAGCACTTTTCAGGATCAAAGTAGCCTGAGTAACGGCGACCCTTATCGTAATTGCCGATATTCGCCTGACTGATCAGTGTCGGGTATTCCACCGACGGGACCAGCACCAGGTTACCCGGCACATCGCTGCCGACATACATCGGCGACTGTGCGATCTCGACTGCCGGCACCTGTACCGAACACAAGGCCGCAAACAGGCCGATGGCAAAAGCACCGAGACGTCCGCTCACCGCCCCGGTCCTGCGATTGGTTTCAAGGATTGTCTTTTTCATGATCTTTCAGAGCCCCAAGGCGACGGTACTTACTTGACCGTGATGTTTGACTGCAGCACCACCACCGCGCGGTCGGTGACCGTGGCGGGATCATGACTGCGGGCGATGATGCGATAGAACGATTCGAGCGTGACGCCACCGCCACCGCCATACTGATTGGCATTGGCGCTCTGGTTCTGCTGCAGTTCGTCGGTACTTTCGCGCTGCCCAAGGTACTGAACGTAGTACTGCGGCCGCCCTGCAGCCACCGTCTGCGTAGCAGTGCCATCCACCCACCCGGCACCACCCCCGGTGTAGGTGTCGGCCGGCGGAATCGGGCAGGAGGTACTGGCCAGACTGCAGTCCACACCGATGGAACTGCCCGATACAACGGCGGCACGCACCGCAACTTCTGCCTCCCGCAAGGCTGACTCGGCCGATTGGAACGCCAGGCTGCGGTCATACATGTTGCCGCTCATCCGCTCGCGCAGCAGCGTGCCGCGAATGCTGGCCAAGCCAATCAAGGTGATCACCACCAGGATGATCAGCACGACCAGAAGACTGGCACCGCGCTGCCGGAGCGCCTGCGCAGGCGGGTAATGGACGTTCTTCATTGCGCGCGACTCCTCAAGGTGACCACGTACTCCAGATCGCGACTCAACGGCACGTTGCCGGTGCCCACCGCGCTGTCGCTATTGACGGTAAAAGTGATGCGCACCGCGGACACGTCCTGCCAGGCTGCCACCGCACCTGCGGCCACATAGGTGGTGGTTGCCGGGTCCTGCAGGTAGGCCAGCTGCATGTCGTTCACGCCTTCGACCATTTCCTCGCGTGCCGCGCCATTGAGCACTCGAAACAGGGAGCGCCCACCGCGGCCGTTGTCAGCCACAAACCAGCGCACGCCATTGAGCTTGCTGACCACCGAGTTGCGCGGGTAAACATAGGCCGGTGCCGATGCATTGCACGGCGCGGGCAGTACGTTGAGGCTGTTGCTGCAATTGCCGCCATTGGCATGGCTCACACTGGTCGCACTGACCGCTCCCGCCTTGAACACGGCCAGCTGCTTGGTATCGCACACCATCAGTACGTCGTTGGTAGCAAAATCGCCGCCGTTGTCGACGGTGAGCACGGTGCCAGCGTGCGCGCTGACATTGGCGATGGCGTCCCCGACCAGCAACAACTGCAAGGCGTCGGTGCCGGCGACAGAACCTGTGAGCGCGCCGTTGTCGTAGCCGCGCACGGGCTGCGACCAGGTACTCCACCAGTTGGCGCCGCCAAGGTCGGCCACGTTGGCCACAGGAAGATCGATATCGCAGGGGTTGCCACCGGCCTCACGGATATCCCGCGCCATCATCTCGAAACCGAACTGCATGTTTTCCTGCACCTTGCCCAGGCCATCGGTGGTCCGGTAGGCCTGCTGGCTGGACAGGAAAATCATCGCCACCGCGCCAAGCACCACCAGCCCGATTACCAACGAGATCATCAGCTCGATCAGGGTCATGCCGGCCATGCCAGCCCTTGAACCCAAGGTCATTGCACGCACACGCCTCATAGCCGCACCGCCGTCTGCACCTGGCGCTGCGCGCCGCCTTCAACATTGTCAGCATTGTCTGCGGCCGCATCACCCTGCTTTCCGCGGGTGTCGTCCCACTGCACTGTGACCGTACATACTTCCGCCGCGCAGGTGATCTGGCCGCAGACACTTTCATCGTCGGGATTCTTGGCGATGCCATTCTTCAGCGACGTCATCCAGCGACTCACGTCGTCCTGGGCCAGGCTGCCGCCCCCGGGGACACTGCACTCCATGCCGTCCGTGTTGTAGGCACCAGCCAGGGCCTCCTGACGATTGGCGCGCATGGCATCAATGGCCGAATAGGTATAGGCGACGATCTGGCTGCGCTCCAGGGAACTTTGGCCGTTTCTCAACGCCGTCGCCTGCATGGCGGCGATGCCCAGCAAGGCCACACCTAGCACCAGCACCGAGACCATCACCTCGATCAGGCTGACACCCGCCTGGGACGCCGGCGAGGGCGCGCGTCGGCAACGAAACAGTTTACTTTTCACCTGTATCACCCCGCATCAAGGACATGCACCGCCACCATCAGCTCGGCTGCTGCTGACGCGCGCGGCCGAGGCAAGGGTGACGACACGCTGGTTGTCCGCCGGGGATCCGGTCGGAATGCAGACGATGATGCTGCTGTTGACCGCGGTACTGGACAGACCATCGGCACGGAAAGTGACCCGGTCAACCCCCGAGGACACCACTACCGGCGCCTTGACCGCATTGACTCTCAGTACCGAGCCATCCGCTTCCACCACGGTCAACCAGTTCTTGGCCCAGCCACCGCCGCAGGTTGCCCCATCTGCACTGCCACAGACCGAGACACGGGCGTTGCGCTTGATTGCCTCGCTGCGCGCCAGCTGCAACGACGCAACCAGCTCATTGGCATGGCTGGTCAGGCGGCTGGAGTTGATCATGGAACGAAACGACGGGATGGCGATTGCAGCAAGGATCGCAGCGATGGCTACCGTCACCACCAGTTCGACCAGGCTGAACCCCATGTCGCGTCGACGCAGGCCTGCGCGACAGGCGACTGGAAGAGTGCTGGGCATACCTTTCCCCATTTGGACGACTTACTCTATTCGCCACCGCATACGCACTCCACCGGTTCGGGGATGAACGGCCTGATCGGGTGCACGAATGGCACCGCTCCCCTGCCTCATCAGGATCCCCAGCCGCATGTCGACCCTGCCACATACAGAGCTCAACCCACTGGACCCGTTATCGCAGGCCCAGACCATCATCCGCATCATGCTTACCGGCGAGGCACTGGCTGCCCTGTTGACGTTGTCACAAAGCGCCCGCGTGGACCTGCTCACCTACTTCGGACTGGCATCCTTCACCATTCAATGGGTTGCGCTGGCGTCCCTGGCGATGCTCTACCTGGTGCGCCGCCGGTTGCGCCGCGCCAGCCCTGCCCGCATCGCAGCAGCTGCATTGACCGCCCTGCTCTGCAGTACGTGGCTGGTGACCGCGCTTGCGTGGCTGGTACTGCGCAACACGTGGCTCTCCCCCGCCGAGGGCTGGCTGCTGTTTGCGACCAAGATAAGCACGCTGGCCTTGCTCGTTGGGCTGCTGACCCTGATCGCCTTCCAGAGCCATTGGCGGCTCAGGCAACTCGCTGTCCGGGCAAAACAGGCCGAACTGGAAGCCCTGCAGGCACGCATCCGCCCGCATTTCCTGTTCAACACGCTCAATACCGGCGCGGCACTGGTACACCTGCGGCCGCAGGATGCCGAACGTTTGCTGCTGGATCTTGCCGACCTTTTCCGGGCTGCGCTTGCGGGACCCCGCGAAATACCCCTCAGCGAGGAGATCGCCCTGTCCCGCCGCTATGCGGAAATCGAAGGCCTGCGCTTTGGCGACCGTATGCGTGTCGACTGGGACATCCCCTCGCCGATTCCGCCTCTACAGGTCCCCACCCTCTCCATCCAACCCCTGATCGAGAACGCCATCCGCCACGGCGTGGAGCCAGCGGCCAACGGCGGGCACATTCTGGTGCGACTGCTACGCCTGTCGGACAGGCTGGAAATCCTGATCGAAAACGACCTGCCCCCCGCCGCCGCGCCCAATCTGCACACCGGCCACAAGGTGGGCCTGGAATCTTCCCGGGCCCGGATCCGCGCACTCACCGGCGGGCACGGCGATGTGACGACACGTATCAGGAACGGCCGCCACATCACCACCATCACCCTGCCGATCTAACCCGGCAGCTTCATGCAACCACCTGGTAACACGGGTGGTACTCACCGGAAATCTTCATGCGGCGCTGCTGGACAAAGGCACGCAGCAGCGCATCCAGGGCCTGCATCATCTCCGGGTCACCATGGATCCTGAACGGACCGAACTCCTCGATCCGCGCCATGCTTTCCTCCTTGACGTTGCCGGCCACGATGCCGGAGAACGCGCGACGCAGGTCTGCCGCCAGGTCCGGCGCCGGGCGCCCCTTGTGCAGGTCCAACCCGGCCATCGCCTCATGCGTGGGCACGAACGGCTGCTGGTAGGCCAGCGGAATGTCGACCTGCCAGTTGTAGAAGAACGAATCACGGTGCGCCAAGCGGAACTCGCGCACACGCTTGATGCCCTGCGACATCTTGCGCGCCACCCCGACCGGATCACCAACGATGATCTCGTAGCGTTCGGCCGCCTGGTCACCCAGGGTCAGGCGGATGAAGCGGTCGATCTGCTCGAAATAAGGTGCGGCAATGGCCGGGCCACTGAGAATCAGCGGGAACGGCAGCTCCTTGTTTTCCTCACGCAGCAGGATGCCCAGCAGGTAGAGGATCTCCTCGGCCGTACCAACGCCACCCGGGAACACGATGATGCCGTGGCCAAGACGCACGAAAGCCTCCAGGCGCTTCTCGATGTCCGGCATGATCACCAGGTGGTTGACGATCGGATTCGGCGATTCGGCGGCGATGATGCCCGGTTCGGTGATGCCGATGTAACGCGTATTGGTCTTGCGCTGCTTGGCATGGGCAATGGTGGCGCCCTTCATCGGCCCCTTCATCGCACCCGGGCCACAGCCGGTGCAGATGTCCAGGCTGCGCAGGCCAAGCTCGTAGCCTACCTGCTTGGTGTAAAGGTACTCGTCGCGCGAGATGGAGTGGCCACCCCAGCACACCACCAGGTTGGGGTCGCTGGGCTGCAGGATGCGCGCATTGCGCAGCACGCCGAACACGGCATTGGTGATGCCATCCGAACTCTCAAGGTCCGAGGCGTATTCCGGCCCCAGCTCGATGGCCATGTAGGCCAGGTCGCGCACCACCGAGAACAGCAGCTCGGCAATACCTCGGATGATTTCACCGTCCACGAACGCCATCGCAGGCGCGTTGGTCAGGTCGATGCGGACGCCGCGGTCCTGCTGGGTCACCTGCACATCGAAGTCCGGGTACAGGTCACGCGCAGCGCGCGGGTCGTCCGATGCGCTGCCACTGGTCAGCACGGCCAGCGCACAGCGCCGCAGCAGCTCGTGCATGCCACCACTGGAGGCGTCGCGCAGGCGCGCCACCTCGGCCCGCGACAGCACATCCAGCCCGCCACGCGGGTAAATACGTGCGTCCTGCACCGGCAGCGCCCTCGCTGCCCCTTCACTCTTGGTCATTTCCACATCTGCTCCTTTCGTTGGCGATCGACTTTAGCGCTACCCCCATGAAAAGGAAAACGGCCGGGTTGCCCCGGCCGTTTTCGGTTTACATCCGATCAATCAAACGATCAGAACTTGTACTTCAGGCTCAGCATCATCGACCAGCGCGACACAGCGGTGTTGCCCTTGTCGTTGTTGTTTTCCTGGATCGACGCGTTGTCGGTGGTACCGGTGAAGTTGTAGATGTACTTGCCGGTTGCCGGGTCGATACCTGCGTAGTTGGCGATGCGACGGGTCGAGTAGAAACCGTAGTCATCAATCAGGCCCCACTTCTTGTTGAGCAGGTTGCCGATATTCATGACATCCAGCGCAATCTCGGTCTTGTGACCCTTGAAGAAGCCCGGCAATTCCTGGCTGATACGCACGTCGAAGCTGTTGACCCACGCCGCACGGTGCGAGTTGGCCGGCACGACCTGACCCTTGTAACCCGCCAGATCCGGGTTCTTTTCCAACCAGGCAAAGAAGTCCTGCTCCATCTTCGCACCGCCGGTCCACAGCACGTCGCCGTAACCGGACGGCACGTAGAACAGATCGTTGGTGTTGGCACCGTCGCCGTTGGCGTCGTTGTAGAAGATATAGCTGAACGGACGGCCCGAACGGCCTTCATAGAACAGACCAACGCGGGTGGCGTAGTCACCGAAGAAGGCGTGCTTCCACTCCAGGGTACCGGTCACGCGATCCTTGATTGCATAACGCGAATCATAGGCAACGTTCTCGTTGGAGTTGAAGATCAGCGTGTTGTTCCAGTTCGAGGTGTTCTGCGAGCTGGTCAGCGAGCTGACTTCCTTGGCCTTGGTGTAGGTATAGCCCAGCGACCAACCCCAGTTCTCGCTCATCGGCTTGCTCAGCGCGAAGGTCGCCTGGACGCTGCTGCCCTTGTCGGTGTTGCGCAGCAGCATCACGTCGCCGATGTCACTGGGTCGGTTCCCCTTGACGTCCGGGCACTGGCCAGCGGCAACCTGTGCCGGAGTACAGGTCTTACCATTGATCTTGCCCACTTCCATACCGTACTTGCCGGAGTTGGCGGGGTCACGGCCAGCGGCATTCCAGTAGTTGTCACGGCCATCCATGGTATCCGTGAAGGTCGGATCCATCAGGTCCAGACGCTCGAAATACAGCGCATCGTTGACCTTGGTGTACAGCAACTCTGCCGACGCAACGATGCCGTACCACGGCAGTTCGTGATCAAAGGCAAGGTTGGTCTTCCAGACGGAAGGCAGCTTGGTACCCGGTGCAATGATGTCCACGTTCGCACGCGCAGCACCCGGGGTCAGGCCAGCGGTCGACGGCGGAACGGTCGGATCGAACGCCGGGGCGTCGCCACCCTTCAGGTCATACTCGACGTAGTTCAGACCAGTGTTCTGGTAGGCACCTGCCAGCCAGACGTTCGGTGCTGCACCGCCAAACAGACCAATACCGCCACGCAGCTGGGTCGGACGGTCGCTGTCGAAGGTGTAGTTGAAGCCGACGCGCGGCTGCACCAGCTTGTCATCCACCAACTGGGTGTTGTTGTATCCGTACAGCTCCTGGATACGCGGGTTATACAGACGCTGGTCGCTGAAGTCCGGCAGGTCGACGCGGACGCCGAACATCAGGCTCAGGTTGTAGTTGATCGCCCAGGTATCCTGCACGAACAGGCCGGTGTTCTTCAGATTGAACGCCGCCGGGATATCACTACGGCTGCCACCTTCGCGCGGAGCGCGCAGCTGGTAACGGGTCGGGGTACCGGCCAGGAAGCTGGTCAGATCGGAGAACTCATACACGCCGTTGAGATTACGGCCGTAGAAGTTCATCAGGTCGTTGTCGGAGTAATCGAAGCCGAACTTGACGGTGTGATCACCCACGTACCAGGTAGCTGCACCAAAGGCGCTCAGCTCCTTGCTTTCGACCAGGTTCACATGCGTGTTCTGCTCGGTACCCAGCAACAAGGCATCATTGCTGCTACCAAAGCCATTGATGCGGATCGACGGCAGATCAACCAAGGCCTCGCGGTTGGCGCTGTAGTCCTTGTGCGAAATCTTGAACTCGGTGGAGAAGTTCTCGCTCCAATCGGAGAACAACTCGCCCATCCAGGTTTCATAGGTCTTGGGCTGGCCGTACCAGTAGTTGCTCAGCGACAGGGTGCCCGTGGCCAGGCCCGGGAAGCGCATCACGTTCTGTTCCATCTTGTTGTAGCGCAGGGCTGCACGATGGTTTTCGTTGATGTTCCAGTCCAGCTTGATCGCGTACTCTTCGATCTCGGTCTTGTTGTCCGGAGCGCTCAGGCCACCCACGTCATAGCCCTTGGCCGACATGAAGTCCTGCACCTGCTTGATCTGGGCATCGGTGATGGAACCCTTGCCATACGGACCGTCGCTCAGGGCAACGCCCGGTGCCGAACGCTCGTACTTTTCGTAGTTGGCGAAGAAGAACAGCTTGTCCTTGACGATCGGGCCGCCAAAGGTCATGCCGTAGGTCTTCTCGTCCTCGAAGCCGTTGAAGTCGCCCTTGTCGCCTTCCAGACGGGTACGGACCATGTCCTTGTCGCGGTAGGAGCCGTACACGGTGCCGTGGAATTCATTGGTACCCGACTTGGTCACGGCGTTGATCACCGCACCGGTACCACCGTAGATGGTGGTGTCGTAGTTGGCCAGGTCGATGTTGATTTCCTGGATGGCGTCCATCGATACCGGCTGACGCTCGGTCGGCAGGTTGTTGGACTCCAGGCCGAACGGGTCGCCTGCGCCGATACCGTCGATGCGGATGGCGTTGAAACGGGTGTTCTGGCCACCGGCCGAGATCGCACCGTCAGCCTTGCTGACCTGCGAAATGCGCGGATCCAGACGGATGTAGTCCTGGATGTTGCGGTTGGCAGAGGGCAACGCTTCCAGCGTTTCGCGGGTAACGTTGGTACCGGTACCCATCTTGTTGGCACTGAAGATTTCCGAACCACCGCCGACAGCCAGAACCTGCACGGCTTCCAGGTTGGTCGCCGCCAGATCTCCGGTCAGCGCGGCATTCACCGTGTTGACCTGGTTCAGGTTGAGGTAGACGCCTTCTTCGGTCTTGGTGCCTTCACCGGGCTTGGTGATGGTGATGGTGTACGGACCGCCGACGCGCAGGCCGCGCGCGTTGTAGCGACCCGCCGCATCGGTGGTCGCGCGGCTGACGGTGCCCGACTCAACGTGGGTGATGGTGACTTCGGCACCAGTCACCGGCTGGCCGGCGGACGAGGTGACCTGGCCGCCGACGCCGGCGGAGGTGCTCTGGGCGAAAGCCGGCGCGGCCGCAAGAGCGGCGACGAGACCAAGGGTGAGCTTGGACATCCGGATGCGAGGGTGATTCATTGTGGGTAGCCTCGATACGAGTTGGCGATTGAGAAAAAACGCGATCCATCAGCCCCGGGATCAACCGGGCGCCTGATCGTCTTGAATCTGGGGGTCCCTTCCGAAGCGGTTGCAGCCGCAACGGTTAAGATAAGGTTAACACGGTAATGACAGTTTATGACTGCAATAAGACAGCCGTGCGGCACCGCAACATGACAAAAAGCGACAAATCAATCGTTTAAGGCAGCGAGCCCAGGTAAGTCGCCAGCCCGTCGAGCAGCATTTGCACCGAAATCGCGACGAGCAACATGCCCATAAGGCGCTCCAGCGCGGTCAGCGCGCGCGCCCCGAGCAGCTTGTACAGCAGGGTCGCCGACATCAGGATTGCCGCCGTGGCACCCCAGGCCAGCAGCAGGGCCAGGCTCCAGTCCGCAAGCCGGTTCGGCTCGTTGCTGCCCATCAACATCACCGCGGCCATTCCCGACGGGCCGGCCACCAGCGGGATCGCCATCGGCACGATGAAGGGCTCACCGTCCGGCACCGCCCCCATCAGCCCTTCCGGCCGCGGGAAGATCATGCGGATGCCGATCAGGAACAGCACGATGCCGCCGGCAATGGCCACCGACTCCTGCCGCAGGTGCATCAACTCCAATGCGTACTTGCCGCCCCACAGGAAGCCCATCAGCACCGCCAGCGCGATCAGCAGCTCGCGCACCAGCACCACCCGTTGGCGCTTGGGCGGCAATGGCTTGAGCAGGCTCAGGAACACCGGGATATTGCCCAGCGGATCCAGGATCAGGAACAGCAGCAGCGCTGCCGACAGGATGGTCACGCAGTGAGATCCATCACCTTGCCGCGCCAGACTGCCCCGGCTGCAGACAGCAGCTGTACGCAGGCATCGGCATAGCCGGCCGGATCCACCGGTGCGGCGTCTTCTTCGTGGGTATAAGCACGCGCGCGCAGGCCGGTGCGCATCGGCCCGGGCTGCAGGCCACTGATGCGGACCGGGCCATTGCCCAGCTCATGGTGCAGGCTCTGGATCAGCCCACGCAGCCCATACTGGGCCACGCCGTAGCCGCCCCAATAGGCCTGCCCCACCCGCTGCGGGTCATCCAGGGCAAACACCACCGCCGCGTCCTCGCGCTGACGCAACAGCGGCAGGCAGGCCTGGGTAAGCCAGGCACGGGCGGTCAGGTTGACATGGATGGCGCGGGCGAATGCGGCCGGGTCGCCCAATGCGAACGGGGTAAGCCCGGCAAAGTCGGCGGCACAATGCAAGATGCCGTCGAGCTGCCCCAGCTCAGCCTGCAGACGCTCGGCCAGGGCGGCGTAGTCGTCCGGGCTGGCACCTTCCAGATCCAGCGGATACAACAGCGGCTCCGCGCCCAACTGGGCGGCACTGTCATAGACGCGATTGAGCTTGGCCACCTTGCGCCCAAGCATCACCACCGTCGCACCGGCGGCAGTGCAGGCGCGGGTCGCCGCGGCCCCCAGGCCACCGGCAGCGCCGGCAATCAGAATCACCCGACCGGTCAGGTCGGCCCCTGTGACAGCCCGGGGCTGCGCACTCACGCCTGACCCGCCTCGGCGACGATGCGCTTGAGCTCGCCGGACTCCAGCAGCTCCAGGATGATGTCGCAGCCGCCAATGAGCTCACCGTGCATGAAAAACTGCGGGAAGGTCGGCAGGTTGGAAAAACGCGGCAGGTTGGCGCGCACTTCCGGGAACTCCAGCACGTTCACCGTGCGCAGGTTGGCTGCACCGGCCGCCAGCAGGGCCTGTACGGCGCGGCTGGAAAAACCACACATCGGGTACTGCGGCGTGCCCTTCATGAACAGGACGAGGGGGTTGTGCTCCACCTCGGCCTGGATTTGTTCCATCACCGGCATTCGAATTCTCCCAATTGCGAAAGAACGGCCCGTCCTGGTCGGATAGACTTTCCCGTGGTCGGCAATTGTAAGCCGAGCCGACCGATTCCCGGCGCCCTGCCACGAAAAAGAATGCCCCATGCCCCTCGAACTGCCTGAGCTGCCCTACTCCCGCACCGCGCTGCAACCGCACATTTCCGCCGAGACCCTGGACCTGCACCATGGCCGCCATCACCGCGGCTACGTGGACACGGTCAATGCGCGCATTGCCGGTACCGAGCTGGCCGAGGCCACGCTGGAGGAAATCGTGCAGCACAGCCAAGGCAGCCTGTTCAACGCCGCCGCCCAGGCTTGGAACCACGGATTCTTCTGGCAATGCCTGCACCCGCGCGCAGGCGGCGAGCCGCACGGTGCACTTGCCGAGTTGATCAACCGCCAGTTCGGTGACGTGCAGAAGCTGCGCGAGGAATTCAATCGTGCCGCACTGGCCCTCTTCGGCTCCGGCTGGGTCTGGCTGGTGCAGCACCCGGACGGCAAGCTTGCCGTGGTCACCACCCGCAACGCCAACACCCCCTTGACCGGCGACAGTACGCCGCTGCTGGTCTGCGATGTATGGGAGCATGCGTACTACACCGACTACCAGAACGACCGTGCGCGCTATCTGCAAGGCTTCTGGAAGCTGGTGAACTGGGACTTCGCCGCCGCGCAGCTGCAGTAACACCTGCACCACACGCAAAGACGCGGCTGGCACCTGCGCACTTTGCGCAAGCGCCACGGACAGAGGCAATCGCGGCCGCTACACGCCCTTTTCTGCGGCGTTCAGCCGTGCGCTGCCACCGCGTCCAGCACCCGGGCTGAATACACCATGGCCGCGCCGGCATTGAGGGCCACCGCCACACCCAGCGCCTCGGAAATTTCCTCGCGGCTGGCGCCCTGCTTCAGCGCGGCATCCACATGGGTGGTGATACAGCCATCGCAGCGCGTGGTCACTGCCACCGCCAACGCGATCAGTTCACGGGTCTTGCCATCCAGGTGGTTGGTCTGCGCACCTGCACCGCTCAGCGTCAGATAGCCCTTGAGGGTGTCCGGCGACAACTTGCCGAATTCGCCAATGCGGCCCTTCAGCTCACGCCGATAGTCATTCCAGTCAAGCATGGTGGTTCTCCGGCTGGGACCGGAGAACCTTACGCCTGCATTGCTTAGCCCGGCGTCATGCCGGTGCGACGCAGTGCTTCCACCACCGGTGCCACCTGCGCCTGCCGGCCCAGCGCATCACCGACCCGATGCAGCGCCTCGGCGAGGGCCAGCGGGGTATCGGCCCGCAGGTTGGCATGGCCGACCTTGCGGCCCTCGCGCGGCTGCTTGCCATAGTCGTGCCAATGACCGGCAGCCTCAGCCAGCACCGGCTTGGCATCGGGCATCTGTCCCAACCAGTTCAGCATGCTGGCGTGGCCCAATACGCAGGTGTCGCCCAGCGGCAGGCCCAACACGGCACGCACATGGTTTTCGAACTGCGAGGTCTCGGCACCATCGCTGGTCCAGTGGCCGGAGTTGTGCACCCGCGGTGCCATCTCATTGGCCAGCAGTTCATCGCCGCGACAGAACAGTTCCAGCGCGAACACGCCAACGTAGCCCAGATGCTCGCCGACCCGACGCGCATAGTCGATGGCCGTGGCCTGCTGCGCCGGTGTCACCTCGGCCGGGGCCAAGCTGGCGGACAGCACCCCGTCCACGTGCCAGTTGCCGGTCAGCGGCCAGGCGCGGAACTCACCGTCGCGACCGCGTACGGCCACCACGCTGACCTCCCGATCAAAGGCAACGAAGCCCTCGAGGATCAGCCCGGTCCTCCCGGCCTGCGCACCCAGCGCCTGCCAGGCGGCATCGATATCGGCCTGGCTGCGGATGCGGAACTGCCCCTTGCCGTCGTAACCCAGACGCCGGGTTTTGAGGATGCAGGGGGTACCGAACTCGGCCACCCGCGCCGCCAAGGCCTCACGGCTGTCGATGTCGGCAAACGGCGGCAGCGGAATGCCCAGTTCCTGGAACAGGGTTTTCTCGCTGAGCCGGTCCTGCGCCACGGCCAGTGCGGCAGGATTGGGATACACCGGCCGCCGCTCAGCCAACCAGCGTGCACTGGCCGCCGGCACGTTCTCGAAATCGAAGGTGATCACGTCCACCTTGGCAGCGAACTCGGCCAAGGCAGCATTGTCGTCAAACGCCCCTACCTGCAACGGCGCCACCTGGCCGGCACAGGCATCGGCGGCCGGGTCGAACACCACGAAGCGCAAGCCCAGTGGCGCGCCGGCCAGGACCATCATGCGGGCCAACTGCCCGCCGCCCAGAATGCCGACCGTGGTCATAGACGCGGATCGTCGCTGGCCATCACGTCATCGGTCTGACGGGTGCGGAACTGCTCCAGCGCGGCACCGATCTGCGGTTCGGCCGGGGCCAGCATGGCCGCGGCGAACAGACCCGCATTGGAGGCACCGGCGTTGCCGATGGCAAACGTGGCCACCGGGATGCCGGCCGGCATCTGCACGATGGACAGCAGCGAATCCATGCCGTTGAGCGCCTTGGACTGCACCGGCACACCCAGCACCGGCACCGCGGTCTTGGCCGCCAGCATGCCCGGCAGGTGCGCCGCACCGCCGGCACCGGCAATGATCGCGCGCAGGCCGCGCGGGCCGGCCTGTTCGGCATAGCTGAACAGAACGTCCGGCGTGCGGTGCGCCGAAACAACCTTCACTTCATAGGGCACGCCCAGAGCATCAAGCTTCTGGGCGGCGTGTTGCATGGTTTCCCAGTCGGAGCGGGAACCCATCACGATGCCGACTAGCGGCGCGGGGTGGTTGGGGGTCATTGGCCGTCACCTGCTGCAAAGACGTATTCTAGCCGTCTTCCCGGCAAGACCACGAACTGATGGACCGCAAACTGCTCGACCTGCTCGTCTCCCCCGATACCCGCCAGCCACTGGCGCTGCTGGAAAGTTCTGGCCTGGACGCGCTCAACCGCGCCATCGGCACCGGCGGCATCACCCGCGCCGACGGCAGCCCCCAGGCGCAGCCGCTGCGCGAGGCACTGATCACTGCCGACCGCAAGCTGGTGTATCGCGTGGATGACGGCATCCCGGTACTGCTGGCCGACGAGGCCATTGCCACCGCCCAGATCACCGACTTCCCGGCCAAGTGATGCTACCGCATCCGCCGCAGGCCCCTGCCCAGGAGTTGATCGACGCCGACGTCGCGCGCGCCCTGGCCGAAGACATCGGCAGCGGCGATGTCACTGCCGCGCTGCTGCCGGACAACGACGATATCGCCTACCTGCTGTGCAAGCAGGATGCGGTAGTCGCCGGCCGACCCTGGTTCGACGCCACCCACCGTGCGTTGGACCCGCAGGTGCAGATCCACTGGCGGGTACTGGAAGGTGACCACGTCAAGGCTGGCACAGTGCTGGCCACCCTGGCCGGGCGCAGCCGCAGCCTGGTCAGCGCCGAACGGACCTCGCTGAACTTCCTGCAGACCCTGTCCGGCACCGCCACCACCACCGCGCGTTACGTCGCGGCCGTGGCCGGCACCAGGGCGCGCATCCTGGACACCCGCAAGACCCTGCCCGGCCTGCGCCTGGCGCAGAAATACGCGGTGCGCTGCGGCGGTGGCGACAACCACCGCATCGGCCTGTTCGACACGGTGATGCTGAAGGAAAACCATATCCGCGCGGCCGGCTCGTTGACCGCTGCGGTGCAGGCCGCCCGTGCCCAGCAACCGCGCCTGCCCCTGGTGGTCGAGGTCGAGGACCTGGCGCAGTTGGAGGAAGCCTTGGTTGCCGGCTGCGAAAGGATCCTCATCGACGACTTCAGCCCGGCCATGCGCCGCGATGCGGTGCGCATCGCCGCCGGCCGCATACCGCTGGAAGTGTCCGGCAGCGTCGACCTGACCAGTCTGCGCAGCATCGCCGAGGACGGGGTGGACTGCATTTCCATCGGAGGCCTGACCAAACATGTACAAGCCATCGACCTGTCGTTGAAGCTGGGGCCGCCGCCGGCCTGACTCACGGCCCGCATACAGCCCCTGCTGCGACACTGCCCCATTCCCCTGCGGAGTTTGCCGTGGCTTACCGCTACCTGTTGTGCGGCCTCACCTTGTTCGCCCCGGCGTTTGCCGCCCACGCCGTCGAAGCCTGTGACATTCCACCACGCTTTGGTCTCAGCGAGACAAGCAAAGCCGTTGTTCGCGCCGCCTGTGACGAACACCGCCTCTGGTACCGGCCGTTCATCGATCGCGACGGCCGCATCGCCAGCCTGGGCGTAACGGAAGCAGAAGCCGAACACCTGGCCGACAACGGGCTGATCGCTTGGCAGCGCGTTGCCGGTTACTGGCGCGACAGCGGCACTCTGGGTGCGATGGGCGCCATCCCTGGGGCATCCAGTTGCATGCAGCCTGCCGGCAACCGGTACACCGATAGCGACTGTCGCGCGTTCCTGATCGACAACCCCTGGTCCGCAGCATTCATTTCCTGGGTAATGACCCGCGCCGGCGTACCCGGCTTCGTACGCTCGCCGCGCCATATCGACTACATCCGCGCCGCCTACCAGGGCGGTGCCAATGGCACGCCTTACCGGCTTGCAGATCCCGCGCTGGAAAAGCCGACGCCAGGCGACATGCCGTGCTTCCTGCGCGACCGCAGCAGCACCCTGAACTACACCGGTCTGGTACAGGCACTGGGCAGCGGCCGCACCGGCAACTGGAAGTCACATTGCGAAATCGTGGTGAGTGCCAACATGGGCGGTGACCGTACGCTCTACCTGGTGGGCGGCAACGTCGCCAACAGCGTGGTGATGCGCAAGCTGACCCTGGACCGTACCGGTCTGCTGGAACTCCCCAAGGCCAGCGAGCCCAAGCCGCAGGCCTCGGCCGTTGAACTGGGCTGCTCGCCCGGCCACGAGGAGGAGTGCAATCTCAATCGGCAGGATTGGGCTGCCCTGTTGAAGCTCACCGCCAGCGCGCCGGTGGCGGCACCCACCCCGGTTTTCAACTCAACCGCCCCCTTGCCACCGCCACCGGACGAACCGGCTCCGCCGACCCGCTGATCGGCAGCATCTGTTGCCGCAATACAGGGCGCCCAAAAAGCAGGGGCGATACCCTAAAGTGGCGGCATGCCTACCCTGCTTATCCTGATGATTGTCGGCGCCATCGGCTTTGCGTTCTGGGACCGTTCCCGGGCCGCAGCGGATCGCGCCACCGAGCTTGGACGCAATGCCTGCCGCGCAGCCGATGTGCAGTGGCTGGACCAGAGCGTGCATGCCACTGGCCTGCGCCTGTGCCGCCTGCCCAATGGCTGGCTGGGCTTCGAGCGCAGCTTCCGCTTCGACTACTCGTACGACGGGGTTGACCGGCACACCGGACGGATGGTGTTGCGCGGCCGCGAGCTGGTGTCCTTCAGCGGCCCTGCGGCTGCGCAGATCGGCCGACTGCGGCAAAGCACCGAAGAGGCCGAGGACATCTAAGCAGCGGACAGGAGCCGCATAAGCTGCGGCATTACGGGGTGCAGAGCCCCGCCGCGAACCCATTCCGCGCAGCACACGGGGCGACACGCCAGATGTGAACCGCGATTGCTCGCACGCCCCGCCTACACCGCAAATGGGAGCAGATGCTGGGCACCGGCAGCGGCGGCAGCTGTGCAAGCCGGAGAACGGGCCAGGCCCCAACGCTGCAAAAATCTCCAGCCCTGCCCCCGTCTGGATGGAGCAAGGCGCAAAACAACACCGCCGCCTTGCGGCGGCGGTTGCGGTTTTTACTTCACCACCCTCAGGAACGGGCGCTTGCCCGCAGCAGGCGGCTCCGGCGCGCTCGGTGGCGGCGTATCGTCATCGTCACCCGGCAGCGGCTCGGTGCCGGGGATGTCGTCCGGCAATGCCATGCCCTGCCCGGTCTCGCGCGCATAAACCGCCAGCACCGCGGCAATCGGCACGTTCACCGGAAAACTGGTGCCACCAAAACGTGCAGTGAAACTGACGTATTCGTTGTCGATATGCAGGCCCACCACCGCACGCTCGGCGATGTTCAGCACCACACGCTCTTCCTTGATCGCACTGGCAGGAACCTGCACCCCCGGCACGCCGGCATCCACCATCAGGTGCGGGGTCATGCCGTTGTCGTTGATCCACTCCACCAATGCGCGCAGCAGGTAGGGCCGATGGCTGCTCATCCGGAAAATTTCTTCAGTCATGCGCCAAGTGTACGCGGCATTGCTGCCCGATCACCGCCCGCAGGCGGCAATCGATAAGTCGGCATACAGCAGCAGGCGCCGACTAGACCGGCAACTCGCGCAGCTTCTTTTCCTGGTCGGTCAGGCTGCGGATGAAACCCGGGTTGCGGAAGATACGGTTGCCGTAGTCCTCGATGGCCTTGCCGTCCTTCGGCAATGCCACCCCCAACGACTCCAGACGCCAGATGATGGGCGCCATCGCACAGTCTGCCAGGCTCATTTCGGGATTGAGGAAGAACTTGCTGGCCTTGAACAGTGGCACCGATTGTGCCACCAGTTCCTTCAAACGCTTGCGGCCGGCCTCGGACTGGGTCTTGTTGCCCAGCTGGATGGCCTGCACCTGAGGCACCCAGTCGTGCTCGATGCGCAACATGGCCAGGCGCAGGCGCGCCCGCGACAGCGGGTCCACCGGCATCAGCGGCGGGTGCGGATAGCGCTCGTCCAGGTATTCACTGACCACCGATGCCGCATACAGCACCAGCTCACGCTCAACCAGGGTCGGCACCGAGTGGTAAGGATTGAGGTCGATCAGGTCTTCCGGCGGATTCTGCGCATCAACCGGCACCAGGTCGTAGTTCACGCCCTTGGCCGCCAGCACCAGCCGCACGCGATGACAAAGGACATCGTCGTTGGCAGAGAACAAAGTCAGGGTATTACGCATACGCACACTCGCCGCCATCAAGGGCTCTCCAACGGCCGGAATCCGCCGGCCTTACGGCCCCGTCGACCCATTGCCGACGGTCGCCACGGTCACCCCGAGTGTGCCAACCGACGGGCGTAGTTGCCAAGACCCTACGCCCACCCCGGGGTTAAAGCGATGCAATCGCCTTAGTGAACGTCCTTCCAGTACTCGGTCTTGACCAGGTAAGCAAGGAAGGTGAGCAGCGCCAGAAACAGCACCACCCACACCCCCAGACTCTGCCGCTTCAGCGCGGCCGGCTCACCGGCGTACTCCAGGAAGTTGGTGATGTCACGCACCGTCTGGTCGTACGCACGCGCGTCCACCTTGCCGGGACGCTCGACCTTCAGCGCGACCACCGGCGGATCGATACCTTCCTGCTCGGCCTTGCCATGGATGGCATGTTGCAGGCCCTGCAATTCCCACAACGGGTTGGGCATCGAGGCGTTCGGGAAGACCTTGTTGTTCCAGCCCAGCGGCCGCGACTCGTCCACGTAGAACGATTTGAGGTAGCTGTAGACCCAGTCGCTGCCCCGCACCCGCGAAATCAGGCTCAGGTCCGGCGGCATCTTGCCGAACCACTTGGTCGCCTCGTCATGCGGCATGGCCACCTGGATCTGCTCACCAAAGGCTGCGCCGGTGAAATTCAGGTTGTCCATCACCTGCTGCTCGGTCAGCCCCAGATCATCGGCCATGCGCGAATAACGCAGGTACTTGAGCGAGTGGCAGCCCGAGCAGTAGCTCATGTAGGCCTGGGCACCGCGCTGCAGCGAGGCACGATCACCCAGGTCGTTGCCCGCCTGCATCAACGCGCCGCCTTCGGCAGCAAACACCGGGGCGCAGAACAACATCGCGGCGGCCAGTGCCCACCGCACAATCCATTTGTCAGTCATGCGTCGTCACCCGGTCCGGTACCTGCTTGGCGCTGTCAATCCGCGTCCAGACAGGCATGGTGATGAAGAAGGCGAAGTACAGGAAGGTCAGCACGCGCCCCACCCAGGTTTCCCAGATCGCGGTGCCGGGGCCCGAGCCGATCACGCCCAGCCAAACGAAGCACACCGCCAGCACGCCCAGCATCACCTTGGAGATGAGACCACGGTAGCGGATCGACTTGACCTTGGCCTTGTCCAGCCACGGCACCAGGAACAGGATGGCGATCGCCGAGAACATCACGATCACACCGCCCAGCTTGTTCGGCACCACGCGCAACATCGCGTAATACGGCGTGTAGTACCAGACCGGCTTGATGTGCTCCGGGGTCACCAGGCGGTTGGCCTCGGTGAAATTGTCATGCTCCAGGAACAGGCCACCGAAGCCGGGCGCGAAGAAGATGATGAAAGCGGCAATCATCAGCAGGAAGCCGACGCCCACCATGTCCTTGACCGTGTAATACGGGTGGAAAGGGATGCCATCGGTCGGTGCGGTCGGTGACCAGCGGTTGCCCTTGGGCCCCTTCTTGATCTCCACGCCATCCGGGTTGTTGGACCCTACTTCATGCAATGCACCCAGGTGCAGCACCACCAGCAGCAACAGCACCAGCGGCATGGCGATCACGTGCAGGGCGAAGAAGCGGTTGAGGGTGGCATCACCGGGCAGGTAGTCGCCCATGATCCACTCGGTCAGGCCGTTGCCGATCACCGGGATGGCACCGAACAGCGAGATGATCACCTTGGCGCCCCAGAACGACATCTGGCCCCAGGGCAGCACATAGCCCATGAAGGCTTCTGCCATCAGCACCAGGTAGATCAGCATGCCCAGGATCCACACCAGCTCGCGCGGCTTCTTGTAACTGCCGTACATCAAGCCGCGGAACATGTGCAGATAGACCACGATGAAGAACAGCGAGGCGCCGGTGCTGTGCATGTAGCGGATCAGCCAGCCCCACTCCACGTCGCGCATGATGTACTCGACCGATGCGAACGCTTCAGCCGCACTCGGCTTGAAGTGCATGGTCAGGAAGATGCCGGTGAGAATCTGGTTGACCAGGATCACCAGCGCCAGCGAGCCGAAGTAGTACCAGAAGTTGAAATTCTTCGGTGCGTAGTACTCGCTGACGTGCTTGCGGTAGACCGGCATCAGCCCCGGCGCACGCTCATTGACCCAATTGGCCACACCGGTGGCGGTACGGGTAAGGATATTGTCGGCCATGATCAGGCTGCCCCCTGCGGATCGACGCCGATGACGATGGTGTTGTCATCCACGTAATGGTGCGGTGGCACCAACAGGTTGATCGGTGCCGGCACGTCCTGGAACACACGGCCGGACATGTCGAAGCGCGATTTGTGGCAGGGGCAGAAGTAACCGCCCTTCCATTGCGCGTCATAGGGCTCAGGGCGGATCTCGGCCACCATCTCCGGCGAACAGCCAAGATGGGTACACAGGCCCACCAGCACGGAAATGTCCGGCTTGATCGAGCGGTATTCGGGATTGGCCTTTAGCACGTAATCCGGCTGCTGGTCCTTGTTGCCGGATTCCGGGTCCTTCAGCCGTCCATCCAGCCCGGGCAATGCCTCGAGGATGGCCTTGGATCGTTTGACGATCCAGATGGGTTGGCCGCGCCATTCCAGGATCAGGCGTTGGCCTTCCTGCAGGGCGCTGATGTCGGCGGTCACCGGGGCACCGGCCAATTTGGCACGGGCGCTGGGGTTCCATGACTTGATGAACGGTACCGCTGCGAAGCCGACGCCGACTGCTCCTACCACGGCCGTGGTAGCTGTCAAAAACCGCCGACGTCCGGTGTTGACTGGATCGTTTACCCCATCGTTGGCCATCCGGCACTCCGAATTGATTAGGTAGCTAGAGGCTGCCAGCGGCCTGGTGGGGGCCAGTCCGCTTTGAATCGAATCGTTCCCGAGTGTAGCGGAACGCTTAACGCTCGCACAACGCGATCAAACACCAAGCCGCGGAATTTGTCACGGCCTGCCGCAGCACAATCGGAAGGGCTACTGGCGACTTGCCTGCTCGCCCCGATAACGGTCGGCCAACTGGGCCACACGCTGCACGTAATACTGGGTCTCCTTGTAGGGAGGCACCCCGCCGTGACGGTCCACGGCGCCCTCGCCAGCGTTGTAACCGGCCGCGGCGAGGGTCAGATTGCCGTTGAAACGGCGCAACAACCATGACAGGTACTGCACGCCGCCACGGATGTTCTGGCCAGCATCATAGGAGTCGGACACTCCAAAGCGGCGAGCGGTCGCCGGCATCAGCTGCATCAGTCCCTGCGCACCGGCGCGGCTGAGCGCGGTC
>DKPB01000053.1:24915-25278 GCA_002471015.1 Stenotrophomonas sp. UBA7346
CGGCTGAGCGCGGTCGGGTTGAACGCCGACTCGGCATGGATGATGGCGCGTACCACCGCCTCTTCCACCCCGAACTCGCGGGCGGCAGCGCTGATCTCGGTGTTGTAGGCCTGCGTGTTCAGGCGTACCGAGCCGAAATTGACCGTCGAATTCACGCCGCAGGCGAAGCAGCGTTCGATATAGCTGTACTGGATGGTCCGTACCGCACCGACATTGGCCACCTGGGCAGGCCGGGTGCTGGTGTAGTGGCGCACGCCGTCCTTCATGTAGGCGTAGACCTGACCACTGACCACCCGCTGGGCACGCCCCACCGGGGCAGGCGCGGGGCTGGCTGCTACGGCGGTCGGCGCGGCCTGGGCGGCC
>DKPB01000073.1 GCA_002471015.1 Stenotrophomonas sp. UBA7346
GCTTGCGCTTACCCGGGCTACACTTGCCTGCCCTTGTTCCAGGCCTGCCCATGACCATCACCGTCAACGATTACTACCAACCCGGTTGGCGCGAGCATGCCCACCACTGCCCGGCCTGCGAATGGCAGGGCAGCTCACGGCAGATGGAGATGGAACTGCACGACGAGCAGACCGAGTACAGCTGCCCGCACTGCGAATTTCCGATCCTGGTCGTGCAACACCCCGACCTTGCGCACGTGCAGGCGGCCGCCGCAGCCGGCAATGAGGAAGCCCAGCAGCAACTGGCGATCCTGGCGATGGCCCCGCGCCCCCCGGCTGCCGATCACTGAGGGAGCTGCCGCAACCGCGCATGCAGCGGCGGCGGTTCCGCGCTAGGCTCATGCCAACGCCGCTACGCAAGGATGGGCATGCGTCATCTGTTTCTGCTGTGCCTGTTGGGCGCCTGTCTGCCGGCAATGGCGCAAAGCCAGACCGGCCCCTCACGCCTGAGCACCACCCCACTATTGTCGCGCCAAGCCGAGCCCGCACTTGGCAAGGAGCTGCGCGCATCCGTGTCGCAGGCGACCCAACGCAACCTCAACGGTGAGCACACCAAGGCGTTGGATACGCTGCACGAGGTCGCGCTGCAATGCGACGCCTACCGCTCAGCGCCCGCACGGCAGGTACTGAGCTTCCGCACCCAGCGTCAATACGAGCTCTATCTGCGTGAGAGCGGTAATGGTGAGCCCGTGGACTGGCTGGACCTGGCCTGCGCCAATGCCTACACCCAGTTGGGCTACATTGCGGTGGAGAAGAAGGACATAGAGCAGGCCCTACGCTGGCTGGACAAAGCCCATGCCACCGCGCCATACGAAGCCGAGCCTTTGACCGAGCGCGGCGCCGCACTGATAAAGCGCAAGGACTGGGCCGCCGCACTGGACAGCTACCAACGCGCCCTTGCCCTGACCCGTACCCACCCGGAAGCAGCCTATGCCGAAGCACTTGCCCTGTGCGGCACCGGCTTTGCACAGATCGAGCTGGGTGATCTGGCCGCAGCACAGGCGGCCTATGAAAAATCACTGGAACTGGAACCCGACAACAAGATCGCCAACAACGAGCTGACGTACATCAAGCAGTTGCGCGAGCGCCAGGAAGCGACACCTTGAACGCGGCGTAGTGCCGAGCCATGCTCGGCAGGGGCATTCCCGGCAATCCACCAGCAGTTGGAAACCGCCCAAGCTGCAAAACCCAAGGCTGCCTGAAAGCCCCAAAAAGCCAACCCCTCCCCAGCCCTCCCCTTGCTTGCGCAAAGGGAGGGAGCGTAGTGCCGAGCCATGCTCGGCAGGGGCATTACCGGCAATCCACCAGCAGTCGGAAACCGTCCAAGCCGCAGAAACCCAAGGCTGCCTGAAAACCCCAAAAAACCAACCCCTCCCCAACCCTCCCCTTGCTTGCGCAAAGGGAGGGGGCAGGACGTCAACCCAGCAGGGTTTCCAGTACTGCCATGCGCACGGCTACGCCGTTGGCAACCTGGCGCAGCACCCACGACTGCGGGCCGTCGGCCACCTCGTCGGTAACTTCCACGCCGCGGTTGATCGGGCCCGGGTGCAATACCGCTGCGTCCTTGGCGGCACGCTGCAGGCGTGCGCTGTCGAGGCCGTATTGCGCGTGGTATTGCTCGAGCGACGACACCAGCCCTTCTTCCATGCGCTCGCGCTGCAGGCGCAGCATCATCAGCGCATCGCAGCCTTCCAGCATGGCGTCAAAGTCCTGGCCCACCACGCACCCGTTGAGGGTTTCATCGTCGGGCAGCAACGACTGCGGGCCGCAGACGCGGATCTCGCCCACGCCCAGGGTGCGCATCGCCTGCAGGTCGGTGCGGGCCACGCGCGAATGCTTCACGTCGCCGACGATCACCACTTTCAGCTTGGAAAAATCAGGGCCCTTGGCCTGGCGCAGGGTCAGCATGTCCAGCAGGCCCTGGGTGGGGTGCGCGCTGCGGCCGTCGCCGGCATTGACCAGCGCCGTGCCCTCACCTGCGGCGGCGGCCAGTTCGGCCACGGCACCATCGTCCGGGTGGCGGATGACGAAACCGCGCACGCCCATGGCTTCCAGGTTCTTCAGTGTGTCGCAGGCGGTTTCGCCCTTGCGCGTGGACGAGGTGGACGCATCGAAATTCAATACATCCGCTCCCAGCCGCTGCGCCGCCAGCTGGAACGAACTGCGGGTACGGGTGGAGGGTTCAAAGAACAGCGTGCACACGGCGGTGCCGGCCAATACGCCGCGCTTGTTGCTGATGCGGCCGACGGCGGCATCGCGGATCTGCCCGGCACGGTCCAGCAACTGCAGCAAGGTCTCACGGGGCAAACCATCCAGGGTCAGCAGGTGGCGCAGGCGTCCTTGGTCATCAAGTTGCGAAGCAGTCATGGCGGGGTCTTCGGAGGTCAGGAAATGGGGGTGGCTTCGTGCGGTGCGGACAGCCAGCGTTCGATGATGACGGCAGCAGCCACCGCATCCAGGTTGGCGGCATCGCGGCGGCGCTTACGGCCTTCCGCGCGCTCCACGGCAAAGCGCTGCGCGGCTTCCACCGAGCTGGAACGTTCGTCCACCAGCAGCACCGGCACCTTGTAGCGCTGCTGCAACTGCCGGGCAAAGGCATGCGCGCGTTTGCGGTTGGGTTGGTCTTCGCCTTCCAGGGTGAGCGGGTCGCCGACGATCATGCCCTGCGGCCGCCATTCCTTGTGCAGGCGGTCCAGCGTATTCCAGTCCGGGCCGTTGCCGTGCACATCGACCACGGCGATGGCGCGCGCACCAACACCCAATGAGCTGCCGATGGCGACCCCAATGCGCCGCGAGCCGACGTCGAAGCCGAGCACCGTGCTATCGGTGGAGAGCATTGCCGACTCAGGCATGACCGCTATACCCGGTCAGCCGGAACAGATCCACGCCGATACGCGAGGCGGCCAATTGCCAGCGCTCGTCCAGCGGGGTGGCAAACAGCACCGCGGCATCGGCCGGCACGGTCAGCCAGCTGTTCTCGGCCAGCTCCTGCTCCATCTGCCCGGCGCCCCAGCCAGCGCAGCCCAGGGTCACCAGCGCGTTGCGCGGCCCCTCGCCACGGGCCATGGCCTCAAGAATGTCGCGCGAGGTGGTCAGGTACAGGCCATCGGCCACTTTCAGGCTGGAATCCCAGCTGCGGGCATCGTCGTGGATGACGAAGCCGCGCTCGGTATGCACCGGCCCACCGTTGAGCACCGGCACCGCGCGCAGGTCGTGGTCATCGGTGTCGATGTCCATCTGCGCGAACACATCGCCCAGGGTGAAATCGGAGACCTGGTTGACCACCACGCCCATGGCGCCGTTGTCGTCGTGCTGGCAGATCAGCGCCACGCTGCGGGCGAACAACGGGTCGGCCAGTGATGGCAGGGCCACCAGCAGGTGGTTGGCAAGAGGGGGCGACAGCGCAGACATGTGCCCATTCTAACGGCTGCGACGGTTCAGGGCTTGCCCGGCGATAATCGTGGCATTCTCCCTCTGGCGGCCACCATGTCCAGCTACTGCGATTTCGCCCCGGGCCATCCGGTCCACGCCGATTATCACGCCAATGAATATGGGTTCCCGCAGCGGGACGAGCACGAGCTGTTCGAGCGCCTGCTGCTGGAGATCAACCAGGCAGGTTTGAGTTGGGAAACCATCCTGCGCAAGCGTGAGGGCTTTCGCGCGGCCTACAGCGGCTTTGACGTGGATGCGGTGGCCGCCTACGGCGAGGACGACATTGCCCGGCTGATGGCGGACGCGGCAATCATCCGCAACCGGCTCAAGGTACTGGCTGCCATCCACAACGCCCTGGTGATCCAGGGCCTGCGTGCATCGCATGGCGGGTTTGCGTCATGGCTGGATGCGCATCATCCGTTGCCCAAGGCCGATTGGGTGAAGCTGTTCAAGAAGACCTTCCGTTTCACCGGCGGCGAGATTACTGGCGAATTTCTGATGAGCCTGGGTTACCTGCCGGGCGCACATCGCGCCGATTGCCCGGTGATGGTGCGGATTGCCGCGGTTGGGCCGGCCTGGATGCAGGGCTAGGGTTGGTTGCGGGGGAAAGCAGGAGCAAGCGCAAAAGCACCCCTCCCCGGCCCTCCCCTTCGCTGCGCGAAAGGGAGGGGGAATAGCGTGCCTTGCGTTGGTTTGGGCTTTGGCGTGGGTTTGGGTTTGCGCTTTGGCTCTGGTTGTGGCTTTGGCTTTGGTTGTGGCTTCGGCCCCTCCCTTTCGCGCAGCGAAGGGGAGGGTTCGGGAGGGGTGCAGTTGATCTTGATCTTGCCCTTGATCTTGCCCTTGCCCTGCCCTGCCCTTGCCCACAACAAAAAAAGCCGCTCCCAGGGAGCGGCTTTTCAAACCACCAAGGGCGGCCAGGACTCAGCGCACCTCGGCAATCTCCACGCCATCCAGACCCTGCGACAAGGTCTTGGCATCACCACCCTGCGACAGCTTGATGCGCAGGCGTACTTCGTTCTGCGAGTCGGCGTAACGCAAGGCGTCGTCGTAGCTGATCTCGCCCGCCTGGTACAGCTCGAACAGGCTCTGGTCGAAGGTCTTCATGCCCAGCTGCACCGAGTCCTTCATCACTTCCTTGAGCTTGTGGATCTCGCCATCGCGGATGTAGTCCTGCACCAGCGGCGTACCCAGCAGGATTTCCATCGCCACGCGGCGGCCCTTGCCGTCCGGGGTCGGCACCAGCTGCTGTGCCACCACGCCCTTCAGGTTCAACGACAAGTCCATCAGCAGCTGGTTGCGGCGGTCCTCCGGGAAGAAGTTGATGATGCGGTCCATTGCCTGGTTGGCGTTGTTGGCGTGCAGCGTGGCCAGCACCAGGTGACCGGTTTCAGCAAAGGCAACCGCGTGGTCCATGCCCTCGCGGGTACGGATTTCGCCGATCATGATCACGTCCGGGGCCTGGCGCAGGGTGTTCTTCAGCGCCGCTTCCCAGCTGTCGGTATCGATGCCCACTTCACGCTGGGTGACGATGCAGCCTTCGTGCTTGTGCACGAATTCGATCGGGTCCTCGATGGTGATGATGTGGCCGGTCGAGTTCTGGTTGCGGTAGCCGATCATCGCCGCCAGCGAGGTCGACTTGCCGGTGCCGGTGGCGCCGACGAACAGGATGATGCCGCGCTTGGTCATGGCCAGCGTCTTGATCACCGGCGGCAAGCTCAGCTCTTCCACGGTGGGGATGCGCGTCTCGATGCGGCGCAGCACCATGCCCACCTGGTTGCGCTGGTAGAAACAGCTGACACGGAAACGGCCCACGCCCGACACGCCGATGGCGAAGTTGCACTCGTGGGTTTTTTCAAATTCCTCGCGCTGCGCCGGCGTCATCACGTTGAGCACCATGTCGCGGCTCTGCTGCGCGGTCAGGGGCGTCTGCGTGATCGGCGCGATCTTGCCGTTGACCTTCATCGACGGCGCCATGCCGGCGGTGATGAACAGGTCCGAGGCCTTCTGGTGCGCCATCAGCTTGAGGAACGAGGTGAAATCGATGGTACTCATGGGATGCTCCCTCGGAGCCAGGAATGGGGAATCGCAAATAGGGAATCGTCAAAGCCGGCGATCTGGGAACGGAGTCGGGAACTACCACTGCTATACCGACTCCCGACTCTCCATTCCCACTTCGCTGCTTACTCGAACAGACGCTTGTCCTTGGCGTATTCCTTGGCCTGGTTGCGGGTGATCAGGCTGCGCTTGACCAGATCCTGCAGATTCTGGTCCAGCGTTTGCATGCCCACCTGCTGGCCGGTCTGGATGGACGAATACATCTGCGCCACCTTGTCTTCGCGGATCAGGTTACGAATGGCCGGCGTGGCCACCATGATTTCGTGCGAGGCGATACGGCCGCCACCCACCTTCTTCAGCAGCGCCTGCGAGATCACCGCACGCAGCGACTCGGACAACATCGAGCGCACCATCGGCTTCTCACCGGCCGGGAACACGTCGATGATGCGGTCGATGGTCTTGGCCGCCGAGCTGGTATGCAGGGTGCCGAACACCAGGTGGCCGGTTTCCGCCGCGGTCAGTGCCAGGCGGATGGTTTCCAGGTCACGCAATTCGCCGACCAGGATGATGTCCGGGTCTTCACGCAGTGCCGAACGCAGTGCTTCGTTGAAGCCGTGGGTGTCACGGTGCACTTCGCGCTGGTTGATCAGGCATTTCTGCGAGGTATGCACGAATTCGATCGGATCCTCGACGGTGAGGATGTGGCCGTATTCGTTCTTGTTGATGTGGTCGATCATCGCCGCCAGCGTGGTCGACTTGCCCGAGCCGGTCGGCCCGGTGACCAGGATCAGGCCCTGCGGCTGCTCGATCAGCTGGCGGAAGATAGGCGGGCAGCCCAGGTCTTCCAGCGTCAGCACTTCCGAGGGAATGGTACGGAACACCGCACCGGCGCCGCGGTTCTGGTTGAAAGCGTTGACACGGAAGCGCGCCAGCGAGGGAATCTCGAACGAGAAGTCGACCTCAAGGAACTCTTCGTAATCGCGGCGTTGCTTGTCCGACATGATGTCGTAGACCAGCGCATGCACCTGCTTGTGGTCCAGCGCCGGGATGTTGATGCGGCGCACATCGCCGTCCACACGGATCATCGGCGGCAAGCCGGCCGAAAGGTGGAGGTCGGAGGCCTTGTTCTTGACCGAGAAGGCCAGAAGTTCTGCGATATCCATACGTCGCTGTGTCCCCTGCGTTGCGAGTATCTGGAAGGTGTTTCCCCTGACGGGCAGTATAGCCTTCCCGTGTAGGAGGTAGATGCTTTGCAAACCGTGCCTTTGGCCACACTCCAGCAGCAGATTGCCGCAGCCGCCGGCCCCGCCCGCAACGTGCGCCTGCTGGCCGTCTCCAAGCTGCAGCCGGCCAGCGCCGTGGCCGCCCTGGCCGCCCAGGGCCAGCAGGCCTTCGGAGAGAACTATGTGCAGGAAGCCGCGGCCAAGATCGCCGAACTGGCGGCATTGGGGCTGGAATGGCACCTGATCGGCCACCTGCAGTCCAACAAGGCCGAGTTGGCCGCGCAGGTCTTCGACTGGGTGCAGACGCTGGACCGGCCCAAGCTGGTCAGCGCACTGGCCCAGCACCGGCCGGCCGCGCGCGGTGCGCTCAACGTGCTGATCCAGGTCAACATCGACGACGAGGACAGCAAACATGGTTGCCAGCCCGATGAAATCCCGGCCCTGGCTGCCGCCATCGCTGCCCAACCGCAGCTGCGCCTGCGCGGGCTGATGGCCATCCCGGCGCCCTTCCCCGACGCCGCGCGGCGGCTGTCCGCGCTGGCGCGGATGAAGGCCTTGTTCGACACACTGGCGGCCACGCACCCGCAGGCCGATACACTGTCCATGGGCATGAGCGCGGATTTTGCCGAGGCCATTGCCGCCGGCTCGACCATGGTCCGCGTCGGCAGCGCCCTGTTCGGGCCGCGCCCCACCCCCTGATTGCGACCGAGGCCTGAAGATGAGCAACACCCCGCACACCGATCTGCCCGACACCGATATCGCCTTCATCGGCGGCGGCAACATGGCCCGCAGCCTGATTGCCGGCCTGGTCCGGCGCGGCATGCCGGCCGCACGCCTGCACGTGGCCGAGCCGGTGGCCGCGTTGCGTGAGGCCCTGCAGCAGGACTTCGCGGTCAACACTTACGACCATGCCGACCAGGCCGCCGCCAAGGCCGGGCTGTGGTTGATGGCGGTCAAGCCACAGGTGATGCGCGAGGTCTGCGCCACCCTGGCCACGGCCGCAGCCGCGCAGCAACCGGTGGTGGTGTCCATTGCCGCCGGCATCACCGCTGGCCAGCTGGAACGTTGGCTGGGCGGCAACCAGGCGGTGGTCCGTGCCATGCCAAATACCCCGGCCCTGCTCGGTGCCGGTGTCACCGGCCTGTTTGCCAATGCCCGTGTCAGCCCCGCCCAGCGCGCGCAGGCCGACCAGGTGCTGAGCAGCGCCGGGCGCACGGTGTGGATCGACGACGAAGCACAGATGGATGCGGTGACTGCGGTCTCCGGCAGCGGCCCGGCCTATGTATTCCTGCTGGCCGAGGCGATGGAAGCGGCCGCACTGGCGCAGGGCCTGCCGGCCGAGGCCGCGCGCACCCTGGTGCTGGACACGGTACTGGGTGCCGCCCGCATGCTGACCGAAGCCGGTGAAGCGCCGGCCGAACTGCGCCGCCGCGTGACCTCGCCCAATGGCACCACCCAGGCCGCAATCGAGACCTTCCAGGCCGGTGGCTTCGAAGCCCTCACCGCACACGCCATTGCCGCCGCCGCCCGCCGCGGTGGCGAACTGTCCGCCGCCAACGACTGAGTCATCCATACCCGGGAGCCCTGCATGCCACGCCTGCCAACGCTGTTGTCGATTGCCCTGATCGCACTGGCCGGCTGCTCGGCCCAGGAAACCCCGCGCAAGGCCGAGCCCGTACAGGCCCAGGCCGGCTACACCGACCTGGGCGGCCTGCGGGTGCACTACAACCTGCTGCCCACCCTGGCCATGAACGACGCCGTGGCCCGCAGCTACGGCGTGCAACGGCAAGCCGATCGCGCTTTGCTGGTGGTGGCGCTGCGGCAACTGCGCGATGGCGATGAACTGCCGGGCGATGGCACGGTGCTGGCCAGCGCCACCGACCTGTCCGGCAAGCGCCAGCAGGTTGCGCTGCGTGCAGTGCGCACCGGTGACTACACCGACCTGATCGGCGAGCTGGATGCCCATGCACGCGACCAGCTGCGGATCGACCTGCAGGTAAGCAGCGCCAACGGCGCGGGCAACGTGCGATTCCAGCGAAATTTCTGAATCACCCCCTAACCGGAATAGGCGAACTGCTTCACGCCTGCGCTCCCTGCAAAGCACGGTGACGCGCCGCCGCGCCGGCGTGTTTTTCCCCATCGAATCAATCAGCTAGTGCAATGCCTGGGGCCACTGGCACACAACCTGCCTGTTCACCAGAGAGGACTGGTATCAGCACAAGGTCAAATTGACATGGCCTTCACGCCAACCATACTGGCGCCCTCTTCAGTTTCCGCCTGCGCCGCAACCCTGGGGCCCGCGCTGGCCAAGACGTCATGACCTCCCCTGTTCTTACCGCAGTTCCTCCGCTGCTGCAGCTGCAAGGCTGGGGCATGAGCCGTGGCCGCCGCACGGTGCTGGCCAGCATCGACCTGCAGTTGGACGGCCCCGGCTGCGTCGTGCTGATGGGCCCGGCCGGCACCGGCAAATCCAGCCTGTTGCAGGCGCTGTCCGGCCAGCACAACGCACATGGCGAACGCTGGGGCCAGTTGCTCTATCAAGGCCAGCCACTGCAAGCGGCCAGCTTGCCGCCGGCCTTGGTACAGCAGCAACCGCGCGACCTGGGCTTCAGCGTGCTGGAAAACCTCAGCGCCGCGCTGCGCCAACATGCGGGCAACAGCCAGGCCACGCTACGCGAGCAGGTGGAACAACGACTGCAGGCACTGCACGCCGACGGCCTGCTGGAGCGGCTGCAACAACGCCTGATCGATCTGCCGCGCGCACTCGCCCGCCAGCTCGCAATCGTGCGTGCCGCCTTCAGCGGCAGCCCGCTGCTGCTGATCGACGAGCCCACCAGCGAGCTTGAAGCCGCCGACGCCGAGCCGGTACTGGCGCTGATCCAGCGCCTGGCCGAACAGCACAGCTGCCTGGTCACCCTGCATCACCAAGGCCAGGCCCGGCGCCTTGCCTCGCGCATCGTGCTGCTGGCCGGCGGCCAGGTACAGGTGGACGCAAGCACCAACGACTTCTTTGCCAACCCCACGCAGCACCCGGTGCTGGCGCAGTTCCTGCGCACCGGCAGCTGCCATGTTCCGGCGCCGGATGCGCGCGCCGAAGAACTGGCCGACGGCGTCACCGCACCGGTGCTGCCTGCGCAGGTTGCCGAACCGGCCAACAGCGCCGAGCAGCCCGGCCAACGCACAGCACCATCGCCGGTAAGCCTGGCGGCAACGCCCTCACGGCGCGGCCCCAACGGCTTCCACTGGCTGGTGCCGGGCAAGCTGGCCGGGTGCCCGATGCCGGGCGTGGTGTTCGCCCCCGACCATGACCTGGCGTTGCTGCGCGGCATGGGCGTCACCGTGCTGGTCAACCTGACCGAACGCGAGACACCGGCCGAACTGCTGGCCCCGCACGGGTTGCGCAGCTACCACCTGGGCATCGTCGACCGCGGCGCACCGCCGTTGCTATGGGCCAAGCTGCTGCTGGCCAAGATCGAGGTGATGCTGCGCGAAGGCGAAGTGGTCGCCGTGCATTGCCTGGCCGGGCTGGGCCGCACCGGCATGGTGCTGGCCGCCTGGCTGGTGCGCGAAGGCCTCACCGCCGAGGAAGCACTGCGACGCCTGCGCACCATCGAGCCGGGCTTCGTGCAATCCAAGGAGCAGGAAGACCTGCTGCACGCGCTGGAAGAAAACCTGCTCATCCGCGCCTGCGATTGATCCCCCCGTCTACTCGCCAGCAGGCCGCATAGCGGCCTGCTGGGCCTTGCCTTTCCCCTCCCCCAAGGAACCCCTGATGTCACTGGACAGTACCCTGCAGCAATCCGTTGCCTCCATTCCCGAATGCGTGGCCGCCGGCTACGTCGATATCAGCTCCGGCATGCTGCTGTCGGTACGCACTGTGGATTCGCACCCGCGCGAAGTGCTGGACCTGGTGGCTGCCGCCACCGCCGACCTGTACCAGGGCCCGAACATCCGCAGCATCGAGCAGATGTTCCGCCGCGCCCGCGGCCTGCAGGAGCAGGAAGGCGCGCACTACTTCCAGGAGATCATCGTCAACAGCGAAAACCTGATCCACATCTTCATGCGCGGCAAGCGCTACCCGGATTACGTGATGGTGTTCGTCTGCCGCCGCACCGCCAACCTGGGCATGGCGTTGACCAAATCGCGCCTGGCCTTGCCGGGTATCGAAGCCGAAATCTGATTGCAGGGGCCACGCACGCTGGCCCGCCTTTCTGCTGCCGGTGCACCCAAAGGTGGCCGGCAGCTTTGTACTAAGCCACCCGCTGCGGCCCCTCGCCCTGCTGGCCCAGCACGTCCTGCGGGTTCAACAGCCCACAGCGCTTGAGCGACAGACAGCCGCAACCGATGCAATCGCTGAGCTGGTCACGCATGAACTGCAGTGTCGCGATGCGCTCATCCAGCTGCTTGCGCCAGCGCGCCGACATCCGCGCCCAATCGGCCTTGCTCGGTGCCCGCCCCGCCGGCAGTTCGGCCAGTCGTTCGGCCACCACCTGCAGCGGTATGCCCACCTGCTGCGCAGCCTGTACCAACGCCAGCCGGCGCAGCACATCGCTCTGGTAACGCCGTTGGTTGCCGGCCGTGCGCTGGCTCTGGATCAGGCCCTTGCGCTCGTAGAAGTGCAAGGCCGATACCGCAATGCCGCTGCGGCGCGCCACTTCCCCTACACTCAGTTCGCGCGTGGACATCACTTGACCTCAACCATGGTTGAGGTGTGATGCTGCCCGCCCTCCCGCAGCAACTCAAGCAACAGCGCCGCACGATGCGTTCCACCCACAACACAGCTGCCACGCCGGCAGCCAATTCCATCCTCTCTCCCCACTACCGTGCCACCACCGTGGGCATGGTGGCGCTGATCTCCCTGATTGCCTTTGAAGCGCTGGCCGTGGCCGCTGCCATGCCCAGCGTGGCGCAGGCACTGGATGGGTTGCGCCTGTACGCGCTGGCCTTTGGCGGCGCACTGGCCACCAGCGTCATCGGCATGACCGTGGCCGGCCGCCTATGCGACCAGCAAGGCCCGGCAAAGCCCTTGTGGCTGGGCCTGGGCAGCTTCCTGATCGGCCTGCTGCTGGCCGGGCTGGCACCGCGCATGGAGGTGCTGATTGCCGGCCGCCTGTTGCAGGGCATCGGCATCGGCGCGATCTCGGTGTCGCTATATGTGCTGGTCGCCCGCACGTATCCGGAGGCACTGCGGCCGAAGGTATTCGCCGCGTTCTCGGCCGGCTGGGTGGTGCCTTCGCTGATCGGCCCGGGCCTGAGTGGACTGATCGTGCAGCACCTGAGCTGGCGCTGGGTGTTCCTGATCGTGCCGCTACTGGCCTTGCCGGCGGCCTGGTTGCTGCTGCCGGCGCTGCGCAGTACACAAACCAACATCCACCGCGATCTCGAGCAGCGGCCGGTGGTGCGCTGGGCAATAGGCACGGCGCTGGCCGCGCTGTTGCTGTATGTCGGCGGACAGCTGCAAGGTGCGCAGGCGGTGGCGGTGATGACGGCGGCGGTGATTGCACTGATCTTCTGTGCGCGTCATCTGCTGCCCGGCGGCACGTTGCTGCTGCGCCGCGGCCTGCCCAGCGTAATTGCCTTGCGCGGCATTGCCGCCTCGGCCTTCTTCGGCTGCGAAGCCTTCCTGCCGCTGTTGCTGCAACGCGAGCGCGAGCTGTCGCCGCTATGGGCCGGCGCTGCGCTCAGCCTGGGCGCGCTGGGGTGGTTCTCCGGCTCGTGGATGCAGGGCCACCAGCGTTTCGGCTGGAGCCGCCACGCCATGTTGCAGACTGGCACCTGGCTGATGTTGATCGGCCTATTGGTGACCGCACTGACCCTGTACCCCGCCGTGCCTTTGGCCTTGGCTCTGGCCGGCTGGTCGATCACCGGCTTGGGCATGGGCCTGATCTATCCCAGCCTGTCGGTGCTGACCCTGTCCTTGTCAGCCCCCCACGAGCAGGGCGCCAACAGCTCGGCCCTGCAGCTGAGCGAGGGCATTGCCGTCGCCTCGACGCTGGCGATCTCCGGCTCGCTGTTTGCCGCGCTGGTGGCCGGCAATGAATCCACCGGCTACCTGCTGTGTTTCGTGGTGACGCTGCTGCTGGCTGCCCTGGCAACCGTGGTGGGCCGCCGCCTCAGCTGAGTGCGTTGCTGCGGGGCCGCCCTGCACGGCCCGGCGGCAACTCAATGTTTGCTGTCCACGCCTTCGACTTCGTGCAGGTCCTGGCGCAGGATGCGGCGCACTTCCAGCACCGCCTCCGGCGTCTCCTGCACGCTGTGGCCGGACACGATGACCTTCTCCGACAAGGCGCCATCCAGGTGCGCACTCCAGTACGGCACCAGGCCATCGTCCGACTCCGGCGTGGGCACCTCGGCTTTGCGCTTGGCGATGATGGAGTGGTACTTCAGGCCTGGCACGATCGGCAGCGCCGAGGACGCCTTGATGAAGGGATCGCTGGCCTTGAGGTTCTCGATGCTGTTGGTGATGACCGGTTCCTTGGGTTTCTTGCCGTCGGTCTCGCCGGGGTCCTGCAAGGCCATGAAAGCATCGCCGAACGCGCCGAGGATGGTCAGCGGCAAGCGCACCAGCCTGCCGATCAGACGCCCCAGCCGGTTGCCTGCCGCATCCGTCCCCTTGTGCGGTGAGGCCAGGAAGATCGCCCGCTCCACGTTCGGCTGCGGGGTGAAATGCAGCACCGGGCCAAGCTTGGCCTCGACCCGCGCCAGCCGCTCACCCTGCAGGTTGTAGCGCTCGCGCAGGTTGTTCCACAGCACCTCACCCGAGTCACTGAGCATCAGCCGCGCGATTACCCCGCCCATGCTGTGGCCGATGAACACCATGTCATGCGATGCCGGTGCGGTCCCATTCGGATCAAAGTGGCGCAGCGTGCCGTTGAAGGCCTTGCTGATGGTGTAGCGATTCAGCGCGATGGGGGCATTGGTCGGGTAATAGACCGACCACACCTGGTAGTGCTCGCGCATTTCCTCGTCACCCATGATCTCGTTGGCCAGGTTCACCCAGGCCTCCGGGCTGCTGGCCAGGCCGTGCAGCATGAAGATGATGCGCTTGTTCGGATCGTAGGGCTGCATCAGGTAGATATGCGGCTCACGGATGCCCTCGCCACGGCCAAACAAGGTGCGCAGTGATTCGGTGGCAAAGCCCGATTGCGCCAGCCACAGACCATAGGCAGCGGTGAAGTTGGCCGCCAGCGGCACTTCCTGCCCACGGATCTGGATGCTGGACTGGTCGGGCGAATAGGCCTGCAGCTGCACATCACGGCTTGCCAGTATTTCCTCCAGCGTATTGCCGCTGAAGTTCAGTACAGCGGTCACGTTGATGGCCGGCATCTCGCTGTAGACCGGCAGATCCTGCTCGCGCTCCTCCACTTCCACCGCCTGCGCCAGCGCCGGTGCCTCCATCATGGCCACCAGCTCGGCGCCAAAGCCGTCGCGGCGGTAGGAACTGCGCAGGCCGGCGAAACTCACCGACGAAGCGGCCACCAGCTGCTTGGGCACCCCCTGCAGCTTGAGTTCATCGAACTCGGCACGGATGGTCCAATCGTCCACCTGCACCGGCCGGTTGATGTCTTCCCCTTCCAGCGCCCGCGCGCGGGTGCGCTGGAACACCACCGAGGCAGCCTGTTCGGTGGCGTAGTTGTAGTAGTCGCGCACCTGGGTAAGCCGGTCTTCCAGCGCGCGCTCGGCGGGGCTGCGTCCGCTGAAGAACAGGTACAGATAGGAATAACGGGCGGTTTCCAGCCAGGCGTTCAAGGCCGCCGGCGGCAGCTCGATGGGTTCGTTGCCCTTGGCCTTGGGCGTGAGCGCCAGCGCCTGCTGCATCCACAGCTCGGCCAGCGTGGACAGGCGCTGCTCGGACTGCAGGCCATCATTGCTGGCCACCGTCTGCCGGCAGGTGGGCAGGTCCTTGCTGCAATCACTTTCGGTCAAGCCAATGACCGACAGCGACTCCTGCGACAAGGCACTGAGCTTGCCGGTACTGAGGATGTCGCCACGTTTCTGCATTACATAGTCGGTATTGCTCACCGACTTCATCTTCACCATCGCGCAACCGCTGGAAAGCAGCAGCGCCAATACCGCGACTACCGGCAACAGCCGGCGTATCCATGTCTGCGGGGTGTGGGTCATGGGTCAGTTCCTGGGGCGGGGATGCCGGGCACGCCAGCGCGTATCCGGGAAGAGAAATCAGCGACATCACCTGCATCACGGGCACGCTGGGTGATGCGCCCGGCTTGCCGCAACTGGGCCAACGGCACCCCCGGGGTGAGCCCGCCGACATCCTCGGCATACTCTGCCAGATAGCCGGAGGCCAGCAAGCGGTAATCCAGCGGCAGCTTGGGCTGGATGCGGCGCATCAGCTCAAACACCACCGTGGTGCAGTTGCTGGTGAGCGTGTTGTAGAAACGCGGCGCCTGCTCCAACTGCTGCGCGCGGTCCACGTAGAAATGCAGCAGCTCGCGCATCTTGTCCGGGCTCAGCCCATGCAGGCGGTACAGATAGACATCCTCGCCACGCACATTGCTGCGCGTGAGCACGATATCGCGCTCATCGGAGGCCACCAGCACCGACTCGAACTTGCGGAAGAAGCCGCCCAGCGCCGAGAACGACTCGCCGCGCTCCTTGCGGATCTCCAGTGAGAACACCAGCTGGCGGCCATCGGCAAAGCCGAACGACACCAGCGTGTGGGCGATGGCCGGGCCCATCCAGTAGGACAGGATCATATCCACCGACTGCACCTGCGACAGGTCGTACTCCCGCTGCTCCCAGCGCACGTCGTAGTCGGTTTCGGTACGCCAATGGAAATTGCGCACGTTGTCGATCAGCAAGCGGTTGCCCTCGATGCGCGCGTGCAGCGGCTGCGCCACATCGTCGGCCCAGACCCGGTCCTGCTTCGGCGTGATGGTCGCCCACCAGATCAGCATCACCGCGAACAGCACGCCAAACACCGCCAACGAGTGCCAGCGCCGCACCGGCCCAAAGCCGGCCCGCACCGCCCAGATGCTGGGCACGCACCACACCAGCACGGCGACCACCTTGGTCACCACGTTGCCGGGGAACTGGTACCACAGCGCGAAACCGCCCCAGATACCCATGCCCAGGCACACCAATGCCAACAGGACCCGACCGACGCCACGCAGCACACTGACCAGACGTCGCTTCCCAACATTTGCCACTTCACTCTCCTGAAAGACCCAACGGCCCCGGCAGCGCGGAACGCGCCAAACCGGCCTCAGCCGCCCAAAATGAATGGGTCGCCAGCGACCCGCGGCAAAGATAGCCTGCCGGGCGCGGAAAGCGGAGTGAAACCGCAAGAAAACCGGTCCAAACGACCTGCCGTTCACCTGCAGGCAGGGCAGACCTGCGAACGGCAGCAAACCGGGCCTGGTCCTGAAGAACGCGCCCCCTATCCGGACCCTCGGCAGCCAACCGGAAAGATCAGCTTCGTAGCCCGGCTAAGCGCAGCGCACCCGGGGCAATCCGCGAGCAACCTGAAACACATGGATATCCCAACCTCCCGGGTGCGCTGCGCTTACCCGGGCTACGCAACGGTCCAAAGCGACCAATAGCCATCAAGCCTTACAGCCCGCCCACAGAACAGGCAGGCACCACGGGCAATCAGTGAATATTCGGCCCCTGCGTTCCGCTCTCCAACCAAGCCTCCACCTGTGGCAACAACGCCACCACCGAAGCCGCCAGTTGGTCGTAACGGCTTTGCTCACTGCCGAAAGCCTTGAAAGAAAACCCACGGAAGTCCCTGTGCTGCTCGGTATCGATCAAGCGCTTCCTAAGCAGCGGATCGGTCTCGAACACTCTCTTCGGCACTTCCCCCGAGTCAGGATCAACCCAATTCGCCGGAATGCGACTGAACTCCAGGATGAAGCTGCCGCCATACGTCCAATACTGGATCGACAGGAAGTCGCGATACGCGTCGCTGGAACGAACGAAGTTTGCTACGCCGCTACCGCCGAAGCCGCGTTGGCGCAGCGCTGGCAGCAAGACCTTCTTTATTGAAGCGGCCATCAGTTGGCCGGAAGTCCTCATGCAGTCGCATCCCTTCAAGAACAATGCAGCAATCAGACCGTAGTACAGGCGTCTTTGCCAAGATAAACCTGACTTTGACCTATGCTTTCCCGCCAAAGGGCCAACGGCCCCGGGCAGACACAGCGCCCCGGGGTCCGTTGGCGAACAATCCGAAAGATCAACAAGCTGCAACCTCCTAGACGCGCGGCGCCTGATCTGGCCAACGCAGTACCTGTGGCCGGCAAGTAGATCTCAAGCAGTACCGGGAGCCCACGCAACACCGAACCGACATAGAGCTCCAATAGATACTCGGCACTTGAATCCCGCACTCCAGTCAGCGCACATCCTGCGACAGCAACACCGCAATCGAAGCAAGCAACTGGTCGACCCTGTTTTGCACTTCCGGGATCGCGGCTTGGGAACCAAGCTCCATCAGTCCTCATCAACAACCGCAGTATCAATCAAGCAAATGCAGCCAGTGGCGCTGCATCAAGGGTTCCCGCCACAGCTGATATCCACGCACGCAAGATAAGCCTCAAAACAGGCATTCTTGTCGAGCTCCACACTCAGGCAACGTTGATATGCATAGAAGCAAGGTCTTTCACACTGCGCGGCCGAAGCAATTCCACCAAAGCAGGACATCGAAAGAAAACCAAAGGCGACAACGCGCTTGATCCATTTGTTCATGTCACGCTCCTTATCCGCCTGCCAATCCAGGCATCAAGAGCTTATGGGTCGCCCAAAGCGCGCTCCATCGAAATTTCACAGTACCGGTCAACGGACAGAAACACTTTCGATGGATTCCACAGGCAGCACTCGACTTGGTACTCAAGCCCCAGCAGCTTCAAGGTCCTGCCCCATCAGCTACTCACGATCTCTACAAGCCCGCCAGACAAACCTTCACGTCTCAACTATTTGCAGACACAGGGCGGGTAGCGTCCTCTCGTATCGCCAAAAACAAAAAACCGGCTTTCGCCGGTTCTTCTGCAACACTTTGATTTTTATGGTGGGCGGTACAGGGATCGAACCTGTGACCCTTGCCGTGTGAAGGCAATGCTCTACCGCTGAGCTAACCGCCCGTGTTGCGAGCCGCTCATTATAGGGGGCTGAGCGAGCACGTCAACATTTTTCTTCACATCACTTCACATCGTCTGCGTGGGCTTGTCCGAGCTGGATGTGCCGGCCAGCAGCGTCTCGATCTTGTTGCGGATCGCCTCGCCATCGTTGCCGTCTGCCAGCTGCACGCCGATGCCGGCCTGGCGGTTGCCCTGCGCGCCCAGCGGGGTCACCCAGACCACCTTGCCGGCCACCGGCAAACGCTCGCTGGAGTCCGGCAGGGTCAGCAGCAGGAACACCTCGTCACCGAGGAAGTAGCGCTTGGGCGTGGGCACGAAGACGCCACCGTTCTTCACGAACGGCATGTAGGCGCTGTACAGCGCCGCCTTGTCCTTGACCGCCAGCGAAAGGATGCCCTGGCGGGCGTTCATCGCACTCATCGAATAGTCCCCTTGGATTGCACCTGGTTGGCCGCGCCCCACGCCAGCAGCAGTTCCACCACGGCCAGGTCGGCACGCACGGTGGTACGCAGCAGGTCACGGGTACGGTTGGCGGCATCGAACCAGGCGGCCAGCTTGTTCAATCGCGCCGGATCGGTCAAGCCGTCAGCAGCTTTCTGCAGGGCCAGATCGGCGGCATGGCGCAGGCGCAGGTCGGCGTGTTCGTCACCGGTCCAGCGCTGCGCCAGCTCCACGCTGCCGACCTTGCCGGCCAGCAGTTGGCCCAGTTCGTTGGCCACCTGCCGGCGCAGGGCCATGCCCTCGCCCTGCAACCAGCGGTCGGCCAGCGCCGGGTGGCCACGCGCAGCGTCCAGCGCCTCGCGCGCCACGCCTTCGGTATAGCCACGGCCCTGCAACCAGGCCAACGCTTCCTCCCGTGGCGGCAGGCGGAACTCCAGGCGCTGGCAGCGGCTGCGGATGGTCTGCGGCAACCGCGCCGGGTCGGCGCTGAGCAACCACAGGTAGCGCCCCGGGGCCGGCTCTTCCAGCGTCTTGAGCAGGGCATTGCAGGCCGCGCGGTTGATCGCATCGGCCGGGTCCACGATCACCACCTGGGCCACGCCGTACTGCGGGGTGAGCGCCAGCTTCTGCGATATCTCGCGTACCTGGTCGATGATGATCTCGGTGCGCAGCTTGTCACCGGTCTTGTTGGGGATTAATGACACCAGCTGCAGGTCCGGGTGGCTGCCGGCGGCGATCAGCTGCGCGTTGCGCTGCCGAGCGGCGGCATCGGCGCCGTTGTCCAGCACATGGGCAGCCAAGGCCAGCGCCACCGCACGCTTGCCCATGCCGGCGGGGCCGCACAGCAGCAGGCCATGGCCAAGGCGGCCACCGTCCAGCGCGGCCACGGTCTGGTCAAAGGCGCGTTGCTGCCAGGGGGCGAAAGCCTCACTCATGCGGGCAACTCCTGTTCCAGCCAAGCGGCGACGGCGCTGCGCACCTGCGCGGCCACGCCGGCCTGGTCCTGGCTGGCATCAATCAGGCGGAAGCGCTGCGGGTCCTGCTGCGCCCGCTGGCGGAACTGCGCACGCACGCGCTGGAAGAAATCGTCCTGCTCGCTCTCGATGCGGTCCGGCCACAGGTCGCGGCCATTGGCGCGGGCGCGGCCAATGGCCACGTCCACATCCAGCAGCAGGGTCAGGCCCGGCTGCAGGCCTACTGCGCGCTTTTCCAGATCGCCGATCCACTGCAGGTCCAGGCCACGGCCGGCACCCTGGTAGGCAAAGCTGGAATCGGTGAAGCGGTCACTGAGCACATAGGCACCACGCTGCAGTGCCGGGCGGATCACCTGCCGCACATGCTGGGCGCGTGCGGCGAACACCAACAGCAGCTCGGCCTCGGCCGACAGTGGCTCGCCGGCGATCTCCTCATCCGGCTTCAACACCAGGTTGCGGATGCGTTCGGCCAGCGGCGTGCCCCCCGGCTCGCGGGTCAATACCACCTCGTGCCCGCGCTCGCGCAGCAGGTCACGAATGGCATTGATGGCGGTGGTCTTGCCTGCACCCTCGCCGCCTTCCAGGCTGACGAAATGCGGGTGCCGCAACAACGCTTGGTTCATTGTTCTACTGCCTCTTTCTTCTTGTCGCGCAGCCGCTGCAGGTACTGCGCGACGGCACTGTTGTGCTCGCCATAGCTGGCGGAGAAAACGTGGGCGCCGCTGCCGTCACCCACGGCGACGAAGTACAGCGCGTCGCCGGGTGCAGGCCGCGCCGCGGCATGCAGCGCATCACGGCCCGGCATGGCGATGGGCGTGGGCGTGAGACCGGCACGGGTATAGGTGTTGTACGGCGTGTCGGTGGTCAGGTGCACCTTGCGGATATTGCCGTCGTAGGCACTGCCGATGCCGTAGATCACGGTCGGGTCGGTCTGCAGGCGCATGCCCAGCTTCAGGCGGCGCGCGAACACGCCGGCAATCTGCGGGCGCTCGCTGGCCAGACCGGTTTCCTTCTCGATGATGGAGGCCAGGATCAGCAGCTCGTAGGGCGAGGCCAGCGGCAGGTCATCGCTGCGCTCGGCCCAGGCGGCGGCCAGCTCCTTTCCCATCGCGGCATGGGCGCGCTTGAGCACATCCACGTCGCTGTCGCCACGCTGGTAGACATAGGTCTCGGGCAGGAAGCGGCCTTCCGGGTGCTGGTCGGGGAAGCCCAGCCTGGCCATCAACTCGGTGTCGGAAAGATCGGTTGTTTCATGCTGCAAGGGCTGCGCACGTGCCAAGGCGGCACGCAGCTGGCGGATGTTCCAGCCCTCCACGATGGTGACGCGGTGCTGCAGCACCTTGCCCTGGCGCATGTTCAGCAGCAGCTGGCGCGGGGTAAGTGCCGGGTCCAGTGCGTACTCGCCCACCTTGAGCTTGTCTGCAGCATCCAGTTGACGCGCCAGCAGCTGCCATTGCAGGTCATCCCCCTCGTCCACGCCCGCCGCGCGCAGCTTGCGCAACACGCTGTTGAACGAGTCACCGGAGGCGATGCTCATGCTTTCGGCGGACGGCGTCAGCGGTGCGTCGGCAAAGCTGCCCTGCCGCTGCCACAACCAGGCCGCACCTGCGCCAGCCAATGCCACCAGCAGTACCAACACCGCCAGCACCAGCAGACATCCGCGCTTGGCACCCGCCATGGTCACCCCGTCTTCAAAGAACCGATGCGCAGGATACCGCGCTGGCGGCAGCGCCCGCCAAAACGGCGTTCATTATTGCGGGTCCAGCGCCCGCAGCAGGCCACGCGCCTTGGCCCGGGTTTCGTCCAGCTCCTTGGCCGTGTCCGAATCCACCACGATGCCGGCACCGGCGCGGAAACTGGCGGTGCTGCCCTGCACTTCGGCGGTGCGGATCAGGATGTTCAGGTCCATGTCGCCGTCGCGGTTCAGCCAGCCGAAGGCGCCGGTATAGGCGCCACGCGCGGTCTGCTCCAGCTCGGCGATGATTTCCATGCAGCGCACCTTGGGACAGCCGGTGATGGTGCCGCCAGGGAAGGTGGCGGCGATCACCTGCCCCGGGGTCACGTCCGAGCGCAGGCGCGCGCGCACGTTGCTGACGATGTGGTGCACGTGGGCGTAGCTCTCCACGGTCATCAGCTCATCGACCTCGACGCTGCCGGGCGCGGCGATGCGCCCCAGGTCGTTGCGCTCCAGGTCGATCAGCATCACGTGCTCGGCGCGCTCCTTGGGGTGGCCGACCAGCTCCTGGATGCGGGCGGCATCGTCGTCGCCGGCAAAACGCGGGCGGGTGCCGGCAATCGGGCGAGTCTGCACCACATCGCCGCTGACCGAGACCAGGCGCTCCGGCGAGGAACTGACCACGGCGCGGCCGGCGGCCGTGAACAGGCCAGCGAAGGGTGCGGGGTTTGCGGTGCGCAGGCGCGCGTACAGCGCTTCAGGTGCAAGTGGCGCGTCGAACTGCGCCTGCCAACGGCGCGACAGGTTTACCTGGAAGACGTCACCGGCGTGCAGGTAGTCGATGACCTTGTGCACGCCGTCGGTGAAGCGTTCGCCTGCGTCTTCGTTGATGGCGCTCGGGCCGTTCCACTGCGACAAGGGCGGCAGCTGTGCGGCGTCGTTTTGATCGTGCTGGAGCTGGTTGAGCAGGTCTGCTGCGTCGTCTTCGGCAATGGCGATGCAGCGGCCGCTGTCGCGCTCGCGCAGGACCGCCGCCGGGCAGCGTAGTGCGACTGCGGTTGGCAGACCGTCGCTGCGCTGTGGCAGCCGCAGGATGGGTTCGATTTGTTGGGCGAGTTCGTAGTCGAGCAGCAAGGCCCAGCCGCCACGGAACGGGATGTCCGCTTCCATCGGGTTGCGGGCTTGGCGCAGGGATTGCCAGTCGCGGTCGAGTGCGGAGAGGAAGTCGCCTTCGACTGGGGCGCCGTCTTCGCGCTGCAGGCTGCCGTCGGGGTTGAGCAGGAGTTGGCTGCCGTTGGCGATCAGCAGCATGTCCCACTGGCCGAGCTTGCCGGCGGCGGTGGACTCCAGCAGGACCGGATAGCGATGCGGTGCGAGCCGATGCAGCGCCAGCGGGTCGGTATCGGCGTGCAGGGGGAGGATGTGCATCGTGGGCCCGGAGTGTCAGGGGAGCAATCCCTTCTCCCGCCGGGAGAAGGTGCCCCGAAGGGGCGGATGAGGGGGCGGGTGGCTGACAGTAGTTGGCTGCCAAGAGGTGGAGACCAGCTGGCCGTTCACCGTTGTTGCTTCGGCCTTACCCTCACCCCAACCCCTCTCCCGAGGGGAGAGGGGCTTTTAGCGGGGCTTTGAACCTTTAAATCCGCTTGAACACCAGCGTGCCGTTGGTGCCGCCGAAGCCGAAGCCGTTCGACATCACCACGTCGACGTTGGCCTTGCGCGCCATGTTCGGCACGTAGTCCAGGTCGCAGCCTTCGCTGGGGTTTTCCAGGTTGATGGTCGGCGGGATGATGCCGGTTTCCAGCGCCATCACCGAGAAGATCGCTTCCACGCCGCCAGCCGCACCCAACAGGTGGCCAGTCATCGACTTGGTGGAGCTGACCAGCAGCTTGTACGCGTGTTCGCCGAAGGCGGTCTTCATCGCCATGGTCTCGCCCAGGTCGCCCAGCGGCGTGGAGGTGCCGTGTGCGTTGAGGTAGCCCACCTGTTCCGGGGTGACGCCAGCGTCCTTCATCGCCGCCACCATGCAGCGGGCGGCACCTTCGCCGTTCTCGCTCGGGGCGGTCATGTGGTACGCGTCGGAGCTTGCGCCGAAGCCGGCCAGCTCGCAGTAGATCTTTGCGCCGCGTGCCTTGGCGTGCTCGTACTCTTCCAGGATCAGGATGCCGGCACCGTCGCCCAGCACGAAGCCGTCACGGCCCTGGTCCCACGGACGCGAGGCCTTGGTCGGCTCGTCGTTGCGGGTGGACATGGCCTTCATCGCGCAGAAGCCGCCCAGTGCGGTCGGCGAGGAGCCACGCTCGGCGCCACCGGCAACCATCACGTCGGCATCGCCGTACTGGATCATGCGCATCGCCGTACCGATGGAATGGTTGGACGTGGCACAGGCCGATACCGCCGAGAACGACGGGCCCTTCAGCCCGGCGATGATGCTCAGCTGGCCCGGCAGCATGTTGATGATGGTCTTGGGCACGTAGAAGGGCGAGATCTTCTTGCCCTCGTGGAACTCGATGGTCTGCTCTTCGATGCCGAGCAGGCCGCCGATGCCGGCGCCAACAATGGCGCCAATGCGCTCGGCGTTGGCCTCGGTGATTTCCAGGCCCGAGTCGTGCAGCGCCATGAAGGCGGCACCCAGGCCGTAATGGATGAACGGGTCCATCTTCTTGGCATCCTTGCCACTGACCCGGTACTTGCCGAACAGGGGGTTGTCGGCGGTGATGTCGAAATCCTTGACCTCACCTGCAATCTTGGTGGTGAAACGTTCCAGATAGTTATCTGCAACATTCGTCAGCGGGCCAATGCCCGAGCGGCCATTGATGATGCCTTCCCAGCTGCTGGCCAGATCATTGCCCAGCGGCGACACCATGCCCATGCCGGTAACGACGACGCGACGACTCATTGCGGATTCTCCTGGCCCCGCGCACGGGGGGATTGAAGCTTAAAAGCACAGGGCCGCATCAGCGGCCCCATGGATTTGCAACGCGGCTGACATGCTTGCCGACCGCGCCTTGTCAGACCTGGATCAGGCCTTGACGTGTGCCTTGACGTAGTCGATGGCAGCCTGGACGGTACCGATCTTCTCGGCTTCTTCGTCCGGGATTTCGCACTCGAACTCTTCTTCCAGCGCCATCACCAGCTCGACGGTGTCCAGCGAGTCTGCACCCAGGTCATCGACGAACGATGCGCTGGTGGTGACTTCTTCTTCCTTGACGCCAAGCTGCTCAACAACAATCTTCTTGACGCGTTCTTCGATGGTGCTCATTGGATATCGCTCCAGATGGAGTAGTGGTTCAAAAGATGCCAGCCCCCAAGGCTGGCCGTGGGATAGTGTAGTGGAAACCGTCGCGGCAGTGTTTCTCAACAAAAACCCCGCGAAGATCAACCACTTGGGTGCAGTCCATGCACGCCACGCTTACGGCATGTACAGGCCACCGTTCACGTGAAGGGTTTCGCCGGTGATGTAACTGGCCGACGGACCGGCCAGGAAACCCACCGCCTTGGCGATATCTGCCGGCTCACCGAGGCGGCCCAGCGCGACCTGGCCGAGCATCGCCGCCTTGGCGTCCTCGGGCAGATCCTTGGTCATGTCGGTATCGATGAAGCCCGGTGCGACCACGTTGACGGTCACGCCGCGGCTGCCGATTTCCTTGGCCAGCGACTTGGAGAAGGCAATGATGCCGGCCTTGGCGGCGGCATAGTTGGCCTGGCCGGCATTGCCGGTGACGCCGATGACCGAGGCGATATTGATGATGCGGCCCTTGCGCGCCTTCATCATGCCGCGCATCACCGCCTTGGAGGTGCGGTAAACGCTGGTCAGGTTGGTGTCGAGGATGGCCTGCCAGTCCTCGTCCTTCATGCGCATCAGCAGGTTGTCGCGGGTGATGCCGGCGTTGTTCACCAGGATGGTGATGGCGCCGAATTCCTTGCTCACCGCATCGATCAGCGCATCCACCGCGCCCGGCTCGGTCACGTTCAGGGCACGGCCGTGGCCGCCCTGTGCAGCCAGACGCGCGCCGATGGCGGCTGCGCCGGACTCGGTGGTGGCGGTGCCGATGACGGTCGCGCCCTGCGCGGCCAGTTCGTCGGCAATGGCCGCACCGATGCCGCGGCTGGCGCCGGTGACAAGCGCGATTTCACCCTGCAATGGCTTGCTCATTTGAATTCCTCGTTCGGTCGGTGCCGCGACAGCGGCAGCCGGTCTGGGCCGGCGACGGGCAGCGCCCGCCGCACAATCCGGTGATCAGTTGGCCCACGCTTCCAGTGCGCCGGCGAAATCCGCCGGGGTGGTAAGTACGCGGCCATCAATGCTCTTGTCGATGCGCTTGACCAGGCCGGTCAGCACCTTGCCCGGGCCGCACTCGGCCACGCGGCTGACGCCCTGCGCAGCCAATGCCTGCACGCAGCCGGTCCACTGCACCGGCTGGTACAGCTGCTGCACCAGCGCCTGGCGGATGGCATCGACACCTGCGTGCACCTTGCCATCAACGTTCTGCACCACCGGCAGCGACGGCTCGGCCCAGTCCAGCCCGGCCATCACTTCGGCCAGGCGGTTGGCGGCTTCGCGCATCAACGGGGTGTGCGAGGGCACGCTGACGGCCAGCTTCACCGCCTTGCGCACGCCCTTGTCCGCCAGCAATGCCAGCGCGCGGTCCACCGCAGCGGCATCGCCACCGATGACGATCTGGCCGGGCGAGTTGTAATTGGCCGGCACCACGACCTGGCTGCCTGCGGCTTCGGCGCAGACGGCCTCGACCACGGCATCCTCGACACCCAGCACGGCCGCCATCGCACCAACGCCGGCCGGGGCCGCGTCCTGCATCAGCTGGCCACGCAGGCGTACCAGATGGGCACCGTCGCGCAGCGACAGCGCACCAGCGGCAACCAGCGCGGTGTATTCGCCCAGGCTGTGCCCGGCCAGCACGGCCGGTTTGGCGCCACCTTGTGCATTCCACAGGCGCCATACGGCGATGCTGGCGGCCAGCAGCGCCGGCTGGGTGAATTCGGTGCGGTTGAGCTGTTCTTCCGGCCCACCCTGCGACAGCGCCCACAGATCCACGCCCGCACCTTCGGAGGCTTCGGCAAAGGTTTCACGGATCTGCGGATGCAATTCAGCCAGTTCCGCCAGCATCCCAATGGATTGCGAGCCTTGGCCGGGGAATACGAAAGCAAGTCGGGAATCAGTCACGCGGTCTTCTGCTGCGTCATTCGAAGCGGGGAATAATAAGCGCGAAAGCGCCCGCCCGTCTGTACTGGCGCGTATGCAGCACCCGGCGACCGGTAGTGCCGAGCCATGCTCGGCGGGGGCTTTGCCAGCACACCCTACCTGTAGTGCCGAGCCATGCTCGGCAGGGGCTTTACCAGCACACCCTACCTGTAGGGCCGAGCCATGCTCGGCATGCGGCGTCACCGGGAAGGCCCTTGCCGAGCATGGCTCGGCACTACGGGTGGGCAGCGACACCGGCAGACCAACGGCGTAAGGCACCCCTCCCCGGCCCTCCCCTTGCCTGCGGCAAAGGGAGGGGGCCGATTACCGACCCCCAAAACGACAACGGGCAGCCCTTGGCTGCCCGTGCGGTACGCGAATGCTGGCGATGCTTAATAGCGCAGCAGTGCCGAGCCCCAGGTGAAACCGCCACCAAAAGCTTCCAGCAGCAACAGCTGGCCTCGCTCGACGCGACCCGAACGGATCGCAGCGTCCAGCGCCAGCGGCACCGAACCGGCCGAGGTGTTGCCGTGCTTGTCGACGGTCACCACCACGCGGTCCATCGGCATGTCCAGGCGCTTGGCCGTGGCTTCGATGATGCGCAGGTTGGCCTGGTGCGGGATCAGCCAATCCAGGTCAGCCTTGTCCAGACCATTGGCCTGCAGGGTCTCGTCAACCACCGAGTCCAGCGCCTTGACGGCGTACTTGAACACGTCGTTGCCCTTCATGTTGATCTTGCCCGGCTTGTCGAAGCCGACCGACACGCCAACCGGATCCCACAGCAGTTCCTTCTTGCTGCCATCGGCATGCAGGTGGGTGCTGAGGATGCCGGTGTCCTCGTCGGCCTTGAGCACGACGGCGCCCGCGCCATCGCCGAACAGCACGCAGGTGGTGCGGTCGGTCCAGTCAACGATACGGGTCAGGGTTTCCGCACCGATCACCAGCACATGCTTGGCGTCACCGCTGCGGATGAATTTGTCAGCCACGCTCAGGGCAAACAGAAAGCCCGAGCAGGCCGCATTGACGTCGAACGCCGCCGAACCGGTCGCGCCAAGGCGCGCCTGGATCAGACAGGCGGTGGACGGAAAAATCAGGTCCGGCGTGGTGGTGCCCACGACGATCATGTCCAGCTGCGAAGCCTCGATGCCAGCCGCTTCCAACGCGCGCACGGCGGCGTTGTAGCCCAGGTCACTGGTGGTCTCGCCTTCGGCAGCAATATGTCGCTCGCGGATACCCGTTCGCGACTGGATCCACTCATCGGTCGTTTCGACGATCTTGGTCAGATCTTCGTTGGTCAACACCTTCTCGGGCAAATAACTACCAGTGCCCGCGATCCGCGAGTAGATCCGCTTGCTCATGCTGTTTCCTGTTGCGCGAAGCCGCCCGAAGGCGGCCCCTGAAGAATCAGTGAAACGGCCACCACGCAGGCGTGGCAGCCGTCACGAATCAATCTTCTTCGACGACCGAGTTCGACTTGGTCGTGATCACCTTCTTGCCACGGTAGAAGCCGTCAGCGGTGATGTGGTGACGCAGATGCACTTCACCGGTGGTCGGATCGGTGGACAGCTGCTTGGCGCTCAGGGCGTCGTGGGCACGACGCTGGCCGCGGCGGGACGGGGTAACACGGGATTTCTGCACAGCCATGGGATTGCTCCAAACTCGGTTTCGTTTGCTTCGTCGTTTAATTGCACAGGACGTTAGCGTCCAGCACTACTCGCTTTCGCCGCAGCCGCCGACGATTACCGGCCGCTATTGTTTCTTCAGCGCCGCCAATGCCGCGAACGGACTGGCCTTGCTCAATTCATCTTCGGTCGCGGAGAAGTCACGTTCGACCGCCTCGCTTCCCGGCGCCAGTGCAACCACCGGCACCGCCAACACCAACTCGTCTTCCACCAGGTCCAGCGGCCGCAGGTTGCCGTCCTCGGGCACCAGCAGCGCTTCGTATTCCTCTGGAAGCGCGGATTCTTCGTCTTCGTTCCGGATCAAGCCCAAACGCTGCTTGATCGACACCGGCAGCAGGAAACGCTGCATGGTGCGCTGGCAGATCAAGGGCAGCTCGGTATCGATGGTCAGATCGACATAGGCCACCTGCAACACGCTGTCGCGATCGAATTCCAGCGCATAGCTGCACTGGCCTTCGGTATCGGCAAGCAGACCCTGCAGGCGGGTCATCTCGGACAAAGGCGCCTGGCCGTCAAAGCGCCTACGCGCTACGACCATCCGCCAAGCATCCAGCAATTCGGGCACGTTCGCGGACATAAGCTGCAGAATGTTAAGTAGAACCCCACCCGCTGTCAAATCCGCCAGCGGCAAACGTTGCCAGACAGCCTTCTCGGCAGCAGACTGCCCGGCCCGGGACCGCTATTTTTACACATGACAGCACTGATTCTCGCCTCCACCTCCCGCTATCGGGCGCAATTGTTGTCCCGGCTCGGGCTTCCGTTCAGTTCCGCAGCCCCGCTGGTGGACGAAAGCCCCCTGCCCGGCGAGCCCCCGGCTGCACTCGCACAGCGGCTGGCGACGGCCAAGGCGCAGGCGGTTTCCGTCCAGGCACCCGGCAGTTGGGTGATCGGCTCGGACCAGGTTGCCGAACTGGACGGCCTGCCGCTGGGCAAACCCGGCACCCACGAAGCCGCCTACGCCCAACTGGCGGCCATGTCCGGCCGGCAGGTACAGTTCCATACCGCCGTATGCCTGAGCAACGGCGTCCGCCAGCTGCAGACCAGCGACCTCACCACGGTTCGCTTCCGCCCATTGCAGGCCGAGGAGATCGCCCGCTACGTGGACGCCGAGCAACCGCTGGACTGCGCCGGCAGCTTCAAATGCGAAGGCCTGGGCATCAGCCTGTTCGAGGCCATCGACAACAGCGACCCCACCGCCCTGGTTGGCCTGCCGCTCATACGCCTGTCCGATTTGCTGCGGCAGGCAGGCTATCGCCTGCCCTGAGGCGCAAGACTCAGCGCACCGGCTGTAGCCGGCACCACTGGTAAGGGAAGCGCCCCTGGCCGATGCGGGAATCCAACGTGACGCAGGAACCCGGCACCAGTTGCAGGCCATAGGCACCCAACCTTGCCTGCGCAGCAGTACGCTCTTCGGCCTCGGCAGCAGCCGGTGTCATTGGCCCGGCCCTGCCGGGCACCAGCACGCACCTGCCCTGCTGCTGCTCCACCTTCAACCGCCCACCCCTCACCGTGCGCGCAATCCAGCTCAGCTTGCCGCAGCCCGGCTCGGCATGCAGGCCCACGGCCGCCACCTTCCGATTGAGCGCCTCGAAGCGCAACGCCAGGCGATCCGAGTAACCCGGCAGCATCGCAAACTGGTACGGCCGCTCGTCCAGCATGGCTGCCAGGGCGGCCCGGTAACCTTCCGCCTCCGGGAAGTTGGAGGCCACCGCGGCATAGCGCGCCTGCGCCGGCAACAGCGGTACCCGCCAACCCTGCGGCTCCGCCCCCACCAGCAGCACCACACTCTGCGCGGGTGCGGCCATTGGCGGCCCCTGCACACGAAAAGCCTGCGACGCCCAGGATTCATGCCCCCAATCGCCGCGCCCGACCAGCGACACGATCACGCACACCGCCACCAGCCAGCCTGCGCTCCGCGGGCCGCGCGTACCCGGCCACAAACGCACCCAGCCGCACCACAACAGCAGCGGCGCCAGCAATTCCAACGCCGACAGATACCGGTGAATGCTGAAAACGAACTGCCACAGCAGATAGGACACCAGCACGAACGCAACCACGCCACGCAGCACGGGGGCGAAAGCGGCGGCAGTGTGCGCCCGCCGCCTGCGCAACAGGTGCTGCCCAAGCAATGCCAGCCCGACCACGAACAACAGCGGCCACACCAGTTGCACCAGTGAAATCTCGCTCACGCGCTTGGGGTTGGCGGCAAATATCAGCGGCCACAGCACGTGCTCACCCAGCCCTCGCGGCAACCAACGGGTATCGGCCACACCGCCTTGCTGTGCCAGGGGGGACTGGAACCACGCGTTGAACTGCGGCAACAGCGGATTGCCATGGTGCTGCCAGAGCTGCCAGTACCACCAACCGGCGGCCAATGCCGCCACCAGCAATGCCGTAGCAGCCACGACGGTCAATCCCAGCACACGTTGCGACCAGCGGCCACCCGCGGCCAGCAACGCTGCTGCCATACCGATGGCGTAGATGGCATTGGTCAGTTTCAGTGCGACAGCCATGCCCAACAGCACACCCGCCAACACCCAACTGCGCCATGGCACAACGCCCTCAGCGCGCGACTGCGCGTGCACTACCGCCCACAGGCTGCCCACCACGAACAGCGCGGTGGTGTTGTCGGCCATGGTGTTGCCGAACTCGGACAGCACCGACGCCATGCACAATCCCGCCACGCCCAACAGCGGCGCCAGCCATGCGCGCTCGGCCCTGTCCCTCAGCACCCACCAGGCCACCCCGGCCACCGGCACAAACAGCAGGCCATGCAGTACACCCATGACGAACCCAACCAGCGGCCCGGGCAAGCGCACCAATAACAGGTACTGGAAGACATCCAGCAACGGACTGAAATAGGACTGCATCTGCGCGGGCGCCAGATCCAGGTGCAGGCGGCCCTGCAAGGCGGCATAGCCGTTGTAAAGATGGTAGTTGCGCAGGTCCCAGTTGGAGTCCTGACCCAGCCACAATGACAGGCAACCGCCCAACAGCGCGACCAGCGATGCCGCAGCGACCATGTTGGCCTGCGAAGTGAAAGCAAACCTGCGGTACATACCCTGCGCAATACGGGCCAGGAGGCCGCGCCCAACAGTTCCTGCCTGGCTCATGCGCGTTCTGCCCGATTGCCGTCCTTGCTGATGGGCACAGCGAGATAGGCCAGATGCTTGGCCTCCGTACGGCCCCGCGTCACCGTGTCCAGGATCAACCCACATGCCAGCAGCAGGAACCCCAGGACGCCCAACGCACCGCACAGGATCGCCGTGGGGAAACGCGGGACCAGCCCTGTCTCCACGTAAGTGACCAGCAAAGGGACCGCCAGACTGAAAGCAATCAGTTCAGCCAGTGCGAAGCCCAGGGAAAAGAACAGCAAAGGCCGTTCCGATTTGAACAATTTGGCGATCGTGCACAGGATCCGCCAGCCGTCGCGCCAGGTATTCAATTTGCTGTGCGAACCCTCCGGCCTGACCCCATACACGGTGTCCACCTCGGCGACCGGCATGCGCAGTTGCAGGGCATGTACCGCCAACTCGGTTTCGATCTCGAAACCCTTTGCATGGGCAGCGAATGAACGCACATAGCGGCGCGAAAACACGCGGTATCCGGACAGCATGTCATCGAACGCATGCCCGAACAGCATGCCAGCGCAACGGGTCAGCAGAATATTGCCCAGGCGATGCCCTGGACGATAGGCGGCCGCCTGTTCATCGCGCCGTGCCCCCACGACCATGTCCAACCCCTCGTCCAGCAACTTCCTGACCAGCGCCGGAGCGGCGGCAGCTTCGTAGGTATCGTCGCCATCCACCAGCAGATACACATCGGCATCGACATCGGCAAAGCCGCGCCGCACGGCATTGCCCTTGCCCTGCAGCGCCACCTTCAACACCTGGGCACCGGCAGCGCGCGCCACCTCACCCGTGCGATCGGTCGAATTGTTGTCCAGCACCACGATCCGCGCTGCCGGCAGGGTGGCGCGGAAATCCGCCACCACACGGGCAACCGCCGCCTCCTCGTTGTAACAAGGAATCAGCACCACGACGTCCAACTGTCCCATTGTCTTCCTCACCCGCAATCCGTGTCCCTACAGCAGGTATGTCTTAACGCTCGACGATGAAGGGCTGCTCTGCCCAGGTCTCCACGCTGCCGTCATTGCCATGCAGGCGCAGTCCCAGCCAATGCCGCCCCGGGGCAAACCCCGACGTATCGATCCGTCCATCGAAACCCACCTGCGGATGCTGCGGATCATTGGTGCCCGGCCACGCGGGGCGGATATCCAGGGTTCGCCCATAGGCCGCATCGCCCACGCTGCGCCCATCCACCAGCAGTTCAACGCGCGCCAGGCCCACGCCATCCTTGAACGCCCAGCCCTTGACCTGCAGCTCGCCTGAAATGGATTCACCTGGCAACGGCCCATCCACCCACGCCATGGCGGGGGTTACGCACGCCCCCTGCTGCTTCTGCGCAGGCAGGCGGAACAACAGGAAACGCTGGAACCCATGATCCAGCGACACCACCCGCGGCGGCGGCAGCGGCCCAACCAGCTCACAGACCTTGTGGTACCGCACCAGTAGGTCGCGATAGCGCTGGTCGCCCGGCGCCAGCACCAGCAGCTGCGGCGTGCTGCGGCTGCCATCGCTGATCAAATGCCACAAGGCCAGCTGCGCGGTACGCCCATGGCGATCATTGAGCTCATGCGGCAGCACCCGGATGGAAGCATCTTCCAGCCGGAAGCCCAGCTCGGAGCCCACCTTGAAACTACCGGCCAGCACCTGGGCATCCGCCGGCATCTGCGCCAGCTCGTCCTTGACCGCATCGGCCAAGGGCTGCCAACCGGCGAAGTTGCGCGGGTAATACTTGCTGCCCGCAGTCTGCTCGCGCAACGACGGAGTGGCCGCCATCACGTAATAAGCGAAAGCCAACACCAGCCCCACCGATGCCACCACCCATACAGCACGGCGCCAGAAGCGGGTCCAATGATTCAAGGCCAGCGGTACGGACACCAGCAGGGCCAGGTAGCCCGGCAGGGGCCAATGGAAGCTGATGCGCTCCACATCGGTGAAGAAGCCGAACAGGAAGATCAACACGGTGGATGTGCCACCCACCAACGCGAAATAGCGCAGCTGCACATGATGGAAGCCGCGCAGTCGTTGCCGCAGGCCGGCATAGGCAACCCCTGCCATTGCCGCAAACAGCAATGGCGTCACCAGCATCGGCTGGATGACCAGGAACAGCAGCCCCTCGGTCTGGAACTCCCAGGGGTGCCGCTCGATCACCTGGAACTTCAGGCCTGCGTCCTGGTTGTCCAGATTCCATGCAAGCAGCGGTACCCACGCCACGATGCCGACGCTGAGCGCCATCCACACGCGGGGGTCACGCAGCATGCGCCGGCCCTCCGGCAACAGCAGCAGCGCAATGAACCCCACAACGATCACGCCGATGAAGCGGTAGTGACTCAAGGCGCCTACCAGCAACCCCAGCGCCAGCATCAAGGCACCGCCCGCATCCACATTGCGCAGCAGGCGCGCGCCGGCATCCAGGCACAGCAGGGCAGCGATGGCCATGGGCACGTCCGGCACCGCCAAAACGCCAAGGGTCGCCGACAACGGCATCAGCACTGCAAGCGCACCGGCCTGCCAACCCGCCCGCGTACCAAACCAGCGGGTAGCGATATGGGCGACCATCCACGGCAGCAACGCGCCCAGCACCAGGAACGGCAGGCGCACGCCCAGACGGTGATTACCGACGATCTCCACGCCCAGTCGTGTCAGCCAGGCCGTCAGCCCCGGCAGGTCGGAGTAAGCGGGGGCCAAATGCTGGCCTTCCTGCCAATAGAATGCTTCATCGACAAACAGCGGCAATTGCGCCGCGATCAGCACCTTGACCACTGTTACCAGCGTCCAGAGCACCAAGAACGTGATGTACGCGCGCTGCTCGCCCCTGATTGCCACTTACACTCCCTTCAATCCTGATTACGAGACGACGATGACGGTAACGCCAGCCGGAATGCTACCCGAAGTGACGTTGCAGTCCCTATCCAGGGCGCAGACGCAGGTAAATACCCTGGTGCTGGGCAAGGCCCATGAGGTCCGCCTGGCCTTTGTCGCGCTGTTGTCCGGGGGGCATCTGCTGATCGAGGACCTGCCCGGGTTGGGCAAGACCACCCTGGCGCACGCGATGGCCTCCAGCCTGGGCCTGCAGTTCCAGCGCATCCAGTTCACCTCGGACCTGCTGCCAGCCGATGTCCTGGGTGTCTCGGTATACGAGGCTGCCGGCCGCAGCTTCCAGTTCCACCCCGGCCCGGTGTTCTGCAACCTGCTGCTGGCCGACGAGATCAACCGCGCGCCACCGCGCACGCAAAGTGCGCTGCTGGAGGCCATGGCCGAGCAGCAGGTGACACTGGATGGTGTTACCCACGCCTTGCCCGACCCGTTCTTCGTCATCGCCACGCAGAACCCGGTGGACCTGTCAGGGACGTTCCCCTTGCCCGATTCGCAGTTGGACCGCTTCCTCCTGCGGCTGACCCTGGGCTACCCCAACGCCGAGGCCGAACGTGCACTGCTCAGTGGCAGCGACCGCCGCAGCTTGATCGCGCAAACCACAGCGTGCCTGTCCGACAGCGAGTTGGTCGCGCTGCGCGAGGCGGTCACCCGCGTCCACACCAGCGATGCGCTGATCGACTACGTGCAGGCCCTGCTTACCCGCAGCCGCCAGCATCCTGGGGTACGCGTGGGGCTGTCGCCGCGCGCCGGCATCGCCCTGCTGCGTGCCGCCAAGGCCCACGCCCTGCTGCTGGGGCGGCAACATGTGGTGCCCGAGGACATACAGGCACTGTTCGTCGCCGTGGCCGGCCACCGTCTGGTCGCCGAGGCGGAATCCTCGTCCGGCCCGGAACTGGCCCGCGCCATCCTGCACACCGTGCCGGTGGACTGAGCCCATGGGGTTGCGCCAACGTTGGCGGTCGCTGCAGTTGCTGGCCCGACCGCGGCAGCCCGAAGCGCTGCCGGTGCGCCTTGACCGCCGCCGCATCTATGTCCTGCCCACCCGCTTTGGCCTGTTCCTGGCGGCGTTGCTGGCGGTGATGCTGCTGGGCGGCCTGAACTACAACAACAACCCTGCCCTGTTGCTGGCCTTGTTGCTGGCAGCCACAGCCCTGGCCAGCACCGTGCACGCCCACCTGCAGCTGTCCGGCCTGCAGTTGCAGGCACTGTCGGCCGAACCGGTGGCGGCGGGCCATGCGCTGCGGCTGCGGCTGGCCCTGTTGCGCGCCGACAACCGCCCGCGGCGCGGCCTGCAGCTACGGTGCGCTGACAGCCAGGCGCGGGCCACGCTCGAACCCGATGTGCAGACCGAGGTTGACCTGCTGCTGCCCACTGAACGCCGCGGCTGGCTGGATCTGCCACGCATCCGTATCGACACCACCCAGCCACTGGGCCTGGTGCGCGCCTGGGCATGGTTCTGGCCAGAAACGCCCTTGCTGGTCTACCCCGCCCCGGAAAGCAACGCCCCGCCCTTGCCTGATGCCGGCAGCTCCAGCAGCCATACCCGCGTGCACCCACAGGGCGAAGAACTGCAGCAACTGCGCCCCTACCGGCAAGGTGATGCACGCCGCAGCATTGCCTGGAAACACTCCGCCCGGCGCGACGAACTGCTGGTACGCGAGTACGAGCGCCCGCAAGGCGCCGAACTACTGTTGGACTGGATGCAGTTGCCCAGCCTTCCCTACGAACAGCGCATCGCCCGGCTTGCGCGCTGGGTGGACGATGCCGAGCGCGAGGGCCGCCGCTACCAGCTGCGCCTGCCTGGCCAACCGCCGTTGGGGCCGGCCAATGGTGACCTGCATCGCCATCAGTGCCTGCGCGCCCTGGCCCTGCTGCCAAGCCGATGACCAAGCTGCCCGCCCCCTTGCCCCGCGCCGATACCCGCACATGGTCACTACTGGCCGCCGCGTTGGCGTTGCTGCCCCTGCTGCTGCAGTTGCCGCCAGCACTGTCACTGAGCGTGGCCGCAGTGGCGGCGCTGACCAGTGCATGGACGCGCCGACGCAGGCTGCCTGCCTCCATCAAGTTGCTGCTGATGGGGGTGATGTTTGTTGCCATCTACTGGCAGATGGGCGGCGGGATCGGCCGCGATACCGGCTGCGCCCTGCTCGCGGCGATGCTGGCGATCAAACCCGCCGAGCTGCGCAGTTTCCGCGACGCGCGCAGCCTGGTCGGTTTTGCCTTGTTTGCACCTTTCTCGGCATTCCTGCTCGACCAGGGGCCAACCACCCTGCTGTTGTCGGCCACCGCCCTGGTCGCCTCCCTGCTGGCACTGCAGCGCATTGCCGACGACCAGGCCGGCGTTGCGTCGCCGGCCCTGCGCCTGCAGTTGCGCGGTGTTGGCCGTCTGATGCTGCTGGCGCTGCCACTGGCCATGGCCGGGTTCTGGTTGCTGCCACGGCTGCCCACGCCGTTGTGGGGTGCACCTGAGCGCAGCGTCAGCACCCCCGGCCTGTCCGACAGCATGGCGCCGGGGGCCTGGGGCGAGCTGATGGCCGATGACAGCCCGGCCCTGCGCGTACAGTTCTTCGGCCCGGTACCGGCACCCGAGCAGCGCTATTGGCGCGGTCCGGTGCTGACCCGCTTTGACGGCCGCAGCTGGACCCGGCTGGAGCACCACGCCACGGGCGAGCCGCCCCCGTTCACCACCGGCCCCCAGCGCTGGGACTACCAGATCGAATATGAGGCCACCGATCGGCGTGACCTGGTTGCCCTGGACCTGCCCTTGGCTGCTCCGGCCGACGCCCGCCTGGGCGCCGACTACAGCCTGACCAGTGCCCGCCCGCTCAGCGCCCTCAGCCGCTGGCGGCTGCAGTCCGCGGCCCCGCGCCAGTTCCAGACGCGCCTGCCCGATGGCCTGCGCCGGCAGGCATTGCTGCTACCCAAGGGCTTCAACCCGCGGACCTTGGCCCTGGCCAGGCAATGGCGCGCCGAGGCCGGCGGCAACGACGCCGCCATCGTCCAACGCAGCCTGGACTGGATCCACCGCGAGTTCGCCTACACCTTGAACACGCCCATTCCCGGCCGTCACAGCGTGGATGAGTTCCTGTTCGACCAGAAGGCCGGCTATTGCGAACATTTCAGCGGCGCCTTCGTGGTGCTGATGCGTGCCGCCGACATCCCGGCCCGGGTGGTCACCGGCTATGCCGGCGGCGTGCACAATCCGTATGGCAACTATTGGCTGGTACGCCGCATGGACGCGCACGCCTGGGCCGAGGCCTGGCTGCCCGAGCGTGGCTGGGTGCGGGTTGACCCCACCGCTGCGGTGGCGCCAGAACGCATCTACGACACGCTGGAGGACCGCCTTGGCCAGAACACCTCCGGCGCCGGCCTGGACCTGGGCCGGCGCTGGACCGGGCTGTTGCAATACAGCGACTACCTGCGCCGCGGCTGGAACAACGCCGTGCTGTCCTTCGATGCCGAGCGCCAGTCACGGCTGCTGAGCCGCCTTGGCGTTGCGCGCTTGAGCCCCGGCCAGTTGGTGGCACTGTTCGCCAGCGTCGCCGCTGCGGCGCTGGCACTGATGGCCTGGCTGCTGGCGCGCGGGGAGCGCCAGCGCGACCCGCTGCTGCGCGCCTGGCACCAGTTGGGCCAGCGTTACGCACGACTGGGGCTGGCCCGCGAACCTGCCGAAACCGCCGGTGACTGGGCGCGCCGGGTGGAACTTACACTGCCCGGCTGCGGTCTATCCGCACTCAGCCAACGTTTCAGCGATGCGCGATACGCTGGCGACCTGACGGATGACGATTCATTATTGATGGACCTGCGCAGGCACCGTCCGAAACCCGGAGCACGACCATGAACACCCGCATCCTCCTCATTGCTGTTGCCAGCCTCGCGCTGGGCGCCTGTGCCACGGCCCCCAAGCCGCTGCAAGGCCAGTTCAATCCGGTTTCGCCGCGTGACGCGGTCGCCCAGAAGCAGACCGGCGCACCGGTACGCTGGGGTGGCCGCATCATCGAGACCATCCCCGGCCAGGGCGAAACCTGCTTCCAGATGATCGCCCGCCCGCTCAATGGCAGCGGCCGCCCGAGCACCACCTCGGCCGATGCCAGCGACGGCCGCTTCCTGGCCTGCCGTGCCGGCTTCTATGACCCGGCAGTGTTCGAGCCGGGCCGCGACGTGACCTTCATCGGCCGCATCGACGGCTACCAGACCACCAAGATCGGCGAGTACGACTACCCGCTGCCCAAGGTCAACGCCGACGTGGTGTACCTGTGGCCGGTGCAACGCGAAGTGGAAGTGGTACCCGCCTATCCCTACGGCCCCTGGGGCCCCACCTGGGGCCCGCGCTGGGGCTGGGGTTACCGCGGTTGGTGGTGACAAACTGAAAACGCCGCCCCAAGGGGCGGCGTTTTTGTTTGGCTTTTCTGTTTTTTGGTTCTTTCGTAGGAACGGCGTAAATCGCGAAGTCACAGATCCATCAGACACGGCCGAGCTTACCCCTCCCAACCCTCCCCTTGCCTGCGGCAAAGGGAGGGAGCACACCCCGCCGCTCCTACAGCCAACACAACGGCATCAAATCACGCGCCGAAGTGGCCCAGCGGCGCACCTGCCAACAGATGCAGGTGGATGTGGAACACGGTCTGGCCGGCGTCTTCGCGGCAGTTCATCACGATGCGGTAGCCGTTCTCGGCAAAGCCCTCCTGGCGGGCATACGCGGCCGCTGCCAAGGCCAGCTTGCCGATCAAATGCGCCTGCGTCGGCTGCAGATCATCCAGGGTGGGGATGACCTCGTTCTTCGGAATGAACAGCACATGCACCGGCGCCTGCGGGGCGATGTCCTTGAAACCCAGCACTTCCTCGTCTTCGTAAACGATGGCGGCGGGAATTTCGCGACGGATGATCTTGCCGAAAATGGTGTCGGTCATGTGGGGCTCGCTGCAGTAAACGGCCTACAGCTTACAACCCCGGCAGCGCTTATTCGCCAACTTCGCTGCGGCTGCCGAAGGCGTGCGACAAGGTACCGCGATCCACATATTCCAGCTCCCCACCCAAGGGCAGGCCCTGCGCCAAGCGGCTGGGGCGCACTTTGTTGCGCCTGGCCAGCTGCGCCAGGTAGTGCGCGGTGGCCTCACCTTCGACGGTGGAGTTGGTGGCGATGATCAATTCGGTGACCTCGCCTTGCGCCAGCCGCGCTTCCAACTGGTCCAGGCCCAGCTCGCGCGGGCCAATGCCATCCAGCGGCGACAGGCGCCCCTGCAGCACGTAGTACACGCCGCGGTAGCTGGTGGCGTGCTCGATTGCCAGCCGATCCGCCGGTGACTCGATCACGCACAGCATCTGCCGCTCGCGGCTGCTGCTGGCGCAGACCGGGCACAGCTCGGTTTCGCTGAAGTCGCGGCATTGCTTGCAGTGGCCGATCTTCTCGATGGCCTCGGCCAGCACTTCCGACAGGCGCTGGCCGCCGTCACGGGCACGCTCCAGCACGTGGTAGGCCATGCGCTGGGCGGTCTTCTGGCCGACGCCCGGCAACACCCGGAAGGCCTCGATCAGTTGTTCCAGCAGCGGCAGGCTCATCGCATCAGGCTCTTGTTCAAAACAAACGCGCGAAGCCCGGAGGCTTCGCGGCGCGGGGGCATGCATGCGCCGGCATGCCGGCGCGGCTGCATCAGAACGGCAGCTTCATGCCCGGCGGCAACTTCATGCCGGCGGTGGCAGCGCCCATGCGGCTCTGCGATTCGGCGTCGATCTTGTTGGACGCATCGTTGAACGCAGCAGCGATCAGGTCTTCGGCCATTTCCGGATCGGACAGCACCGACGGATCGATGCGCACCTTGCGGCACTCCTTGGTACCGGTCAGCGTCACGCTGACCATGCCGCCACCGGCGCTGCCGGTGACTTCCAGCTTGCCAAGTTCTTCCTGGGCCTTCTGCAGGTTTTCCTGCATCTTCTGGGCCTGTTGCATCATCTGGGCGATATTGCCGCGCATGGCTCTTACTCTTTGAAAGGACGGATGGAATCGGCCACGACCCGTGCACCTTGCTGCAGCAACTGCTGCACCTGGGGGTCGGCCATGAAAACGGCTTCGGCCGCATGCTGTTGTTCACCGCGCTGACGGTCAGCGCGCTCGTGCAAGGTCTCGGCCTGGACGTTGCCGGTTTCAATAAGGATCTTAGGCGTGCTGCCCAAGGCCTGCGACAGGGCTTGCGCCAGCGCATTCAAGGCGCGCTCAGACTGCAGGTACTCAAAGCCCGGCATCAACGCCAGCCGCAGCACGCCGTGCTGGAAACTGACGAAGGCCGCGTTGGCTGCCAGCTCGCGCGAAGGGCCGCTCAGGCCACTGTCGGCAACCAGATCCAGCCACTGCTCGGCATCGTTCAAGGCACGCCCGGCCTGCGTGGCAGGCGCCGGCTCGATGGCGATGCCGGTGGGGCGCGCCGCTGCAGCGGGCTGCTCCGGCGCCGCTGCGGGCGCGGGCGTGTCGATCACGGGCGGTGACGGCTCAGGCATCGCCATTTCGGCGGCCATGGCCTCGTCACGTGCAGTCGCCTCGGCGGCCTCGACCGCCCACGGCGGCAGGTCCTCGTCGGCGGCGGCCGGTTTGGTGGCCTCGGCCGGGGCAGAGGCTGCGACCGGTGCAGGCTCGGATTCTGGCTGGGGCTGCGGTGCGGCGGATGCCACCGGTTCCGGCGCGATCTGCTGCGCCGCGACCGGTGCCGGTTCGGGCGCTGGCTTGTGCATTGCAGGTGTATCCACAGCCGCTGCCACCTGCGCGGCTTCAACCGGCTTGGCCGCCGTCTGCGCACCAGCGGCAACCGGCGCGGCCGGGCTGTTTCCACCCACACCTGCACCCGCTGCCGGGGCGGCACCTTCCGGCACCATCGGCACCGCGCCTGCCGGGCGGAACGCCAGCATGCGCAGCACGGTCATTTCAAAGCCCGCACGCGGGCTGGGCGCCAGGTGCAGGTCGCGCCGGCCACCGAGCGCCATCTGGTACCAGAGCTGCACCACTTCCGGGCGCAGGCGCTGGGCAAAGGCCACCGCATCCACGCCCTCGCCCGGCACCTCGGTGCCCGGTACCAGCTGCTGCACCTGGATGCGGTGCAGGCCTTCGGCCAGGGCATCCAGCACCCCGCTCCAGTCCGGCGAGAAGTCGGCCAGGGTCGCCACCACCTGCAGCAGGCGGGCGCCATCCCCTTCGGCCAGGGCGTCCAGCATGGCCGCCACCTGGGTGCGGTCCACCGTGCCCAGCATGGCGCGCACCACGTCATCACGCAGCGCGCCACCGGCATAGGCAATGGACTGGTCCAGCAACGACAAACCGTCGCGCAGCGAGCCGTCGGCCGCACGCGCCAGCTGCACGATGGCACTGTCGTCGAACTCGATCTGCTCGGCGCCGAGGATGCGCGTCATCTGCCCGCGGATCTGTTCCTCGTCCAGTCGCTTGAGGTTGAACTGCAGGCAGCGGCTGAGCACCGTGACCGGCAGCTTCTGCGGGTCGGTGGTGGCCAGCAGGAACTTCACGTGCTCCGGCGGCTCTTCCAGCGTCTTCAGCAGCGCATTGAACGCCGCCTTGGAGAGCATGTGCACTTCGTCGATCAGGTAGACCTTGTACTGCCCGCGCGAGGGCATGTACTGGGCGTTCTCGATCACCTCGCGCACGTCATCCACACCGGTATTGGACGCGGCATCGATTTCCAGCAGGTCGATGTAGCGGCCGGCATCGATGTCCAGACAGGCCCGGCACTGACCGCAGGGATCGGCACTGGTGCCCTGCTCGCAGTTCAGCGATTTGGCGAAGATGCGGGCAATGGTGGTCTTGCCGACACCGCGGGTGCCGGTAAACAGGAAGGCGTGGTGGACGCGGCCACTGTCGAGCGCATTGCTGAGCGCACGGACCACGTGTTCCTGGCCCACCAACTCGGCAAAACGCTTCGGACGCCACTTGCGGGCAAGGACGAGATAGGACATCAGGCAACCGTCTTCATCTGAAGCCCCATTGTGCCATGCCCTGCCCGTCCGCCAGCACCCTGTTCAGGGGGTGCTTGTGGCCGGCGCCCAGTCACTATAGAATCTGCGCCCCTGCTGAGGCATTAGCGCGGCAGGATCCGGAGAGGTGTCCGAGTGGTTGAAGGAGCACGCCTGGAAAGTGTGTAAGCGTCTAAACCGCGCTTCGGGGGTTCGAATCCCCCTCTCTCCGCCAGATATCCAATAGGTAGTGGCTCCGGCCAAGCAGTTCCGGAACTACCCTACTAAAAGACCTACTACGCCTGATGTGCTGGGCTATGTAAGCGAGAAGGCCACCCGAAGGGGTGGCCTTTTTGTTTTCTGTCGCAGCCTGTGAGACACAGCTCCGCTACAACACGCCCTTCAATCAACGAGGAGGGCAACATGGCTAAGTGGGCGGACTACGGCATTTCGGCGGTTCGGTACAACGCGGCGCATACGCACATCGACCGCGTTCGGGCGCATCAGGACAACGGAGACACGATTGGGGCCGGAACGGAGTACGACCGTGCCACCATCGTCAAAGCGATCAAGGACGGGGTCACGTTCGTGACCATCGTTTCGAGTGGCGGAAACTGGCAGAAGGGCCAGCCGGTTTACATCATCAAGGTCAACGGCGTCGAATACATTAAGACCGTGGACAACGGGCAGGCCCGGGACAATCTCGAAAACCTGCCGGAGTTCTGACGCAAGGAGGCCGCGCCTAGATGGGCGGCTTTTCTTCCCGGTGTAGGAGTATCCCGACGCCCCTGCGCGGCGTTCTCTGATAGCCCTACGTGCACCCCTTGCGCCCGGGCGAACTTGCCCATAGGTGCGCATAATGTGAATTCAAGGACAGGGGGCTGAGCATGATTGAACGATTCCAAGGCGATGAGGGGCGGCGGCGCTTGGTTGCCGTGCTGGCGGAACATCGGTTGGTAGCGAACCGACAAGAGCTTGCGGAACAGCTTGTCGCCGCGGGCGAGTTGATGGAGGTTCCCGTCGGGACTGCCTTCATCAATCAAGGGGACCAGACTTCGGACGTTTTCTTCATCATCGCCGGCAAGGTCGAAGTTCGGGTCAATGGCAAGGTTGTGGCGAACCGCTTCCCGGGCGATCCCGTCGGCGAAATGGCTGCAATCGAACCCTCCCAGCCCCGGGCAGCATCGGTGATCCCCGTTGAAACAACCGTCTTGCTCAAAGTCAGCGAGGCCGAATTCTCGGCGACTGCGGAGCAATTCCCCGACGTGTGGAGGCGGATTGCGGCAACGCTCGCCCGGAGGCTTGCGGAGCGAAATCGCCTAGTCACGGCCCAGCGCGAACGGGTGAAGGTCTTCATTGTTTCGTCTGCCGAAGCGTTGCCTATCGTGCGCCTCATCCGACAGCAGTTTGAGCATGACCCTTTCCTTGCCGTGGGCTGGGAGCAAGGTGTTTTCCGGGCCTCAAACTACACGCTTGAAGACCTAGAAGCACAGTTGGATGACTCTGACTTTGCGATTGCAGTTGCCCACAAAGACGATGTTGTCATTACACGCGGCGACGAATGGCCGACCGTGCGCGACAACGTCATCTTTGAGCTTGGCTTGTTCATGGGCCGACTTGGTCGCCGCCGGGCTTTCCTAATGGAACCCCGCGAAGCAAATTTGAAGTTGCCCAGCGACATGGCGGGGCTGACCACCATTCCATACCGCTACGTGCCCGGGAATGACGCTGCGGCGTACATTGCTGCGGCGTGCGACCGACTCCGCGAACTGATTCTGGCTGCTGATGCGAAGGTTTGATTTATGGGACTCAAAAGCGATCTTGAAGACTGGTGCTATGACGTGTTTCGTAGCCAATGGGCTACGCGCGAAGGCACAAAGGTCCCGGATGAGGATTCGAGGCTAGGGCTGAAGAATGAGGCCATAGAGATTGAGGGGACTGTTTTGTATGCCGATATGGCTGACTCGACAGTCCTTGTGGACTCCAAGACAGCGGCACGCGCGGCTGAAATCTACAAAACTTTCCTGTATTGCGCGGCGAAGATTATCCGTGATCGCGGCGGAGTTATCACTGCATACGACGGTGATCGGGTAATGGCCGTTTTCATCGGAGACTACAAGAACACTAACGCAGCAAAAGCTGCCCTGCAAATTAAATGGGCGGTAAAGAACATCGTGATGCCGCAAATGAAGCGGATTTACACGAGCGATGATTACGAGATAAAGCACGTCACTGGCATTGATACTAGCAAGTTGTTTGTTACTAAGACGGGCGTTCGCGGTGCAAACGACTTGGTTTGGGTTGGGCGAGCTGCAAATCACGCGGCAAAATTATCTGCGCTCCCTGCTACATATACCTACATAACGAAAGCTGTTTACGACAAACTCAACAATGAGGCAAAACTCAGTGATGACGGTCGTAACATGTGGGAAGAACGAAAATGGACGGGCTTCAATAACTCCACAATTTATCGTTCCCATTGGGGTTGGGTCTTCAACTAGAGGAAGATCCAGTGCGGCGATTCGCCCAGCAAGGACCGCGGCGCAAGCCGCCAGCCCCGGGAGGTCTGGATGCGCCCGGCGACGAGGCTATCCAGCGAATCGGGCTTCAAGCCGTACTCATCGCGCATTTCGTGTTTGGCCCGGGAGACGATCCGCCCGGACGCGACGTGCTGCCAGCGGTAGGTGCGTTTGTCACGGTTGAAGCCCCGCGCGCGCTCCCGGTAGGCGGGGTCCGCCCATCGGACCTTCATCTGCGCGGACATGCGCGCGCGGTAGTCGGGATCAGTCCATAGCCGGGCCATCGCTTCCCGCGTCGCCGTCACCTGACGCGAGACAGCTTCCCCCGGCGCGGTCGCCCCGTCGCCTACGGCCTCATTCCCGTCCGCACCCGGGGAAGCTGATTGGTCAGGGCCTTCCGGCAGGGCGACGTCCCCCCAAGATTGAGTAGCACAACGGTTTGGAGTCCAATCCTCAATGACAAGGAGATTGGACGTGAAGAAGCGCTTTACCGAAGAACAGATCATTGGCTCCCTGCGTGAGGCTGAAGCAGGCATGCCCATCAAGGATCTTTGCCGCCGGCTCGGGAGGATGCGCGGCTACTTCGGCTAATACATGCGTCGTTTATTGCCAGCCACGGCATCTATGGTGCGCCCAGGATATTTCTTGACCTGCCGGACCGCGGGGAAACCTGCAGCAAGCACCGGAGTGCTCGCTTGATGCAGGAGTACGGATTGCGCGCATTGCATGGCTACCCCCACCACATTGACAGAGGGCCGACGCCACACCCACAAGCTGCCAAAGGCGCCAAGCACATGCTAGTTTCACTACTTAGACCGATCCAAAAGGTGCAGGATGAAGCAGCTTGGCGCGACCCTGTTGGTGCTTGCAGCAACCGTAGCAACCTCTTCCCTGGCGCCGTCTTCGGCGATGGCGACCTCGCCCGCCGCCAACGAAGCCGCCTACGCCGCCGTGAACCCTTTCATCGGCACCGGTGGCGAGGGTCATACCTATCCGGGTGCGACCGTCCCTTACGGCATGGTCCAACTGTCGCCCGATACCCGCATCCAGTCGCGCAAGAATGGTTATGGCTGGGCGGCGGGCTATCGCTATGACGACAACACCATCGTCGGCTTCTCGCATACGCATTTCTCCGGTACCGGCCATTCGGATCTGGGTGATCTGCTGCTGATGCCCACTACCGGTGAGTTGAAGTTGGAGCGCGGCGATCCGGATCAGCCCTTGAGTGGCTACACCTCGCGCTTCAACCATGCCAGCGAGACCGCGCAGCCCGGTTATTACGCGGTGACCCTGGACGACTACAAGGTGCGCGCCGAACTCACTGCCAGCGCGCGCGTCGGCATGCACCGCTACGGCTTCCCGGCTGGCAAGCCGGCGCATGTCGTGCTCGATCTGCGCACCAGCATGTATGACTACCCGGGCAAGATCCTGTGGTCGCGGGTGCGGGTGCGGGCCGATGGCACGGTTACCGGCTTCCGCGAGACGCGCGGCTGGGCGCCGGGGCGGCAGCTGTATTTCGCGATGCGTTTCTCGCAGCCGCTCAGTGGCCATCAACTGCACGACACCGAGCAGGATGTGGCCTACAAGGGCTTCCCGCCGCCGGGCGAGAAGGATCCGTCGCAGCGCGCGCAGATCGAAGGCCGGCAGCTGGTTGCGGCCTTTGATGTAGTGCCGGAGGCTGGCAAGCCCTTGCTGGTGAAGGTGGCGATCTCGCCGGTCAGCGAGGAAGGTGCGATTGCCAACCTGGATGCGGAAGCGCCGGGCTGGGATTTCGATGGCATGCGCGCTGCCGCCAAGCAGCAATGGAGCGAGGCCTTGGGCGCGGTGGAGGCGCAGGGCAGCGCGGACGAACGCACCCGCTTCTATACCGCGCTGTACCACACCCTGCTTGGGCCAACCTTGTTCATGGATAGCGATGGCCGTTATCGCGGGCCGGACAACGCGGTGCATCAGGCCAAGGGCTGGACGAACTATTCGACGTTCTCGCTGTGGGATACGTATCGCGCCCTGCATCCGCTGGCCACGCTGGTGCAGCCGCCACAACGCACCAATGACTTCGTCAACTCGCTGCTGGCCTCACGCCGCGAAAGTCCTTACGGCGTACTGCCGGTGTGGTCGTTCCACGGTCTGGAGACCTGGTGCATGATCGGCTACCACGCGGTGCCGGTAATCGCCGATGCCTATATGAAGGGCATTCGTGGCTATGACACCGAAGAAGCCTTGCAGGCGATGGTGACCAGCGCCAACTACGGTCCGTATGACGGCATCGCGCAGTACCGCGAGCTCGGCTATGTGCCCATCGATGAAGAAGGCGAAGCGGCCAGCAAGACGCTGGAATACGCCTATGACGACTGGACCATTGCGCAGATGGCGCAGGACATGGGCAAGACCGATGTGGCGCGCGAGTTCAACAAGCGTGCGGCCAACTGGAAGCATGCATTTGATCCGGGTACCGGATTCATGCGGGCGCGCAAGCGCGATGGCAGTTTCCGCGAGCCGTTCGATCCCAGCGCCAGCGGTTACGGCACGGATTTCACTGAAGGCAATGCCTGGCAGTACTCGTGGTATGTGCCGCAGGATGTTGCCGGCTTGGCAGCAGCGCATGGCGGCAGCGACAAGCTGCTGCAGCGTCTGGACGATGTGTTTGAAGCCAAGGTGGATCCGTCCATCTTCGCGCACATGGAAGACATCACTGGGCTGATTGGCTGGTATGCACATGGCAATGAGCCCAGCCACCATGTTGCCTACCTGTATGCACATGCCGGGCAGCCGTGGCGCACGCAGGCGCGGCTGAAGCAGATCATGGACACGCAGTACGCCGCCCGCCCGGATGGCTTGGCCGGCAATGATGACCTGGGGCAGATGTCGGCCTGGTATGTGTTTACTGCGCTGGGTTTCTATCCGGTTACGCCGGGTAGCAACCAGTACATCATCGGCCGGCCGTTCCTGCCACAGGCGACTTTGAACCTGCCGGATGGGAAGCGTTTCAGCATCATTGCTACTGGATTGGATGCTGCGCATACCTATGTGGGCTCGGTGAGCCTCAATGGCAAGCCGCTGGATCGGGCTTATGTGACGCATCAGGAGATTGTTGCTGGTGGGGAGCTGCGGTTTACGATGCAGGCCGAGCCGAACAAGGCGTGGGCTGCCGATGGGGCGAAGCTGCCTTATTCGATGTCGCGGTGATTGATATTTGTGCTGTTGGGGTGCGTTGTTCGACGGCAGAAAGCACGCTTCGCGCTCCCCTCTCCCCAACCCCTCT
>DKPB01000071.1 GCA_002471015.1 Stenotrophomonas sp. UBA7346
CTGGTGGAGGGAGGTGGATTCGAACCACCGAAGGCGTAAGCCAGCAGATTTACAGTCTGCCCCCGTTGGCCGCTTGGGTATCCCTCCATTCCACTCCCTTGTCTAGGACCGCGGCCTTGCCGGTCAGGGGTGGGTGAGCCCGCTATTTTGGTGATGAGTGCCGATGCTGTCAACAGAAATCTTCACATTCGATGAAAATTTTTTTACAGCACCGGCGATGCCCATCAACAACGCATCACTCGCCGGGCATTTTAAGCTTTTCGTCGGCAAAAATGGCAACGTGCGGCACACCATCTGCACCGATCCAGCCGCGATACATGCCTTCGGTGTTGAACGGGGTTGCCGCCTTGCCATCAGCCGACAGCACGATGGCGCCACCATCACCGCCCAACTCAGGCACGCGCTTGACGATGACCTCCTCGCCCGCCTGGGCCGGGGTCTCGTGCAGGTACTTCATGCGCGAGCAGATTTCATGCGCTGCCGCCAGGCGGATATAGAACTCGCCCCAGCCGGTGCCCGATACCGCGCACTGGTCACTGGCATAGGTGCCGGCGCCGATGATCGGCGAGTCGCCCACACGGCCATAGCGCTTGTTGGTCATGCCGCCGGTCGACGTGCCTGCAGCCAGCTTGCCCTGGCTGTCCAGCGCTACCGCCCCCACCGTGCCGAAATGCTTGGCCGTTTCCAGGTCGACATGCGCCTGGCCTGCGGCCTCTTCCTTCAGCGCACGCTGCAGCTGTTCCCAGCGCTTCTCGGTGCGGAAATAGGAGGGATCAACCAGCTCGATCTTCTGCTCGGCGGCAAACATCTCGGCGCCCTGCCCGACCATCATGACGTGTGGGGAATGCTCCATCACCGCCTGCGCCAGCAGGATCGGGTTCTTCACCGTGTGCACGCCGGCCACCGCACCCGCGCGCAGGGTGGCACCGTCCATCAGCGAGGCATCAAGTTCGTTCTTGCCATCATGGGTGAACACCGCGCCACGCCCGGCGTTGAAGGTGGGATCGTTCTCCAGCACGGTGATTGCCGCGGTGACTGCGTCCAGGGCCGGCTTGCCCGCCAGCAGTGCTTCATGCCCCTTGCGCAGGGCCTCGGTCAATGCAGCACGCGCGGCACGCTCTTCCTCTGCACTGAAATCCTTGCGCTCCACGCCGGCACCGCCGTGGATCACCAACAAGGGGGACGGTGCAGCCGCCAACGCAGCCCCCGAAGACAACGACGCCAGGCCCAGCAGTACCGCGGAAGTCAGCTTCATGTTTCTTCACTCCGGAATGGAATCTGGATTCTAGGCACGCCGAGCCCTGCCTGAACAGCACGCGCACCCAACTTGCTCGGCGTTCGTCACTGGCGCGCCACCTGACGCCGCCTCCAATGCAGCAGACACGCACAAAAAAGGGGCCGAAGCCCCTTTTGTAGTGCCCTGCCCCGCACTCAGTGCGGCAGCAGTTGCAGATGGCCATTTTTCACATGCGCCACTGCGGTGAAAGCCGGGTTGTCCACCTTGAACCCATCCAGATGAAGGACACTGTGCTTGCCCACGCCGGTCACCGGCACCGCGCTGTAATCCAGCGGCTGGCCCGCAACCATGCGCTCGGGCGCATGTCGCGGCATCACCAGCCATGCATAGCCATCGCCCAATGCGTAGACGCGCCCGCGGCCGTCCGCTTCCACGCACAGGGCGGCATCCTCGTCCACGCCCAGGCCGACAACCTCGTTGCTGCCCGATGCCTGCGCCGCACGCGCGACGAACGTGATCAGGCGCCCAAGCCGGTCGCGCCGCGCAAAGTGCGTGTCGGTGACCACCTTGGACAGGTAGGGCATGGCCAGGAAGCCCTCGGCAAGGGTGATCTCGCTGCCCATCGGGTTGGCCAGCGCGGTGGCCGAGTCGACGCTGCCACCGTCCAGTGCGCCATAGGCATGGTGCCCGAGCACTGCCAGGCCTGCGCTGGTACCACCAATCGGCTTGCCTGCGCGCACATGGGCATCCAGCAGCTTGTTCAACTCGGTGCCCTGCCAGAAGCGCACGTAGCGCGCCTGGTCACCACCGGCAAGGAAGATGGCATCGGCGTCACGCACCATCTGCAGCACCTTTGGATCATCGGCGGCCTTGCGGTCCTCGAACACCAAGGTCTGTACGGCGGTAACGCCACCGATATCGTTGTAGAGCTCTTTCTGCATGTTGTCGTCGCCGGACGCACGCAGGATCACCACGCGGCCGTGGCCGGCACGTTCAACCCACCAATGGAATGCTTCCGGCACCCAGTCACCGCCCCCCATCAACAACATCGCCGGCTGCGTCCGCGCAGGGCGCGGGGCCTTGATGTCGCCAATTTCGTAGTAGTGATAGCCAGGCCCACCGCTGGCCGGCGCGGCCTGCACATTGGTAACACCTGCAACCACCATCACTGCACCGGCAAGCAACACGCGCTGCAGCCAGGAACTCTTACGTTTCAGCACTTGAAGCCAATCCCGAGGTAATCGTTTGCAGCCGTAATGCCAGACTTTAAGGCAGTGGTCAACCGTGTAAAAAACGTGTTAGATGCCATTACCCCGATCACAAATCTGACACGGGCGGCCGGCATTTCCCCACATGCCGGAGGGAAGAAGTCCAGAACACTTTTCATCAGAGAGCTGATTCATGCGTAAGCACGCAATGGTGTGTTCAATCCAACTGGCCCTGTTGTCGATGGCCGCCCCCGCCCTGGCCCAATCCGCCCAGGAACAACCCCAACAACTGGATACCGTGCAGGTCACCGGTTCGCGCATCCCGCGCGCACAGGTGGAGGGCCCTGCGCCGGTCACGGTGGTGACCGCCGAGCAGATCAAGTCTGCCGGTTTCACCTCGGTCCCGGACGTGTTGCGCTCGCTGAGCCAGAACAGCGGCAGCACCCAGGGACAGCAGAACACCACTGGCGCCCAGTCCACTCCTGGCGCGCAGGCGGTCGACCTGCGCGGCCTGGGGCCGAATCACACCCTTGTCCTGGTCAACGGCCGCCGTATCGCGGACTTCCCGCTGCCTCTCAATGGCCGCAGCAACTTCACCGACGTCGGCAATATTCCGCTGGGCATGATTGACCGGATTGAAGTACTGACCGGCAGCGCCTCGGCCGTGTATGGCTCCGACGCAATGGCTGGTGTCATCAACTTCATCCTTAAGAAATCCACGGATGGCACCACCTTCGACTACCGTTTTGGCGACACCAGCCATGGCGGTGGTTCATCGCGGAATCTGACGATCACCACCGGCTTTGAGCAAGACAACTTCAGCGGCATCGTCGGTGTAGAGCTGATCGACAAGCGCCCGCTATGGGGCACCGATCGCAGCGTACAGGATTCGACACTGGACTCGCCGGCTGCGGAACGCCGGCTACCGCGCCTGATCGCCCAGTTGCAGAACTGGGACGACGACGAAAACATCGCCCCTGAGGACGGTTGCGCGGCGATGGCCGGCCTCAACGGCGGCACCACCGTGCTCGCCGAGAACGACTACGGCCCGTATTGCGGAAGCGAGCGTGCCATTGCCTATCGCACCATCCAGAACGAGCGCAAGGGCTTCAACGCCTATGGTTCGTTCGAATACCGCTTCAACGATGCGCTGTCATGGTTCGCCGATATCCAGCTTGGCCAACAGAAAGTCAAGCTGCTGACCGGCACCAACGGCAATGATGTCGCCAGCGACCACATGGGTTGGGAGTTTCATGACCCGAACTCGACTGGCAATTACCGCAACAAGATCTTCTACAACGCCACCACCGAGCGTTACGAGAACTGGGCGCGCCAGTTCACCCCGGAGGAAGTGGGCGGCCTGCGCAACCGTATGAATACCACCACCCAGAAGACGTTTGCGGTGACCACCGGCCTGAAGGGCATATTCGCCGACGAATGGAACTGGGAGGCGGCCTACAACCACTCCCAGTACAAGGCTGACGTCAAGATGCCGCGCATCAAGGCGGCCGCAGCCAATCGCCTGTTCCTGGGCGAACTGCAGGGTTATGACGATGACGGCATCGCGATCTACACCCCGGATCCGGCAAGGCTGTTCACGCCACTGACCGAGGCCGAGTTCGCCTCGATCGCAGCAATGTCCACATTCCGCCCGGAAGCCAAGAACGACAACCTCAGCTTCACGGTAGACAACGCCTCACTGTTCTCGATGCCCGCTGGCGATGTCGGCTTCGCAGGCGCCGTGGAATACGGCAAGCAGTCCTATAAGATCAACCCCGATCCACTGGCATTGACCGAAGACGCCTACTACGGCCCCCGGTACGGCGATGGCCATGGCGACCGCAATCACTGGAGTGCGGCCGGTGAATTACGCGTGCCGCTGGCCTCAAGCCTGCAGGCAAGCGCGGCCGGGCGTTATGACCGCTACAGCTACGGCAACAAGAACCCGGGCAAGCTCACCTACAGCGTCGGCTTGGAATGGCGCCCGCTGGATACCTTGCTGCTGCGCAGCTCATACGGCACAGGCTTCCGCGCGCCGGACATGCACTACCTGTTTGCCGGGAACGACTACTACCGCACCCGCTTCGCCACCGACTACTTGGCCTGCCGTACGGACAATGCCGGTGCCACGGACGGCGAATGCTACGACCGCGACTTTGGCAACTACGACGTCAGCACGTTCGACGTCTACAGCGGGAACATGCAACTGGACGAGGAAACTAGCAAATCGTTCTCGGCTGGCTTCGTCTGGTCGCCGGTGGCCAACTTCGATCTAGCGGTGGATTACTACAAGATCCGCATCGAAAACCAGGTGCAAACCCAGGACCGCGAGCTGCTCCGCATCCAGGAAGCCGACTGTCGCCTGGGCAAGACCGATACCGGCGCAGCAGTGGACATCAACTCGCCGACCTGCGTCGATGCGCTGGCCCGCGTGATCCGCGATGCGGACGGCAACATCACCAGCGTGCACTTCGCTCCGATCAACATCGCTAACGAAGAAACCTCGGGCATCGACGTGGCCGCCAACTATCGTCTGCAGACGGCAAACGCGGGCGACTTCAGCTTCACTGGGCAGTACAACTGGACTCACCGCCACACCCGCCAACAGTATCCCGGTGACCCGAAGGAAGACATGCTCGATGTCAGCTTCAGCGCCACAACGCTACCGCGGGTGAAATCGAACCTGGGCGTGAGCTGGGACAAGGGTGCCTGGGGCGCCAGCCTGTTCGGCAGCTATCTGGGCAGGGTTGCCAACTACGATAACGATGCATGGACCGAGGCCACCTGGCGCTTCAATGCGGGCGCGCGTTACGACATCACTGACCACCTGCGGGTGTCTCTGTCGGTCAACAACCTGTTCAACAAGATGCCGCCGAAGGACTCGACTTGGTCGAACTACCCGTACTACGACACCTCGTGGTTCGACAGCATGGGCCGCAGCTACTACCTGCAGCTGACCTGGAAGTTGGGCGGCAAGGCGCTGTAAGGCCAGTCTCCATGTAGTGCCAACAAGGCCCGCCAATGGCGGGCCTTGTTGTTTGTGTGGATTGCGTATTCCGGCAGAAGCTGGAGCACAGCGTGCCCGGGAAGGCTCAGGGGCAATTCTTCTCCGCAACGGACGTAGCCCGGGTAAGCGCGGCGCACCCGGGAGCTTTCGGTTGCTACCCGAACTTGCGCGCATCGGTCATCCCCCGGGTGCGCTGCGCTTACCCGGGCTACGCAGTTGCGATCTTTCTCCACAGCGGCTGTGCGCAATCGATGGAGAAGGCTGTGGACAAGCCCGTGCAGGCCCTGTGCTGCAATGCTCTCGGAGCCATGGTGAATATTTCACCAGCATTTCCGGATGCTCCGCGATGCTTCCCGACAAAAGCGACCCGAACCGCAAAGCGCATGCCCCCCCGGTTGCACAAACGGCCGCGATTTCAGCAATGTCGGCCTTGCGCCCCACAGCATCCCCACAAAGCCGTTGTGCAAGCCCACCCAGGGAGGACGCTCACGCATTGTCGCGCCGGCTGCTTCCCGGGTGCGCTGCGCTTACCCGGGCTACAACCCCGGGTGATCCGAACTTCAGGGCAGAATCGCTTCTCCACAGCAGCTGTGTGCAATGGATGGAGAAGGCTGTGGACAAGCCTGCACAGCCCTTGCGCGACAAGGGTTTCAAGAATGTGGTGAAAATTTGATCAGGCTGCAAAGCGCGGATACGACAAGGCCCCGCAATGCGGGGCCTTGTGGATGCAGCAACGTCGCGGAGGATCAGACGTTGAAGCGGAAGTGCAGCACGTCGCCTTCCTTGACGATGTAGTCCTTGCCTTCCAGGCGCAGGCGGCCGGCTTCCTTGGCGCCCTGCTCACCCTTGAGATTGATGAAATCGTCATAGGCGATGGTTTCGGCGCGGATGAAGCCACGCTCGAAATCGGTGTGGATCACGCCGGCGGCTTGCGGCGCGGTTGAACCCGCACGCAGCTGCCATGCGCGGACTTCCTTCACACCTGCGGTGAAGTACGTCTGCAGGCCGAGCAGCTTGTAACCGGCGCGGATCACGCGGTTCAGGCCCGGCTCGTCCAGGCCGAGATCCTTGAGGAACTCGTCGCGGTCGGCGTCTTCCAGCTGCGCCAGTTCTTCCTCGATCGCCGCACACACCGGCACCACCTCGGCGCCTTCGGCTTCGGCACGCGCGCGCACCGCATCCAGGTGCGGGTTGTTCTCGAACCCATCCTCGGCCACGTTGGCGATGTACATCAGCGGCTTGAGGGTGATCAGGAACATGTCGCGGATCAGTGCCTTCTCGTCGGCATCCAGACCCGCCGAACGTGCCGACTTGCCCTGATCCAGCACCGATGCCAGCTTTTCCAGCACCGGCTTGCGGGCCAGTGCGTCCTTGTCGTTGGCCTTGGCCGCGCGGGTGGCGCGGTCCAGCGCCTTCAGCACCGATTCCAGGTCGGCCAGCGCCAGCTCGGTATCGATGGTTTCGATGTCGGCGATCGGGTCGACCTTGTTGGCGACGTGGATGACGTTGCCATCCTCAAAGCAGCGCACCACGTGGGCGATGGCGTCAGTCTCGCGGATGTGGGCCAGGAACTTGTTGCCCAGGCCTTCACCCTTGGACGCACCGGCAACCAGGCCGGCGATGTCGACGAACTCCATCGTGGTCGGGATCACCCGCTCCGGCTTGACGATGGCTGCCAGCGCCTCAAGGCGCGGGTCCGGCACCGGCACGACGCCGGTGTTCGGCTCGATCGTGCAGAACGGGAAGTTGGCCGCAGCGATACCCGCCTTGGTCAGCGCATTGAACAGGGTCGACTTGCCGACATTGGGCAGGCCGACGATGCCGCATTTGATACCCATGGTGCTGTCCTTCGGGAATGGGGAATGGAGAATCGGGAATGGAGAATTGGAAAGCACGCTGCCTTCCGATTCCCCATTCCCCATTCCCTACTTCCCGCTAGTGTGCAGCCGCTTCATGGCTTCGTTGTAGTCCCCTGCCACCGCCAAGGGCAGCACATCGATGGCCGCGTCGATGGCGCGCTCCATCAGCACCGCGTCATCGGCGGACGGACGCCCCAGCACCCAGCCAACCACGCGGTCCTTGTGACCCGGATGGCCAATGCCAAGACGCAGACGGTGGAACTTGCCATGACCGAGCAGGCGGATGGTGTCACGGAGGCCGTTCTGGCCACCGTGGCCGCCGTCGAACTTGAGCCGGGCCACGCCGGGCGGCATGTCCAGTTCGTCGTGGGCGATCAGGGTCTGTTCCGGCTCGATCTTCCAGAACCGCTGTGCGGCGGTGACCGATTTGCCAGAGAGGTTCATGAAGGTGGCCGGCTTCAACAGCCATACCGGTTGCCCGGCGATGTCGACCTTGGCCACTTCGCCAAACAGTTTGCTTTCCAGCGCCCAGCGCGCGCCCTGCCGCTCTGCCAGGGCCTCAACGAAATGAAACCCGGCATTGTGCCGGGTCCGGGCGTGTTCGGGTCCGGGGTTGCCCAGACCAACGATCAATCGCAAGCCAGTCATCTGTCTGATGCATCTGTCGCACCCGCCCCGAAAGGCGGGCGCGACATTGCCGATTACTCGGCAGCTGCTTCTTCTTCGCCAGCCGAGGTCTTGGCGATGACCACGGCGTCGTCGTGGTTCTTGCCCAGCTTCAGCGCCGGGATTTCCACGCCGGCCGGCAGCTTCAGGCCCGACAGGTAGATGATGTCGCCAGCCTTCAGCTCGCCCAGGTCGACTTCGATCGACTGCGGCAGATCCTTCGGCAAGCAGGCAATCGCCACTTCCTTCAGTTCGTGGGTGACCAGCACGTCGGCAGCCTTGCCAGCCGGCGAGGTGTCTTCGTTGATGAAGGTCAGCGGGACCGAAGCGTGCAGCACTTCATTCTCGTTCACGCGCTGGAAATCCAGGTGCATGATCAGCTGCTTGTACGGGTGGCGCTGCATGTCACGCAGCAGCACCTTGTGCAGGGTGCCGTCGAGGTTCAGGTCGATGATCGACGAGTAGAACCAATCGTTGAACTGGGCCAGCCAGATTTCGTTGTGGTTGAACTGGACCTTCACCGGCTCCTTGTCACCACCGTAAACGATGCCCGGGACCACGCCTTCGTGACGCAGGCGGCGGCTCGCACCCTGACCTTGCACGTCACGACGAGCGACTTTGATTTCGTGAGACTTTGCCATTGTTGACTACTCTAGGTTGTTGCACCGCCTCGCGGCGCTGCGTAGAGACTCTTCCGCGACCAGAAGAGCCTGATGTGATCCCCGGCAAGCCGGGGACCGGATGCATCAATCCACGTACATCGAGCTGACCGACTCACCGAAGGCGATGCGGCGCATCGTCTCGGCCAGCATTTCGGCCACGCTGATCTGGCGGATCTTGGGACAGACGCGGGCCACTTCGGAAAGCGGGATCGTGTCGGTCACCACCAGCTCGTCGAGCTGGGAGTTGTTCAGGTTGTCCACGGCCGGGCCCGAGAGCACGGCGTGGGTGCAGTACGCGGCGACCTTCAGTGCACCGCGCGCCTTGAGGGCAGCAGCGGCCGCACACAGGGTGCCGGCGGTGTCGACGATGTCGTCGACCATGACGCAGGTCTTGCCTTCGACGTCACCGATGATGTTCATCACGGTGGCGACGTTGGCACGCGGACGACGCTTGTCGATGATGGCCAGGTCGGCATCATCCAGGCGCTTTGCCACGGCGCGGGCGCGTACCACGCCGCCTACGTCCGGGCTGACCACGATCAGGTTGTCGGTGCCGTAGGCGCGCCAGATATCGGCGAGCAGCAGCGGCGAGGCATACACATTGTCCACGGGCATGTCGAAGAAGCCCTGGATCTGATCGGCGTGCAGGTCGACCGTGAGGATCTGGTCAGTATGCACGGCCGAGAACATCTTGGCAGCGACCTTGGCGGTGATCGGCACGCGCGAGGAGCGCATGCGGCGATCCTGGCGGGCGTAACCAAAGTACGGCACCACCGCGGTGACGGAGGCAGCGCTCGCGCGCTTGAGCGCGTCGATGATCACCAGCAGCTCCATCAGGTTTTCGGCACTCGGGGCGCTGGTCGGCTGCACCACGAACACGTCCTGCTTGCGCACGTTTTCCTGGATCTCGACCTGCACTTCGCCGTCGGAGAACTTGGAAACCAGCGCTTTGCCCGGCCTCACCCCGAGTTCCTTGCAGATGCTCTGCGCAAGGCGTTTGTTGGCATTGCCGGAAAAGACCAGCAGGTTCGGGGAATCTTGCATGACAGCTCTCTCGGGCGGGGGGCGAGTAGCGAAAAGAACGTGATTACTGCAGAGATGGCGCGTTTGTGGGTTTGCGCACATCCATTGCGCTTACAGCCTTGGGGAAGGATGTGGCAGGGGCGGTAGGATTCGAACCTACGAATGCCAGGATCAAAACCTGGTGCCTTGGGCCTCTTGGCGACGCCCCTGCATCAAACACTTCCCGTCGTCTCCAGCGCATCAAGCAGTGGCGAGCGATCAACGCCCGCAGCCACCCATGCCCGCAGTTGCCCCGGCAATTCCGCCAGGGCCTGCTCTGCAGCAGTACGCGTGGCGAATTCGACAAAACAACCGCTTCCCGACCCCGTGAGCCGTGCCCGACCAATACCTGACAGGGCCTGGAACGTTGCCTCGATGGCGGGCTCCTGGCGCCGTAGTACCGGCTCGAACGCATTTCCGAGGACGGTCCCGGAAGCGAAGTCCGCTATTTTCACGGGCTTGGCATCCCGAGTCAAATCCGGGGAACGGAAAAGTTCAGCGGTGGGGACGTGCACCCCCGGGTCGACCAGCAGATACCACGCTGGCGGCAGGCTGATCGGGGTCAATTGCTCGCCCACGCCTTCGGCCCAGGCACTGCGCCCGCGCACGAACACCGGCACGTCCGCCCCCAGCTTCACCCCCAGGGCAGCCAGTGCGTCTTCGTCCAGGCCGGTGCCCCATAGGGCATTGAGCGCCACCAGAACCGTCGCCGCGTCGGACGAGCCGCCACCGAAGCCACCCCCGGCCGGGATGCGCTTTTCGACGCGGATGTCTACACCTTGCGGACAATCAGCCGCCTCTTTCAGGATCCGGGCGGCGCGGACAACCAGGTCATCGGCTTCGGCCACGCCGGCCACGGACGGCCCATCGCGACGCACCTGGCCATCCGCACGCAGACGCAGGCCTATGCGGTCACCCCAGTCCAGCAGGCGGAAAACGGTCTGCAGCTGGTGATAGCCATCGGCGCGACGGCCGGTGATATGCAGGAACAGATTCAGCTTGGCCGGGGCCGGCCAGTACGACCAGCCCGCATTCACGACAACGGCACTCATTGTTCGGCCGCGCCCCAGGCGTCGACGATCAGCCGCACCTTGGCATCGCCATTGACCGCCTCGATGCGGCGCGGCAGCGAGGGTCTGCCCGCCTCTGCCGGGTACCAATCCAGATAGTCGATCTGCCAGCCCTGCTGGCGCAGCACGCGCGGCCGGCCTTCGGCATCAAAACCAAGATGCTCCGGCGTACCGGCATCGGACGGCAGCCCGCGCACCCACTGCGCCAACTGCTCGACCGGTATCTCCCAGCCAGTTGCCTGCAGCAGCACCTGGCCGGCGTCGTCACCGGTGCGCGGACCACCCTCCAGGCCATCCAGACGCACCACCTGCCCTGCAGCACCGCTCAAACGCCAGCTCTGCCGGGTCACCGGTGCCGCCAGGCTGACCTCGTAGGCCTGCCCCCGCTGCTGCCAGTCGATCCGGCCATTGCCGCCATTGCGGCCCTTGCTGATCGCCGCCCGGCCCTGGAAGGTCCAATCCGGTGCAGCGCGCAGCGCTGCCTGGCGCGCCTGTTCAGCTGCCTGCGCCTGCGCCGACACTTCCGTGACTTCGGCCGCCACCGGCGTCTGCTGGCGCTTGGGCACCGAGCCGCAGGCCGCCAACGCAGCCACCATCAGCAGCACCAGCGGTGCCCGCCACAACTTCATCCTGTTCATGCACCCAACTTTTCGATCGCACGCTGCAGCGCGCGGTTGTCCGGATCCAGCTTGCGCGCCTCATCAAAGAAACGGCGCGCCTCGTCTTTCTGCCCCAGCACCCACAGCACCTCGCCAACATGGGCGGCGATCTCCGGATCCTTGTTCAGCCCCCAGGCGCGACGCAGGTGCTCCAAGGCTTCCTGGTTGCGCCCCAACCGGTACAACACCCAGCCATAGCTGTCGACAATGGCGGCATTGTCCGGCTCGGCCACACGTGCGCGGTCGATCAGTTCCAGCGCCTCCTGGTAACGCTGGGTGCGGTCGGCCAGGGTGTAACCCAGCGCATTGAGGGCGGCCACGTTCTCGGGCTCGGCAACCAGGATCTTGCGCAGATCGGCCTCGGCACGCGGCACGTCGTCGTTGCGCTCCCAGGCCAGGGCGCGCGCATACAGCAGCGCTCCGTCGTCCGGGAACGCCGCCAGGCCGCGGGTAAGCACATCCATCTCGGCCTTGCTGCCATCGCGCTGCTGCAGCTCGGCCTCCAGCAGGTAGGCATCACGGCGCACATCGTCGTCCAGCGCGGCATCGGCCTGCACCGCATGAACCTCGGCATTGGCGCGCTGCTTGTCGCCCATCAGGTGCAGGGCGTTGACCGCGCGCAGGCGCGCTTCGCCGCGCTGCTCGCCACCGGGGACACCGTGGTACCAGTCCACGGCCTCCTGGTAGCGTTTGAGGTATTCGGCAATCTTGCCCAGCAGCAGACGCTGCTCGGGGTCGGGCTTGCTGGCCTTGGCCGAGATGTCCTGGTACAGCGCCAGCAGCGCGGCATCGTCCTTCTGCTTGGCCAGCAGCGAGGCACGCATGCCCCAGGTCTGCAGGTTCTGCGGCCCCTGCGCCAGCACCCGTTCGGCCGGTTCGGGCGCACCCAGCGCGTCATAGGCGAACGCCAGCGCATTGCGCAGCTCTTCATCAGCCGCGGCCTTGCCCTCGATGCCCTTCAGCAAGGCCAGCGCCTCGTCCTTCTTGCCCGCCTGGTTGAGCTGGGTGGCGTGCAGCAGCACTACCCGCGGCTCTTCCGGGAAGCGCCGGACCACCTCGGCCACCATGCGCTGGGCCAGTTCCGGGCGGTCCATGCGCAGCGCCAGCCGACCGAACTCCTGCCAGGCATCCAGCGTCTCGGGGATGGCATTGGCATCCACCAGCTCCCCCAGCACCTGCGCCGGCACCGCCGGATCACGGCCGCCGGTCGCCAGGGCCAGCACGGCGTAGCGCCAGGCCAAGGGTTCGGGGGCCCGCAGCACCGCCAGCAGTTCCCTGCGGGCCTGCCGCGCGTCCCCCTTGCGCATCGCCAGCGACGCACGGGTGGCACGTACCGCCACCGCCCCCGGGTCACGCTGCGCCCAAAGTGCCAAGGCTTCATTGGCGCGGGCATCGTCACCGGCAATCATGGCAATGCGGGTGGCCCGTTCAGCCAGCCCCACGTCGCCCTGCGCCTGCTGCGCGGCCTGCAGGTACCAGCGCGCGGCATCTGGCAACTTGCCGGCCTGCAAGGAAAATTCGCCGGCCAGCATGGGTTCCAGCGGTGGCGCGGGGGTGGCTACCACAGCCACTTCCGCGGGTTTTTCGGGTTTTGCCGGTGCCGCCAACGCCGGGAAAACCGGCAGGGAAAGCAACAGAACGGTGCATATGCGATGGAATACGGGCATCTGGCGCAACCGGGCCGTAAAATGGCGGCCTTCAACAGCCAGCAGCTTATCGCAAGCAACTGAACAGATGACCCTTTGGGTGCTTGGACTCAACCACCAGACCGCGCCAGTGGAACTGCGCGAGCGCGCTGCCTTCGGCGGCGACGCCCTGCCGCGCGCGATGGAATCGTTGCGGCAGTCGCCGCAGCTGGCCGAAGCCGTGTTGCTGTCCACCTGCAACCGCACCGAGTTGTACGCGGTGGCCGAGGATGGCAGCGCCCTGACCCGCTGGCTGGAAGATCACGCCGGCAAGCTGGATGGCTACCTGTACCAGCATGCCGACGACGACGCCGTACGCCACCTGTTCCGTGTCGCCACCGGCCTGGACTCGATGGTGCTGGGCGAACCGCAGATCCTGGGCCAGGTGAAGGATGCCTGGGCCCTGGCCCACGACCGCGGCGCCATCGGCCAGCAGTTGGACCGCCTGTTCCAGCAGACGTTCTCAGTGGCCAAGCGTGCGCGCACCGACACCCGCGTGGGCGCCAACCCGGTGTCGGTGGCCTCCACTGCGGTACGCGTGGCGCAGGATTCGTTTGCGCGGCTGGAAGACTCCACCGTGCTGCTGGTCGGCGCTGGCGAAACCATCGAGCTGGTGGCCAAGCACCTGAGCGATGCCAAGGTGAAACGCCTGCTGATTGCCAACCGCACCCTTGCCCACGCCCAGGACCTGGCCAGCCGCCATGGCGGCGTCGCGCTGCCACTGGCCGAACTGGAGCGCCACCTGGGCGAAGCCGACGTGGTGTTCTCGGCCACCGCCGCACGCGAGCCGGTGATCCTGCAGCGGCATGTCGCCGATGCCCTGCGCAACCGCAGGCACAAACCCATGCTGTTGTTCGACCTGGCGGTTCCGCGTGACATCGACGCTGCGGTCGGCAAGCTCGGCGACGCCTACCTGTATACCGTGGACGACATGGAACGGGCGGTGGAAGAGAACCGCCGCAGCCGCCGCGAGGCCGCTGCCGAGGCCGAGGCCATCATCAACCTGCAGGTCACCCGCTACCAGGAAAACCTGCGTGCCAGCCAACTGCAGGCGCCGATGCGCCAGCTGCGCGCCTTTGGCGAGGCCACCCGCGCCGAACTGCTGGCCAAGGCACGCCAGCAGTTGGCCCATGGCAAACCCGCCGACGAAGTGCTGGAACACTTGGCGCATGGCCTGACCAATCGCCTGCTGCACCCGCCCACCGCCGCCCTTCGCCAGGCCGCGCTGGAAGGCGATACTGCCATCACCCGCGCCGCCGAGCGCCTGTTCCCGGCGGTTCCCGGGTATCACCACCCTGTTGCGAGGACCGATGACGCCGACCCTGCGCCGTAAGCTGCTGGCACTGGCCGAGCGCCGTGAAGAACTGGAACGCCTGCTTTCCGACCCGGACGTGGTCGCCGACAACGAGCGCTTCCGCAATTTCTCCCGCGAGTTCGCACAACTGGAACCCATCGCCACGGCGCTGGCCGAAGAGGCCCGCGCCAAGGCCGACCTTGCCTCGGCCGAAGCCATGCGCGCCGATCCCGAGCTGCGCGAACTGGCCGAGGAAGAAATCAGCGCCGCCCAGCAGCGCCTGCAGGCACTGGATGAGGAACTGGCCCTGCTGCTGGTGCCGCGCGATCCGCGCGACGAAGGCAACCTGTTTCTGGAAGTGCGCGCCGGTACCGGCGGCGATGAAGCGGCCATCTTTGCCGGCGACCTGTTCCGCATGTACGCCCGCTATGCCGAGCGCCAGGGCTGGAAGGTGGAGATCGAATCCGACAGCCCCGGTGAGCACGGCGGCTACAAGGAAGTGGTAGCGCGCGTGGTGGGCCGTGGCGCGTATTCGCGGCTCAAGTTCGAGTCCGGTACGCACCGCGTGCAACGCGTGCCGGCCACCGAATCACAGGGCCGCATCCACACCTCGGCCGCTACCGTGGCAATCATTCCCGAGGCCGATGATGTCGAGGACATCGCCATCAACCCGGCCGACCTGAAGGTGGATACCTTCCGCTCCTCCGGTGCTGGCGGCCAGCACGTCAACAAGACCGAATCGGCGATCCGCATCACCCACGTGCCCAGCGGCGTGGTGGTGGAGTGCCAGACCGAGCGCAGCCAGCACGCCAACCGCGACAAGGCGATGAAGCGCCTGAAAGCGCAGCTGCTGGATGCCGAACGCAGCAAGCAGGCCGCCGCCCAGGCCGAATCGCGCCGCCTGCAGGTAGGCAGCGGCGACCGCAGCCAGCGCATCCGCACCTACAACTTCCCGCAGGGCCGCATCACCGACCACCGCGTCGAAGGCCTGACCCTGTACGACCTGCCCAACATCATCGAAGGCGCCCTGGACGATCTGATCGCACGCCTGCAGCACGAGCACCAGGTGGACGAACTGGCACGCCTGGCAGAAGGGACCTGAGGCTCGACTCTCGACCCTGCACATAGCGCAGGCGCTGCCCCCTCCCTTGTGCGCAGCATCGGGGAGGGCTGGGGTGGGGTAGCTTTGGCCTTGCATCCGGAGCGGGCTGTCGTCGGTGGATTTGGCCATTGCCTGCAACGCAGAGCAAAATCAAAAACCCCTCCCCAACCCTCCCCTGCGCTAGGCGCAAGGGCGGGAGCAGAGCAACAAAGCAAAGCCAGATCATGACCAACGAACGCGACCAGCTCCGCCATGCCGTCACCCGGCAACCCGCTGACTTCATCGCCTGGGTGATGCTGGCCGACGCGGAACTCGGCATGGGCGACATCGGCGCGGGCGAGGCCGCCGCACTACGTGCCTTGCAACTGCGCCCCGAACATCCCGAAGCGCTGGCCCGGCTGGGCCGTGCGCGCTGGATGCAGGGCCGCCATGATGCCGCCGCCAACCTGCTGCAACGCGCCTGCCAATTGGCCCCGCAGCATCCCGGCATGGCGGTGTGGCTGGCGCATGTACTGGAAGACGCGCATCAACCCGAAGCCGCCGCCGACGCCTATCGCCGCGCCCATGCGCTGGCACCGGGCGAGGCCTATATGGCCGCACAGCGCCTGAACTGGCAACGTCGGCTGTGCGACTGGCGCGACCTCGATGTCTTGTCGCAACAGGTGCGCCACGCGGTGGCGCAGGGCAACCCGGCAGTGGAACCGTTCGCCTTTCTCAGCGAGGAGGCCAGTGCCGGCGAACAGTTGGCCTGTGCACGCCAACGGGCCAACGTCGTCGCCCATTCCGTCCCCCGACTGCCACCGGCCCGCGTGCGCCACCACGGCCCGCTGCGGATTGGCTTCCTCTCCAACGGTTTTGGCGCCCACCCCACCGGCTTGCTCACCGTGGCCCTGTTCGAGCAGCTGCGTGCGCACCCGCAGCTGCAGGTGCATCTGTTTGCCTTGAATGGCGACGATGGCAGCGCCCTCCGCGCACGCCTGCATGCCGCGGCCAGTGCGCTGCACGATGTCAGCGGGCAAGCCCATGCACGCATCGCACAGCACATCCGCGAAACCGGCATCGACCTGCTGTTCGACCTGCGCGGCTGGGGCGGCGGCGGCACACCGGAGGTGCTGGCCATGCGCCCGGCCCCGCTGCAGCTCAACTGGCTGGCCTATCCTGGCACCTCGGGTGCGCCGTGGATCGATCATGTGCTGGCCGACGCCTTCGTGCTGCCACCGGCGCTGGAGCCTGCCTTCAGCGAGCAGGTGCTGCGCCTGCCACGCGCCTTCCAGCCGTCCGACAACACGCGCCAGTTGGAAGCACCGCCTACGCGCAGGGCCTGCGGCCTACCCGAACAGGGCGTGGTGTTCTGCTGCTTCAACAACAGCTACAAGCTCAACCCACGCAGCATGCACCGACTGCTGCAGGTGCTGCAGGGCGTGCCGGGCAGCGTGCTGTGGCTGCTGTCCGGGCCGGGCCAGGCCGACCAGCGCCTGCGGGAGGTCGCAAGACAACAACAGGTGGATCCGCAGCGGCTGGTGTTCATGGCCAAGCTGCCCCATCCCCAGTACCTCGCCCGCTATCAACTTGCCGACCTGTTCCTGGATACCCACCCCTACAACGCCCACACAACGGCATCCGACGCCCTGTGGGCAGGCTGTCCGGTACTCACAACCCCGGGCCAGACCTTCGCCGCACGCGTGGCCGGCAGCCTCAACCACCACCTGGGCCTGGACGAGATGAACATGGCCGACGATGCCAGCTTCGTCGCCCGCGCCATTGCCCTGGGCAATGATCCGGGCGCCCTGCAGGCGCTGCGTACACGCCTGCGACAGGCCCGCAATGACCGCGACCTGTTCGACATGCAGGGTTTTGCCGCCGATTTCAGTGCGATGGCCCAGCAATTGGCAGGCCGGCACGGCTGGCGGGGTATAGACGCTGGCTGACACACGCCTGCGTTACCCTCGGCATTCCTACCGGGAGTGACCATGGGCAAGCTCAAACGCAAGGAGTACGAACAGCTGCTGGAACCGATGCAGCTGGAACTGGCCAACATGGCACGCTGGGCCCAGCACACCGGCCAGCGGGTGCTGGCGCTGTTCGAGGGCCGCGACACCGCCGGCAAGGGGGGGCGTGATCCAGGACATCGCCAAGCACCTGAACCCACGTCAATGCCGGGTGGTCGCCTTGCCCAAACCCAACGAGCGCGAAGACAGCCAATGGTATTTCCAACGCCACGTCGCGCACCTGCCAGCCGCCGGTGAGATCGTGCTGATGGACCGCAGCTGGTACAACCGTGCCGGGGTGGAAAAAGTGATGGGGTACTGCAGCGACGCGCAGTACAAGGCATTCCTGAAACAGGCGCCGGTATTCGAAAAACTGCTGGTGGACGATGGCATCCTGCTGTTCAAGTACTGGCTGTGCGTGGACCAGGACCAGCAGGAAAAGCGCTTTGCCGAGCGCCGCGACGATCCACTCAAGGGCTGGAAGCTGTCACCGGTGGATCTGAAATCGCGCCAGGCCTACGCCGACTATGGCAAGGCCCGCGAAGCCATGCTTGAGGCCACCCACAGCAGCCATGCGCCGTGGACGCTGGTGGACTTCAACGACCAGAAGCTGGGCCGCCTGAGCCTGATCCGTGACCTGCTCGATCGCCTGCCAGATACCCACATCGACGATGCGCTGATCGAACTGCCGCCCCTGCCGGGCAAGCCGAAGAAAGAGAAGTTCGGGGTGGTGAAGCCGATTCCGTCGTTCGCGATGGATGAAGAAGCAGCGAAGGCCAATACCGCCGGAGCAGCGTAAGCGGGGAATCCGGCGTTCAACCCAACGACCCCAAGCCTGTCCCCAGCCAGCCCCTTTCTACGGTATGGAAAGGGGCTCAGGCCGCCCCGCCGCACCTGCAGGAGCGGCGCAAGTCGCGAAGCTGGCTGTCAACAAGGGGGCAGAATACCTGCCCCTGCCTCCTTGGCCTGACAGTGCGGACCGGAGGGGACGAACGAGGAAACCGGCGCCCGCCCCTGCTCGGGTCACGCCGCCTTGCCACCTGCAGCCACGATCGCCTGTTCTATCTCCTGCGCATTGACCGGCCCCAGGAACTGCTTGGCCACCTTGCCGTCCGGCGCAATCAGGTAGGTCATCGGCAGGCCTCGCGGGGTGGCAAAGTCCTTGGGCGGGTTGTAGGTGTCGAGGATGGCGATCGGATAGGCAACCGGATGCTCCTTCAGGAAGGCCTGCATGTCGGCCACCTCGATGTCCTCATACGCCAGGCCAACCACTTCGACATTGCCGCGCATCACATGCAGGGCCGACAACTCGGGCATCTCCTGCAGGCAGGGCGCACACCAGGTTGCCCAGAAGTTCACCACCACCCACTGCCCACGATGGTCGGCAAGCGAGTAGGTCTTGCCATCCACCGTGGGGAGCTGCAGCTGCGGCTGCTCGGCGGTCTGTTGCACGACAGCCTGCGCACCCTCCACAGGCGCTGCAGTTGCAGCCGGCGGCTCGGCGGGGGCCGCCGCCGGGGCTGGCGCCTGGGCTTTGCACGCAGCCAGGGCCAGGGCCAGCAATGCCAGCGGGAGCAGCTTGGAAGTCATCAGGTCTCTCCAGTTGATGCATAGATATCTTCGACACGGCGCTTGAGCAGTTCGCGCAGCGGCATGCGCAGTTCGTCCAGGGCCCGGCACGCGGCCTGCCCCAGGCTGTCATCGCGCAGCGGCAGGTATTGCTCGGCCACCGGGATACGCAGCTGCGAACTGACGTAGAGCTCATCCAGGCTGACGCCGTCCAGATCACGCGACAACAGCCAGCCCCCTTGCTCGTCGCGCCGCAGCAGGTTGATCTGCTCCATTATTTCCAGCAGTTGCTGCAGCAGCGAATCGGTCAGCATGGGTTCCAGCTGCAGGATCCGCTCTTCATCCAGGCTCTGCCCCGACACCCGCGCTTCGCGAAAGCGGCCAATCAGCCGCAACAGGCCATACAGTTCGCACCCCTGCGGCAGCCGCAATGCCAACGGCTGGTAACGGAACGCGGCGATCGAGGACGCCAGCGAGGCACCCAGCAACACCGCCACCCAGCTCAGGTAGATCCACAACAGCAGGATCGGCACGAACGCGACCGTGCCATACAGCTTCTGGTAGGACTGGAAACTGCCCAGGTAAAGGCCCATGCCCCACTTCACCAGCTCCAGCAACACCACCGACAGCAGTGCACCCGGCACGGCGTGACGCCACTTCACCACGTGATGCGGCACCACCCGGAAAATCAGCATGACGCAGACGAACTCGATCAATACCGGCGTCAGCCGCAACCCGATCTCCGCCAGCCAGCGCCCTTCCGTGGTGCCGAACAGGGGCAGGGACAGCACTTTTGCCGAGACCGCCAACGAGGCTGCAGCGAGCATCGCGCCCAGGGTCAGCACCGTCCAGTACACAAGGAAACGCGTCAGTTTGGGCCGTGCCGAGCCCACCCGCCAGATGCGGTTGAAGGTCTGCTCGACACTATTGAGGGTGATCAGCAGGGACGCCACCAGGGCAATGAAGCCAGCGGCCGTCAGCTGCCCCGCACTGGCCGAAAACTGCTTGAGATAACCCTCGGCCGCGCGTGCCGCCGAGGGCACGAAATTGGAAAACACATAATCGCTGAGCGCCTCGCTCCAGCGGTCGAACATGGGGAAGGCGGACAACACGCCAAACACCACGATGGCCAGCGGCACCAGCGCGAACACCGTGGTGTAGGCCAGGGAACCGGCTGCCTGGAACAGGCGGTCGTCGATGAACCGCTTCCACAGAAAACGCGCGAACGTGGTCACCCGCGCCCGGTCGCGCAGGCGCTCCATCCAGAGATTGACCGAATCCAATGGCTCCATGGGCCAAGGGTACCCGATGCAAAGCGTGGCCCGCATCGTTGATACTGGCCGCTTCTGGTGAATGAGTGAAAGGTGCGATGGCGGAAATTCTGGTGCTCTACTACAGCCGCGGCGGCTCGGTGGCCCGGCTGGCACGACAGATCGCCCGTGGTATTGGCGAGGTGCCGGGCATGAGCGCCCGCCTGCGCACGGTCCCGCCGGTGGCCGCTGTCACCCAGACCAGCGCTCCGCCGGTGCCCGAAGACGGCGCTCCCTACGTGGAAATCGCCGATCTGACCGAGTGCGATGGCATCGTACTGGGCAGCCCCACCCGCTTCGGCAACATGGCCGCACCGGTCAAGCACTTCCTTGATGGGTTGGGCGCTGAATGGGTCAACGGCACACTGGCGGGCAAGCCTGCAGCGGTGTTCACGTCCACCGCGTCCATGCACGGCGGCCAGGAGTCCACCCTGCTGTCCATGCACCTGCCACTGCTGCATCACGGCTGCCTGATTGTTGGCATTCCTTTCACCGAGCCAGCCTTGAGCCATACAACCAGTGGCGGCACACCCTACGGTGCCAGCCATGTCGCCGGTGCGCAGGACGACCCCCAACCCAGCGACGACGAAGCCCACTTGGCACGTGCACTGGGGCGGCGCGTTGCCGACGTGGCCAGGCGCCTGGCGTCATGACGGGGCGCGGCCGCGATGTCGTGCTGGCCATCGCCCTGGCACTGCTGGCCGGGTTGTACGCCTGGTGGTTCCGCCACGACCGCCATCTGACGGCGGTACTGCTGGTGTTTGTAGCCCCACCGCTGGCGCTGCTGATCGGGGTGTTGGCACAACGCAGCGCGGCCCGCTTCTGGGCCGGCGTGTTGGCCCTGTTCTGGTTCAGCCATGGGGTGATGAGCGCCTGGACCCACCGCGAGACTGCGCTGTTTGCCTGGACCGGGATAGTGCTGGCATTGCTGATCGTCGCCTTGGTCAGCATCCCGGGCATGCGCGCGCGCTTTGCCGCCAGGAAGGCCAGATAACGCCCCCCATCCGCACCGCACCCTGTCGCCCTGTCAGGTAGTGCCGAGCCATGCTCGGCAGGGGCATTCCCCGCAATCCTCTCTCCCGCTCGCCGCAGCCCGGACCATGCTCGGTTGAAGCGTCAGCTCAGCCCCCGCGCGTGGGAGCGGCAGACCACATCGGCCAGCCACCCCCAAAGAACCACCAGGTAGTGCCGAGCCATGCTCGGCAGGGGCGCTACCTGCAATCCCCTCCGCCTGTTACAGGTTGGCCCCTGCCCATGTTCGATGGCACAGCCAGCACAGCGCGCGCGTGGGAGCGGCATCAGCCTCGAAGCCACTGACCCAGCCGATCACCCACCAGCCTGCGGTTTCATCAAAATCGGCTACGCGGGTGACACAGCTCCTGGCGAGCATGGCTCGGCACTACATGAGGCCCCTTGCCGAGCATGGCTCGGCACTAGACGCGCCCTCCTGCCGAGCATGGCTCGGCACTAGACGCGCCCTCCTGCCGAGCATGGCTCGGCACTACATGAGCCCCCCTGCCGAGCAGGGCTCGGCACTACCCGGGGGCGTGGTCCGGCGCTGCCTGCGGCATTATCATTCGCAGCATCGCGGCCCTGGCCGCTGGCAGTCACCGCAAGGATTTACCGCAATGATGGAAGAACTCCTGATCGTCACCACCGGTGGCACCATCGACAAGATCTACTTCGACGACAAGTCCGACTACCAGATCGGCGACCCGCAGATCGGCATGATCCTGCGCGAGTTGGGCGTCACCTTCCGCTTCAACGTCATTCCGATCCTGCGCAAGGATTCACTGCATATCACCGATGACGACCGCGAACTGATCCGCGCCACCATCGCCGCCCAGCCCACCCGCCACGTGCTGGTCACCCACGGCACCGACTCGATGGTCGCCACCGGCAAGGTGCTGGCCACCATCCCCGGCAAGACCATCGTGATGACCGGCGCACTCAGCCCGGCCCGCTTCCGTGGCTCGGATGCCGAGTTCAACATCGGTTGTGCCATCGGCGCAGTGCAGTCGCTGCCGGAAGGTGTGTATATCGCCATGAACGGCCGCATCTGGAACCCGGAAAAGGTCCGCAAGAACGTGGACGCCAATCGCTTCGAATCCGTGTAATGGCCAAAAGCACCCGCGCCACCGCTGCGTTGGACAAGGCAGGCATCAGCCATGGCCTGCATGCCTATGACTACTCGGCCGATGTCGACAGCAAGGGCCTGGCCGCCGCGCAGGCGCTGGGTATCACCCCGGCCCGTATGTTCAAGACCCTGATGGCCTGGGTCGACAAGCAGCCGTTGATCGCGGTGATCCCGTCCGACCAGCGTCTGTCGTTGAAAAAACTTGCCGCCCAATGTGGCGGCAAGCACGGGCAGATGATGGAAGTGGCCGAGGCCGAGAAGCGCAGCGGTTACAAGGTCGGCGGCATCAGTCCGTTCGCACAGCAACGGCCGGCCAAGGTGGTATTCGCCAGCAGCGCACAGCAGCACGACACGCTGTACATCAATGCTGGCCAGCGCGGACTGCTGCTGGATCTATCCCCCGCCGATGCGCTGCGTTTCCTGCAGGCCAGCTGCGCCGATATCTGCGAAGACTGAGCGCCGTTTCAACGGCGACCAACGTCGCCTCGCCTGCCCACCATCACGGCAGCGCAACGCCACTCAGAATGTTATCGACCAGCCATTGAGCCGACCGGTGTCGCCGCTGGCCTTGTCGTGCACGCGCAGCGTCCAGCTGCCATTCAAGGCCTCCCTGGACAGATCCACCTCGAAGGTCTGCTTGATGTCGTCGGCGCTGCCGCCTTCATAGTTGCTCAGCAGGTAGGCGCTGCCATCGGGCGCCACCAGCTCCACCTTCAGGTCCCCGCGCCAACCATGGCTGATATCAACGTTCACCGGGGTAGCAGCAGGTGCGTTGGCGCTGCGCCCGCTCACTTCGATCCTGCTCTCCACCGTGGCGTTGTCGGCAATATCCACGCCTTCACCGCTGCGATAGGTCTGGGCTGGCACCAGGCCCCAGCTGGCTTTCAGACTGAGACCTGCATAGCTCCCATAAGCGGTGAGCATCACGTGGTACAGGCCCGGAACAGGCGTCGGGAAACTGCAGCTCTCACCGTTGCCACCCCGGAAGGGACGGCAGTCAAACGCGCTGCTGGTGGGCCGGGTGCCCGCGCGTACGTAAAGATCCGCATCACCACTGCCGCCGCTGATGCTGATCAGCAGGTTGGAGGCACCGTTTGGCAGCTGCACCGTGTAATAGCGGTTGCGCCCCTTGCTGCCCGCCAGCCCGGTCAAGGCCACCCCGTTGGTCAGCACCGCATCCGGTTCGGGCTCGGGCGCCGGTGGCGGCGCCTCGCCCATCGCCATGGCCACCGCGGCATGTGCGTTGACGATGCCGACGCCGATTTCCCTGTCCGGCACCGCAGGGAAAGCCGTGGCAGTGTTCTTCAGCAGCGCCTTGACCTGTGCAGGTGTCAGCACGGTGTCGCTCACCTGCTGTACCAGCGCCACCACACCTGCCACATGCGGCGCTGCCATCGACGTGCCACCGTAGTAGCCGTAGCTTTCCACGGACGGCTCCTTGCGACCGCTGTTGAGGGTGGAAAGGATGTTGCTGCCGGGCGCGGCCACATCCACCGCCGGGCCAAAATTCGATTGCTGGCTGCTGCTCCAGATGGCGCGCTTGCCGGCACTATCGCTGGCACCGACGGCAATCACATTGGCACAGTTGGCCGGCGCTGCATTGGCGACATTGACGTTGTCATTGCCGGCAGCTACTACCACCGTGGTGCCGCGGGCCACGGCGCTGTTGATCGCCTCCTGGAAAGTAGGTCCGCATGCGCCTGGGCCGCCAAGACTGAGATTGATGACCTCGGCCGGATGCGGGTTGACCGGCGCCTCGGTGACCACGCCCCCTGCAGCCCAGACAATCGCATCGGTGATATCCGACAGGTAGCCACCGCAGCGGCCCAGCACCCGTACCGGCACGACACGTGCCGCCGGCGCCGTGCCCGCAACCCCGCGCGCATTGTTGCTCACCGCTGCCACTGTGCCTGCCACGTGCGTGCCATGCCAACTGGAGGCCTGTGCGGCATGGCTGCCGCTGCATTGGTTCGCGGCCACCCAGTCCCCGGGATCACGGGCATCGCCATCACGGCCATCGCCATCATTGGCCATGGCCGGGTCACTGATGAAATCATGGCCGGGCAACAGATTGGCATCCAGGTCACTGTGCGCGGCAACCCCGGTATCCAGTACCGCCACCACGACCCCGGCACCGTCGGCATGATCCCAGGCCTGCGCGGCGCGTATGCCGTAGTTGCCGGTGTACGCCCATTGGTCGGTGAAGCGTGGGTCGTCAGGAATTGCATGAAGTGTGAAGCGGCGATCCACTTCCACATAGTCGATAGCCGGGTCCATCGCCAATCTGCGCATCATCCGCTCACTGTCCATGCGACCCAGCGGCGAGCTCAAACGCAGCAGCTCCGCACCGATGGCGAGCCGTTGCACCGTTGCGGTCGCAGCCAGCCTGCCACCTGCCGGGAGTGAAGCAGCGGCGCTGGCGAGGGTTCTGCGCAACCCGGCGCCTGTTTCCTCGGCATCGCCGAGCTGCCGGTATCTGACAATGAAGCGCTGATGGCTGGCGGCTTGTTCCAGGCCGGCCAGGTGCACGTCTGCGGCATGCGCCGGCACCGCCACAAGCAGAATTGCCAAAGACGCTGCACCCGCCAGAAGGCTGGAGCGGCGCGGCATGGGCTGGGATTGAATTGAGGTCATGGTTCTGGCCTTGCGCGTAGTGGGAACGTGGCCTGTGCGCTCTTTGCATTGCCGGTGTAGCGAGCGCGTCGTGGCTTGCCTGCCGGACCGGGTAGCTGCTTGTTTCCGCATGCTTACGGTCTGTGGCTCTACGCTACGGCGGTCATGCGGCTGCTGTTATCGGTTTTTGAACGCGGGTTGGTGTTGCTGCCAGCGCCTTTGATGGTCGGGGTGGCGTGCGGATTGGGTGGTGATTTCCTTGGGGTGGTGCGGGGATTTCTGGCTTCGGGAAGGTCTTGCCGAGCATGGCTCGACACTACGGGCTGCTTTTGCCGCGCATCGCTACGCACAATGTGAAACGGCCTCCGGTGCGGAACCGGAGGCCGTTGTGGATGACGACTTCGCTTGTGCGCTGCTTAGAACGTGATCGACCAGCTGTTGATCTTGCCGGTGTCGCCACTGGCCTTGTCGTTGACCCGCAGCTTCCAGCTGCCGTTGAGTGCTTCGCTGGACAGGTTCACGGTGAAAGTCTGCTTGATGTTGTCGGCGCTGCCGCCGGCATAGTTGCTGAGCACATAGACACTGCCATCCGGTGCCACCAGGTCCACCTTCAGGTCACCCTTCCAGGTGTGGCTGATGTCGACGGCGACCGGCGTGGCCGCAGCTGCGTTGCCACTGCGGCCGGAGACGCTGATGGCACTTTCCACCGTGGCGTTGTCGATGATGTTGACCGCCGTGGCATTGCTGTAGGTCTGGCTGCCGCCACCGCTGCTGCCGGTGCCCCAGCTGGCTTGCAGGCTCAGCCCGGAATAAGCCGAGTAGGCAGACAGCATGACGTGGTAGGTGCCCGCCACCGGGGTGGCGAAGCTGCAGCTTTCCGCGTTGCCGCTCTTGTAAGGGCGGCAATCGTAGGCGGAGCTGGTCGGCTGGCTGCCGGCGCGCACATACAGGTCGGCATCGCCGCTGCCGCCGGAGCTGGCAATCACCAGATTGGTGGCACCGGCCGGCACCTGCACCGTGTAATAGGTGCTGCTGCCGGCAGCACCCGACAGGCCGGTGAGTGGCACGCCATTGTTCAGGACCGAGCCACCCGTGCCCGGGTCCGGCGGGTTGGTGCCGCCCATCGCTGCCGCCACCGCCGCCTGCGCGTTGACGATACCGGCGCCGATGGCCTTGTCCGGCGTTGCCGGGAACGGCGTCACCGTGCTCTTGAGCAAGGCCTCCACCTGCGCGGGCGTCTTGATCGGGTTGGACACCGATTGCACCAGCGCCACCACACCTGCCACATGCGGCGTAGCCATCGAGGTGCCGCCGTAGGAAGCATAGCTCTCGGCGGACGGCCCCTTGGTGCCACTGTTGAGCGTGGACAGGATGTTGCTGCCCGGCCCTGCGACATCCACCAGGGTGCCGAAATTGGATTGCTGGCTGCTGCTCCAGATCGAGCGCTTGCCGGCACTGTCATTGGCGCCCACCGCAATCACGTTGTTGCAGTTGGCCGGCGACGCGGTGGAGACGTTGACGTTGCTGTTGCCGGCCGCGATCACCAGGGTGGTGCCACGGCCCACCGCTGCATTGATCGCGTTCTGGGTAGTGGTGCCGCAACTGCCGGAGCCGCCAAGGCTGAGGTTGATCACTTCGGCCGGGTTGGGGTTGGCAGGTACACCACTGACCGTGCCGCCAGAAGCCCAGACAATCGCGTCGGCGATGTCCGAGTCATAACCACCGCAGGTACCCAGCACGCGCACCGGCAGGATCCGCGCGTTGAACGCCGTGCCGGCCACGCCCTTGGCGTTGTTGGTCACCGCGGCGATGGTGCCGGCCACATGGGTGCCATGCCAACTGGAGTTCTGCGCCGGATGGCTGCCACCGCACTGGTTGGCGGTCACCCAGTCGCCGGGGTCGCTGGGGTCGGCATCGCGGCCATCTCCATCGTTGGACACCGAGGTGTCGGCAATGAAGTCGTAGCCGGGCAGCACGTTGGCATTGAGGTCACTGTGGCTGGTGATGCCTGTATCCAGCACCGCGACCACCACGCCGGTGCCGGTCGCGTTGTCCCAGGCCTGCGGCGCCTTGATGCCATAGGTGCCCGAATAGCCCCATTGCTCGCTGTAGCGGGTGTCATTGGGGGTCAGGCTGATGGTGTTGAGGCGATCGACCTCCACGTATTCCACGTTGGGATCGGCGGCCAGCTTGCGCATGAGGGTTTCAGCCTCGGCACGGTCCAGCCTGGCGTCGGCACGGACCACGTCCGCGCCCACCGCCAGGCGGCGCATGTGCTGCACGCCCACACTCTTGCCGGCGCGGCTGGGCAGCGCGCGCGCTGCCGAACTCAGGGTCTGCCGCAGGGCCGTCTCACCGGCAGCCTGACGGCTGTCCTGACGGTACTTGACGATGAAGCGCTGGTGCGTCGGGGCCGAGTTCAGCCCGGCCAGATGCACTTCACCCGCCCACACGGGGGCACACAGCAACAGGGAGGACAACGAGGCGGTGCCAACAACCACCAACCCACGGACCAGCGTACGGCGCGATTTGGATGACATTGATGAGCCCTTCTACATTGAGAGGAAGCCGCTTGCGCGGCGCCAGTCCTGCCCGGGCCCTGCCAGTACGGGAAGAGGTTGCTGCCCGGGTAGAACTACCCGAACCAGTCCCCTGTTACCGATCCGTTGGCGGACAGTAAATGGCGGCTGAACCCATTACAAGTGGGTTACAGACGAAACTGTCGCGCGGATCACGTTTACGCAAGTGAATGATTTGTAAAGACAATTAGGTGATCAATACGACTGCGGCAGGCTTCCGTACGGCAGCAGATGTCCCGCAAATGACTTCGCGGACAAAAAAAAGACCGCTGCGGCAGCTGCCGCAGCGGTCTTCGGGTCATGCCCGTTCAGCAGGCTCAGGCGTCCAGACGCACCAGCCAACCGTGACGGTCCGGCTGACGGCCGTACTGGATATCGGTCAGCTCCTTGCGCAGCGACATGGTCACTTCACCGGCCGGCGCGTTGATGTCGCCCACCGAGAAACCCTCGCCCTTGAGCTGGCCGATCGGGGTGATCACCGCGGCGGTACCGCAGGCGAACACTTCGGTGATCTCGCCCGACGCCACGCCCTGCTTCCACTCGTCGATGGTGACCTTGCGCTCTTCCACGGTCATGCCGCGGTCGCGGGCCAGCTGCAGTAGCGACTCGCGGGTGATGCCTTCCAGGATGCTGCCCGACAGGGCCGGGGTGACCAGCTTGTTTTCCTTGCCGTAGACCAGGAACACATTCATGCCGCCCAGTTCTTCCAGGTACTTGCCCTCGATCGGATCGAGGAACAACACCTGCGAGCAGCCCTGCGCCTGCGCCTGCTGCTGCGGCAGCAGCGAGGCAGCATAGTTGCCACCGCACTTGGCAGCACCGGTACCGCCCTTGGCAGCGCGCGCGAAATCGGTGGACAACCAGATCGCCACCGGCGCCACGCCCTTGGCGAAGTATGGACCGGCCGGGCTGGCAATGACGTAATAGGTGGCCTTGTGCGCGCCGCGCACACCCAGGAACGCCTCGTCACCAATCATGAAGGGGCGGAAGTACAGGCTGGCTTCATCAGCATCGGACACCCAGTCCTTGTCCAGCGCCACCAACTGCTTCAGCGACTCGACGAAGATATCGGCAGGCAGCTCCGGCAGCACCAGGCGGCGCGCCGAACGTTGCAGGCGGGCGGCATTGGCTTCCGGGCGGAAGGTCCAGACCGAGCCATCCGCGTGGCGGTAGGCCTTGATCCCCTCGAAGATCTCCTGGCCGTAATGCAGCACGGCGGCGGCCGGGTCCAGCGAGATCGGGCCATACGGCGTTACTGCCGCATCGTGCCAACCGGCGTCCTTGTCCCAGCGTACGGCCACCATGTGGTCGGTGAAATACACACCAAAACCCGGCTTTTCCAGGATCTTGGCGCGCTCCTCGGCGCTGCGCGGGTGGTCCGAACGGGTGACATCGAAGCTCAGGGAAGACTGGGACACCGGATAATTCCTTCCAGATTGCGGGATGGGACAGCCCCGGCACCACGGCGGCACCGGGGGTGCAACACAAACCGTCACCGGCCTCGCCGGTGCGGCCTTACAGCATGCCAGTTTCCAGGCGCGCCGCCTCGGACATCATGTGACGACCCCATGGCGGGTCGAACACCAGATCGACGTCGGCCTGGGCCACCGTCGGAATCATCTCCAGCTTGCTGCGCACGTCATCCACCAGGATCTCGCCCATGCCGCAACCGGGTGCGGTCAGGGTCATCTTGACATCAACCTCGCGCTGGCCATCGTCCAGGTGCTTGATATCCACTTCGTAGATAAGCCCAAGATCGACGATGTTGAATGGGATTTCGGGGTCAAAACAGGTGCGCAGCTGCTCCCACACCAGCTTTTCCACGTCTTCGTCACCGGCATTCTCGGGCAGTTCCAGGCCCGGCGGCGGCTCCTTGCCGATGGCATCGCCGTCCTTGCCGGCAATACGGAACAGGTTGCCTTCGACAAATACCGTATAGCTGCCCCCCAGAGCCTGGGTGATATAGCCATAACTGCCGGCCGGCAAGGTCACGCTGTCGCCCTGCGGCACCATCACGGCCGGGCAATCACGCTCAAAATGAACTGGTTCGCTGCTACGGGAATACATGTGGATCGATATGGGGACGCGGTGGCTACCCGCAATGGGGCCATTTTATCCGACTGAGCGCACTCGCCGCTGAAACGCTATGCTGCGGAATCTGTTCGGGAATACCCATGTCGCCTGTTTCTTCGCCAGCCAGCCGCTCCCGCCCCTGGCTTTGGCTCGTGTTGTTGCTGCTGGGAAGCGTCACCGTCACCGTCGCCTGGCTGTTCGCAGCCCTCACCACCGGCACCCAGGCCGGCTGGATGGCCGTGGTCACCGCACTGGAAGCGGCCTGGATGCTCCGCCTGGGTGCCTTCCCGGCGGGCCGGGCGCGCGTCATCGTGACCGTGCTGGCCACGCTGGTGATCACCGCTGCCGCCAACTGGGGCATCGCTGCCACCTACATTGGTGGCCCGATGGGGCTGGCCCCCTGGGAGTCGGCGCTGCGCATGGGGCCTTACCTGGCATGGACCTTGTTGTCGCTGGCCAACGGTCTGGCCGAAGCGGTGTGGCTGGTCATCGCGCTGCTGGTGGCGTGGCGCGCGGCACGCTGACGGGCAGCGCGTCCGGGACTTTCCCCGGCAGCGCCAAAAGCAGGTTTGCGCACAAGCGGCTGTGCCACTTCCGCACATATCGAAAGGTTAAACATTCGTAATTTCTGGACTCCCCCACGCCACCCAGTGGAGTCCACGTGATCAAACAACCTCTCAGCCGCGCCATCCAGCTGGCGCTGCTTCCGTTTTCGACGTTGGCAGCGGTGGGCATGCCCCTCGCTGCCTCGGCACAACAGGCACAGGCAAAGCCCGACGCCACCAACCTTGACCGCATCGAGGTCACCGGCTCACGCATCAAGCGTGCCGATCTGGAAACCTCCAGCCCGGTTTTCACGATTGACCGCCAGAGCATCCAGAACTCCGGCGCGGCTACCGTCGGTGAGTTCCTGCAGCGCAGCCCCGCCATCGCCGGCGCCGCCACCAACCCGCAGGTCAACAACGGCGGCGGTGCTGGCGCGGCCACCGTCGATCTGCGCGGCCTGGGCGTCAACCGATCGCTGGTGCTGGTGGACGGCAAGCGCTGGATTGGCACGATTTCCAACGCCAACGGGGCGGTGGACATCAACTCCATCCCCATGGCCCTGATCGAACGCGTCGAGATCCTGAAGGATGGCGCCTCGGCCATCTATGGTTCCGACGCCATCGGTGGCGTGGTCAACTTCATCCTGCGCAAGGATTTCGAGGGCGTCGAGGCCAGCGCCTACTTCGGTACCTCGTCACGTGGCGACGCAAGTACCCGCCGGCTGGACGCCACATTCGGCATGATCGGCGAGAAAGGCCGGTTAATGCTGGGCGCCAGTTATGACAAGGAAGACCAGGTCAGCGCCGCCGACCGCAGCTATTCCAGCCAGCCCTACCAGCTGTATGCCGGTGAGCGTGGCATAGGCGGCACCAGCCGTATTCTCACCGGCCGCTACGTGGTACCGCGTGCGTCGATCACCGGTGTCGACCTGAGCGACCCGAACTGCGCGCCGCCGCCGACCGATCCAACGGCGCCGGACAACATCACCCTGACCCGCATCGACGGGCGTCCGGGCAGCTCGCAGTCGGACTTCCGTTGCTTCGACAACCTCAACGACGTCTACAACTTCCAGGCCGACGGCAACCTCAACCTCACGCCGCAGGAGCGCACATCGCTGTTCCTCAGCGGCAACTACCAGCTCAGTGACAACGTCGAAGCCTTCCTGCTCGGTTCCTGGCTGCGCACCGAATCCTCGTTCTTCGTCGCCCCGCTGCCGTTCGACGGCCGGCCGACGGTGGATGCGGTACCGATCAGTGCCGACAGCATGTACAACCCCTTTGGCGTGGATATCACCGATGCCCGCCTGCGTCTTCGCGACTTCATCCCCACCCGCACCACCCGCTACGTCACCGAAACCTACCAGGTCAGTGCGGGCCTGCGCGGGGCCTTTGCCGACACCAGCTGGACTTGGGATGCGTCCTACGCCCATGGCCGCACCCCGCAGACCGCCACCGTGCGTGGTTATCTGTACAGCCCGGGTCTGACCGACGCACTGGGGCCGTCGATGCTGGACCCGGACAGCGGCAACCCGATCTGCGTGCGTACCCCCGGTGATGCCTCCAGCGCCATTGCCGGCTGCCTGCCGGTCAATTTCCTGGGCCCGGCCCCGGACCCCAACACCGATGCCGGCCGCGCCCAGCTCGCGGCGTTGGAGCTGATCAATCCAACCATCCACAGCAGCAACGAGAACGAGCTGACCGTCTACAACGCAAACATCACCGGTGACCTTTTCCAGGCACCGGCCGGTGCCGTGTCGCTGGCGGTGGGTGTGGAGCGCCGCGAAGAATCAGCTGACTCCAGCAGCGATTTCCTGACCATCATTCCGCCGGGTGAGACGGTCTGCCTGATCACCCAGGAGGCCTGCACCTTCGGCGACCTCAGCGGCAAGTTCGACGTCAACGAGATCTATGCAGAAGCCCTGATCCCGTTGCTTGCCGACGCTCCTTTCGCACAGAAGCTGGCAGTGACACTGGGCACGCGCTATTCGGACTATTCGAACTTCGGCGGCACCACCAACTCCAAGATCGGCCTGGAATGGAAGCCCTTCGCCGACCTGCTGGTACGCGCTACCTATGCGGATGTGTTCCGTGCGCCAACCATCGGCGACCTGTATGCACCCACCACGCCTTCGGCCAGCACCTACGTTGATCCCTGCAACGCCTACCGCGGCGGCGCCGTCGCCGATCCGCGCGCCTGTGCAGGGGTCAGGACCGATGGCGAGTTCAGCCAGAGCAACACCCAGACCACCTCATTCCAGGTGGCCAATCCGGACCTGCAACCGGAAGAAGGCGATGTCTTCACCTACGGCGTGGTGTACAGCCCCGCCTGGGCGGAAGGCTTCAGCATCACCGCCGACTACTGGCGGGTGAAACTGGAACAGTTCATCACCAGCCTGCCGGAAACGGTCATGCTGAACCAATGCTATGACTTCGGCCGCTTCTGCGACACCTTCATCCGTGACGATGCGGGCGACGTGGCGCAGATGACCAACGTAGTCGGCAACTTCGGCACCCTCAACACCTCGGGTGTCGACCTGGGCTTCCGCTATGCCATGCCGGAGAGCGCATGGGGCCGCTTCACCTGGAACCTGGATACGACCTACCTGGCCAAGTACGACGTGCGCCTGCTCAGCGGCGACCCCACCAGTGATGTCGGCGCGTTCCCGGGAATTCCAGGCAGCACCGGCCTGGCAGGCACCTTCGTTGATTCAGCCTCGTCCGGCTTCGGCAACATGGCACGCTGGCGCGCGCTCAATGACATCAGCTGGTCACGCGGCAACCTCAACGCCAGCCTGACCACCCGCTACGTCCACCACATCTATGAAGCTCCCGACGTGGCGGGCGTGCGGGACCCCGGCTATGTGGCAAAGCGCAGGGTCCCGTCGGTCACCCAGACCGACTTCCAGATCGGCTACACCTTCAAGGAGCTGAAGAACAGCTCGGTACAACTGGGTGTGCGCAACCTGACCGATCGGCAGCCTCCGCTGATCTACTCCGGCTTCAATTCCACCACCGACATGCGGACCTACGATGCCATCGGCAGGTACTACTGGATGCGTTGGACCGCACGTTTCTGACCCCTTCAACGGACCCGCCGCGGCAGATGCCGCGGCGGGAAACCCGGTGCTGGATCTGCGTCACTACGTGCGCCACTACGACGACAATCTTCCTGCACAGCTGTGCACGAAACTGATTTCCTCATTCAATGAACTTGGCGGCTTCCAGCAGCGCAATGGCCGTGGGGTGCGCCCGGGCCTTGAGCAGAGCGCGTGGACCGAAATGGATATCGGCCGGTTGGCCGATGCGGACTTCCTGCAGTTCTTCCGTGATCTGGTCAGCCAGGCATTGAGGCGCTACAACAACGACGCCCAACTCCCGATCGCACTGCCGGACAGCCCTCTGCTCAGCCCGCTGATCCTCAAGCGCTACCGCGCTGGCCAGGACAGATTTCAGACCCACTTCGACAGCATCAATACCGTCTGCGACCGCTACCTGGTCTTTCTCTGGTACCTCAACGACGTGACCGATGGCGGCCAAACCTGGTTTCCAGGCCTGGATACCGGCATTGCGCCACGGCGCGGACGCTTGCTGATGTTCCCGCCGTACTGGATGTACGCACACCAGGGACAGTCATCGCCAACGCAGGACAAATACATTCTTTCCACCTATCTGCGCTTTCCACAACGCTAGTCACAGCTCATACCCGTAGCGCAGCACCCACGGCTCAAGCACAGTGAGTGTCTGCGTGCTGAAATGCGCGCGGTAGCGCTTCCACCTGCCGATCGCGCCCGGATTCAAGGGCTGTGCAACCTGCGCGTAACTGGGGGTTGTGATCCGCTGCGAGCGTTCCTGCACCGCCTTGTGGAACTGCAACTGTGATGGCTCCACTGCAAGCTGCAGGAACGCCATCAGCGACGCCAGCACGGCCTGCGGCTGCTGCACCAGGTCTTCGTAGCGCACCACATGCAGCCGCAGGGTCGGCCACAGCACATGTTGCTGCTCCCACCATTGCATCACCCGTGCATAGGCCATTGCAGTGGCTTCAAGGGACTCGAATGCAAGCGCGCCACCGTTGATGCCAAACGCCTGCATGTAGCAGCTGAGAACCACATCACAGGGGTGCCGCAACATCAGCAGCCAGTCGGCGGCAGGGAACAGGCGGGCGGCGTGGGCCACCCGGGTCATGCTCAGCGGGTACTTGTCGACAAGCCGGGCGCTACCCGCCACGTGGCGACGGGCGCGCTGCCAATAGGCCGACCGTGCCAGCCCCAACTGCGCAGTGGACAACCCGGCGAGTGCACGATCCAGGGAGTCCGGGTCCCATCCTGGGATCTGCTGCAGCAAGCTGATGACCTGTTCCAGTACCGGACGCTCATCCATTACCTGCAGTTGCCCGTGGGCATCCAGCATGCGCTCGAGCAAGGTTGTTCCTGAGCGCGGGAACCCTACCAGGAACACGGGGTCACGCGGCAGCGCGTCCACTGCCGGCGTGCACCATTCCTGCGCGGCGGGCGATGCCAACCGCTGCGCAAGCCAACCAAGCGGGTCCCGCTGGCACAGCTGTGGATGCCGCTGCAGCAGCGCCACCCTTGCAGCTGCATGCGCCTGCGCAAGCGATTGCATCACCGCATCGGCAGCGCCTACCTGCTCATGGCATTTTGCTGTTTCAAACAGCAACTGCGCCCGCATGGCCTGCGGCATCGACTGCAGACACACCCCGCGCATGCAGGACAAAGCCAGTGCAGCGTTGCCCTGCCGGCGCGTCACCCGCATCGATGCCAGCCGGAACATCGGCGTGATCGAATCCTGTAACACCGGAACCTGTTGCAATTGCCGCGCGGCCTCGTCGACCCTGTTCAAGCGTTCCAGCAACACCACCAGTTGCAGCCGCGCCTCGTGCAGCTGCGGCTGTGCCTGCAGAATGCTCTGGTACAACTGCAGCGCCTGTTCGTCCCTGCCCGCCTGTGCACGCACCCACGCCAGGCTGCACTGCTGCTCCAGGGTCAGCAATGCAGGGTCAAGGTCATCGATGCATGGCGCGATCTCATCAAACCGTTCCAGTTCGGCCAGACATTGCGCATATGCCAGGCGCACGTCGGCCGCGTTTGGCTCATGGAGCAAGGCGCGGGCCAGCAACCGCTCTGCGCGTGAGTACTGCTCCGTGGCCTGCAAGACCAGGCCATGCCCCAACAGGTAGGCCACGTCGTCACTGCCAAGCGCCTGCGCCCGCCCGAATGCATGCGCCGCGGCAGTGGCGTCGCCGCACTGCAGGCAGGCATTGCCCAGATTGATCCACGCATCCGGAAGGCCGGGCTGTTCTTGCGCCAGCTCCGCGAATACAACCCGTGCGGACAGGAAGTCACCCTGCCCTGCCAAGGCCATCGCCAGCATCTGCCGGCCGGCCGTATCGGTTGGCCGGTGCTGCAGAAACAGCCGCAAAGCGGCTGCGGCCTGGCCGGCCTCTCCCGCGCGCAGATGAGCCAGAGCACGCCGATACACAGTGACTTCGTCCAATACGTTCTCCCAGGCAACGGGACCATTCAAGCCACAAAAAATGGCGATCAAAAAGCGCGAACCCGCGCTCGGCCCAGCCACCATGGCAGCGGACCATGACGCCCCCGGACCTGGACACTCTCTCTCCCAGGGCGGGCTTCACCGAGCACAGCAGTCATTCCGTGCTTGAGGGGCCGTGCCGGCATTGCCCGGCACCGCTGGGCGTTTTTTTATTCTGCGCGGCGCCGCCAGCGCATGCCACGGGTACAGCCGCCTGGCCGCATCAGTGCCATGAGGTGGTCGTGTTCCTGCGCGTCTTCTCTTTCGAGACGCGATATCGGCAGCAGCACGGGGCCTTGTCGTTGGGGCCCCAGGGAATGCCCTTGTAATTGGTCCTGCGTTCCACGCACATGGGAGGTGCAGTGAAAACCTGGCATCACCTGCTTCAGAGCAATCAGATACTCGACCTATCCGCGCTGCCCGCCGATGGCTTCCGCCTGGTCATGTGCAAGGGGCGGAGCACGCGCCTGCATGCGCCTACAGGCTGGAGCAGCGTGATCCTCGTGTTGGCCGGATCGCTTGGCCTTGCCAGCGCCGCCACTGCGTGGACGCTGAGCTCACGGCAATGCCAGGTATGGGTAGACGGCGCATTGCGCCTGTACATGGCGCGCATGGGATGGTGGCTGTGCGTGGCTGCGCCAGCGGACATCTGGAAGCTGGCGGTTGATCACCGCCATGCAGACAGCTATGGATTTCTGCCACATCAGTTCCATGCCGACCACCGGATGATCCGCGCGATAGCCCGCACGTTCCACAACCCCGCGGCACAACGAACGTCGCAGGCGATCGACCACACCCACCTGGCGCACCTGCGCGGTGCCTTGTGCGAGCGCCAGCAGGCACTGCAGGCGCAACTGCAACGCTGCAGCGGCCGGACCGCGCTGCGCCGCCATCAGACCCTGCTGCGGCTGCTGCGCGTCCAGCACCTGATACGTCATACCACCGAAGACCGCCTGGACCTGCAGCAACTGGCCGCCAGCGCCAACTATTCCCCCACCCATCTGATCCGCGCCTATCGGGATGTCTTCGACGAGACCCCCAGCGAATTTGCCAACCGACTACGGCAACAACGCGCCTGGGCAATGGTGCGCGGCACCGCATTGTCCATCGGCGAAATATCCCAGGCGCTGGGCTTTGACAGTGAGAGTGCCTTCTGCCGGGCGTTCAAGCAGGCGTTCGGCCTGACCACCGGGCAGGCACGTCGGCTGGAAACCACCGCGTCCGCCCCGCCCTCCCGGCCTTGAGGCCTATGGCCCCGACGTGATTCATCACCGCCGCTCACAACGCCAGGACAGCTGCACTGAACCTGCGACGACTGCTGAGGGGTCCGGCTGTCCCCTGCGTCTACATCAACAGACCCCCCGAACCGCTGCAGGACGGCGCCGGAGCGCCCCGTCCTGTTCCCCAGATCGTCAGGAGCATGCCTGTGCAAGCGAGCATTCAACATCATCAAATCCAGGGTTCGCAGGGCCTGGACCTTTCCCTGCAGCGCGGTGAACGCATCCACGCCATCACTGGCCGCGGCCGCGGCAACCGTCTGTTCATCCCCGCTGGCTGGATCAGCGCGACGCTGGTACTGGAGGGTTCGCTGGACCTGATCAATGGCGCGACACCATGGAAACTGGCATCACGCCGCGTGCAGCTGTGGACCGATGGCAGCCTGCGCCATTTCAGTCCCCAGCACAGTTGGTGGCTGTGCGTGGCTGCGCCTGCCGCCATGTGGCAGCGTCCGCTGCGCAGCACGGCATCCATCATCAACCACCTGATTCCACGCGAGATGCCATGTGATGTGGATCTGGCCCGGTTGATGGTGCAGTTGTGCCGGGCACGCTGGTTCAAGGGGGCTGACAGTGCGCCCGCCGGCGACATGCTCGGCGGCCTGCGCGAAGTACTGATCGAACGCCAGCGCCCCCTGTATGGCCAGCTCGAGCGCTGCAGCGGCCGCACCGCCCTGCGCCGCCATCAAACCCTGCTGCGGCTGCTACGGGTGCAGCACCTCATCCGCTGCAATGTGGACAGCCGCCTGGGGATGACCAGCCTGGCCGCCGCCGCCAACTACTCGCCTACCCATCTGATCCGCGTCTATCGCGAAGTATTTGGTGAAACCCCCAGCGAATATGCAGCACGGTTGCGTAACCAGCGCGCCTGGGACCTTGTCTGTGACAGCAACGCGCCCATCTGCGAGATATCCGAACAGTTGGGCTTCGAAAGCGAAAGCGCCTTCTGCCGCGCGTTCAAGCACAGCTTTGGCTGCACCACCACCGCCGCACGGCGCAGGCAGGTCACCCCCACACCTGCCCTGCGCAGGGTGGCTGCCGAGCCTGCACCTGCAGCACAGAAGCTGCAGGACAAGTATGAGGCGGCCGTCTGCTGACGGCCGCCGCGCTCAATGGCCCCCGTCCAGCGCCTTGAGTTCGCTGACCAGGGCGCTGGCTGCCTCTGCACCGTCGCCATACAGCATGCGCGTGTTGTCGGCATAGAACAGCGCGTTCTCGATGCCGGCAAACCCCGTGCCCTTGCCACGCTTGATGACGATGGTGTTCTTTGAATTGACCACGTCCAGGATCGGCATGCCGTAGATCGGGCTGCCTGGGTCGGTCTTGGCCACCGGATTGACCACGTCATTGGCGCCGATCACCAGAGAGATATCGGTGTTGGCAAATTCCGGATTGATGTCGTCCATGTCGGCGATCAGGTCATAGGGCACACCTGCTTCGGCCAGCAGCACGTTCATATGGCCGGGCATGCGCCCGGCCACCGGATGGATGGCGAACTTTACCTTCACCCCACGCTCGATCAGCCGCTGCGCCAGCTCCCAGATCTTGTGCTGGGCCTGGGCTACCGCCAGACCATAGCCCGGTACGATCACCACACGCTCGGCAAAGGCCATCATCGCTGCGACGTCGGCTGCTTCGATCGGCTTCTGGCTGCCGGTGATTTCCGCGCCCTGGCCGCCACCGCCGAAATTGGAGAACAACACGCCGCTGATCGGCCGGTTCATCGCCTTGGCCATCAGTCGGGTCAGCAGGATGCCGGCAGCGCCGACCATCATGCCGGCAATGATGAGCGCCTCGTTGCCCAGCACATAGCCTTCAAACGCCACCGCCAGGCCGGTGAAAGCGTTGTACAGCGAAATGACCACCGGCATGTCCGCACCGCCGATCGGCAACGTCATCAGCACGCCCAGCGCCAGCGCCACCACGAAGAAGCTGATGATCGCCACCGGCTGCAGGCTGACCGCGGCCCATGCGCCCAACCCCAGCATCGCCACCGCAACCAGCAGGTTGAAGGCCTGCTGGCCGGGGAACGTCACCCGCTTGTCCAGGCGCCCATCGAGTTTGGCCCAGGCGATGATCGAGCCGGACAGCGACACCGCACCGATCGCCGAACCGATCACCGCCAAGGCCAACACGGTGATCGACGGCAAGCGTGCCGACAGATCGGCAATGGCCTGCGCGCTCCAATGGCTGGTATCGCGGCTGGCCAGGTCGGAGAAGCGCAGCAGTTCCACCGCGCCGATCGCCGCCGCCGAGCCGCCGCCCATACCGTTGTACAGCGCCACCATCTGCGGCATGTCGGTGATGGCCACTTTTTTTGCCGATATCCAGGCCAGCCCGGTGCCCAGCACCAGCGCCACCAGGATCAGCGCGATGTTGTGCAGGCCTGGCAGGAAGAACGTCGCCGCGGTTGCGATAAGCATGCCTGCGCCCGCCCACTGGATGCCGCTGCGCGCGGTCTTGGGCGAGGCCATGCGCTGCAGCCCCAGCAGGAACAGCGTGGCGGCAACCAGATAACTTGTGTTGACCAGCATCGATAGGCTCATGCACCGGCCTCCAGAGCCGTGGCGGTACTACGAAGAGATTTTTTGTCCAGCCGGTGGTGTTCACGCATCTCGATGGCCGTCTTCAACAGGCCGATCATGCCCAGTCCAAATGCCACCAGCCCCAACGCCAGCTGCGCCAGCGCCGTGCTGCTGGCCAGCGCGGCCCCCAGCAGGCCCAACACGATCGGCAGCAACGCCTGGATGGCCAGCACCCAAAGCATGACGCCTCCCTTGCGCGGGTCTTCCCAGACCTTCCTGGACATCGTGTTCTGTGTTTTGCGGGTGTCCTGCAGCGAGGACATGCCGACACCGACACCGGCGTACAGCAGTGCACTGTTATAGGCATCGAGCATGCCGTCCATGCCATTGAACAACGGCCGGGCGGCGTAGCCAAAGGCCACCAGCAGCGCCGGATACTGCAGGTAGCTCAGCCACTGGAACACCTGGCGGGCGTTGATGCCGGGGGCAGTGGCCTGCACGGAAACCCCGCTCACTTGTCCTTGCCTTCGGGCTTCTTCGAGCTTTTGAACATGTCCAGCATGCGCTCGGTCACCACATAACCACCGGCCGCGTTGCCGGCGCCCAGCGCAACAGCAATGAAACCGATGACCTTCTCCAGGGTGGTATCGGCATGGCCCAGCACCACCATCGCGCCGATCAGCACGATGCCGTGGATGAAGTTGGAACCGGACATCAACGGGGTATGCAGGATCACCGGCACCCGCGAAATGATCACGTGGCCGGCAATGGCTGCCAGCATGAAGATGTACAACGCTACGAACCCGTCGCCCATTGCTGTTCTCTCCGAAGGCGGCAAACGCCTGCCCGGCATCATAACCAAGCCAGCAAAGCGGATGCGACGGTTGCGTTGTCAACCGATCCGGCAGCGGCGCGTTATAGAGGCCGAGACCCCTCGGAACCCGTACCCTGTGCTGGTGACCAGCCCGCCCCTGACCAACCCGACTGACGCTGTACCTGCCTCGCTGGATGCGTTCCTGGCCGGCATCGGGCCACGCGCCTTCCGCTTTGCCGAGGCCGGGTTGCGCCAACGTGAGGATGCGCTGGACGCGGTGCAGGACGCCATGGAACGCATGCTTGGCTACCGCGACCACCCGGCCAGCGAATGGACGCCACTGTTCTGGAGCATCCTGCGCCGGCGCATCATCGATCTGCAGCGGCGCCGCAGTTTCCGCCTGAAATTCTGGGCACCGCAGGCCGAACAGGACCAGGACAGCACCATCGACTGGGCCGACCATGCCCCCGGCCCGGCCGAACAGCACCAGCAGCAGGTGCAGTACGCACAACTGGTACAGGCCCTGCGCAGGCTGCCGGCACGGCAACGCGAGGCATTCAGCCTGCGCGTGCTGCAGGAACTGGACGTGGCCACCACCGCCAAGGCGATGGGCTGCTCCGAAGGCTCGGTAAAAACCCATCTGTCGCGCGCGCGCGACGCCCTGATGCAGCAACTGGAGGAAGTGCGGTGAACCGCCTGCCCAACACCCCCGAAGGCTTCGATCGCTCGCTGCGGCAACTGCAGCAGCAGGCCGACAGCCACCTGTCCGCGGCCACGCTGGCGCGCCTGCGCCAGGGCCGCCAGCAGGTCGGCAGCCGTACATCCGGCGCGC
>DKPB01000072.1 GCA_002471015.1 Stenotrophomonas sp. UBA7346
CATGCTCGGCAGAGGCTTTCCGGGCAATGCCAGTACTGCCGAGCCATGCTCGGCAAGGGGCTTTCCAAACAATGCCTGCACGACCAGGTAAGCCACGAAGCCGACACCTGCGAAACCCGCTGCGCATCTGCAATCGGATTGATTGTCAGCTTCGTGGCTCGCGCCGCTCCCACAAGGTTGGGATTGCCGGTAACGCCCGTGCCGAGCATGGCTCGGCACTACATGAGGGCGGGTTTACTCGCCTATCCAGCCTTCCAGCATGTCGGCAAACTCGTCGGCGTGGTCTTCTTCCTGCGCCAGGATCTGTTCGAGGATGCGCTTGGTGGTGGTGTCCTTGTCACCAACGAAGTTGATCATCTCGCGGTAGCTGTCGATGGCGATACGCTCGGCGATCAGGTTCTCGCGCACCATGTCGCGCAGGTTGCCGCCTTCCTTGTACTCGGCGTGGGCGCGCGCGGTGAGGGTGTCCGGATTCAGATCCGGCTCCCCTCCCAACTGCACGATACGCTCGGACAACAGCGCCGCATGCGCCTGTTCCTGCTGCGCATGCTCCAGGAACTCGGCCTTCACCGCATCGGCCAGCATGCCCTTGGCCATGTAGTAATGGCGGTAGTAGCGCAGCACGCATACCCACTCGGTGGCCAGCGCATCGTTGAGCAGTTTGATCACCGCCGTGCGGTTGGCGGTGTAGGTGGGCGTCACCGCACCATCCTCGATGCTCTTGCGTGCGTTGTCACGCAAGGTCTTGCGATCGGTGATACCTGCCAACTGCGTGGTTTTTACGGGTTTGGCGGCGGGCTGCTTGCTCATGGCTGGCCTTTCCTTCTGTTGCGCCCCTATGCGGGCAGATGGGCGAGCACGTGCTCGGCCCCGGATACCTCGAATTGCCCCGGCTGTTCGATATAGGCGGCACGCACCACACCGTCTTCCACATACAGTGCGAAGCGCCGTGAACGCATGCCCATGCCCGAACCGCTGGCGTCCATCTCCAGGCCCAGCGCGCGGGTGAAGTCACCATTTCCGTCGGACAGCATCTGCAGCCCGTCCGGCACCGACTGGCTCCTGGCCCAGGCCTGCATCACGAACGGATCGTTCACCGCCATGCAGAACACCTCGATACCGCGCTTGCGGAACTCTTCGAAGTGCTCAACATAGCCGGGCAGGTGGCGGGCAGAGCAGGTCGGGGTGAAGGCGCCCGGCACGGCGAACAGCACGACCTTGCGGCCGTCGAACAGTGCATGGGTGTCGATCGTTTCCAAACCTTCGCGCAGACGCTTGAGGGTCACTTCCGGAATGCGATCACCGACGTTGATGGACATTGGGGGCTCCTAGGCTGAATTCGAGTTTAAAGAGGCGGTGGAAGCGCCGCGTCAACAGCTTGAAAAGGCGGTCTTCACACAATACGTCCTTGGCATGGGAAAGGCAGTGCCATTCCGGCGTGCCAGCCCCCCCATCTTGCAGGAGGACATCATGAGCATCGTACGTTACCGCCAGTGGCCGACCCAGTCCGAGATTCATCAGTTGTTGTCGCCGCTGCTCGAAACCGTCACCAACAACACCGCGTCGGCATGGCTGCCTGCCGTCGATATCCGCGAGGAAGCCAACCGTTTCGTGGTGATGGCCGATCTGCCCGGTGTTGACCCCGCCAGCATCGACGTGCAGATGGAAAAGGGCGTGCTCACCATCAGTGGCCAGCGCAGCATGCCTGAACTGGCCGAAGGCCAGCGCCTGACCCGCAGCGAGCGCGGCCAGGGCAGTTTCAACCGCCGCTTCGTGCTGCCGGACAGCGCCGATGCCGAGGGCATTGTCGCCAATAGCCACAACGGCGTGCTGGAGGTGCGCATTCCCAAGCGCAGCGAGGCGGCTCCCCGCCGCATCCAGGTGGTGCAGGGCCAGCCCAGCGCCTGAGCGGCGTGAGCGAACTTCCACCTGCGCAGTGGCCGTGGCCCGGTAGAATGGGGCCACGGCGCCTGCCGATTGCACGATGGCCCGTTGCCGCAAGGTGTCGGGCCAGTTTTTTTTCAGAGGTGTATGGATGGAATTCAAGGATTACTACGCCACGCTCGGGGTTGAGCCCAGCGCCGGTGATGCCGAAATCAAGACCGCTTACCGTCGGCTGGCGCGCAAGTACCATCCGGACGTAAGCAAGGAAGCCGGCGCCGAGGAGAAATTCAAGGCGGTCAACGAGGCCTATGAGGCGCTGCGCGATCCGCAGAAGCGCCAGGCCTATGACCAGTTGCGCGCGCAGGGCTACCGCCCCGGCGAGGAGTTCCACGCGCCGCCGAACTTTGGCGGCGGCCAGGGCTTCGATTTCGAAGAGGTGTTCGGCGGCGGTGGTGCCGGCGGTGGCTTCAGCGATTTCTTCGAAAGCCTGTTTGCGCGCCAGCGTGGCGGCGCCGGTGCCGGTGGTCGGCGACCGGGCCCGGGCTTTGGCGGCGCCGGCCCGCAGCCGATGCGTGACACCCGCGCCAAGCTGTCCGTGCCGCTGGAGGCGGCCTACAACGGCGACAGCCTGCGCATCACCGTGGACGGGCGCCAGCTCGACGTGCGCGTCCCCAAGGGGATCCGCCCCGGCCAGGTGATCCGCCTGGGCGGGCAGGGCAGCGGCGGCGGCAACCTGATGCTGGAGGTGGAATACGCCTCGCACCCGCAGTTCGAGGTGGACGGCCGCAATATCCTCTACACCTTGCAGGTCACCCCCTGGCAGGCGGCGCTGGGCACCAGCATCAGCGTGCCTACCCTGGGCGGTGCGGTGGAGTTGAAGGTGCCGGCCGACTCGGACAGCGGCCGCAAGCTGCGCCTGCGTGGCCGTGGCTTGCCGGGCAAGCCTGACGGCGACCAGATCGTGGAGTTGGAGGTGGTGGCGCCGGTGGCGGGCAACGAGGCCCAGCGCAAGGCGTACAAGGACCTGGCCAAGGCGTTTGGCGAGGACTGATTGCGGCTTTGTTTACGCTGCTGATGTCGGAGAGAAGCGGGCTTTGCCCGCTTTTCTTTTGTCTTCGGCTGGGATTTTTGGCCAGGAGCTTGCCCTCACCCCAACCCCTCTCCCGCGCGCGGGAGAAGGGCTAGTGCACTACGAGCGCAAGCAATCCGAGCCCCTCTCCCGTTTACGGGAGAGGGGTTGGGGTGAGGGCAAGCTTCCAACAAGCAGAGCCAAAACAAACCCCAACCACCAAAAACAGGAAAGGCGGGCAAAGCCCGCCTTCCCAAACGCTTTCCCCAAGAAAGCAGTTTCACCCCACCGGCGGTGCCTCGGCACTGAACACCTGCGCGATCACCGCCGACAAGTCTTCCTCGGTGAACGGCTTGGTGATGTAGGCCTTAGCCCCCTGGCGCATGCCCCACAAGCGATCAGTGTCCTGATCCTTGGTGGTCACCAGGATCACCGGGATGTGCTGGGTGGTGGCCTCGCGCTTGAGCGTGCGGGTGGCCTGGAAACCGTTGAGGTTGGGCATCACCACGTCCATCAACACCAGGTCCGGCAGCACCTGCTTGGCAACCTCTACCCCGGAGGCGCCATCAGTTGCGGTGAAGATTTCATGCCCCAGTTTTTCAACGATGCGTTGGATGCCCATCAACTGCGATGGTGAGTCATCGACAATCAGGATACGCGCCATGTTTTTCCCCAAGTAATGCCGGCAGTGTAGTGCCGGCCTGCTCCCGGCGTGAAGCCGCGCGTTCCACGCCGGGGTTGTGCTGTGACTTGCGTCAATCAATTCTTACGACGGTGCGGCCGAAGGATTTGCCGTCCAGCATGGTCGAAAATACCCCCGGCAGTTCGTCCAGCGCCACTTCGCGGGTACAGATGCGGTCCAGGTGGCGCGGCTTCCAGTCGCTGCCCAGGCGCTGCCAGACCTGCTCGCGGATGTCGCGGGCGGTGCCGGCCGAGGCCACGCCCAACAGCGATACGCCACGGATGATGAAGGGCATCACCGTCATGTCCAGCGCGCCGGACGCGGCCAGGCCGGCCGAAGCGACATTGCCATAGGGCGCGGTCTGCGCCAGCAGGCTGGTCAGCATGCTGCCGCCGACGTTGTCCAGGCCGCCGCCAAAGCGGGCCGATTCCATCGGCCGGGTGGTGGCCAGGGCATCGCGGCCCAGTACCTGGCTGGCGCCGATGGCGGTCAGGTAGTCCGCGGCCTCGGCCTTGCCGCTGATGGCATGCACCTCGAAACCGGCGCGGCTGAAGATGTCCACTGCCAGCGAGCCGACCCCGCCGGTGGCACCGGTGACGGCCAGTGGGCCGTGGGCTGGCGTCTGCCGGTTGTCGGTCATGCGCAGCAGCGCCAGCGCGGCGGTGAAGCCGGCCGTGCCCAGCACCATGGCCTCGCGCAGGCTCAATGCCGCCGGCAACGGGATCACCCACTTGGACTCCAGCCGCACATACTGGCTGTAGCCACCGTCGCGGGTCTCGCTCAGGCCGCAGCCGGTGGTCAGTACCTGGTCGCCCTCGCGGAAGGCCGGGTCGGTCGAGGCCACCACCTCGCCGGCCACGTCGATGCCGCCCACCAGCGGGAAGCGGCGCAGAATCTTGCCCTTGCCGGTGCCGGCCAGCGCGTCCTTGTAGTTCACCGAGGACCAGCGGGCGCGGATGACCACCTCGCCGGGGCTGAGCTGGTCCAGGCCCAGCGACTCCAGGCCGCTGCGGTAGCCGGCGTCGTCGTTGTGGATACGGAAGGCGGTGAAGGGGGCATTGGCGGACATCGGGGGGTCTGCATTGGTACGGGAGCGCCCACCATAGCGGTTGCGAAACGGCAGGTCTGCCCCTATTGAATGACCGTGCAGGGCGCGTTGCCAGGCGTACCGCAGGCCGGCTGGCGTGCGGTGCCCGATATGGCGGCGATCGGCCGGTATACCGTCCCGTTAAGACAGGCGCTGACCGTGTTCAGTGTCTGCCTTGCTAGAATCGGGATTCGATTGATGGCCGGAGCGTGGCGGGAGCTCCCGCAGCCGGCCCTTACAGATGGAGCATGCATGGCCTGGAATACACCCGGCGGCAACAGCGGTGGTGGTGCGGACGATAATCGCGCCCCGCGCAAGCCGCGTGGCGGCAATGGCGGAGGTTGGGGCGGTGGACTGCCCGGGCCGCTGCGCGACCTGTTTGATGGCGGCATCTGGCGCTGGGTGCTGGTCGCCCTGGGCCTGCTGCTGTTGTTCTCCAGCTTCCAGCTGATCGGCGAACAGCAGCGTGGTGTGGTGCTGCGCTTCGGTCAGTTCTCGCGCATCCTGCAGCCGGGCCCGAACTTCAAGCTGCCGTGGCCGATCGAGTCGGTGGCCAAGGTCAATGCCACCCAGATCAAGACCTTCAGCAGCAACGTGCCGGTGCTGACCCGCGACGAGAACATCGTCAACGTGTCGGTCAACGTGCAGTACCGGGTGGATGATCCGCGCCAGTACCTGTTCGGCACGGTTGATGCCGACCAGATGCTGGAGCAGTCCGCGCAGAGCGCGGTACGTGAGCAGGTGGGCCGTGCCGACCTGAACTCGGTGCTCAACAACCGTGGCCCGCTGGCCACGGTGGCCGAACAGCGCCTGCAGGCCTCGCTGAAGGCCTATAACACCGGCTTGACCGTGACTGGCCTGACCCTGCCTGACGCGCGTCCGCCGGAAGAAGTGAAGCCGGCCTTCGACGAGGTCAACGGTGCCCAGCAGGTCAAGGAACGGCTGATCAACGAAGCCCAGGCCTATGCCGCCAAGGTGGTGCCGGAAGCACGCGGCCAGGCCTCGCGTGCGCGCACCACCGCCGAAGGTTACAAGCAGGCCATCGTCGCCCGCGCCGAAGGTGACGCGCGCCGTTTCACCCTGCTGCAGGGCGAATACAAGAATGCCCCGGAAGTCACCCGCAAGCGCCTGTGGCTGGAAACCGTGCAGGAGGTGCTGGCCGAGAACCGCAAGGTCATTGGTGGCGATGGCCGCCAGCTGATCTACGTGCCGATGCCGGCCGACGCCGGCAAGACCAGCGCTGCGCCGCAGCTGACCCCGGAAATGGTTGCCCCGGCCCTGCCGGCCGCGGGTGACAGCATTCGCAACGCGGACCGCTCGGTCTCGCGCTCGGCATCGCGTGAGGAGGCTGGCCGATGAAGAATTCAGTCGTTATCGGCATCATCGTCGCCGCCCTGCTGGGTCTGTTGGGCTCAGTCTACGTGGTGCGTGAAGACCAGACCGCGATGGTGCTGAACCTGGGCAAGGTGGTGCGTGCCGACATCAAGCCGGGCCTGCACTTCAAGGTGCCGCTGGTGGAAACCGTGCGGGTGTTCGACCGCCGCTTCCAGGTGCTGGACACCGCCCCGGCGCGTTACTTCACTGCCGAGCAGAAGGACGTCAGTGTCGACTTCTTCGCCATCGGTTACATCTCTGACGTGCGCTCGTACTACCGCGCCACCGGCGGTGACGGCAAGGTGGCCAATGCCCGCCTTGCGCCGATCATCACCGACTCGCTGCGTAACCAGATCAACTCGCGCACCTTGCAGGCGCTGGTGTCCGGCGACCGTGGCGAGCTGATTGCCGGCCAGCTGAAGGCGATCAACGATGCCATCGTGCCGCTGGGCATGCAGATCATCGACCTGCGCATCAAGCAGATCGACCTGCCGACCGACAGCCAGGTGATTACCGACGTCTACGAGCGCATGCGCGCCCAGCGCAAGCAGGAGGCCGCCAAGCTGCGCGCCGAGGGCGAGGAGCAGTCGCTGACCATCCGTGCCCAGGCTGACCGCGAGAGCACCGTGATCGTGGCCGAGGCCGAGCGTGACGCGCAGCAGCTGCGCGGTGAGGGCGACGCCCAGGCCGCGTCGATCTACGGCAAGGCCGGCTCGGCCGACCCGTCGTTCTATGCGTTCTACCGCAGCCTGGAGGCCTACCGGGCCTCGATGACCGACGGCAACGGCGTGATCGTGCTCGACAAGAACGACCCGTTCCTGCAGTACATGAAGAGCGATCGCTGATCGCTTGACCTTTGGCCCCTCTCCCACCGGGAGAGGGGTCTGTAGTGCCGAGCCATGCTCGGCAGGGGCTTTCCCAGCATTATTTGGCCCAGCATTATTTGGCGGCGGCGTAAGCCGCGAGCCAGGGACTGGGCAGATTGCAGCCAAGCCCGTGATTTCATCGGTGCCGGCTTCGCGGCCAACGCCGCTCCTACAACGGTTATCTTGGTAGTGCCCCTGTCGAGCATGGCTCGGCATTGCAGGTTCGGTTATTTCGGTAATGCCGCTGCCGAGCATGGCTCGGCACTACCCGGTTTTTGAAGACGCTGACGCATGCAAGACCTCTTTTCCGCCCTCTGCCTCGTGGCCGTCATCGAAGGCCTGTTCCTGTTCGTCGCGCCGCTGGCGTGGAAGCGGATGGCCGCACAGATGCTGGAGCAACCTGCAGCATCCCTGCGCGCAATGGGCGCAGCGGCGCTGTTCGTTGGCCTGGCCGTCCTCTGGTGGGTCCGCCACTGAACCAAACCCTGACGGCCATACCATCCTGAAGCCGTGGGGGTGGTAGCTGCCATGCAAAACCCGGATAATCCAGAAAAGCCGGTCGGGCGAGCTCCTTCAAGAGCATCCCCGTTCGGCTTTTTCCGTGTATGACCCTGCTGTTTGCCGGAGGCTCCCCGATGGGGTTTCCACCAAGGCGGACCATGGGCGGTACACGGCCCCGTCCGCGGCCCCGATGGCCGCAGCAAACTCAGGAGTTACCCGTCATGGGTCAATCAGTTGTCGTTCTCGGCGCCCAGTGGGGCGATGAAGGCAAGGGCAAGATCGTCGATCTGCTGACCGAGGAAATCGGCGCAGTGGTTCGTTTCCAGGGTGGTCACAATGCCGGCCATACCCTGGTCATCAACGGCAAGAAGACCGTCCTGCACCTGATTCCGTCCGGCATTCTGCGCGATGACGCGCTGTGCCTGATCGGCAATGGCGTGGTGATTTCCCCGGCCGCCCTGCGCAAGGAAATCGAAGAGCTGGAAGCGGCTGGCGTGGAAGTGCGTTCCCGCCTGAAGATCTCGCCGGCTGCGCCGCTGATCATGCCGTACCACATTGCCCTGGATCAGGCCCGTGAGAAGGCGGCTGGCGGCAAGGCCATCGGCACCACCGGTCGCGGCATCGGCCCGGCCTATGAAGACAAGGTGGCACGTCGCGGCATCCGCATCGCCGACCTGCACTACCCGGAACAGCTGGCTGAAAAGCTGCGTACCGCGCTGGATTACCACAACTTCGTGCTGACCAAGTACCTGGGCGTGGAGCCGGTGGATTTCGATACCGTGTACCAGGAAGCGCTGGCCTTCGGCGAATACGTCGAGCCGATGAAGTCCGACGTCGCCGGCATCTGCCATGACCTGCGCAAGCAGGGCAAGCGCGTGCTGTTCGAAGGCGCCCAGGGCGCGCTGCTGGACATCGACCACGGCACCTACCCGTATGTCACCAGCTCCAACACCACCGTTGGCGGCGCACTGGCCGGTACTGGCGTGGGCGCTGACTCGATCGACTACGTGCTGGGCATTGCCAAGGCCTATGCCACCCGCGTTGGCGGTGGCCCGTTCCCGACCGAACTGGACGATGAAATCGGCCAGGGCATCCGTGACCGTGGCGCCGAGTACGGCGCATCAACCGGCCGTCCGCGCCGCTGCGGCTGGATGGACATCGTCGCGCTCAAGCGCGCCGTGGCCATCAACGGCATCTCCGGCCTGTGCATCACCAAGCTCGATGTGCTCGACGGCATGGAAAAGCTGAAGGTCTGCATTGCCTATGAATACCGTGGCAAGCGCTCGGAATACGCACCGCTGGACGCGCAGGGCTGGGAAGAGTGCACCCCGGTGTACCTGGAGTTCCCGGGCTGGAGCGAAAACACCCACGGCATCACCGAGTGGGACCAGCTGCCGCCGGCTGCGCGCGCCTACCTGCGTTCGCTGGAAGAACTGGCTGGCTGCCCGATCTCGATCGTCTCGACCGGTCCGGACCGCGACCACACCATGATCCTGCAGGATCCGTGGGGCTGATAGCGGCACCGTGATGCAACAGACAACGCCCCGCGAAAGCGGGGCGTTGTCGTTCTGGGCTCGGAGACCGGCTTCCCTGTAGTGCCGACCCATGGTCGGCAGCGGGGGTATCGGGAATGCCTCTGCCGAGCATGGCTCGGCACTACCGTCCGGTGCCGAGCATGGCTCGGCACTACCCTCCGGTTTCGCGATGGTTGGCAGCAGGCCGGCTTCCCTGTAGTGCCGACCCATGGTCGGCAGGGGGGATTACCGGGAATGCTTCCGCCGAGCATGGCTCGGCACTACAAAGGGCTTGGCAGCGCCGGTAACGCTCTGCCGTCAGGGCTGATCGAGCGGGGTGCCGTTGAGCCGACGCTCGACGATTTCCAGAATGGTGGGAATGCTGACACCGAACGAGCCGGCGTTGCCCGCATCAAAGGCCTCGCGCCATTGGCCGTAGCCCTGCAGGTATACCGGGTCTGGCGCGCGCTGGCCGATCCGCTGCAACTGGCTGCGCTCCAGCGTCTGTGCGGTCACCGGTGCGTGCGCCAACTGGGTCATCACGCCCTCGGGCAGGCGCGGGTTGCGGATCTTCAACCCTTCCAGGGTGACGTGATAGATGTTGCCACCGCCCAATGGGTGCTTGTCGATGCGGTTGATCAGCAGGGTGGGGTGCTCGCCATCGCGGCGGCCCTTGCAGGCCCACAGCTGGCCAACGGCGTAGTCGGGGGTGGCGGTATTCTGGCTCATGGGGCAGGGCTCGGCGTGCAGTTGCGAGCGATCATGCCCCCATCGGCAGGTGCCTGGCTTGACCTGATCTGGCGGATACAGGCCGGCGCCAGGTACTTATGGCCGACGCTGGGAGGGGCCCGGGCTGGCTAGAATGGCGTGGCACGCCCCCGCTGCCCGCCTGACTGACCCGATGCGTATTGATCCTGCCGAAATTGAAGCGCTGTTCGACGCCATTCCCAGCGTGCTGTTCTTCGCCAAGGATGACGATGGCCGCTATACCCACGTCAACATGACCATGATGCAGCGGCTGGGCAGGAAGTCACGCAACGAGGTGATCGGCAAGCGTGCCGACGAGCTCTATCCGGTGGGCATGAGCGAGGCCTATGTCGCCCAGGACGCGCGGGTGTTGGCCGGTGAGGTCATCGAGAACGTGATGGAGCTGCAGTTGTTTCCCAATCAGCAGCCGGGCTGGTGCCTGACCTGCAAGCGCCCGATCATCGAGAACGGCAAGGTCATTGGACTGATCGGCATCTCGCGGGACCTCGGTCAACGCGGCGGGCTGGAGTCGCAGTACGAACCGCTGCGGCTGGCCTTGGATTACCTTAATACGCACTACGCCGAAAACGTGCGCATGCAGACCTTGCTGGACATCACCGGCTTCTCGCTGTCCAAGCTGGAGCGCTCGTTCCGCAAGGTGTTCCAGATGACCCCGCAGCAGGTGCTGACCCGCCTGCGCATCCAGATTGCGCTGCACCTGCTGCATGGCGAGGACAGCGTGGCCAGCATCGGCCAGGCCTGCGGCTTCAGCGACCAGAGTGCGTTCACCCGCAAATTCAAGGCCGAGGTGGGAATGGCACCACGGCAGTACCGGGCCATGATTGCCGAACGGGCGCAGCCGGGGGCGGCGCGGGCGTCATGACTTCCGGGGGTGTTGGGCGTCCGTGGACAGGCCGATGATGCCGGTTCACCGGGCTTTGGCCCTGCTTACCCTGGAGCCTGGATGCGCCGTTCCCTTGTTGTTGCGATCAGCCTTGCGCTTGCCTGCGTTGGCGCGCCCGCCCTTCATGCCGCCGAGCCGGTAGCAGCCGCATCGGCACGCGGCGAAGTCACCAGTCAGCTGCCGCGGACCGCGGGGCCGGAGCACTATCGCGTCGAGATCACCCCGCACCCGGCGCAGATGCGCTTTGACGGCAAGGTCAGCATCGATCTGGAGGTGCTGCAGCCCACGTCCAGCATCGTGCTGCAGGCAGCGGGCATGCAGTTCGGCAAGAGCCAGCTGCAGCCGGCAGGCGGTGGCAAGGCGATGGCGGCCACGGCACGCGTGGATGAGGCCAACCAGACCGCCAGCTTCAGCGTGACGTCGCCGTTGGTCCCCGGACGCTATACGCTGCTTATCGACTACACCGGCACCATCAACACCCAAGCCAATGGCCTGTTCGCACTGGACTATCCGGTGGCCGATGGCAGCAAGAAGCGTGCACTGTTCACCCAGTTCGAGAACTCCGACGCACGGCGCTTCATTCCCTCCTGGGATGAGCCCGGATTCAAGGCAACGTTCGACCTGAGCGTCAATGTGCCGGAAGCGGAAATGGCGGTCAGCAACATGCCGGTGGCCAGCAGCAGGACGCTGGGCAAGGGGCGCAAGCAGGTGGTATTCCAGACCACGCCGAAGATGTCGACCTACCTGCTGTTTTTCTCCAGCGGTGAATTCGAACGCGCAATGGTCAACGAAGGTGGCACCGAGATCGGCGTGATCGCCCAGACCGGCAAGGTCGAACAGGCGCGCTTCGCGCTGGAAGGCAGCGCCGAGGTGCTGCGCGAGTACAACGATTACTTCGGAGTGAAGTACCCGCTGCCCAAGCTCGACAACATCGCGGCGCCGGGCGGCAGCCAGTTCTTCAGCGCGATGGAGAACTGGGGCGCGATCTTCACCTTCGAGTATGCGCTGCTGCTGGACCCGGCGGTCTCCAGTGTGTCGGACAAGAAGGCGGTGTTCTCGATTGCCGCCCACGAGATCGCGCACCAGTGGTTCGGCAATCTGGTGACGATGGCGTGGTGGGATGACCTGTGGCTCAACGAAGGCTTCGCCTCGTGGATGGAAGGCCGCACCACCCGCAAGCTGCATCCGGAGTGGGATATCAACAATGTCGATGCCGCGCACACCAGTCGTGCCGCGATGGGTCGTGATGCCTATGTCACCACCCATCCGATCGTGCAGCATGTGGCCACGGTGGAGCAGGCCAGCCAAGCCTTCGACGGCATCACCTATGGCAAGGGCGCGGCGGTGATCTCGATGTTCGAGGATTACGTGGGTGCGGATGCATGGCGTGATGGCGTGCGCCGTTACATCGCTGCCCATGCTTACGGCAATGCGGTCACCGATGATCTCTGGGCCGAGATCGACAAGGCCGCACCGGGCAAGCGTTTCATGGAAGTGGCGCATGATTTCACCCTGCAACCGGGTGTGCCGCTGATCCGCGCCAGCAGCAGCTGCGTCGCTGGCAACACTCAGGTGAAGCTGAGCCAGGGCGAGTACACGATTGATCGCAAGGACAAACAGCCGCTGCATTGGCGCGTGCCGGTAAGCCTGCGCGTGGGCAACGGCGAGGTGGTGCACACCCTGGTGGATGGTGATACCAGCGTGCAGCTGCCGGGCTGCACTGGTCCGCTGCTGGTCAATGCCGGGCAGAAGGGCTATTACCGCACCTTGTATGCGCCGACGCAGTTCAAGATGCTCAGCGCAGGCTTCGACAAGCTGCCAGTGGTGGACCAGTTGGGGGTGATGATGGATACCAGCGCGCTGGCCGCAGCCGGCCTGCAGCCCGATGCGGATCTGCTGGATTTGATCGCGAAGATCAGCGCCGATGCGCCTATCGATCTCTGGGACATGGCCTCCGGCACACTGAGCGGCATCGACGGTATGTTCGACGGCGATACCGCGCGCCAGGCAGCCTTCCGCACTTATGCGCGCTCGCGCCTGTCGCCGGTGCTGCAGGGACTGGGTTGGGACGGGAAAGATAGTGACTCGGCGCAGACCAAGGAGCTGCGCAGTGGATTGATTGATACCTTGGCGGATCTGGATGACGCGGAGGTGATAGCAGAAGCGCAGCGCCGTTTTGATTCCTTCCTGGCCAAGCCGGATTCGCTGTCGCCGGACCTGCGCAGCAGTGTGCTGGGTGTGGTGGCGCACAATGCCGACGCGGCAACCTGGGACAAGCTGCACACGCTGGCCAAGCAGGAAACCTCGGCAATGGTGCGTGACCAGTACTACGCGCTGCTGGCGGTGGCCAAGGACAAGGCGCTGGCGCAGCGTGCACTGGACATGGCCTTGACCGACGAGCCGGGTGCGACCAACAGCGCGGGCATGATTGGCGGTGTGGCGCGTGAGCACGCGGACCTGGCGTTCGACTTCGCCGTGGCCCATCGCGAGAAGGTGGACACCCTGGTCGACAGCACCTCGCGTGCGCGTTACTACCCGGGTCTGGGTCGTAGCGCCGACAACCCGCAGATGGTGGACAAGATCAAGGCATTTGCGCAGGCGCATATCGCGCCGACCTCGCGGCGTGATGCCGAGACGGTGATTGCCGGGATCCAGACCAAGCTGCGGTTGCGCGCAGAGCGCAAGCCGCAGGTGGATGCGTGGTTGAAGCAGAAGGGGTATTGAAAGCTGCAGCTGTTTGCTTGAAGCCCCTCTCCCGTTTACGGGGTGAGATGGGCAGCTTGCGAACCACGGGTTCGCTGCCCATCTAACGCCCTTGCGCCAGCGCAAGGGCCGGGGCGCGGAGCGGGGGATGGGGTGAGGGGAAGCTTCTAGCTAAGCAAAGTCAAAATCCCCCTCATCCGCCCTTCGGGCACCTTCTCCCGTGAACGGGAGAAGGGAGAGCGGAAGCCAAAACCAAAGCTAAAGCCAAAACCAAAACCAAAACCA
>DKPB01000050.1 GCA_002471015.1 Stenotrophomonas sp. UBA7346
ACCGGCGAGAACCTGCTGCAGTTGCTGGAAACCCGTCTGGACAACGTCGTCTACCGCATGGGCTTCGCTGTGACCCGCCCGGCTGCCCGTCAGCTGGTCTCGCACCGCGGTGTCACGGTCAACGGCAAGTCGGTCAACCTGGCCTCGTACCAGGTCAAGGCTGGCGACGCCATCGCCCTGTCCGAGAAGGCTGCCAAGCAGCTGCGCGTCCAGGAAGCCCTGACCGTTGCCGAACAGCACGACCTCAGCCCGTCGTGGGTCGAAGTCGATTCGAAGAAGTTCAGCGGCGTCTTCAAGGCCGTTCCGGATCGTGCGGACCTGCCTGCGGATATCAACGAAGCGCTGATCGTCGAGTTGTATTCGAAGTAATTCACAATGGAGAACCTCCGGGTTGCACCGGAGGTTCGCAGGAGAACCCGCAACATGACGGTTACCGCAAACCAGGTTCTGCGTCCTCGCGGTCCGCAGATCGAACGCCTTACCGAGACCCGCGCCAAGGTCGTGATCGAACCCTTGGAGCGTGGTTACGGGCATACGCTGGGCAACGCCCTGCGTCGCGTGCTGCTGTCGTCCATCCCGGGCTTCGCCATTACCGAAGTCGAGATCGACGGCGTGCTGCATGAGTACACCACCCTTGAAGGCCTGCAGGAGGACGTGCTCGAAGTCCTGCTGAACCTCAAGGACGTGGCCATCCGCATGCATTCCGGCGACAGCGCCACCGTGACCCTGTCCAAGCAGGGCCCGGGCATCGTGACCGCTGCCGACATCAAGGTTGACCACAACGTCGAGGTCATCAATGGCGATCACGTGATCTGCCACCTGACCAAGGACACGGCAATCAACATGCGCCTGAAGGTCGAGCGTGGCTTCGGCTACCAGCCGGCTGCCTCGCGCCGCCGTCCGGACGAAGAGTCGCGTGCGATCGGTCGTCTGGTGCTGGACGCTTCGTTCTCGCCGGTCCGCCGCGTCGCTTATGCGGTGGAAGCCGCTCGCGTCGAGCAGCGTACCGACCTGGACAAGCTGGTCATCGATATCGAAACCAACGGCACGATCGATGCCGAGGAAGCAGTCCGCACCGCGGCTGACATCCTCAGCGATCAGCTGTCGGTGTTCGGCGATTTCACCCACCGTGACCGCGGTGCGGCCAAGCCGGCCAACAACGGCGTGGATCCGGTGCTGCTGCGCCCGATCGACGATCTGGAGCTGACCGTGCGTTCGGCCAACTGCCTGAAGGCCGAGAGCATCTACTACATCGGTGATCTGATCCAGAAGACCGAAGTGGAGCTGCTCAAGACCCCGAACCTCGGCAAGAAGTCGCTGACCGAGATCAAGGAAGTGCTGGCCCAGCGTGGCCTGTCGCTTGGCATGAAGCTGGAGAACTGGCCGCCGGCCGGTGTCGCCGCTCACGGCATGCTTGGTTGATAAGCAACACCTGTTCCCCCGCATGGGTGACCATGCGGGGGAATATTGTTTCAGCAGTACCCGCATCGACGGTTGATCAAGACCGCGATGCCGGTCGTCCAGGACGGGCGACCAGGACCATCCGCAGTCCACTTACAACGCCAGGATGGCGACAACGAAGTCCAACGTCTCATCATTAATCAAGGAATATCACCATGCGTCACCAGAAGTCTGGCCGTAAATTCAGCCGCACCAGCGCCCACCGCGAAGCAATGTTCAAGAACATGGCTGCCTCGCTGTTCAAGCACGAGCTGATCAAGACCACCCTGCCGAAGGCCAAGGAACTGCGCCGCGTTGCCGAGCCGCTGATCACCCTGGCCAAGGTTGATTCGGTTGCCAACCGCCGTCTGGCGTTCGCCCGCCTGCGCGACAAGGAAGCCGTGGGCAACCTGTTCACCATCCTGGGCCCGCGTTACGCCGCTCGTCCGGGTGGCTACCTGCGTCTGCTGAAGTGCGGTTTCCGCGCCGGCGACAATGCACCGATGGCCTACGTCGAGCTGGTGGACCGTCCGGCCGCTGTGGCGGAAGAAGTCGCCGAGTAATCGCGCACTTCCATCCATCGACGGATGCAACAGAAGCCCGGCCACTGCCGGGCTTTCTGTTTATCTGGTTTCAGCTGCGATCACTGCTGATCGCGCGCGGGCGGCCTGCTACTCTTGCTGCATTGTCTATTCCGGAATGATGCAATGACCCCCTTGCGTTGGAGTTTCCGAGCGCAGTGCCTGCTGGGCTTTCTGGTCTGCGCCGGCCTGCTGGCCTTTGCGATCTACATGCAGATCCAGATGGGGCTGGAGCCGTGCCCGCTGTGCATCTACCAGCGCATTGCCTTCGCATCGGTGGGCGTGCTGTTCCTGTTTGGCGCGCTGCACGGGCCGGCCAGCCGCGGTGGCCGCGCCGGTTATGGCGTGCTGACCCTGATCGCGGCGGCCGTGGGCGCCGGCATCGCCGGGCGCCATGTCTACGTGCAATTGCTGCCGAAGGACCTGGGCAGCAGCTGCGGCCCGCCGCTGAGCTTCCTGGCCGAGACCATGGGGCCGTTCGAGGTGTTCCGCACCGTGCTGACCGGCACCGGTGACTGCGGCAACATCGATTGGACCTTTCTCGGCCTGAGCATGCCAATGTGGAGCCTGGTGTGGTTCGTGCTGCTCGCCGGCTGGGCGCTGTATGTCGGCCTGCGCACCCGTAAAAAACGATTGATCTGACTCTTTGAACTCGACAACTGGTATCTGCATGAACGCTTTCTCTTCCCCGTCATCCGTCGCCACCGCCAGCAGCTGGGCGCCGGACAGCTGGCGAGGCAGGCCTGCGCTGCAGATGCCGACCTATCCCGATCCGCAGGCGCTGGAGGCGGCGTTGGGCGAGCTGCGCCAGCTGCCGCCGCTGGTGACGTCCTGGGAGATCTTCGCGCTCAAGCAGCAGCTGGCCGAGGCGCAGGAAGGCAAGCGCTTCCTGCTGCAGGGCGGCGACTGCGCGGAGAACTTCGCCGACTGCGAATCGGGGACGATTTCCAATCGACTCAAGGTGCTGCTGCAGATGAGCCTGGTGCTGGTGCACGGCCTGCGCACGCCGGTGATCCGGGTGGGGCGCTTTGCCGGCCAGTACGCCAAGCCGCGTTCGGCCGATACCGAAACCCGTGACGGCGTGACCTTGCCGAGCTATCGCGGCGATGTGATCAATGCGCCGGCGTTCACCGAGGCCGCGCGCGTGCCGGATCCGCAGCGGATGATCACCGCGCATTCGCGCTCGGCGCTGACGATGAACTTCGTGCGGGCGCTGATCGATGGCGGCTTCGCCGACCTGCATCATCCCGAGTACTGGAACCTGGCCTGGATGCGCTGCTCGCCGCTGGCCGAGGAGTACCAGAAGATGGTGGCCTCGATCGGTGATGCGGTGCGCTTCATGGAGACCTTGTCCGGCGCGCAGGTGCACAACCTCAACCGGGTCGACTTCTACACCTCGCACGAGGCCTTGCTGCTGCCCTACGAGCAGGCGCTGACCCGGCAGGTGCCGCGCCAGAGCGGCTGGTTCAACCTCAGCACGCACTACCCGTGGATCGGCATGCGTACCGCGGCGCTGGATGGCGCCCACGTGGAATACCTGCGTGGCGTGCGCAACCCGATTGCGATCAAGGTCGGGCCGTCGGTGCAGCCGGATCAGCTGTTGCGCCTGATCGACGTGCTGAACCCGGACGACGAGCCGGGCCGCCTGAGCTTCATCCATCGCATGGGTGCGGCGCAGATTGCCGACAAGCTGCCGCCGCTGCTGGAGGCGATCAAGCGTGATGGCCGCCGCGTGTTGTGGGTCTGCGATGCGATGCATGGCAATACAGAGAGCACCAGCAACGGTTACAAGACCCGTCGCTTCGACAACATCCGCAGCGAGGTGGAGATGTCGTTCGACCTGCATGCCGCGGCCGGTACGCGCCTGGGTGGCGTGCACCTGGAGCTGACTGGTGAGGATGTCACCGAGTGCACCGGCGGCGCGCGAGAGCTCACCGAGCGCGATCTGGAGCGTGCCTACCGTTCCAGCGTCGACCCACGGCTGAACTACGAGCAGTCGCTGGAAATCGCCATGGCCATCGTCCGCAAGCAGGGCTGAAGGCCATACATGTAGTGCCGAGCCATGCTCGGCAGGGGCTTCACCGGTAAAGCCGAACCTGTAGTGCCGAGCCATGCTCGGCAGGGGCTTTACCGGTAATGCCACATGCCGAGCATGGCTCGGCACTACAGGTGTTGCCTTGGATCACCGACGGGTTTTCTCGGTTGCCGGCCCCAGGCTGCAGCGATGTTCAGCCCAAAACTGCGCCTCGGGCGTGTATCGCTGCCCAACAACATCTACTCAATCACCACGGTGACGGCGGGGCGAATGCCGCTGTTTGCGAATCGCAAGAACGCCGAGCAGGTGATCGAGGCGCTCCATCATTGCGAATTCTCGGGTATCGCGCACAACCTTGCCTGGGTGGTGATGCCCGATCATCTGCATTGGCTGTTACAGCTGCAATCCGGATCGCTGGGTGGATGCCTGCAGCGCCTGAAGTCGCGCTCAGGAAGGGCGATCGGCGGTGCAGGATCAATCTGGCAGAGCGGTTATCGCGATCATGCAATCAGGCAGGACGAATCGCTACGCGGTGTAGCCGATTACCTGATGCATAACCCGGTGCGGGCGGGCTTGTGCGAGAGACCGCAGGACTATCCGTATGCGTGGTGCAGGTGGGGCTGGCAGCTCTGAAATTCCGATGTAGTGCCGAGCCATGCTCGGCATGGGGCATCACCGGAAATGCCAAATGCCGAGCATGGCTCGGCACTACAGGTGAAGCGTTTGGGGTTTCTGGGCAGGCCCCGTGCCGAGCATGGCTCGGCACTACAGCTGAAGCATTCGGGATCTCTGGGCAGGCCCCTTCCGAGCATGGCTCGGCACTACAGGTGAAGCATTCGGGATTTCTGGGCTGGCCCCATGCCGAGCATGGCTCGGCACTACAGGTGAAGCGTTAGCGCTTGCGGTGGCGCTTGCCCAGGTCGCGGGCCAGAACCCAGACCACCAGCAGGTTGACCGCCAGCAGCAGCCAGGAGGCCCAGCCGGGGTGTTTGACGATGGCGTAGAAATCCAGCGGCAGGTAGAGCGCGGCGGAAATGCAGCCCAGCCACGACGCCCAGGCCTTGGCACGCCACAGGCCCCAGGCCTCGAGCGCGCGCAGCAACCCGTAGCCGACCAGCACGGCTGCACCCAGGTGCACGGTATCGGGAGTGATCATGCCCAGCAGCGAGGAGAACGCGCCGTTCTCGGGGTCACCACCTGCGCGGTGGATCAGGGCATTGATGATGTTGCGGAGCGGGGCGGGCCCGGAGATTTCCAGGCCGGCCGCAGCGAGAAAGGCCAGGACGGCCTTTCCCGCTTCCAGCAGCGCGATGGCTGCCAGTCCCGGATGCGCATGCGGATCCGGGTTGTAGGGCGTGTTGCCGGTCAAGACAATCAGCCGCCGCGCGACGCCTTCTTGCGGTCGCTTTCGGTCAGGAACTTCTTGCGCAGACGGATTTCCTTCGGGGTGATTTCCACCAGCTCGTCGTCGTCGATGAAGTCCAGGGCCTGTTCCAGCGAGAACTTGATGGCCGGGGTCAGCTGGATCGCGTCGTCCTTGCCCGAAGCGCGCATATTGGTCAGCGGCTTGGTCTTGATCGCGTTGACGGTCAGATCGTTGTCCTTGGAGTGGATACCGATCAGCTGGCCTTCGTACACGTTGTCGCCTTCAGCAGCGAACAGCTTGCCGCGCTCCTGCAGCGGGCCCAGCGAGTAGGCCGGGGTGGCACCCGGAGCATTGGCGATCATCACGCCGTTCAGGCGCTTGGCGATGGCGCCCTGTTCCTTCGGGCCGTAATGGTCGAACACGTGGAACAGCAGGCCAGAGCCCTGGGTCAGGGTCTTGAACTCGTTCTGGAAGCCGATCAGGCCACGCGCCGGGATCTTGAAGTCAAGGCGCACACGGCCCTTGCCGTCCGATTCCATGTTCTCCAGCAGGGCCTTGCGGGTGCCCAGCTTTTCCATCACGCCGCCCTGGTGCTGCTCTTCGATGTCGACCACCAGCTGTTCGATCGGCTCCATCATCTGGCCATCGATTTCCTTGATGATCACTTCCGGGCGCGACACGGCCAGCTCGTAGCCTTCACGACGCATGGTTTCGATCAGCACCGACAGGTGCAGCTCGCCACGGCCGGAGACCAGGAACTTGTCGGCGTCTTCAAGCTGCTCGACCTTCAGTGCCACGTTGTGCACGGTCTCACGCTCCAGACGCTCCTTCAGCTGGCGGCTGGTCAGGAACTTGCCGCCGGACAGGTCCTTGTTGCCTGCGAACGGCGAGTTGTTGACCTGGAAGGTCATCGAGATGGTCGGCTCGTCGACGGTCAGTGCCGGCAGCGCTTCCGGGTTGTCCAGGGCGCAGACGGTGTCGGAGATGGTCAGCTCCTGGATGCCGGAGATGGCGATGATGTCGCCGGCCTGGGCTTCCTCGACTTCGATGCGCTCCAGGCCCATGAAGCCCAGCACCTGCAGGACCTTGCCCTGGCGCTTCTTGCCTTCGCGGTCGATCACGGCCACGGCCTGGTTCTTCTTGACCTTGCCGCGCTGGATGCGGCCAATGCCGATCACGCCGACGAAGTTGTTGTAGTCCAGCTGGCTGATGCGCATCTGGAACGGGCCGTCGGCCTCGACTTCCGGCACCGGCACGTACTTCATGATCGCTTCGTACAGTGGGGTCATGTCGCCGTCGCGGACGGTGTCTTCCAGGCCGGCGTAGCCGTTCAGGCCCGAGGCGTAGACGATCGGGAAATCGAGCTGCTCATTGGTGGCGCCGAGCTTGTCGAACAGGTCGAACACCTGGTCGATGACCCATTCCGGGCGCGCGCCCGGGCGGTCCACCTTGTTGACCACGACGATCGGGCGGAAGCCCATCGCGAAGGCCTTCTGGGTGACAAAGCGGGTCTGCGGCATCGGGCCATCCATCGCGTCAACCAGGATCAGCACCGAGTCGACCATCGACAGCACGCGCTCCACTTCGCCGCCGAAGTCGGCGTGCCCGGGGGTGTCGACGATGTTGATCCGGTTCTTGGTGCCGGTCTTCTTGTCTTCCCAGGTGATGGCCGTGTTCTTGGCCAGGATGGTGATGCCGCGTTCCTTTTCCTGGTCGTTGCTGTCCATTACGCGCTCGGCAAGCACCGTGCGCTCGGACAGGGTGCCGGACTGCTTGAGCAGCTGGTCGACGAGGGTGGTCTTGCCATGGTCAACGTGGGCGACGATGGCGATGTTGCGAAGATTTTCGATGGACATGCGAAAGACGGCCAGCCGGTGCCGTGAATGGGGAAAATGAGTTCGCCATTATACCGGTATGTGGGCCTTGTGCGAAAACTTCCCGTTCAGGCGTGTCACGCCGCCCGTTCAGCTGTGGTCCCGGCAGGTGAGGGCCAGGAGGGCAGCGACGCGGGCGAGGGCGGGTGTAAACTATCGGGCTATTGAAAGCCGTCTTCTTTACTAAGGATTCCCATGTCCCTGATCGCCAATTTCGACACCTCCCGCGGCCTGATCAAGGTCGAGCTGTTCGCCGACAAGGCGCCGCTGACCGTGGCCAACTTCGTCAACCTGGTGAAGCATGGCTTCTATGACGGCCTGGCCTTCCACCGCGTGATTGCCGACTTCATGATCCAGGGCGGCTGCCCGGAAGGCTCCGGCCGCGGCGGCCCGGGCTACCGTTTCGAGGACGAGACCAAGAACGGCGTGCGCCACGAGCGCGGCGTGCTGTCCATGGCCAATGCCGGCCCGAACACCAATGGTAGCCAGTTCTTCATCACCCACATCAAGACCGACTGGCTGGACGGCAAGCACACCGTGTTCGGCAAGGTGCTGGAAGGCCTGGACGTGGTTGACGCCATCAAGCAGGGCGACGCCATCAACAAGATCACCCTGGAAGGCGATACCGACGCCGCGCTGGCTGCCAAGGCCGACCGCGTTGCCGAGTGGAACAAGATCCTCGCCGCCTGATTGACCCCGACGGCCACCTGAACAGGTGGCCGTTTCTGATTGCAGCCGGGTCGACGCGCCCGCGTCGGCGCGGCTTTACCCCCACAACCGCTTCTTAGCAGAGGAAACCCCCATGAAAGCACCCGTTCGTGTTGCCGTAACCGGCGCTGCCGGCAATATCGGTTATGCACTGCTGTTCCGCATCGCCTCCGGCGAAATGCTGGGCAAGGACCAGCCGGTCATCCTGCAGCTGCTCGAAATCGACAATGAGAAGGCCCAGGCCGCCCTGCAGGGCGTGGTCATGGAACTGGAAGACTGTGCATTCCCGCTGCTGGCCGGCGTGGTGACCACCGCTGATCCGCTGGTGGCCTTCAAGGACGTCGACGTGGCCCTGCTGGTTGGCGCGCGCCCGCGCGGCCCCGGCATGGAGCGCAAGGACCTGCTGCTGGAAAACGCCAAGATCTTCACCGTGCAGGGCAAGGCCCTGAACGCCGTTGCCAAGCGTGACGTGAAGGTGCTGGTGGTCGGCAATCCGGCCAACACCAACGCCTACATCGCGATGAAGTCGGCGCCGGACCTGAATCCGCGCAACTTCACCGCCATGCTGCGTCTGGACCACAACCGCGCCCTGAGCCAGCTGGCTGCCAAGACCGGCAAGACCGTGGACAGCTTCGAGCACTTCACCGTGTGGGGCAACCACAGCCCGACCATGTACCCGGACTACCGCTTCGCCACCACCGGCGGCGCCAAGGTGGCCGAGCTGATCAACGATCAGGAATGGAACGCCAACACCTTCATCCCGACCGTCGGCAAGCGTGGCGCGGCCATCATCGCCGCCCGTGGCCTGTCCTCGGCCGCGTCGGCAGCCAATGCCGCCATCGACCACGTGCATGACTGGGTGCTGGGCAGCAACGGCAAGTGGGTGACCATGGGCGTGCCGTCCGACGGCTCCTACGGCATTCCCGAAGGCGTGGTGTTCGGCTTCCCGGTAACCACCGAGAACGGCGAGTACACCATCGTCAAGGAACTGCCGATCGACGACTTCTCCAAGAAGTACATCGACATCACCCTGGGCGAGCTGGAAGAAGAGCGCGCTGGCGTGGCCGATCTGCTGGGCTGAGTTCGTCTCCATGGCAGAAAATCGAGTTGCGAAGGCGAAGATCGCCGTTGTCATTCCGGCATACCGCGCGCGCGATTCGATCCTGGGAGTCATATCCCGGATCGATGACGGGGTGGACCTCGTCATCGTGGTTGATGATGCCTGCCCGGAGTCCACTGGACTCCGGGTCCAGGCCGAATGCACCGATCCTCGGGTACGGGTCATTTTCAATGAGCGCAACCAGGGTGTAGGTGGTGCGATGGTTGCCGGCTACCGCAGCGCCTTGGAGCTGGGAGCTGAGATCTGCCTGAAACTGGATGCGGACGGCCAGATGGACCCTGCGCTGATCCCGGAGTTCCTGGCCCCGATCCTGGCCAATGAGGCCGATTACACCAAGGGCAACCGTTTTTTCCATGTCCGTGATGTGGCGTCGATGCCGCTGGTGAGGTTGCTGGGAAATGCGGCGTTGTCCTTTCTGTGCAAGCTGTCCAGCGGTTACTGGCACATTTTCGATCCAACCAATGGCTACACTGCGATCCATGCCGATTGCCTGCGCGAAGTAGAGTTGGACAAGCTCGAGAAGCGCTACTTTTTCGAGAGCGACCTGTTGTTCCGGCTGCACCTGGTGGATGCGGTGGTGGTGGATGTGCCTATTCGTGCGGTCTACGGTGACGAACGATCCAGCTTGAATCCCCTGCGTGAGATCCCGCGGTTCGCGCGTTCGCACGCACGCAATTTCCTGAAACGCATTTTCTACGAGTATTTCCTGCGCGATTTCAGCTTGGCATCAGTACAGCTGGTGGGTGGGATGTCATTGATAACCTTCGCGCTTGTCCATGGTGGTTGGACCTGGTACCACAACTTCATGCGTGGGGTAGCATCGCCAACCGGTACGGTGGCAGTGGTGAGCATCGCGGCCATCGTTGGTTTCGTCCTGCTGCAGGGCTTCTTTGCCTTCGATTACAGCCGGATTCCGCGCCGGGCCCTGCACCGCTTTAAACGTTGATCCGATCGGCAAGCATTGCCGACGTCTGTCGCAGGTTGGGAGACCCGGGACGTGTTGAAACTGAAATTGGAAGCGCCTTTTGCGGTTCTGGCGATGGCGTTCTACGCCTTGTTGGGCATCTACTTCTTCACCGGTCTGTACTGCAGCGACGACACCCGCTACATGATCGGTGCGATCAAGGTTGCGCTGGGCGAACCCATCTCGGTGGCCTCGCTGGCCGAACGGCGCGCGATGTTCTTGCTGCCGGGTTCATTGCTGTATCAGGCAGGTCGCAGCCTGGAGTGGATGATCGTTCCTTACACCGCTCTTTTCGTAGTGCTGGGGTTGGCAGGTTATTGCCTGGCAAGGCAGTTTCTGGGGCGCACGGCCGCGGTCGCCAGTGCGGCGCTGGCGGCAGCCCAGCCCGTATTCTTCCTGTATGCCGGCGCGATGCTGCCCGATCTTTCCTCCACGCTGTTCCTGATGGTTGGGCTGTTGTATCTGTGTCTGTGGATGAAAGCCGTGTCCACCGCGCAGCATCGTTCGGCGGGCTATGCATTGCTGCTGGGCATGGCAATGGCAATGTCCTTCACGATCAAGGAAAGTGGAATCGTCCTGATGCCGGTCGTTGCCGGGATGATGATTGCCGCAGGCGCCAAGGCCGGCGCCGCTCGTCTGCTGCGGGATGTGCTTGTAGCCAGCAGCGGTTTTCTGTTGCTGCTGGCGCTGGAGGCACTGTTGTTCCGGAGCGTTGCTGGCCAATGGTATTCCAGTGTCGGCAGTCTGCTGGTCCCGCACGATCTGGCCGGATTCGTTGAAGCGCAGGGCCATGGCGTGCTTGATCGCCTGCACACCCTCAGGCTTGAACTGGGTACCCATACGACGCTGCTGTTCACTCTGGCCGGCATGTCGTCGTTGCACCTGGTGGCGCGCTGGTGGCGGGGGAAGATGTCCCGCGCCGAGGCGCTGACCTGGACGGCACTCGTGGCTTTCTGGTTGTGGCCACTGCTGTATTTCACCTTTGGCTCGGCCTCGCTCAAGACCTATCTGCTGCCGGTGATGCAGCAGCGCTACTACGCGCCCTCCGTCCTCCCGGCGGCCATTCTTGCCATCCATCTCGGGGTAAGCCTGATCAGATACGTACGTCTGATCATGCCGGCCTGGGTGCCGGCAATGGTATTGGGCGTGACCTTGGTATGTCTGCTCAGTGCGCCTTATCTCCTTCGGCGGGATCGTGGCTTGATCTATGGCGCGCAGGCCAAGGAGGCATTCATCCAGGCGCGCAATGATGCCCGCAAGCGCTATCCGGGTATTCCTTTCCGCGATGTGCAGAGCGGTTGGACGACCGACCTCAATCGATGTCGTGCGCTGTTGATGCCGCTGCGTGAGGATGGCAGCAACCGTTTGCTTGAAGCTCTTGACGCTGGCAGGGACAAGGCGGGGAAGGATTTCGGCTACCAGCCAATTACTTCCGCAAGCCTGCCGGTTCTCGTAGCCGGGCACGGCGCCTACATGGGTTCGCCCAGCCAGTTTCATTGGGTGGCAGACCTGCAGCGAGGGGTTGCTGCAGGGGAGTTCAAGGTCACCCTGGTGGGGAGATATGGCCGAGTGAAGCGGCAGATGCTGCGTGGCAAGTTGTGGATGCCACGAACAGCTGCAGTGGATGTTGCAGAGGCTGAAAGTCTACCGCTGGATGCGGAGGAGGCGCCGGCGCCCTTGGATCTCCAGGAGGTGAAGATGTACCTGATCGAGACCGCGCGACGCTGATCCGATGCATGTTCTTCACTTTGTTCAGTGCCAACTAGGAACGCCGGGCTTGCCCGGCGTTTCTGTCTTCTGCCTAGGTACATCACTGGCGCCGCTGAAGTGACGGAGGAATCCGGGCTCCCTGGCTGTTGAAGTATGCCCCTGGTTGCCGGGAGCCTTCCATGCCCAGGTGGGTGGGGTCGAAGTGGATCGGTTTGCCGTTCAGATAGGCAGAGCAGATGCGCTGCCGGCACAGCAGGTCATGGATGCCCAGATAACACGGTTCCTCAACACCCCGCGACCATAGGTGCAGCACAGGAAACTGATTGCTGTCTGTAGCAACGTAACCCGTATCCGGGCGTAGCCAGAAATAGACGTTGGCTAGCAAAACGGCACTCCAGCCGGCCGGGGCCGTCAGTTGTTTCAGGTCGGCGGGCAGCATCAACAGCCCGCCGCGAGGCTTGCCAACACGACGACAAAATATGCAGGTGCGATGCGAAGGATGCGCCGCAGGTAGAAGTTGGCGAATGAGAAGCGCGATTCAGCCCGCGCCCGGCAGCCAGGGCAAGGCAAGTACAGCGGGCATGCGGTCTCCAGGTGACTGGCGTATTCTGCTTCGCTGCTACCTGCAGCCTGCTTGCGGGTTATCTTGGATGGTGAATGGACCATTTTTTGCATTTTGTTGATCAGTCGCTGCTGGTGGCGGAAAAGCCGCCCGGGCTGTTGTCTGTACCCGGGCGGTTGGAGCAGAACAAGGACTGTCTGGTCACGCGTCTGCAACAGCAGTATCCGGATGTCATGACGGTGCATCGTCTGGATCAGGTGACCTCGGGCCTGATGCTGTATGCGCGAGGCAAGGCGATGCAGATTGCCTTGTCCAAGCAGTTTGAGCAGCGGCAGGTCAGCAAACGCTATGAAGCGTTGGTGCAAGGATTGGTTGAAGGTGAATCCGGCGAGATTGATCTGCCGCTGATCTGTGATTGGCCTAACCGGCCAAAGCAGATGGTGAGCTTTGAACTGGGTAAGCCGTCGCTGACGCGTTGGCGGGTGCTGGCGCGCGATGCTGCTGCGCAGACCACCCGGGTTGAACTGGAGCCGGTGACCGGGCGCAGCCATCAGTTGCGGCTGCACCTGGCCAGTATTGGTCATCCGATCGTGGGCGACGTGATGTATGACGCGCAGCCCGCGGCGCGGGTTTGCCTGCATGCGCGGCGTTTGGGGTTTACGCATCCGCTGAGTGGGGTGGCTTTGGAGTTTGTCTCTGAGTGCCCGTTTTGAAGCGAGAAGCTGCCCTCACTCCCTCGCCCCGTAACGGGACAGGGGCTAGTGCACTGGCAGCCGACGCATTGCTGGCCCCTCTCCCGCGCGCGGGAGAGGGGTTGGGGTGAGGGCAAGCGCCTGGCACGCAGTCTCAGCTAAAAGGCGGCCCTTGGTCCTCAATTTTCCGCCCCCGCGCCTTTGGTCTTAAGACCATCGTCGCAAAGAGCGCACCCCATGCTCCGGACTATGCTCGGCACACAACCAGGCAGTTACCGGAGGGTGTCGTGCAGTACGAGCAGATCTACCGCCGTTCCATTGAAGAGCCGGAAGCTTTCTGGGCCGAAGAGGCCAAGGCCATTCATTGGCACCGCCCGCCGCAGCAGATCCTGGATTACAGCAATCCGCCGTTCCGTCGCTGGTTCGTCGGCGGCGAAACCAACCTCTGCTACAACGCAGTGGACCGGCACCTGGCCGAGCGCGCCGAGCAGCTGGCGCTCGTGGCCATTTCCACCGAAACCAACGTCACCCGCGAACTGACATACCGCGATCTGTACCGCGAAGTGAATGCCTTCGCCGCGGTGCTGCTCAAGCTCGATGTCGGCCGCGGTGATCGCGTGGTCATCTATATGCCGAACATGGCCGAGGCGGTGTTTGCGATGCTGGCCTGCGCGCGCATCGGTGCGGTGCACTCGGTGGTGTTTGGCGGCTTTGCCGCGCACAACCTGGCGCTGCGCATCGACGACGCGCAGCCCAAGCTGCTGATCGCCGCCGATGCCGGTATGCGCGGCGGCAAGGTGATTCCGTACAAGGCCATGGTGGACGCGGCCTGTGCCGAGGCCAGCACGCCGCCGCCGAAGGTGCTGATCGTCTCGCGCGGGCTGGATGCAGCCGAGCCGCGCATCGCCGGGCGCGACGAAGACTATGCGCAGCTACGCGCGCAGGTCGGTGATGTCGAGGTGCCGGTGCAATGGCTGGAGTCCAATGAGCCCAGCTACCTGCTGTATACCTCGGGCACCACCGGCAAGCCCAAGGGCGTGCAGCGCGATGTGGGCGGCTATGCGGTGGCAATGGCGCAGTCGATGCGCACGGTGTTCGACTGCGCGCCGGGGCAGGTGATGTTCTCCACCTCCGATGTAGGCTGGGCGGTGGGCCATTCCTACAACGTCTATGGGCCACTGATTGGTGGCTGCACCTCGCTGTTATACGAAGGCCTGCCAACCAATCCCGATGCCGGCATCTGGTGGGCGCTGTGCGAGCAGTACGGGGTGCGCACCATGTTTTCTTCGCCCACCGCGATACGTGTGCTGAAGAAGCACGACGTGGACTTCATCGACCGTCACGATCTGTCCGAGCTGAGATACCTGTTCCTGGCCGGTGAGCCGCTGGACGAGCCCACCGCGCAGTGGATAAGCGGCGCGCTGCACAAACCCGTCATCGACAACTATTGGCAGACCGAAACCGGTTGGCCGGCATTGACCTTGCTGCCAGGCCTGGAAATGAAGTCGGTCAAATTCGGTTCGCCCGGCTTCCCCAACCTGGGGTACCGGATGAAGGTGATCGATGAGCAGACCGGCGCTGAAGTGCCGGCCGGGCAGAAGGGCGTGCTGGTGATCCAGCCGCCGTTGCCGCCGGGCTGCATGAGCACGGTCTGGAACGATGACGAACGCTTCCTGAAAAGCTATTTCAGCCACTTCAATGAATTGCTGTACAGCTCGCTGGACTGGGCCATCCGCGATGACGATGGCTATACCTTCATCCTCGGCCGCACCGATGACGTGATCAATGTGGCCGGGCACCGCCTGGGCACGCGTGAGATCGAGGAGGCCATCTCCTCGCATCCGCGGGTTGCCGAGGCCGCGGTGATTGGCGTGCACGACGAGTTGAAGGGGCAGGTGCCGCTGGTGTTTGTCACCCTGAAACAGGCCCGTGCGGACGATGACGCGGCCCGGCTGGCGGCGGAGATGGTGCAGCAGGTCACCGCCTCCCTGGGCGCGGTGTCGCGCCCGGCGCAGGTGCATATTGTCAACGCGCTTCCCAAGACCCGTTCCGGTAAGCTGCTGAGGCGTTCACTGCAGGCATTGGCGGAACGGCGTGATCCGGGCGATCTGTCGACACTCGACGACCCGGGCGCACTGGAGGAAATCCGCCGCGCGCTGGGGAAATAGTGCGCTACCAGGCCATCGGCCGGGAGTGCGGTGGTGGTCGCAAGGGGGGCGGCAGGGACGCGGATGAAGTTGTCCATGCCGGGGCGGGGGCCCCGGCGATCCGCGCCAGGCCGTATTGCGATGCACAAGAATGGAGGGGGAATGGCATTCATCTATGCCAAGACGGCCGCTGGCCGCCTGGAGATCGAGAACCGTGGTCTGAAGCTGGCACCTGCGTTGCGCTCGGTGCTGCTGTTGGTGGACGGGCAGCGCGATGCACGCGAACTGGAGCAGATGGCACAGGGGTTGCGCGCGCCGGAGGATGTGCTGGCGCAGCTGCAGGCATTGCAGCTGATCGAAGTCGTCGGCGGAAGCGCCGACAAGGCACCGGTGCTGCCCGTGACCACCCAGTTGGGTGATGATCCACTGCGCTACCAGCAGCTGCGCGACTGGATGGCCGAATCGGTGCGCAAGCATCTGGGCCTGAAGGGCTACCTGATCCAGCTCAAGATCGATCGCAGCAAGACTGCCGTGGGGCTTGAGCAGTTGTGGCCGGAGCTGGCCACGGCATTGGGCAAGGCCAAGAGTCCTGCATTTGCCAGCCGCTGGCTGGAGGAAACCCGGGCGCTCGTGCAGGCCTGAGCACAGTCCAGGTACCGTTGCGATGATGCCGCGCAATGCGCTGAAGGATGTTGCGCGGGCACTATCATGCAGCTTGTTTTTTCAGGAGTGCCGGCATGGCGGCATACGACGACACCGGCACCGCAGGCTGGGATGCGATCAATGCTGCGCTTGCGCGGCTTTACCCCGGGCAGGCACCGCGCCATTACGGCACGGGCCTGTCGCATACGCTGGGGGGGGATGACCCTCTCGATGGGGTCAGCATCTATTGGAACCCCTCGCCGCGACCGCATTGGCACTACATCAGCTATGGCCTGTCCGAGTTGTATGACAAGCAGAGTGATGACCCGCAGGAAAGCGGCTTTGGCTTTGAATTGAGCTTCCGGCTGGCCGCCGCGCCTGAGCAGGACAGCAGCAGCGAGCCGCCGCTGTGGCCGCTCGATCTGCTGCAGAACCTGGCGCGCTATGTGTTCCGCAGTGGCAATGTCTTCGAAGCGGGCCACCACCTGGATGCCAATGGCCCGATCGCGCTGGACGAGCCCACCCAGCTGCGCCACCTGGCGTTCGTGCCGGATCCGCAGTTGGGGCAGATCGATACCGTCAATGGTCGCCTGTGCTTTCTGCAGATGCTGGGGTTGACCGACGAGGAGATGGCCGCTGTGCGCCGCTGGTCGACGATGGGCGCATTGGCGGTGATGCAACCGGCCATGCCGCTGTGGATCACCGAGCTGGGACGCGATTCGCTGCTGCGTGATCCGGCCGTGGCCGCGCAGCTGCAGGCCGGCAGCCTGCGCGAGGGCTCAAGTACCGGCATGCTGCTGCTGGAAACTCTGGACTGGCGTAGCGAGGGGCAGACCACCACCCTGGTGCTGGGCGCCGCCCAGGTGGCCAGTGTGCTGGAGCTGCTGCCATTGCGGCTGTTGCATGACAAGCCGCTGGTAATGATCGGCAAGGACCGTCAATGGCGCTTTGAGCCGGGGCGGGTGGATGACGTGCAGGCCGATGCCGATGATGCGCGCTGTGTGCTGTCCGATGCCAGCCTGCAGGCGATGGTCGATCAGCTGCGACCAGTGCGTGGCGTCTACGTGCTGCCTGGTGGGCGTCTGCAGATCGAGGTGCAGCCAAGCCTGCTGCGTGATGGTCAGGGCCGGGTGATCCGCGAAATCGGCTGACCACACGGCTGCCGCGGACGCAAGGGGCCGCCGCTGTTGCAGGCGGCGGCCCGTCAGACAGGCAGCGTGGTTGTTGCTTCAGTCCAGGCCTTCAGCCTTCAGTGCCGCCTGTACCGCCGGATCGGCCTGCATGCGCTGTTCGAAACGGTCCAGCGCGTCCATCCCGGCCAGGTCGATCTTCAGGCCGCGGGCCCAACGCAGGGTCACATAGGTGTAGGCATCGGCGATGGAAGCGCGCGGCGTGCCGCCCAGCCAGTCCACCTCGGCCAGGCGGTCGTTGATGCGCTGGTACAGCACCTTCAGCTTCTGCCGCGAGTTTTCCTGGGTACGCGCGATGACCGCCTCGTCTTCCAGGTACTTGGTCGAGCCGAAGATCGGGTAATAGGTCGGGTGCAGGTCAGCATTGACGAACGACAACCAGCGGTTGACTTCGGCACGGGCGCGGATGTCGTCGCCGCCTTCCAGGCCGGCCGCCGGGGCCTTGTCGCAGATGTAGTGCAGGATGGCCGCGTTCTGGGTCAGCACCCAGCCCTCGTCTTCCAGCACCGGCACTGCACCGGCCGGGTTCATCTTCATGTACTCGGGTGACTTCATCGTCGCGTAGTCGACGATCTGTACCTCGAACGGCAGGCCAGACCAGATCAGCGCGATATGGTCGGCCAGCGAGCAGGCGCCGGGTTTGCTGTAAAGCTTCATCAGATACCTCGGGAGTGAAGGGACTCCCGCATTATCGCCACAAGCGCGTTACGCGGTGTGGTGACGGGTATCAGGCGGTTGCGGTCGCGCCGGGCTCAGGCACCGGCAGCGCGCGGCTTCAGCGATTGCACCTTATAGAAGGTGTGCCCGCCGATGGTGGCCACCTGGTAGGCATTGCGCCAGCTCGGGCTGGCAATGGCGTGGGCGGCGAAGTGGCTGGCACCAGGAACGATTTCCTTGCGCTGGCCGCTGGGCAGGGCCCAGTTGCGCTCGGCGGCAAAGGCCACATCCACCGCTTCGGCCCAGGCATCGTCATTGCGCAGCTGGGTGCCCGGTGCGACCAGGGTCGGGGCGAACTGCTTGCGCGCGGTCACCACCTGGCACATCGAGTCCCCCCACAGGCCACTGTCGAGGCGTCGCAGGGCAACTTCGGCAACGGCCTGCTGTCCCTGCAGGGTCTGGTCGCGGGCTTCCAGGTAAACAGTCGTGCTCAAGCACAACGAATCGGCTGCCGGCTGCGGCAACATCTGCGACAGCCAGAGAATCCAAGCCAGTTTCATAAATCTCCTTGCTCCGTGTGGGCCGCAGCCGACCTGCCTCCCTGAAGGAGCCGGACAACACTGCGACTTGGCGTTATGGGGAGGCGGCCGTGGCATCGGGGCCGCCCCGTGGGCAGCCCTCAATCGGAATGGGGAGGGCTGCGCCTGCTCACCGGAACTGGTGGGTGAGCGGAAGTGGGCGCAAGGTAGGGGGGGAACCCAAAACTCATCCTGAATGGGATGTCTTGACATTCAGGTTTGTTGCAAGGAGGTTTTTTGCCGCGGGTACGCCTATTCAGCTTTTTGCGGGCACAGTTGAAGACGGAACCTGGGTCGGGCTGGCGGCGGGTTCAAGCTAGGTGCAAGTGTGATTTGTGACGCGTTTTTGAGGGCGCAGCCATCGATGGTCGCCTTGGTGAGCGCGGCGCACCCTGCATTCGATGCGGTGCGTTCCGTCGTCCGGACGCGCCGTTCCCGGGCGCACTGGGCTTACCCGGGAGCAGATGGAGGCTGCTGACGTGCCTCAGAGGGCGGCGGCCAGGCGGCTGCCCTGGTCGATCGCGCGCTTGGCATCCAGCTCGGCGGCGACATCCGCGCCGCCGATGACATGCACGCTGCGGCCGGCAGCGCGCAAGGCGTCGGCCAGCTCGCGGCGCGGCTCCTGGCCGGCGCAGACCACCACCGTGCCAACGTCCAGCTGCTGTTCCTGGCCATCAAGGCGGATACGCAGCCCGGCGTCGTCCACACCCAGATATTCCACGCCGCCCAGCATTTTCACGCCCTTGGCCTTGAGGGTGGCGCGGTGGATCCAGCCGGTGGTCTTGCCCAGCCTGGCACCGGGTTTGCCCGGGCTGCGCTGCAGCAGCCAGACTTTGCGTGCGCCGGGTTCCGGTTGTGGCGCAGCCAGTGCACCACGGCTCTCGAAGCTGGGATCCACGCCCCATTCGGCCATCCAGCGGGCCGGGTCCAGCGCGGGCGAGGTGCCTTCATGCACAAGGAATTCGCCCACATCAAAGCCAATGCCCCCGGCACCGATGACCGCCACCTTGTCCGCGGCCTGGACCCTGCCCAGCAGCACATCCAGATAGCTGACCACCATCGGATGATCGGCACCGGGGAAGGCAACCTTGCGTGGGCTGATTCCGGTGGCCACCACCACCTCGTCAAAACCGGCCAGGGTGTTCACATCGGCGGTGGTCCGCAGCTGCAGGCTGACCCCGGTTTCGGCCAGCTTGTGGCGGAAGTAACGCAGGGTTTCGTGGAACTCCTCCTTGCCCGGGATGCGTTTGGCCACATTGAACTGGCCACCGATCTCGTCCGCCGCATCGAACAGGGTCACCCGATGGCCGCGTTCTGCGGCCACGGTGGCACAGGCCAGGCCGGCCGGCCCGGCGCCGACCACGGCAATTGAACGGGGTGTGGTGGTGGCGGCATAGACCAGTTCGGTTTCATGGGCAGCGCGCGGGTTGACCAGGCAACTGGCACGCTTCTGCTGGAACACATGGTCCAGGCAGGCCTGGTTGCAGGCGATGCAGGTGTTGATGGCCTCGGGCCTGCCGGCCTTGGCCTTGGCCGGCCACTGCGGGTCGGCCAGCAGGGGCCGCGCCAACGACACCATGTCGGCGCCACCGTCGGCCAGGATGCCCTCGGCCACGTCCGGCATGTTGATGCGGTTGGTGGCGATCAACGGGATGCCGATATGCGGCTTCAGCTTGGCGGTGACGCCGGCAAAGGCCGCCCGCGGCACCGAGGTGGCGATAGTGGGGATGCGTGCCTCGTGCCAGCCGATGCCGGAGTTGAGCAGGGTGGCGCCGGCCGCTTCGATGGCCTTGGCCTGTTGCACGATCTCCTGCCAGTTGCTGCCGTCCTCGACCAGGTCCACCAGCGACAGGCGGTAGATGATGATGAAGTCCGGCCCGCAGGCCTCACGGATGCGGCGCACGATCTCCACCGCAAAGCGCATGCGCCTGGCCGCGTCACCGCCCCAGGCATCGCTGCGGCCATTGGTGCGCGGGGCTATGAATTCGTTGATGAGATAGCCTTCCGAGCCCATCACCTCGACGCCGTCGTAACCGGCATCACGTGCGTACCTGGCGGCGCGGGCGTAATCACTTATATGTCGCTCGACGCCACCGGCGGACAACGCGCGCGGCGTGAACGGGTTGATTGGCGCCTTGCGTTTGGAGGGAGCTACCTGCAATGGGTGATAGCCGTAGCGGCCGGCATGCAGCAGCTGCAGGCAGATCTTGGCACCGTGGCCGTGGACTGCTGCGGTTACCTGGCGGTGGCGGCTGATTTCCCAGGGCCAGGACAGCTTGCTGCCGAACGGCGTCAGCCAGCCCACCACGTTGGGAGCGAAGCCGCCAGTCACCAGCAATGCCGCGCCGCCGGCCGCGCGCTCGCCAAAGTACGCCGCCAGCTTGGGGAAGTCGCGCGCATGGTCTTCCAGCCCGGTATGCATCGAGCCCATCAGGATGCGGTTGCGCAACCGGGTGAAACCCAGGTCCAGCGGGGCAAACAGGTGCGGATAGGCGGTGTCGTTGGCTGGCGTCATGGTGGATACGCTTGCGTATGGAATAGCCCATTCTGACTGGCAATGGTCCGCCACTCAATCCTTGGCTTGCATGGCCGGTGTCCTGATACCGGGCAGTGTGACAGTCGCATTACAATGCGCGCCGCCGGGTCTTCTGTACCCCTGTCAATCCAGGTCCAACAGCTCTGATGAATGCCCGTCCGTGTGATGCATCTGGTACGGCGATTGCGCCCCGGCTCTGGTTGCTGGTGATTGCCATGGTGTTGCTGGGCAGCTTGGCGCGGCTGGGCCTGTGGTGGGCGTATGCGGGCGAACAGCGGCAATGGGAAGCGTTGTGGCCCGTGCTGGGCATGGGGTTGCGCTACGACCTGGTGGTAGGGGCGATCACCGCCAGCCTGATCGCCCTGCTCACGCTGCCACTCTGGCTGGCGGGTAGGCGGCAGCAGGCAGTGCGGGCGGCGCAGGGGTTGTTGGTGGCAATGATGCTGGCATTCGTACTGGCGGCGGCCTGTGAGCATTTCTACTACGGGTTCTACAAGACCCGCTTCGACCCGATCGTGTTCGGTCTGTTCGAGGACGACACTGCCGCCGTGCTGGAGACCATCTGGTCAGATTACCCCGTGGTGCCGGGCCTGCTGGGCCTTGCAGTGGCAGGGATGGGGCTGTCCTGGTTGAGTTCGTACGGTGGTCGTTGGCTGGAGGCGCGTTGGCGTCGGCCCGCACGGCGCGGGCTGCAGGTCGGGCTGGTGGTACTGCAATGTCTGTTGCTGGTGCTGTTGGCGCGCGGCAGCGTCGGCACGTTCCCGTTGATCCGCCGTGATGTGACGGTCTCTGCCGATCCATTCCTCAATGCGCTGGTGCTCAACGCTCCTTTGACCCTGTACCGCGCGGCGCGGATAAGGGGCAAGGAAAACACCATCGCTGATGATCCTCTGGTTGGCGTGCAACGGCAGGGATTCGCCACGTTGCAGGACGCCGCACTTGCCGCCGGCCTGCCATCGGGCGATCCGCAGCTGGTGCAGGCGGCCTTGTTTCCGCGGGCGCCGGGGCAACCCCGTGCGCTGGCCCAATCGCCCCATGTGGTGTTGGGCCTGCTGGAATCCTTTGGTCAGGATCTGCTGCATGTCGATGGCCCGGGCAACGACATGCTGGGGCGGCTGCGCGATGAGTTGCCCCATGGGCACCGTTTCGACAATTTCATCGCCAGCCAGAACGGCACTCACCCGGTGCTGGAAAGCGTGTTGCTGGGCTCGTCGATCAGCCCGCTGACCCGCGGCCGCAATGCGCGCCTGACGTTTGATACCTCGGCGGCCCTGCCATTCAAGCGTGCCGGCTATCGCACGGTGTTCCTCTATGGTGGGGGCAGCGACTGGCGGGACATCGGCACGGCCTTCCGCCACCAGGGGTTTGACCAGGTGTATGACGCGCGCGACATCCGCATGCGCTTCCCGTCTGCGCGTGGTACCGAGTGGGGCATCTACGACGCCTGGCTGTTCCAGTTCGCACAGGAACTGCTGGAGCAGGCTGACGCGCGCGGCGAGCGCATGTTCCTTGTGCTGCTGACCACCACCAACCATCCGCCCTTTACGCTGGAGACCCCGCATCGCAGCTATCCCCTGGACCCGGCGGCATTGGGCGAGCGGGGTCTGGACAATGCAGCGGAACTGCGGGCGATGTTGGCCACCTACCAGTACCAGGCCGACCAGTTCGGGGCCTTCCTGCAGGCGCTGCGCCAGCAACCGTTGGGAGAGCGCACGGTGATCGCTGCTGCGGGCGACCACAACCTGCGCACACACTACCGTTATGACTTGCCGGCGCAGCAGGTAGACGTGGATCGTGTGTTTGCGTGGATGCGGGTTCCGCCGGCCTTTGCAACGCTGGACGGCGCGCCCGATGGCCAGGCTTTCGCCGGCCATGCCGATCTGGTGCCAACGCTGGTGGAGCTAGCGGTGCCAGGCCAGCGCTATTTCGCGACCGGCCGTAATCTCTGGAAGGCCGCGCCCGGCGGTGGCGAAGCGCTGGCGCAGTTCGATCGTCTCTATACCCAGGCGGGCCTGCTGTTCCCGTTGGACAAGCCGCGCCTGTACCGTTGGCGTGATCACAGCCACGTCCAGGTGCAGGGCGTGGTGCCGGATCCGATCAGCGTGGCGCAGGTACGGCAGGCCGTGGCGTGGGGCGCGCTGCGCGACTGGCACATCCGCCAGCATGTGTTGCGCAACCGCCGCTGACAGCGCAACTGTGTTCACCCTGTGCTGGGCGCGGGCGCTGCTGTTCTGGGTTGGCGGTCGAACAAGGGCAGGGTGATGCCACAGAGCGGCCCGATCAGCAGGGCGAAGGCCAGTGTCCCCCAGCCGACATTGCCACCCAGCCACCAGCCCACCGCCAAGGCGCAGGTTTCAATCAAGGTGCGCACTTTCCAGATTGCCCAGCCGGTACGCGCATGCAGCCCGGTCATCAGACCGTCGCGCGGGCCGGGGCCGAAGCGGGCACCGATGTAGAGCCCGGTGGCGACGGCCAGCAGTACCAGGCCGGCGGCGTACAACAGCAACTGCCACAGCACGCCTTGCACCGGCGGCAACAGATTCAATCCCAGTTGCGCGCTGGGGCCGATCAGCAGCACGTTGAGCACGGTGCCCAGCCCGGGCTTCTGCCGCAGCGGTACCCACATCAGCAGGACACAGACGCCTACGATATTGGTGATGACGCCGAAGCCCCAACCGCTGCGCAGGGCGATGCCCTGGCTCAGTACGTCCCAGGGCGCAATGCCGATGCCGGCACGGATCATCAAGGAAGAGGCGATGCCGAACAGAAACAAACCCAGCAACAGCTGCAGCAGGCGTGGGGCAAGGTGCAAGAGGGGCATGGTGAGTCGATCAGGGGCTGCTGCTGGCGGCAGAAGCAATGCAGGGGGCGCTTGCGCCGCTGCCAAAGCTGCAACGGCGCAAGGTGAGCAGGGTATTGAGGCTCAGTCCCAGCCTTCCAGGGCGAGCTTGCCGATGGTGCTGCCGGACTCCAGTTGCTGGTGGGCCTGGCGCAGGTGGCTGGCATTGATCCGGCCCAGACGCTGGCTGAGCGTGGTACGCAGCTCACCGGCATCAATCAGACTGGCGGCGCGGGTGAGGATGCGGTGCTGTTCGATCATGTCCGCAGTGCGGAAGCGGGCGCGGGCGAACATGAACTCCCAGTGGATGCCGATGCACTTTGCCTTGTAGGGATCGCCGATCCGCAGCTCGCCGCGGGGTTCCACCACCAGGCCGACATGGCCTTGCGGCGCCAGCAGCTCGCCCAGCTGTTGCCAATAGCGGTCGGTGTCAGCCAGGTTCAGCGCCGCGTCCACCTGGGTGATGCCCAGCGCCTGCAGTTGCGGGGCCAGCGGCTGGCGATGGTCGATCACGTGCGCCGCACCCAGTTGCTGGCACCACTGCTGGCTTTCGCTGCGCGAGGCAGTGGCAACCACGGTGAAACCGGCATGCCGACCCAGCTGAATGGCCATGGAGCCCACGCCCCCGGCGCCACCGATGATCAACAGCACCTTGCCGGTGTTGCGGCGGCCGTCCAGTTGGTAAGGCATACGCTGGAACAGCAGCTCCCACGCGGTGAGCGTGGTCAGCGGCAGGGCGGCGGCCTCGGCGAAGTCCAAGGTGGTCGGCTTGCGCCCAACCAGGCGCTCGTCCACCAGTTGCTGCTGGGCATTGCAGCCCGGGCGGGTGACATCGCCGGCGTAATAGACCTCGTCGCCGACCTCGAACGCCGTCACCTCAGGCCCCACCGCAATCACCACGCCAGCCGCGTCAAAGCCCAGTACACGGGGCGGGTTCTCTTCGCCAGCGCGCGGGCTGCGCAGCTTGGTATCCACCGGGTTCACCGACACGGCCTGGACCTGGACCAGCAGGTCCTGGCCCTGCGGGGCGGCCGGTGCATCGATCTGTACGTCCTCCAGCGCCAGTGGATCGTCGATGGAAAGGTAATGGCGCAGGCCGATCGCTTTCATTCGGGAAAGTTCCGTAATAGTGGGGGCGGGTTGATAATACGCAGGCTTTGGTTCAGCTGGCGGTAACCGCAGTGCAATGCCTGTATTTTCGCGGTCTGCGCGGACAAAACTGACCGCACCGCAGCAAATCTCCGGCAGGCCTTGCCACGCTTGACTCTTGCGTCCTTTGATCAAGCTGTATACGGTGCGCCCAGCCGGACACGTAGAGGTCTGGTGGTCGCTTCAATTGTTATACGTGCGTTAACATCGTCTTCACGGCCCAGCGCATAATGTGAGCAGCGATGGCGTGAGGATTAACGGCCGTCTCTGAACGCGACGATTATCGCTGTGCTGGACCATGCCTCTACCGGTTTCATACCCCCGAAACAAGGAGCTGTATTTCATGAACAAGAAGATCCTTACCGCCGCGCTGCTCGGTGGTCTGGCTTTCGCCCAGGCCGCTTCGGCCCAGGAATTCGACGACCGCTGGTACCTGACCGGTTCGGCCGGCTTCAACCTCCAGGACGGTGACCGTGGCACCAACGATGCCCCGTTCGCTACGCTGGGTCTGGGCAAGTTCATCAGCCCGAACTGGTCGCTGGACGGTGAACTGAACTATCAGAACCCGAACTTCGACAACAACCAGGACCAGAACTGGTCGCAGTACGGCGTTTCGCTGGACCTGCGTCGCCACTTCATCAAGGAAGGCCGCGGCTGGAACCCGTACCTGCTGGCCGGCCTGGGCTACCAGAAGTCGGAAGAAGAGTACCTGTCCGGCGCTGAGCTGAAGGACCGCAAGGACGGCAACCTGGCCGCCAAGGTCGGTGTCGGTCTGCAGACCACCTTCGAAAAGCGCGTCGCCGTGCGTGCCGAACTGGCCTACCGTGCTGACTTCGACGACCAGAGCATCGCTCCGGCCCAGGCTCGTAACGAGCAGGATTGGTTCGGCGACGTGCTGGCTTCGGTCGGCGTCGTGATCCCGCTGGGCCCGGCCCCGGTTGCTGCTGTTGCTCCGGCACCGGCTCCGGTTGCTCCGAGCTGCGCAGACTTGGATGACGACGGTGACGGCGTCAACAACTGCGACGACAAGTGCCCGAACTCGCAGCCGGGTCAGACCATCGGTCCGGACGGTTGCCCGGTGCCGGTCTCGATCGATCTGAAGGGCGTGAACTTCGACTTCGACAAGGCCACCCTGCGTCCGGACGCCGTGTCGATCCTGAGCGAAGCCACCGAGATCCTGAAGCGTTACCCGGATCTGCGCGTTGAAGTTGCCGGTCACACCGACTCGAAGGGTACCGACGCTTACAACCAGAAGCTGTCCGAGCGTCGCGCCAAGGCTGTGTACGACTACCTGACCACCAATGGTGTGTCGGCTGCTCGTCTGCAGGGCCCGATCGGCTACGGCGAGAGCCGTCCGATTGCTCCGAACACCAATGCTGATGGTTCGGACAACCCGGAAGGTCGCGCAAAGAACCGCCGCACCGAACTGAACGTCCAGAACTGATCGGACGCTTCGGTTGATACAAGACAAGGCCCGGCTTCTGCCGGGCCTTGTTGCATCTGCAAGGGCGATGTTCCTGACAAATACGCGATGAATTCGCTTTTACCTGCGTATGGCGGTTGAAAGCACCGCGGCCGCTGCCTACACTCGCCGCGTCATCTCTTTGAATGGAAATCCGGATGCTGCGTATTGCCCTGGCTGGTTTTGTCGCGATGGCGTTGACGCCTGCCGCCTACGCCGCAGTGGATTGCTCGGCCGCCTCGGTGGTACCGCCGGCACCGCTGCCGGCCACGGTCATCGCGCCGGTGGCATCGGAGCTGTACGTGCGTCCGGGTCAGCTGGGCATGCCGTCCGGCGTGTTGAGCACCGGCGGCGAAGAACAGTCGTTGGATCGCGTGCTGATGCGCCTGCGCGTTGAGAGCTGCAACAACGTTGCCAGCGCCATGCCGGCCCGTCCTGCGATCAATGCCAACGACCCGGCGGCCTACAAGCCGCAGACCGAGTTCGACAACACTCCCTGGCGTTTTGACATGAGCCAGAACGGCAAGCGCATGACCGCCGAAGAATTCGATGCCTGGATGAAGGCCCGCGGCGTGCGTGTGGTGAAGGCACGCCCGGCACCGGCCGAGGCCGTTGCGGCACCGGCTGCCGACCAGCCGGCAACCGAGGTCAAGTAAGGCGGCACTGGCCGCATCCGACGATGGCCTCGCGCAAGCCCCCGCATTACCCGCACGCCCGCCGCGTTGAACCCGGCGGGCGTTTGCTTTCTCGCCCCGTCGCGCGCGCTGCCGGCAAGGCGGCGCCAGCGGGCGTGCGCCATGGCCTGGCAAGGGTGCTGTCCAAGGCCGGTGTGTGCTCGCGCAGCGAGGCCACACGGCGGGTGCTGGACGGCCGCGTCAGCGTGGATGGCAGGGTGGTGCGTGACCCGGAGTTTCCGGTGGTGAGCGGGCGCCAGCAGGTGATGCTGGATGGGCAGCCGCTGCAGGCCGAGCGCCGGGTCTATCTGGCCTTGAACAAGCCGCGAGGGCTGGTCACAACAGCGCAGGACGAACGCGGCCGCGACACCGTGTACCAATGCTTCGCAGACGCGGATTTCGGGTGGATAGCCCCGGTTGGGCGGCTGGACAAGGCCAGCGAAGGCCTGCTGTTCTTCAGCAATGACCCGGAATGGGCTGCACGCCTGACCAACCCGGACAGCGGTCCACTGAAGACCTATCACGTGCAGGTCGATGCCGTGCCCGACGCCGCGCAGCTGCGGCGCATGCAACAGGGCATCGAGGACGAAGGCGAGTATCTGGCCGCCTATGCAGTGCAACTGCTGCGCCACGGCGAGCGCACGGCCTGGCTGGAGGTGGTGCTGGATGAGGGCCGCAACCGGCATATCCGGCGCCTGCTCAAGGCCTTGGGGCTGGAGGTGCTGCGCCTGATGCGGGTGGCGATCGGTCCTGTGCCGCTGGGGGAATTGGCGAAAGGGCAGTGGCGTGAGCTCAGCCCTGCAGAACTGAATGCGCTGGAGGCGCGTTGAATCGGGGTTGAAGAGTTTAATTTCAATAAATTCAATGGAATGGGTATATTTGTTGTAGCGTTGGATTAGACTGTGGCCCTAACTTCCAAGAGGCCACGTCCATGCATGCTTTTTTCCGCGTCTCCGCTATCGCCTTGATGCTCGGCATGGTTACGGCTGCGGCCGGGTGCGCGAGCTCGGGCAAGACTGCCGCCAAGGCCGAGGAGTTGCCGGTGATCGTCACCGTCCCGGCGGCACCGACGGCCGAGAAGGATGCGCTGGGTAATTACCGTTTCCTGATGCAGGAAGGCGAGAACAGGATGAGTGCGGATCAGTTCGACGCCTGGATGAAGGCCAATGGCATCCGTGTGGCCAAGGGCGCACCGGCGCCAGCCGCAGCGCCGGAAGCGGCGAAGAACTGAGCGAACAATACATGCAGTGCCGAGCCATGCTCGGCTGAGGCTTCACCGGCAAGGCCACTGCCGAGCATGGCTCGGCACTACAAACAGAACAGGCGCCCAAGGGCGCCTGTTCTGCTTTCAAACCAAGGGCAATCCGCCTCAGCCCTTGATCACACCCAATTCCAGACCAATCCGGGTGAAAGCATCGATCGCGCGGTCCAGGTGGGCGCGGCTGTGTGCGGCGCTGATCTGGGTGCGGATCCGGGCCTGGCCCTTGGGCACCACCGGGAAGAAGAAGCCAATGGCGTAGATGCCTTCTTCCAGCAGTCGCTGGGCGAACTTCTGTGCCAGCGGTGCGTCGTACAGCATCACCGGGCTGATCGGGTGCACGCCCGGCTTCACGTCGAAGCCGGCGGCAGTCATCTTCTCGCGGAAGTAAGTGGTGTTCTCGCGCAGCGTTTCACGCAGGTCATCGGCGGCAGCCAGCATCTCGAACGCCTTGATGCCGGCAGCCACCACATGCGGCGGCAGTGAGTTGGAGAACAGGTAGGGGCGTGAGCGCTGACGCAGCAGTTCCACCACCTCCGCGCTGGCGCAGGTGAAGCCGCCCAGTGCGCCGCCCATGGCCTTGCCCAGGGTGCCGGTGATGATGTCGATCTTGTCGAGCACGCCCTTCACTTCGGCCGAGCCGCGGCCGGTCGCGCCAAGGAAGCCGGTGGCGTGGCATTCGTCGATGTGCACCAGCGCGTTGTACTTCTTCGCCAAGGCGGTGATTTCATCCAGCGGGGCGATGAAGCCGTCCATGGAGAACACGCCGTCGGTGGTGATCAGCTTGGTCTTGCAGCCGGCCGCATCGGCGGCCTGCAGCTGCGCTTCCAGGTCGGCCATGTCGCAGTTGGCATAGCGGAAGCGCTTGGCCTTGCACAGGCGCACGCCATCGATGATGGAGGCGTGGTTGAGCGCGTCGGAGATGATGGCATCGTTCTCGCCCAGCAGCGGCTCGAACAGGCCGCCGTTGGCATCGAAGCAGGCGGCATAGAGGATGGTGTCGTCCTTGCCGAAGAAGTCGGCAATCTGCTTCTCCAACTGCTTGTGCAGGTCCTGGGTGCCGCAGATGAAGCGCACCGAGGCCATGCCGAAACCATGCGTGTCCAGCGCGTCCTTGGCGGCCTGGATCAGGTCCGGGTGGTCGGCCAGGCCCAGGTAGTTGTTGGCGCAGAAATTCAGCACCGTGCGGCCGTCGTCCAGGGTGATCTCGGCCGACTGCGGGCTGGTGATGATGCGTTCGGACTTGAACAGCCCCTGTGCACGGATGGCGTCCAGTTCCTCGGCGTAGTGCCGGGTCAGCGGGGAGGTGTTCGCGGTAACGGTCATGGCGGGGTCTTGCGGTGGAGAGGAACGCCGATTTTAGCCGTCTGCGCGCATGGGCGCCGTCTTCATGCGCAAAGGCTATAAGCGCCGTGGCCTAAGTCATTTCTCGGTAACGGGTGTGCACCTGCAGCATCGTCAGCACCCCCAACCTCCAACAGGAGACGCCGATGACCGCCACACGCCCCCCATTCACCCTGCCGACCAGGAAGCTGTTGTCCCTCAGCCTGGCCCTGGCGGCGTGTGCGGCGGGCGCATCGGCGCAGGCGCAGCAGTTGACGGTTGAGCAGCTGCAGGAGCGCCTGCAGCGGCTCGAACGGCTGGCGGGTGTCAGCGATGGTTCGACCGAAGGCGTAGGCTTGGCTGATCTGGACCAGCGCCTGCGCATTCTGGAACGTCGCCTGGAGCTGCAGGAAGAAGAACGCGTCGCCGCCGCCAAGAGTGCGCCGAAGATCGCCATCGACCAGAAGGGCGCCTCCTTCAAATCCGGCGACGGCAACTACGAGCTGAAGCTGCGCGGCCTGCTGCAGGGCGATGCCCGCGTGTTCCTGGGCGGTGATGCCAACCAGAACGACACCTTCCTGCTGCGCACGGCGCGGCCCACCCTGGAAGGCTCGCTGGGCAAACTGGTGGCCTACCGCTTCACCCCGGAATTTGCCGGCGACAGCGCCAGCATCGTCGATGCGTATGCCGATCTGCGTTTCGATCCGGCCTATACGGTGCGGGTGGGCAAGTTCACCTCACCGGTCGGGCTGGAACGCCTGCAGTCGTCCTCGGCGTTGACCGACGTGGAGCGCGCGCTGCCCAGCGAACTGGCCCCCAACCGCGACCTTGGCGTGCAGCTGCAGGGCGAGGTGGCCAAGGGCAGGTTCAGCTATGCGCTGGGCGTGTTCAACGGCACCGTTGATGGCCGCGACGCCATCACCAGCAACCCGGACGATGATTTCGAGTACGCCGGGCGGCTGTTCTTCGAGCCGCTCAAGGGCAGTGACAGCGCCTGGGCAGGCCTGGGCTTCGGCCTGGGTGCCAGTACCGGCGAGAAGCATGGCAGCGGCAGCAACTTCCTGCCGCGTTACCGCACGCCGGGGCAGGCCACGTTCTTCAGCTACCGCAGCGCGGTGGTTGCCGATGGCGAGCACCGCCGCTGGTCGCCGCAGGCCTGGTTCTATCACAACGGCCTGGGCCTGCAGGGCGAATACATCGCCTCGCAACAGGAGGTGGCGCGCGATGGCCTGCGCAAGCGGCTGGACAACCATGCCTGGCAGGCAACGGCCAGCTACGTGCTGACCGGCGAGGACGCCAGCTATCGCGGCGTCACCCCGTCGCGCCCATTGGGCAGCAACGGCGGGCTGGGTGCGTTCGAGCTGACCGCACGTTACGGCGAGCTGCAGATAGACGATGCCGCCTTCCCGTTCTATGCCGACCCGACGGTGTCGGCCGCGCAGATCCGGTCGTGGACGGTAGGTGCCAACTGGTACCTCACCGCCAACCTGAAACTGGCGACCAACTACCTGCACAGCAGTTTTGACGCGGCTTCCGGTGGCGCGAAGTTGCCTGACGAAAAAGCCCTTTTCTCGCGCCTGCAAGTTTCCTTCTGACGGAGAGCCCTGATGAAACAGCCATTCGTTTCCCGCCTCACCACTGCCGCGCTGGCCTTTGCGCTGACCCTCAGCGCCGGTGCGGCATTCGCCCGCGACGTGCAGCTGCTCAACGTGTCCTATGACCCCACCCGCGAGCTGTACCGCGATTTCAACGCCGCCTTCGCCAAGCACTGGAAGGAGACCAAGGGCGACAACGTCAGCATCGAGACGTCGCACGGCGGTTCCGGCAAGCAGGCGCGCACGGTGATCGACGGTATCGAAGCCGACGTGGTTACCTTGGCCCTGGCCTATGACGTGGATGCCATCGCCGACAAGGCCAAGCTGCTGCCGGCCAACTGGGAAAGCCGCCTGCCCGACAACAGCGCGCCTTACACCTCGACCATCGTGTTCCTGGTGCGCAAGGGCAACCCCAAGGGCATCCGTGACTGGCCCGACCTGCTGCGCAGCGGCGTGTCGGTGGTGACGCCCAACCCCAAGACCTCCGGTGGCGCGCGTTGGAACTACCTGGCCGCCTGGGCCTATGCCGACCACATCTTCAAGGGTGATCGCGACAAGGTGCTGAACTATATGCGCGCGCTGTTCCGCAACGTGCCGGTGCTCGATACCGGTGCGCGCGGCGCGACGACCACCTTTGTCCAGCGTGGCATCGGTGATGTGTTGCTGGCCTGGGAGAACGAGGCCTTCCTGGCGCAGGAAGAGCTGGGCCCGGACAAGTTCGAGATCGTGGTGCCCAAGCTGTCGATCCTGGCGGAACCGTCGGTGGCGTTGCTGGATCGCAATGTCGACCGCCACGGCACCCGCGAGGTCGCCCAGGCCTATCTGCAATACCTGTACTCGCCCGAAGGCCAACGCATCGCCGCCCGCCATTACTACCGCCCGCGCTCGCCGCAGTACGCCGATCGTGCCGACGTGGCGCGCTTCCCGCAGGTGCAGTTGGTGACCATCCGCAGCGCCTTCGGCTCCTGGGCCCGGGCACAGTCCGAGCACTTCGCCGACGGCGGTGTCTTCGACCAGATCCAGGCGAGCAAGTAAACCGTGTCAGCAACCGCACAAACACTGCAGCCACGTGTGCGAAGCCAACGCCGGGTACTCCCCGGCTTTGGTCTTGGTATGGGCATCACCTTGTTCTGGCTGGGATTGATCGTATTGATCCCATTGCTGGGCGTGTTCCTGAAAGCCGCGGGGCTGGGCCTGGGCGGGATCTGGCAGATATGGACCGAACCGCGTGTGCTGGCCGCGTTGCGGCTGAGTTTTGGCACCGCGTTCGCGGCTGCGGCGTTCAATACACTGATGGGCACCTTGGTCGCATGGGTATTCGTTCGCTACAGCTTCCCCGGGCGGCGCCTGTTCGATGCAATGATCGATCTGCCATTTGCCTTGCCCACCGCCGTGGCCGGTATCGCCTTGACTGCACTGTATGGCGGCCAGGGCTGGATAGGGCAATGGCTGGAGCCGCTGGGCATCAAGGTGGCGTATACGCCGCTCGGCATCGTGGTGGCCCTGGTGTTCGTTGGCCTGCCCTTCGTGGTGCGCATTGTGCAGCCGGTATTGGCTGAAGCCGAGCGCGAGTTCGAGGAGGCCTCGGCCACGCTCGGGGCCACACGCTTGCAGACCATCGTGCGCGTGGTGTTGCCAAGCCTGTGGCCGGCGATGCTGACCGGCTTTGCCTTGGCTTTCGCGCGTGGCGTGGGTGAGTACGGCTCGGTGATCTTCATCGCCGGCAACATGCCCAACGTCACCGAGATCGCGCCGCTGCTGATCACCATCCGTCTTGAAGAGTTCGACTACGCAGGTGCCACCGCCATCGCCGGGGCGATGCTGTTGCTGTCGTTCGTGTTGCTGTTGCTGGTAAATACCTTGCAGGCCCGGCTGCAGCGCAGGGGAATGCGATGAACGAATGGGTGTCGGACTTGCCGGTGGCAATCGCGCGTGATGAGCGGGTGTCCAAACCGCAGCAGGTGACCAGTGAGCCGCGCTGGGTGCAGGTGCTGCTGATCCTGGGCGCGTTGGTTTTTTTGCTGTCCTTCCTGCTGCTGCCGCTGGTGCTGGTATTCGTCGAGGCGCTGCGTGGCGGTGTGCTGGCGTTCTGGAACGCGATCAGTGATCCGGATGCACTTTCCGCGATACGCCTGACCTTGTTGGTGACAGCAATAGTCGTGCCGTTGAACCTGATTTTCGGCGTGGCGGCGGCATGGGTGGTGAGCAAGCACAACTTCCCGGGCAAACGCTGGCTGGTGACCCTGATCGACCTGCCGTTCTCGGTGTCACCGGTGGTGGCGGGTCTGGTCTTCATCCTGCTGTTCGGTCGCGATGGTTGGTTCTGGCCGTTGATCGAGGACGGGCTGCGCCTGCACCTGCCGGTGCTGGGCGAAACATTGCTGCAGCTGCCACGCATCGTGTTCGCGATCCCGGGCATCGTGCTGGCCACGGTGTTTGTCACCTTTCCCTTCATTGCCCGCGAGCTGATGCCGCTGATGGAGCAGCAGGGCAGCGACGAGGAGCTGGCGGCGCTGACCCTGGGCGCCAATGCCTGGCAGATGTTCTGGAAAGTGACCCTGCCCAATATCCGCTGGGGCCTGTTGTACGGCGTGCTGTTGTGCAGCGCGCGGGCGATGGGTGAGTTCGGCGCGGTGTCGGTGGTGTCCGGGCATATCCGTGGGCGCACCAATACGCTGCCGTTGCACGTGGAGATTCTCTACAACGAATACGCCTACAGCGCTGCGTTTGCCTGCGCATCACTGCTGGCTGCCACCGCCTTGCTGACGCTGGTGGTGAAATCTTTCCTGGAATGGCGCCATGGTCAGTCGCTGGCTGCCGCACACCGTCATTGAGGTCGCAATGAACATCCGCATACACAACCTGGGCAAACAGTACGGCACGTTCCCCGCGCTCGACGGGGTGAGCCTGGATATCCGCAGTGGCGAGTTGCTGGCCTTGCTGGGGCCCTCCGGCTCGGGCAAGACCACCTTGCTGCGTGCACTTGCCGGGCTGGAACATCCCGAGCGTGGTGAGATCCTGTTCGATGGCGAGGACGCAACCGGCTTGAGCGTGCAGGCGCGCCGCGCCGGTTTCGTGTTCCAGCATTACGCCTTGTTCAAGCATCTGGACGTGCGCCGCAATATCGCCTTCGGGCTGGAAGTACGGCGCGGCGCCGACCGTTGGCCGAAGGCGCGCATCGACGCCAAGGTCGATGAGCTGCTGGCGCTGGTACAACTCGACGGGCTGGGCGGGCGCTACCCGGCGCAGCTGTCCGGTGGGCAACGGCAGCGCGTGGCGCTGGCGCGCGCGCTGGCGATCGAACCGCGCGTGCTGCTGCTGGATGAACCCTTCGGCGCGCTGGATGCCCAGGTACGCCGCGACCTGCGGCGCTGGCTGCGCGAACTGCATGACCGCACCGGGCTGACCACGGTGTTCGTCACCCACGATCAGGAAGAGGCGCTGGAACTGGCTGACCGTGTCGCCATTCTCAACCGTGGCCGCATCGAGCAGGTGGGCACGCCGGGCGAGGTGTACGACCAACCGGCGTCCCCGTTCGTGTATGGGTTTGTCGGCGAGGCCAACCGGTTGCCGGCGCGCGCGCAGGGGCAGACGCTGGAAGTGGCTGGAGCACAGTGGCCACGGACCAGCGCAGTACCGGATGGTGAGGCGTTGGAGGTGTTCGTGCGGCCCGAGGATCTGGTGGTCGAGGCCGATGGTGACTGGCAGGCCACGGTCGGGCTGGTACAGCGTAGCGGCCCACGCCAGCGACTGCGCGCGCGCCTGGCTGGCGCAACTACCGAGTTGGAAGTGGAGTTGCCAGCCGATGCGCCGGCCTATGCGGCCGGCCAGTCAATCAGGCTCGGAGCCCGTCGCTACGGGGTCTTTCCAGCGGCGGCAGGCTGAATAGGGCGGGTCGGGGCGGTCGGGGTGAAATAGATGTTGCATCGCAATATACTTGCGGTTAAATATTTGTGAATCGGGCTCTGTCTGATCCCGATACCCCCACTTCCTGGAGAGATCTGCATGATGCACAACAAGCGTCTTGTCGCCGTGGCCTGCGCCGCCCTGTTGTCCGTTCCGTTTGCCGTCAGTGCCCAGGAGAGTGAGGAATCCACCTCTCCGTTCAGCGCCAGCTTTGGCGTGACCACCGATTACGTGTTCCGTGGTGTGTCGCAGACGGACAACGGCCCGGCATTCCAGGCGGGCGCCAACTACACCGCACCGTTTGGCCTGTACGTGGGCGTGTGGGGCTCGAACGTCGATTTCGGCGACGGCGGCCCGAACTTCGAAGTCGATTACAACATCGGTTGGAGCAAGGACCTGAGCGACAGCTGGAACCTCGACCTGGGTGTGAACCGTTACACCTACGAAGGCGCTTCCAGCGGTTATGGCGACATCGATTACAACGAGTATCTGGCCAAGGTGACCTGGACCGGCCCGGTCACCATCAGCGGCCTGCTGGGTTATGCCGATGACTACAGCAACACCGGCGCCAAGCAGACCTACGCGGCACTGGAAGCCAGCTACGACATCGGTGACAGCGGCTTCTCCGTCGGTGCTTCGGCCGGCTACACCTCGATCAAGGAAGAGGCCAACGAATGGCCGCGTCGTGCCGACTACTACGATGGCTCGGTCTCGGTATCCAAGGCCTTCGGCCCGGCGACCGCCACCCTGGGCTACTACGACACCTTCGGTTCGGATGCCTCGCTGCTGCGCCGCGAGTCGGACACTTACAAGCCGGGCGTGGTGTTCACCGTGTCGGTGGACGTGCCCTGATCCAAGCATGATACGTAAAGAAAAAGGCGCCGAAAGGCGCCTTTTTCCGTGGTGCCGGCCCATGGTCGGCATTACCGGTAACGCCAATGCCGACCATGGGTCGGCACTAC
>DKPB01000037.1 GCA_002471015.1 Stenotrophomonas sp. UBA7346
GCGCGCGAGGATTTCGATCAGTTCGGATTTGGTCATTGCGTACTCGTCAATGGCTGGGTCTTACCCTGAAACGGCCCGGACTGATGTCCGGGCCGCCAGGTCAAATCTACAACAGGAAGCCGATTACTCGGACTTGTTGCCGTTCAGCTGTGCGCGCAGCAGGGCGCCCAGCTGGGTGGTGCCGCTGGATGCCGAAGAGGACTGGTACTCTTCCAGCACTTCGCGCATTTCGGCATCGTCCTTGGCCTTGATCGACAGCTGCAGGGTACGGCCCTTGCGGTCCATGCCCACGAACTTGGCTTCGATCTTGTCGCCGACCTTCAGGAACTGGGTCGCGTCGTCGACGCGCTCGTTGGCGACGTCACGTGCCGAAACGTAACCTTCGATGCCGTCAGCCAGCTCGATGATTGCGCCCTTGGCATCAACTTCCTTCACGACGCCTTCGACCTTCGAACCCTTCGGGTTGGCAGCCATGTACTGGCCGAACGGATCCTGCTCAAGCTGCTTGACGCCCAGCGAGATGCGCTCGCGCTCCGGATCGACGGCCAGGACCACTGCGTCCAGGGTGTCGCCCTTCTTGAAGTTGCGGACCACGTCTTCGCCGGTGGTGTTCCAGCTGATGTCCGACAGGTGCACCAGGCCGTCGATACCGCCGTCCAGGCCGATGAAGATGCCAAAGTCGGTGATCGACTTGATCTGGCCCGACACCTTGTCGCCCTTCTTGTGGATGGCAGCAAAGGTTTCCCACGGGTTGGCAGCAACCTGCTTCATGCCCAGCGAGATGCGACGACGCTCTTCATCGACGTCCAGCACCATCACTTCGACTTCATCACCAACCTGGACAACCTTGGACGGGTTGACGTTCTTGTTGGTCCAATCCATCTCGGACACGTGCACCAGACCTTCAACGCCCGGCTCGATCTCAACGAACGCGCCGTAATCGGTCACGTTGGAGACCTTGCCGAACACGCGGCTGTTGGCCGGGTAACGACGTGCGATGTTGTCCCACGGATCCTCGCCCAGCTGCTTCAGGCCCAGCGAAACGCGGTTGCGCTCGCGGTCGAACTTCAGCACGCGCACGTCCAGCTCGTCGCCGACGTTCACGACTTCGGACGGATGGCGCACGCGCTTCCATGCCATGTCGGTGATGTGCAGCAGGCCGTCGATACCGCCCAGGTCCACGAATGCGCCGTAGTCGGTCAGGTTCTTGACGACACCCTTCAGGATGGCGCCTTCCTGCAGCTTGTCCATCAGCTGCTCGCGCTCTTCCGAGTGCTCGCTCTCGACAACTGCACGACGCGACACGACCACGTTGTTACGCTTGCGGTCCAGCTTGATGAGCTTGAATTCCAGCTCCTTGCCTTCCAGGTAGGCCGGGTCGCGCACCGGGCGCACATCGACCAGCGAACCGGGCAGGAATGCGCGGACATCCTTGATGTCCACGGTGAAACCACCCTTGACCTTGCCGCTGATGCGGCCGGTGATGGTTTCGTTCTTTTCCAACGCTTCTTCCAGCTCGTCCCACACCATGGCGCGCTTTGCCTTCTCGCGCGACAGGACGGTTTCGCCGAAGCCGTTTTCGATGGAATCCAGTGCAACCTTCACCTGGTCGCCCACGCCCACATCGATTTCGCCAGCGTCGTTACGGAACTGTTCGATCGGCACGATGCCTTCGGACTTCAGGCCGGCGTTGATCACGACCACGTCGCCGCGGACATCAACGACGGTACCGACAACGATGGCACCGGGCTTCAGCTTGGCCAGGTTGGCCTGACTGGCTTCAAACAGTTCTGCAAATGATTCGGTCATTAGATTTACTCAGTTGAACACACGGACAGCGGATCTGTTGCGGAAACCCGTACTGTCCAGCCTGTTGGACGACCCTGTGACAGCGGCCGCATGTGAATGAAAAAACCCACCACGCACCATTGCGTCGCGGGGTTGTTGCAACATCTTGGGTGCGACCGCGGCCGATTGCTCGACCGCGCTCAACGCCGCGTGGATCAGGCTTCCTTGGAAACCAGACCCAGCACCTTGGCAACGACGTCGTCGATGCCAATACCGCTGGTGTCGATGAGGATGGCGTCTTCGGCCGGCCTCAGGGGCGCCACTGCGCGCTGTGCATCACGGGCGTCGCGGGCCATGATCTCACGCAGGAGGTCATCAAAGCTAACCGAAACCCCTTTTTCTTTCAACTGTTTATGCCGCCTCTGGGCGCGTTCCTCGGCGCTGGCGGTCAGAAAAACCTTGAATGGGGCGTCCGGGAAGATGACGGTCCCCATGTCCCGGCCATCGGCCACCAGGCCCGGCGCAGTCCTGAATGCGCGCTGGCGCTCCTTCAGCGCCGCCCGCACCTCCGGGATGGCCGCAATCGCAGAGGCCAACGCCCCGGTGGTTTCCAGCCGCAGCTCATCGGTGGCATCGGTGCCGTTGACCAGCACCCGCAGGTTTTCCCCCTGTTCAGCAAACTGCACCTTGGTATCAAAGGTGCAGCGCACCAGTGCCGACGCATCGGAGGTATCCAGATCGGCCCAGCTCGCTGCTACACCGACCGCACGGTACAGCGCGCCGGAATCGAGGTAGTGCCAGCCCAACTGCCGCGCGACAATGCGACTGACGGTACCCTTGCCTGCCCCGGATGGGCCATCAATGGTGAGGACGGGGGGAAGCTGGCTCATCTGGCTGCCTGATCTGAACGGGAATCAGGCTATTCTAGCGCCCCGCGGCGCAGCACCGGCGGCCGATTTTGTGCAAGCACTTGAACCTGCATGGAATTGCCCGGTAGAATGGCGGGCTTGAACGAGCGTCATCCTGCATATCCGCGGCCGCGCTCCTGAGATCCCTACAGTTATCCGCCGAGGTATGCCATGAAAGTCCTGTCCTCCCTGAAGTCGGCGAAGGCCCGTCACCGTGATTGCAAGGTTGTGCGCCGTCGCGGCAAGATCTTCGTGATCTGCAAGTCGAACCCGCGCTTCAAGGCTCGCCAGCGCTGAGCCAACTGGCGCAAGCCGGTGCCTGCTCCGCAAGGAACAGGCGATGCCAAAAAGCCGCCTCCGGGCGGCTTTTTGCATGCCGGACGTCACCCCGACACAGGACTGACGATGACGCATTGCTGAGCACCCGGCTTAATAGCGACGCCGGACCGTTCTTTTGCCCGCGTTTTTTGCTGTAATCGCAGCCTGTCCTCTGGGGAGATGTGACCATGAAGCAAGCAATCAAGATTCTGGGCCTGATCGCGGTACTGGCAACAGCACCGGCAGCGATGGCCGACACCCTGCTGATCGAACGCGCACAGGAAAAGCCGGCCGAGGCCATCCCGGCCCGCGGCCAGACCATGGCGCAGGTGGAAGCCCGCTTCGGCGCACCCAGCGAGCGCATGGACCCGCGCGGCGGCCAGAAGCGCCAGTGGCCCACCATCAACCGCTGGGTCTACCCCGCCTTTACCGTGTACTTCGAAAAGCAGCGCGTGATCGACGTGGTGGCCCGCCAGGCCAGCCCGGACGAGGTCGGCCCGAAGCCGCCCATCCGCTGACGCACTTCCGGCAGCAGGCGCACACCCGCTGCCCCACCGCCCGACCGGGCCGACCGTAAACGAGAAGAATGAACGACACGCTCCGCTTTCCAGCCGAATGGGAAACCCAGTCCGGCGTATTGATTGCCTGGCCGAACGCCGACACCGACTGGGCCGAGCGCCTGGCCGAGGTCGAGGAAACCTACATCGCGCTGGTCAGCGCCATCACCCGCTTCCAGCCGGTGCTGATCTGCGTGGCCGACGATGACGTCGAGACCTATGCGGAAATGCGCTTGCGCTCGAACCGCGTGGACATGGAGCGCGTGCAGTTTGTCACGGCCGCCTACGACGACACCTGGCTGCGCGACTCCGGCCCGATCACCCTCAAGCGCGCCGATGGCAGCTTCCAGCTGCTGGACTTCCGTTTCACCGGCTGGGGCGGCAAGTTCGACGCCAGCCTGGATGACCAACTGGTCGGCGTGCTCGACCAGGCCCAGGTGTTCAACAACGCGCAGGTGCGAAGCATCCCGTTTGCACTGGAAGGCGGCGCCATCGACACGGATGGTGCCGGCACCCTGCTGACCACCTGGCAGTGCCTGCACGAGCGCCACCCGGAGCGCGACCGCGCCTCGCTCAGCGCTGACATGGCCAACTGGATGCAGCAGGAGCGCGTGCTGTGGCTGGACCACGGCTACCTGGAAGGCGACGACACCGACGCCCATGTCGACACCCTCGCCCGCTTTGCCTCGGTCGACAGCATCGTCTACCAGAACTGCGATGACCCGCAGGACTCGCATTTCGCCGAGCTGCAGGCGATGGGCGCTGAACTGGCCGCGCTGCGCACCGCCGACGGCAAGCCCTACCGCCTGTTCCCGCTGCCGTGGGCGCAGCCGGTGCTGGACGAAGGCCGCCGCCTGGCTGCCTCGTATGCGAACTTCCTGATCATCAACGGCGCGGTGCTGATGCCGGCCTATGGTGATGCCGCCGATGATGCCGCGCGTGACGTGCTGGCGCAGGCCTTCCCGGACCGCGAGATCGTGCAGGTGCCCTGCCGCTCGCTGATCTGGCAGAACGGCAGCCTGCACTGCATCACCATGCAGCTGCCGGCCGGCCTGCTGAAGCACTGAACCCGACACATGGCGTACCGAGCCATGCTCGGCAGGGGCTTTACCAGCGAAAAGCTACCCTCACCCCAACCCCTCTCCCGTAAACGGGAGAGGGGCGCAGGCGTAGTGCCGAGCCATGCTCGGCAGAGGCCTTACAAGCGAAAAGCCACCCTCACCCCAACCCCTCTCCCGTAAACGGGAGAGAGGCGCAAGCGTAGTGCCGAGCCATGCTCGGCAGGGGCTTTACCAGCGAAAAGCCACCCTCACCCCAACTCCTCTCCCGTAAACGGGAGAGAGGCGCAAGCGTAGTACCGAGCCATGCTCGGCAGGGGCTTTACCAGCGAAAAGCTACCCTCACCCCAACCCCTCTCCCGTAAACGGGAGAGGGGCGCAAGCGTAGTGCCGAGCCATGCTCGGCAGAGGCCTTACGAGCGAAAAGCCGCCCTCGCCCCCCTACCCCTCTCCCGTAAACGGGAGAGGGGCGCAAGCGTAGTGCCGAGCCAAGCTCGGCAGAGGCCTTACGAGCGAAAAGCCGCCCTCACCCCCAACCCCTCTCCCGTAAACGGGAGAGGGTCGCAAGCGTAGTGCCGAGCCATGCTCGGCTGCCCTTCGCCCACGTCCGTGCAATCCGGACCAGCTATGTACACATGTTCAGCCGAGCATGGCTCGGCCCTACCTGAGAAGCGCAAGCAACCGCATGGGCACCACAGCCCCCTCCGTTCAGCCCTGACCACATAGCCAACGCGCATCCGCGTTAACATGCGCGTTTTCCACCGCAGGATCGCAGCATGAACTCGCGCAGCCCCCTTACCGTCGCCCTTGTCCAGGAGCGCAACCACGGTGACGCCGCCGCCAACCTCGCAGTGATCGATGCACGCGTGGCCGAAGCTGCCGCGCAGGGCGCGAAACTGGTGCTGCTGCAGGAACTGCACAACGGTCCGTACTTCTGCCAGCACGAGTCAGTGGACGAGTTCGACCTGGCCGAGCCTATCCCCGGCCCCAGCACCGAACACCTTGGCGCGCTGGCCAGAAAGCACGGCGTGGTCATCGTCGGCTCGCTGTTCGAGCGCCGCGCCGCCGGCCTGTACCACAACACCGCCGTGGTCTTTGAAAAGGACGGCAGCTTGCTGGGCAAGTACCGCAAGATGCACATCCCCGATGACCCGGGCTTCTACGAGAAGTTTTACTTCACCCCGGGCGACCTCGGTTTCACCCCCATCGATACCTCGGTCGGCCGCCTCGGCGTGCTGGTCTGCTGGGACCAGTGGTACCCGGAAGCCGCGCGCCTGATGGCGCTGGCCGGCGCCGAGCTGCTGCTCTACCCCACCGCCATCGGCTGGGACCCGGACGATGTGCAGGACGAGAAGAACCGCCAGCGCGACGCCTGGGTGCTGAGCCACCGTGGCCACGCCGTGGCCAACGGCGTGCCGGTGCTGAGCTGCAACCGCGTGGGTCACGAAGCGTCGCCGCTGGGCGCCTCGGGCATCAACTTCTGGGGCAACAGCCACGTGCTGGGTCCGCAGGGCGAGTTCATCGCCGAAGCCGGTACCGACCCGACCCTGCTGGTCTGCGAGATCGACCTGCAACGCAGCGAACACGTGCGCCGCATCTGGCCGTTCCTGCGTGATCGCCGCATCGATGCCTACGGCGACCTGCTCAAGCGCTACATCGACTGACCGGACCCGAGATGACCCTGCAGCTGCGCCCCGCAACCCCCACCGACATCCCCGCCATCAGCGCGATCTACGCGGTGGAAGTGCGCGAACTGGTCAACACCTACGAATACGAGGTGCCCAGCGAAGCAGAAATGGCGCAGCGCATGCAGGACATCACCACACGCGGCTATCCCTACCTCGTCGCCACCATTGATGGCGAGGTAGCCGGCTACGCCTATGCCAACAGCTACCGCGCCCGTATCGCCTATCAGTGGACCGTGGAGAACTCGGTCTACGTCGATGCGCGCTTCCACGGCCAAGGCGTTGGCAAGGCCTTGATGCAAGCTCTGATCGACGAATGCACCGCGCGCGGCTACCGGCAGATGATCGCGGTGATCGGCGAGCCGACCAATACTGCCTCGATCAAGCTGCACGAGCGTTTCGGCTTCGAGCTGGTTGGCGTGTTTCGTGGCCTTGGCCGCAAGCACGGGCGCTGGCTGGACACCGTGCAGATGCAACGCGCACTCGGCGACGGCGCCGACAGCGCCCCCACCAATGAATGAAGCAATGACTGACTCCTCTATTGAAACCGGCGGCGAACTGCTGGCCGGCCAGCCTGTGCGTGTGGTTGAACGCGACGGCGTGCGTTACACCTTGCTGGGGACTGCCCACGTCTCGGTGGCCAGCGTACAGGCCGTCGAGCAGGCCATTGGCTCCGGCCAGTACGACGCGGTTGCCGTCGAGCTGGACCCGCAACGCCTGCAGGCGTTGACCAATCCCAATGCACTTGCACAGCTCGATCTGGTTGAAGTAATCCGCAAGGGGCGCGTGGCACTGTTTGCCGCCAACCTGGCACTGGCCGCCTATCAGCGGCGCCTGGCCGAGCAGTTGGGTATCGAACCCGGTGCCGAACTCAAGCGTGCAGTGGAACTGGCCAAGGCCAATGATCTGCCGGTGCACCTGATTGATCGCGATGTCGGCCTGACCTTCCGCCGCGCCTCGCAGAGCCTGGGCTTCTTCGGCAAGATCAAGCTTGTGATGGGTCTGGGCGCCGGCCTGTTCTCATCCGAGGATGTGGGCGAAGACGAGATCGAGAAGCTCAAGCAGGGCGACATGCTGGAATCGAGCTTCGGCGAGTTCGCCAACGAAAGCCCGGCGCTGTACCAGGCCATCATCGGTGAGCGCGATCGCTATATGGCTACGCGTCTGCGTGAGGAACACAACAGCGAACAGCGCAATGTACTGGCGGTGGTTGGCGCGGGTCACCTTGCAGGGTTGGCCCGCTATCTGGAAACCGATAGCGAAGCTCCGGGTCCGCTGCGAGAGCAGCTGGAAGCGGTGCCGAAGAAGCGCAACATCCCATGGATCACGCTGGGCATTCTGGCCATCGTGCTGGGTGGCATTGGGTTTGGCTTCTGGAAGGGCGGCATGGGCATGGGTGCCGACATGTTGCTGACCTGGGCGATGTTTACCGGCGGCCTGGCTGGCCTGGGTGCGTTGCTTGCTGCCAGCCATCCGTTGAGCATTCTGACCGCGATCGTGGTTGCGCCATTCAAGCCCTTCCGCCTGAGTATTCCTACCGGTGCGTTTGCGGCGCTGGTGGAGACGCGTCTGCGCAAGCCTACGTATCAGGATTTCCTGCAACTGCGTGATGATGCGCAGAGCCTGAAAGGCTGGTACCGAAATCGCGTTACCCGCATCGTGCTGACTTTCATGCTGACCAATATCGGCAGCATGCTGGGTTTGTGGCTTACCGGCTTCAGTGTTTATGGGAAGTTGGCTGGTTGAGGCCGTTGGGTCTTTGGGACTTTGAAGCTTTGAGGCTTTGAGGCTGTAGAGCGCTAAAAGCGTAGAAGCGCCCTCACCCCTACCCCTCTCCCGTATACGGGAGAGGGGATTGGATCTCATACATCTTCTTCTGCTGCAGCCTCCTCGGCTTACGGCAGCCAAAACCGCATCTCAAGCACCAGCTTTTGCTTTTGCTTCGGCTTTGCTTCGGCTTTGCTTCGGCTTTGCTTCGGCTTTGCTTCGGCTTCGGCTTTTGCTTCGGCTTTTGCTTCGGCTTCTGCTTCGGCTTCTGCTCTCGCTCTTGCTCTGGCTTTTGTTTCTGCTGTCCCCTCTCCCGCATGCGGGAGAGGGGTAGGGGTGAGGGCAGCTCTTGCTTCAGCTGTTGCTCTTGCCTTCGCTGCTGGTCGTCAAAGCAACTACAGCCGCCCTGCCCTACAGCCAATCAGCCATCTACAACCGCCGCATGCTCCACCGGCGGCAAACCGCGCGCACGCCGCACCAACCGCGCCGTGCCGGTACGCAGATCATCCAACAACGCATAGATGGTCGGCAGGAACAACAAACTCACCACCGTCGAGAATGCCAATCCACCCGCAATCGCGCGCGCCATCGGGTAGTACGGCGGCATGCCGTCAGCCGTGGTCGTATTCAAGGCAATCGGCACCATCGCCAGGATCGCCGTGCCCATCGTCATCATGATGGGTCGCAGTCGCTCGCGGCTGCCCTCGATCAGGGCCTCCGTGCGCGAGACCCCACGCCGGCGCAGATTGTTGATGTGCTCGATCATCACGATGCCGTTGTTCACCACCACGCCCATCAGCACCAGGATGCCGATCACCGCCATGATGTTCATCTCGGTGCCGGTCAGCCAGAACAGCCAGTACACGCCGTAGATCGAGAACAGCACGCAGGACATGATCGCCGCCGGGAACAGCAACGACTCGAATACCGCCGCCATGATCACCACCATCAGGATCAGGGCGATGAAGATCGCCGTCACCATCTGATCCATGCCGTCGAAGTTGATGTTGAAGCCGGCACCATTGAAGGTATAACCGTAGCCCGGCGGGAACTGCACCCGGTCCAGGGTTTCCTCGACCGACTTGCGTGCCTGGTCCATCGGCACGTCCTTGGCCAGGCCGGCCTCGATACGCAGCATGGTCTGCCGGTTCAAGCGCTGGATGGAGTTGGCCGCCGGATTGACGTTGACGTCCACCATTGCCAGCAACGGGATCTCCTTGCCGCTGGAACTGCGCACCATGAACGACGACAGGTCCTCGATGCTGTAGTTCTCCGAGCCCGAGAAACGTACATTGACTGGAATCTCGACGTCATCGCGGTGGAAGTCACGCAGCGATGAGCCACGCAGCGCCATGCCCACGAACTGCGCTACCTGCTGGGCACTGAAGCCATACGATGCTGCACGTTCGCGGTTGACCCGCACGGCCAGTTCGGCATTGGCATCGCCTACGTCCACGCGCACATCGCGCAGCTTGGGATTGCGCGCCAGGATCGGCACGATGTCATCGGCCAGCTCGCGCAAGGTCTGGCTTGAATCACCGACCAGACTGAAACGCAGGCCCTGCCCTTCGCTGCCCATGCCACCCGGCCAGCCGATACCGATCTTGGCACGCGCGGACTGTGGCAGCCCCTTGCGCACCTCTTCCTCGATCTTCTTGCTCTGCTCGCGGTCATCCACCGTCAGGTACAGGCGTGTCTGCGCCCAGCCCTGCTCGGCGAAACGGCTGTAGACGCGCTTGATCTTGAACTCGTCGCGGTTGGCGTTGACGAAGTCCTCGACACGCTGCACTTCCTTGCCCATCTCTTCCTTGGAATAAGAGCCCTTCCACTGATAGAAGATGTTGATCTCATCCGGATCATTGTCATCGCCACCGCCACTGGTGTGGGTCATCGGCCAGACGCTGAGCACCGACACCAGCACGATGCCGGCTACGCTCCAGCCCCGGTTCTGCAAGGTCCAGCGCAGTACCCGCGCATACCGCGCCTGCAGACGGCTGATGAACGGCGACTTCAATGCCGGAGGCGTCTTCATCCGTGCCGACAGCATCGGGATCAGGCTCACTGCCACCAGCCACGACGCCAGCAGCGAGAACGAGATGGTCAGCGCCAGCTGGGTCAGGTAAATGGTGATGATGTTCTTCTCACCGAACATCATCGGCAGGAACACCACGCAGTGGCACAAGGTACCGGCCGACAGCGCGATCGCCACGTGGCGGGTACCGATGATAGAGGCCATCTCCGGTTTGCCAGGGTATTTCTCGCGCTCCTGGTAGATGCTCTCCACCACCACCACGGCGTTGTCCACCAACATGCCTACCGCCAGCAACAAGCCCATCATCGAGATGATGTTCAGGCTGATGCCGGTGAAGTACATGAAGCCCAAGGTCATGATGAAACAGATCGGGATCGCCATCGACACCATCAGCGTTGACGGCCAATGGCGCAGGAAGGCGTACAGCACGATCACCGACAACAACAGGCCGATCGCACCGGCTTCGGCCAGGGCCAACAGCGAGCTGGTAACCGCCTTGCCCGAGTCCCAGGCCACTTCGATATCCACCCCGCGCAGGGCCGGATCGTCGCCCAGTCTCTCGACTTCCTTGCCTACCGCGCGCGACAGGTCCACCAGGTTCGCCGAGCGCTCCTTGTAGATGTCCACGCCCACGCTGGGCTTGCCTTCCATGCGGCGGACGTAGCTCATGCGCTGCGGCTGCAGGCTGACCTCGGCGATGTCGGACAGGCGGGTACCGCGGTTATTGATCGGCAGGTCGCGCAGCTCCTGCACTTCCAGCAGCTCACCCTTGGGTTGCACGCGCAGGCGGCGGCCGTCCTCGGTGATCTGCCCGGCCGATACCGCGAAGTTGGCCGCCTGCAGCTTCTGCACCAGATCATTCAGGGCTACGCCATGCGCGCTGATGCGGTCCTTGTCCAGCGCGATCAGTACTTCCTGCTTGGCAACGCCTTCCACTTCAACACGGGCCACGCCGGGCAGACGCTCCAGGCGCTGCTTGATGGCACGCTCGATCATGTCAGCGCGCGCGGTCAGGTCTTCCTTGCTGTTCAGGCGCAGGCTGATGGCTTCCTGGTCACTGGTGCTCCAGCGCTGCACGTAATAACGGCGGAAGTCGTCCGGCAACTCGTCACGCACCGCATCGATACGCTCACGCGCTTCGGACGCGGCCATGGCGATATCGCGGTTCCAATCGCTGAATTCGACCTGGATCTGCCCGCCTTCGGCGTTGGCGCGCGAGTTCATCGTCTTGATGCCGGGCATCGTGGCGATGGCCTCTTCAACCGGCCGCAGCAGGTTGCGCTCCACTTCTTCCGGGGTCGAACCCGGGTACGGCAGTGCGATGAAGAAGAACGGGATCGATGCTTCCGGCTCCGACTCCAGCGGCAGCTTGAACGCAGCAATCAGGCCGATCACCACCATCGACACGAACAACATGATGGTGGTAACAGGGCGGCGGATGGACAGCTCGGTGATATTCATCCGCTCAGTCCTTGATGCCGCCGATGGGGTCCTGCTCGTGGCTCAGCACCTGCTCGGCCTGGGCCATGGCCTGGCGTGCACGACGGCCGCGCTCGGCGTAGTACTCGTCCGGCTTGCGATCCAGCAGGTCATACACCACCGGAATCACCAGCAAGGTCAGCAGGGTCGAGACCAGCAGGCCACCGATCACCGTGATCGCCATCGGCGAGCGCACTTCAGCACCTTCACCGAAGGCCAGGGCCAGCGGCAGGAAGCCGAACACCGCGCACAGCGTGGTCATCATGATCGGCCGCAGACGCGAACGTGCACCTTCTACCAGGGCCTCACGCTTGGCCACGCCTTCCTCGCGCAGCTGGTTGACCTTGTCGATCAGGATGATGGCGTTCTTCACCACCAGACCGACCAATAGAATCAAGCCGATGAACACCACCACCGAGACCGGTGAACGCGCCAACAGCAGGGCCGCCACTGCACCGACCAACGCCAGCGGGATGGTGAACAGGATGACGAAGGGATGCAGCAGCGATTCGAACTGCGATGCCATCACCAGATAGACCAGGAACACCGCCAAGGCGAATGCGAACAGCAGCGAGCGGATCGATTCGCCCAGCTCCTGGCCCTGGCCGCCGATGTGCATGCCCACATCGGTGCCCAGGGGGTTCTTGGCGACCATGCTCTGCACCTCGGCCATCGCCGCACCCAGGTCGATGTCGCGCAGGTTGGCGGAGACAATGGCCACACGGCGCTGGTCGGCACGGTGGATCTCGCTGGGGCCGGTGGTGGCGATGACGTCAGCAACAGACCCCAGTTCGATCGGCTTGGCACCGGTCGGGTTGACGATCAGACGACGGATGTCGTTGACCGAGGAACGCTCCGATTCCTGCACGCGCACCAGCACGTCGATCTTGCGATCACGGAAGCTGTAGCGGGTGGCGACATTGCCCTTGACCTTGTTGACCACCGCATCGGCGATCTGCCGCGTGGTCAGGCCGAGTGCCGCGGCGCGGTCCTGGTCGAACACCACCTGGATTTCCGGGAAGCCCTGCTCCACCGTCGACTTGACGTCGGCATAGTGCGGGCTCTCGCGCAGCATGCCAGCCAGGCGATTGCCGGCGACGCGGATGTCCTCGAGATTATTGCCCTCGATTTCGATTTCCAGCGGCGGCGACAGCGCGAACAGTTCCGGGCGGGCGAAATCCACCTGCGCTGACGGCCAGGCCTTCATGGTCTCGCGCAGCTTCTCGGTCAGTGCCGGCTCCCGCTTGGTGTCATTCATCACCACCGACAGCTTGCCGATGTTCTCGCCGCTCTCGGTCGGGCTGGCATCCAGTCGCGTACCGGTGCCGGAGACGCCGTACAGCAAGCGCACGCCTTCTTCGTCGGCATGCTTGCGCTGCACTTCGCGCACCAGTGCATCGGTCTGCGCCAGTGGCGTGCCCGGCGGCAGCTTGGCGGTCATTTCAAAGCGGTCCTGGGCCAGCTGCGGCAGCAGATCCACGCCCAGCAGCGGCAACGCCGCCAAGGTCAAGCCGAACGCCAACGTCGCAAAACCCAACACAGGCCACGGACGCTTCAATGCCGCCGGCAGCGCGCGCAGATAGCCGGCTTCAGCGCGGCCATACGGCGCCATTGCCAGATCACTGGCCTTGCGCATCACCGGGCCGACCACCGCGGCAATGCCACGGAAAATCCGCACCACGCTCCACGCCAGGAAATAGAAGCCGTAACGGAACATCGCGCCGATGCCACGGCCAGCATAGGCCGCCGGCTTCTTCCAGCGGCTCTGCGGACGCCACGGCTCACGCGGATCCTCGGCCGGGAACTCCAACGGCGGACGGCCCTTCAGCGCGCTCAGCATCGGAATCAGGGTCATCGACACCACCAGCGACACCGCGATGGCGATCGACACGGTCAAGGCCTGGTCACGGAACAACTGGCCGGCGATACCTTCGACGAACACCAGCGGCAGGAACACCGCGATGGTAGTAAGGGTCGAGGCAACCACCGCCATGAACACTTCGCGGGTGCCCTTGATCGCCGCTTCCAGGATGCCCATGCCGCGCTCACGCGCCTTCGCGATGGATTCCAGCACCACGATCGAGTCATCCACCACCAGACCGGTAGCCAGCGCCAGGCCGCCCAGCGACATCACGTTCAAGCTCAGGCCGAGCTGGCCCATGAAGAAGAACGTGGCGATGATCGAGATCGGCAGCGACAGCGAGATCACGAAGGTGCTCCAGCCATCGCGCAGGAACAGGAAGATGATCAGCACCGACAGCAGGCCGCCGATCACCGCATCGATCTTGACGTCCTTGATGGCGTGGCGGATGAAGACTGATTGGTCCTCCACCGTGGTCATCTCGATGTCCTTGGGCATTTCCTTGCGGATCTGCTCCAACTTCGCTTCCAGCGCATCAGCAGTGGATACCGTGTTGGCGTCACCTTCCTTGTAGACCGCGAGCTCGACCGCTTCGTGGCCGGCAGCGCGGATCACCGCTTCGCGTTCCTTGTAGCCCTGGCGTACTTCCGCCACGTCCTTCAAGCGCACGCTGGGCGCACTGCTGCTGCCGTCACTGCGCAGCGCCGCGATCACGTTGGGGTCGCTGCTGCCGAGGATGGCCGACATCAGCTGGCGGTTCTCGCCGGTGGAACTGGCCGAGCTGGAACCACTGGCGGTGGTCAGCAGCATCTCGCGCATCTGCTCGACGGTGGCGAACTGATTGACGGTTCGCACCAGATAACGCTGCGAACCTTCTTCCAGACGACCGCCGGACAGGTTGACGTTTTCCTGCTGCAGGCGCTGGATCACCGTATCCAGTGACAGGCCCAGCGCGGCCAGCTTGCGCTGGTCGATATCCACCTGGATCTCGTCTTCCAGGCCGCCACCGACCTTGACTGCGGCCACGCCGCTGACAGGTTCGAGCTTGCGCTTGAGGTCCTCGTCGGCATAGCGACGCAGTTCCATCAGCCGGCGCACCGCATCGGCGTCGTTGCCGGCTTCCTGCTTGGACGACAGCGCCAGCCGCATGATCGGCTGGGTGGACGGATTGAAGCGCAGCAGCACTGGCGGCTTGGCCTCCAGCGGCAACTGCAGCGTCTCCATCTTGTCGCGCACGTCGAGCCCGGCCTGCTGCATGTCCGTGCCCCAGGCGAACTCCAGCACGACGTCGCTTTGACCGGTGCGGGAGATCGACTTGAGCTTGCGCAGGCCCTTGACGATGCCCAGTGCTTCTTCGGCCGGTTGCGAAATCAGGGTTTCCACCTCGGCCGGCGCCGCGCCTTCGTAATCGGTACGCACGGTCAGGGTGGGATAGCTCAGGTCCGGCAGCAGTTCGACCTTCAGGCTGGACAGCGAGATCAGGCCAAACAACACCAGGGTCAGCGTCATCATCGCGATGGTGACGCGGCGGCGGGTGGCAAACTCGATCAGATCGAAGCCACCGCCGGAAGCCGACGGTCCGTGGTCACTCATTGCTTGGTTGCCTGTGCAGCGGCCGGTGCCTTGGCGGCCGCAGCCACCGCCTTCTCCTTGCCGATCACCTGTACCGCGCTGCCTTCGCGCAGTGCGGCCTTGCCGGCGATGACGACTTCATCGCCCTGCTGCAGACCGTTGCGCACCTCGATGAAACCCGCATCGTCGTAGCCCAAGGCCAACTCGGTACGCACCGCCTTGCCGTCACGCACCACATAGACCGCCGGCTTGCCACCGTCTTCCAGCAGCGCCGTGCGCGGTACCACCAGGGCATCGGCACGCTGGTCGTAATTGATGCTCAAGCGGCCGAACATGCCGGCCTGCAGCGCATCTTCGCCGGTGAAAGTGGTGACCACGCGGAAGGTACCGGTGCCGTTGTCGACCACCGGTGCGACACGGTCAACAGTGCCGGTGAACGGCTTGCCCGGCAGCGCGTCCACCTGCAGCGTCACGGCCTGGCCCGGCTTGAGCTTGGCGATCTCACGCTCGGGCACATTCAAGGTCGCCTCCAGCTGGCTGCTGTCGACGATGCGGATGATCGGCGAGTTGATCTGCACGAAGTTGCCCGGCTTGATGTCGCGTGAGGCCACCACGCCGGAGATCGGCGCCACCACCGTGGTGTAGGACAGCTCCAGCGTCGCCATGCGGTACATCGCGCGTGCGTTCTCCAGGTCGTAACGCAACTGGTCAACGTCGGCGGCACTGACCAGCTGCTGCTGCACCAGCTTCTCGGCGCGGTGGTAGCTGTTTTCCAGCTTGCGCATCTGTGCCTCGCTCTGCGCAACGCTCAGCCGTGCGCGGTCCGGATCCAGCCGCACCAGCGGCTGCCCAGCGCGCACCTGCTGCCCTTCTTCGACCAGCACGGCCAGCGCCACGCCCGAGGTCTTGGCCACCACCTGCGATTCGGCGCGCGGCTCCAGCGCCGCCGTGCCGGCATAGCTGGCAGCAATGGCGCGGCGTTCGGCCTTGGCCACTTCCACAGGCACCGCATCACTGGCCTTCTGCTCGTCCGGGGTCTTGGCCTTGGCCTCTTCCCCGCCGGCCTTGCAGCCTCCCAGCAACAGCGAGGTGGTGATCAGGAGTGCAGCAGCGCAGCTTCCGGTGCGGGCGTGCAGAGTGAAAAGTCGCGACATCGTCTTGTCCCTGGGGATGCGTAGGCAGGTGTTGTAGCAAAGTATTGCACCACCCCACAGCAACACCATGCCCCGAAAGTCATGCCTCCCCATGTCAGTTCATGCCATGCGGGGTCGGCACGGACCTGCCGCACTGCAGCATCCACAACCTGTTCCGAACCGGTAAATACGCGGGCTATACTCGGGCCGTTCCGTATCCCACGGCGGAACCCCAGACCCGCTCACCGGACAAGGAAACCATGCGCCCGCAGCCGCTCGCCGCTTGTTTCGCTCTGGCTTTTGCCCTGACCTTCGGGGCCGCCCAAGCTGATCCGCAGTCTGCACCACCCGCCGTCGCCCCTGCCCCTGCCCCTGCCGCCGCGCCTGCAGCCGCCGTCACCGGCAATGCCAGCGCTGGCCGCACCCTGGCCTATACCTGCCAGGGCTGCCACGGGCTCACCGGCTACAAGAACGCCTACCCCAGCTACAAGGTGCCCAAGATCGGCGGCCAATCGCCGCAGTACCTGACCCAGGCACTGACCGAATACCGCGAAGGCAAGCGCAAGCACCCGACCATGCAGGCGCAAGCGACCAGCTTCAGCGTGCAGGACATCGCTGACTTGTCCGCCTACCTGTCCACCATCAAATAAGCGCCGATCATGACGAAACCCACGCACGCACTGCGTTTGTCCATCGCCCTGTTCGCCGCCATTGGTCTGGCCGCGTGTACGCAGTCAGAGGTGGAGTCCAGCGGCAAGTCCGCCGCCGACCCCGGCCACGCCAGCGGTGAACACGGGTCCAGCTCCTCTGCCGGCCTGCCCAACGGCCGCATCGCCGCCGGCGAGCATCTGGCTGCAGCCAAGGGCAAGGCCACCGGCCAAAGCTGCATCGATTGCCACGGTGCCGACGGCAACAACCCGATCGACCCGACCTATCCCAAGCTCGGCGGGCAGTATGGCGACTACCTCGCGCACGCCCTGCAGGCCTACCGCGGCGGCACCCGCGACCACATGCTGATGACCCCGCAGGCCAAGAACCTGAGCGACCAGGACATCGCCGACCTGGCCGCCTACTTCGGCAGCCGCCCCAGCCAGTTGCGCGACCTGCACGGCGTCGACTGATCCCGGCTACATCTGCACACGCAAAGCCGCCGCAAGGGCGGCTTTGCTTTACCCGCCCCATTGCTGTCGGTGCCGACCTCAATGCCACTGTTCCGATGCAGCATCTGCGGTGAAAGCTTCCCCGGCATCCTGGTGGGGCAAAACGCTCCGGTTGGCTTTTACGCAACCCGTTTCATCGAGGCAGCCAGCCCCGAGGAAGCCGAGGCCATCGCGATGGAACGACTTCGCGCGGAACCGACGCTGGACGTTCCCGCGGGGTTTCGCACTGAAGATGCACGCGTCCTGTTCGAGGCGATCGTTGAAGTAAACCCGCACACCGAGCGCGGGCCGGAGAGCGGCTTCAGCTTTTTCATCAGTGGCAGCTGACGGCGCGCGCAACGCGCACCTGCTGTCGTCCAGGCTCAACGGCTGCCGTTGTCTTCCTGCAGCGCTTTCTTGAATGGGATATCCGGCGGCGGTCGTGCCTCGGCTGGCTGCTCCTGCATGTTGGGGTTGCTCAAACTGCAGCCGCCACCGAACTGCAGCATCGATACCACGCAGGAAATGCTGGTGTTGGTGCCCGGGATCGGGATCTTGATGTCCTTGATGCCCTTGCGGACCCACTCGGCCAGCAAGGACTCGTTCGGCACCCAGTATTTGTCGAACGAGGTCGGGGTGAATTCGTAGGGCGGGCGTTTGAGCCATGTACCTGACTCGGCAATGCGCTCCCTGCTCCAGGTGTCGGCATCGCCACCCGGCGCGCCCCTGTCCGCTTGGCGCGGCGCCTGCTCACCCTCACCGGCCAAGCGCACACTGCCGTCAGCATTGAACAGGCCACGCCCCTGATCCGCCTGCCCCCCTGCCTTGCCTGGCACCTGTCGCGTGGATGCACCCCAGTCGTCAGCGCGCGCCTGCGCATCCCAACCACCACTGCGATCCTGTGGCTTGGGGCCGGCGCCAGCACTGCTGCCACTCTGTGCATTCGGGCGGTCTGCAGCCGCACCGCTACCGGCCGACATGCTCGCTGTTGATGTTGATGTTGGCGCGGTTGCCGACGCCGATGCGGGCGAGGCCGCGCTGCCGGTACTGGCATTGGCTGCCGCGTTCGCAGCAGGCGCGGCGCTTGCCGCGGGGGTATCCGCCACGCCCGGCAACTGCCGTTCACGCACGGCCAATGCCGGCGTCCTGATCTGCGCCTGGGCCTGGGGAGCGCGCACCTGCGCCATGGCCACCGACTGATTCGGCGCCACCTGCACGTCGCGCTCGCGCACGGTGATGTCCTGACCACGCAGCTGTACCTGACGCTCGGCCACAGCCGTGCGCGCCATGGTTACCGTCTGCTGCTGCGCCGTTTCCACCTGTCGCTCGCGCACCTGCACCTCAGGCATCACAGGCTGCCGCGCCTGGATCGTGGACTGCACTACCGGCCGTACCTGCATGGGCGTTTCCGTCGCGGTCTCGATGCTGCGCTCACGCACCTGCGGCACCTGCACACGCGGCATTGCTTCGATGACGGTGGTTTGCGGCAGCACGAAATCGCGGGTGGGTTGCGGCGCTTCAGTCACCTGCAACGGCTGCTCCACTGCAACCGCGCTTGCAGGCTGTGCCGTTGGCACAGGTACCGGCTTGGACGCATCCACCGGCATGGATTCGGCTTGATCATCGTGGCTTGCTGACGCCGCACTGGCCTGCGGGGCGGGCTCGGACGTTGCAACATCAGGTGAGGCAAGCGCTTGCGCTGCAGCCGCTGCGCTCGCCTGCGCCTGCTGGGCAGCGGGCTGCTCAGCGCTTGCCGGGGTGCCACCGCCCTCCTGCTCCGGCGTGCCGCGCCCGATGTACTCCACCTGCACGCGCTCCCCCTGCTCGCCACTTTCCTCAGCCACATTGCTGCGCACCAGCGCCACCCACAGCAGCAACAACGCAAACAGCACATGCAGCGCCGCACTGAAGAAACCGGCAAACCAGCGTAGACGCCGCTGATCGCGTGGCGGCGGATCGCCGCCATGCCAGAACATCGCCAGGATGATCCGCCACAAGGGCTGCGCGACGGGAACGTCGCTGGCAGGCGCAGGCGCCCGCGCGCCCATCAGCCCCACCATGTCGGCAGTAGCGAACGCCGACGCAGCCCGGGATGCACGGGTGCGCAGCCAGTTGCTCCAGCTGTACGGCATGCCGGTGCGGCGATCGTGCAGGATGCTGCCCTGCCGACGTGAAGCCAGCAGGTTGATCACATCGGCAACCGTCGTCACCGGCATGCGGGTCCGGCTCAGCCTGCGCTGTCGCGCGGGATATACGGGGCCTGACCACTGTCGTGGTCAGTGGCGTCGCGCACGGCGGTGATGCCCGGCACACGTCCCATCAAGGTCTTCTCGATCCCCTGCTTCAAGGTCACGTCCGCCATGCCGCAGCCGTGGCAACCGCCACCAAAGCGCAGCAGGACCACGCCGTCGGCCGATACTTCCTGCACCGCAACGCGGCCACCATGCGAGGCCAGCTGCGGGTTGATCTCGTTCTCTATCACCCAGCGCACGCGCTCGACGATGGAGGCAGCCTCATCTGGGGCTTCCCCCTTGATCTTCGGTGCCTTGATGGTCAGCTGCTGGGCGCCAGCGGCCTGGGTGACGAAATCAATCTCGGCCCCATCCAGCCAGGCCACGCTGGTGGCGGCAACATAAAGCGTGAAGCCATCGCAATCGACCGCCCATTCGTCACCCAGCAGGTCGGTAGGCTCGGCAAACTCCAGGCGCGCATCGGCACGCGGGGTTCCGGGCTCGACCGCGCTCAGGCGCACCCCCATGCCGGGCACGGCCTCGCGTTCGATCAGCTTGCGGAAATAGTTCTGGGCGGTATCTGAGATCTGGATCATGCGGGTATTCTAGCCGTGTCCAGCTTGCCGCTGATGGGACACTGATTCCACAGGCGGCATCATTCAGTCACTCGCTTCATGGAGGTTCCCGATGGCCCCCGACCTGATCCCACTGGTACAGGCCCACTGCATTCCCCGCAAGGGCAGTGAACAGCGCCTGGGCCAAGCCCGGCTGGCCGAGCTGTTGCCGCAGGTGCCTGGCTGGGAGCTGGCCGAGAACGGCCAGGCCCTGCTGCGTACATTCCGCTTTGACAACTACCACGGCACCATGGCCTTCGTGAACGCGCTGGCGTGGATTGCCCACCGCGAAGACCACCACCCCGACCTGGGCGTGCATTACGACCGTGCAGTCGTGCGTTTTTCCACCCACGATGTGGGCGGCCTGAGCGAGAACGACTTCATCTGTGCCGCCAAGGCATCAGCGCTGACGGAGCAATGAGATGAAACTGCAACTAGTGTTGGGTTCCCTGGTAGCCGCCACGCTGCTCAGCGCCTGCGGCGAGGGCCAGCCGGATGCACCGGCCATCGCCCCGACCGAGGTGGCCGCGGTACAGACGCCGCCGCCGGACTATCCGGCCGAACTGGCCTGCACCGGCGTCGGCGGCAAGAGCGTGCTGAAGGTAGTGATTGGCCCGGAAGGCAGCCCTACCGACGTCTCCCTGGTAACCAGCAGCGGCAACAGCCAGCTGGACGACTCGGCGGCGGCCCGCGTGCGCGAGTGGAAGTTCAAGGCAGCCACCCGCAATGGCCAGCCGGTGCCGACCACCATCCAGGTGCCGGTGAGCTTCAATCCGCCCGACCCCAAGCCGGATGAGTGCTTTGCCATTGAAGAACGCGTCAGGCGCGGTGGTTGATACCCGCTGATGCACCCTGTAACCCCCGATAATCTCTGGATCGCCTTCGGGCTGACCGCGGCTGCCGGCCTGGCCACAGCCGTCGGCAGCCTGCTGGTGCTGTTCTCCAGGCGCCCCAACCCGCGCCTACTGGCCTTCGGCCTTGCCTTCGCCGGCGGCGCCATGGTGTATGTGTCGCTGTCGGAAATCCTGAACAAATCAGTGGCTTCGTTCGCCCAGGCCTATGGCGACCGCCTCGGCTTCACCTACGGCACGCTGTGGTTCCTGGGCGGCGTGCTGCTGGTGGTATTGATTGACCACCTGGTGCCCAACCCGCACGAAACCCTGGACAAGCAGGACCCGGCGTTCAAGGACAAGAACCGCAGCAGCATCCGCCGGGTCGGCCTGCTCAGCGCAGTGGCCATCACCGCGCACAACTTCCCGGAAGGCCTGGCCACCTTCTTCGCCACCCTGGAAAGCCCCTCGGTCGGCCTGCCACTGGCCTTTGCCATCGCCATCCACAACATCCCCGAAGGCATCGCCATCGCGGTGCCGGTGTACTTTGCCACCGGACGCAAATCCTATGCCTTTGGCGCCAGCCTGCTGTCAGGCCTTGCCGAGCCGATCGGCGCGGCCATTGGCTATTTCGCACTGGCGGGGTCGCTGTCGCACGCCACCTTCGGGGCGGTGTTTGGCCTGATCGCCGGCATCATGGTGTTCCTGGCCCTGGACGAACTGCTACCGGCAGCCAAGCGCTATGCCAAGGGGCACGAGACCGTTTACGGGCTGGTGATCGGCATGGCCACCATCGCCATCAGCCTGGTGCTGTTCAAGTGGTAGTGAAGCGGGGATTGGGGATTCGGGATTGGGGATTCGTAAAAGCGGCAACTGGCCGCTGACGGGACATGAGGTGCCGGCCTTTGCCAATCTCAAATCCCGAATCCCCTATCCCTGCCTTACTTGCCGCCCCCCCCCGCCTCAAAGCCTGTCCATCGCCTCGACCAGCTCGGGTGCCAGCGGCGCATTCAATAGATAAGGTGTCTTGCCACCGTCCAGCGCGAACTCCAGCGAGGCCGCGTGCAGGAACAGGCGTTTGAGCCCGATCTGCTCACGAAAGCGCTTGTTGACGGCCGGATCGCCGTATTTGTCGTCACCTGCCACCGGGTGCCCGATGTGCTGGGCATGTACACGGATCTGGTGGGTACGGCCGGTCTCAATCCGCACCTCGCAGTAGGAATGGCCACCGCGCCGCTCCAGCATCTTGAAATGGCTCAGGGACGGCTTGCCGATCGCGTTCACCTGGACATGGCGCTCGCCCCCCTGGCGCAGGCCGACATGCAGCGGTGCGTCCACGCTCATTACCCCGTCGGGCATGCGCCCGGCCAGCAGGGTCAGGTAGCGTTTCTGGATGCCACCATGGTCTTCACGCAGCAGGGCCTGCAGTTCGACCAGCGCCGAGCGCTTCTTGGCCAGGATCAGCAGGCCCGAAGTGTCCCGGTCCAGCCGGTGCACCAGTTCCAGGCTCATGTTCGGGCGCAGCGCCCGCATGGTCTCGATCGCCCCATGGCTGATACCACTGCCACCATGGCTGGCCACCCCGGTCGGCTTGTTGATCACCAGCAGCTTGGCATCCTCGAAGACGATGGCCTGCTCCATGCGCTGCAGGAAGCTGACCGGCGGCGGCGCCTTGTCTCCGACTTCATTGAGATTAACAGGGGGCACCCGCACCTCCTCGCCCGCCTCCAGCTTGCGCTCGGCCTTGGCGCGGCCGCCATTGACCCGCACCTGGCCGCTGCGCACCAGTTTGTAGATCAGGCTGCGCGGGGCACCCTTCAGTTGGCCCAGCAGGAAGTTGTCCAGCCGCTGTCCGGCCCTGTCTTCAGGAACCTTGATCAGGCGCACACTGGATTTGCCCGCAGGCGATTGTTGGCGGTTATCGGAGTCAGTCATCAGCCTATTTATTCTGCTACACTCGGGGGGCGAGATAAGGGTTTGATTTCGTTGGAAGTTGGTCAGGGCCAGAAGCCCCGCTCCCGACGGATCCGGCACAGTACGCGGCCACCGCCCCCGGGGCGGCCATGTTAGCGGCTCGTCGGCGCTCCCGGCCATCGCCGGATGCCAAAAGCATCCGTGCTGGACGAAACCAATGTCCCGTGCGACGCCACTGACCCCGGTCTGGGGCGGCCGCCGGCCCTGAAACACCTAAAACAAGAAAGAAGCGCTCCCGCGGCCTGCCGTGGTGTCGTAGCGCTGGAAACCCAAGCTGCCCTGCCCGCGCCTGCGCGAATGGGTGGCCACCCGTGACCAGAGGCGAAACCCCATGGCGTTCCGCGCGGTAGCAGCGCGCGAGGAACGCACAATGAAGCGAATGCTGATCAATGCCACGCAGGCTGAAGAACTGCGCGTGGCCATCGTCGACGGGCAGAACCTGTACGACATCGATATCGAGCAGCCGTCCAAGGAACAGAAGAAGTCCAACATCTACAAGGGCCGCATCACCCGCCTGGAGCCGTCGCTCGAGGCTGCCTTTGTCGAGTACGGCGGTGACCGCCATGGCTTCCTGCCGCTGAAGGAAATCTCCCGCGATTACTTCCAGGCGGGTGTGGACCACAACAAGGCCACCATCAAGGAACTCCTGCGCGAAGGCCAGGAAATCGTCGTCCAGGTCGACAAGGAAGAACGTGGCAACAAGGGCGCCGCCCTGACCACCTTCATCTCCCTGGCCGGCCGCTACATGGTGCTGATGCCCAATTCCCCCTCTGCCGGCGGCGTTTCCCGTCGCATCGAGGGCGAAGACCGTGCCGCGCTGAAAGAAGCGCTGGACAAGCTGAACATCCCCGACGACATGGGCGTGATCATCCGCACTGCCGGCGTCGGCCGCGATGCCGAAGAGCTGCAGTGGGATCTGGACTATCTGTTGCAGGTCTGGCGCTCGATCGCCGAAGCCGCGCTGACCAAGCCCGCCCCGTTCCTTATCTACCAGGAATCGCGCCTGATCGTGCGCGCCCTGCGTGACTACCTGCGCTCGGACGTGGGCGAGATCCTGGTCGACACCGAAGAGCTGTACGAGACTGCCCGCGACTTCATGCAGCAGGTGATGCCGCAGACCCTGCGCAAGCTCAAGCACTACAAGGACGACATCCCGCTGTTCAACCGCTTCCAGATCGAATCGCAGATCGAGGCGATCTACGAGCGCAACGTGCGCCTGCCCTCCGGCGGCTCGATCGTGGTTGACCAGACCGAGGCGCTGACCGCCATCGACGTCAACTCGGCCCGCTCCACCAAAGGCAGCGACATCGAGGACACCGCGTTCCAGACCAACCTGGAGGCCGCCGAGGAAGTGGCCCGCCAGCTGCGCCTGCGCGACCTGGGCGGCCTGGTGGTCATCGACTTCATCGACATGTCCTCCAACAAGCACCAGCGCGAAGTCGAGAACCGCCTGCAGAACGCCCTGAAGTACGACCGCGCCCGCGTTCAGCTGGGCCGCATTTCGCGCTTCGGCCTGATGGAAATGAGCCGCCAGCGCCTGCGTCCGAGCCTGGGTGAATCCAGCCAGATCGTCTGCCCGCGCTGTGACGGCCAGGGCCGCATGCGCAGCGTCGAGTCGCTTTCGCTGTCCATCATCCGCGTCGCCGAGGAGCACGCGATGAAGGAGAACACCGGACAGGTGCTGGTCCAGGCCCCGGTGGAAATCGCCAACTTCCTGCTCAACGAAAAGCGCGGTGCCCTGCGTGAGATCGAGCGTCGCCACGACGCGCCGATCGTCATCGTTGCCGACGAGCAGTTGCATACCCCGCACTACGAGGTCACGCGCCTGCGTGACAACGAGCTTGGCGAAGAGTCGAACAAGCCCAGCTACCAGCGCGGCACCCCGCGCAAGCTGCCGGTGCATGCGCTGACCAAGGCCCAGCTGAACATCCCGCCGGCACCGGCGGTCACCCAGGTCAAGCACAGCCAGCCGGCCCCGGTCCGTGAAGTGGTGGAGCCGGTTGCAGCGCCTGCGCCTGCACCGGTCGCCGCTGCCCCGGCAGCAGGCGGCGTGATGGGCTGGCTCAAGCGCGTGTTCGGCGGCGATGCCGCAGCACCGGCACAGCCGGCCCCGCAGCAACGCCAGGACGGCGGCCGCAACAACCGCAATGACCGCGGCAACCAGCGCCGTGATGGCCGCAACGGCAACGCGGGCAACAATGCCCAGCAGTCCCGTGGCAACAATGGCAACGGTAACCGCCGTGACGAGCAGCGCCGCGATGAACGTCGTGAGGACCGTCGCGATGATCGCCGCCAAGGCAATGACAAGCAGCAGCCGCAGGGTCAGAACAACGGCCAGCAGCAGCCCAAGCAGCGCAACGAGCAGGCCCAGCCGCAGCAGGGCAAGCCGCGCAACGAGCAGCAGCCCAAGCCGCAGAAGCAGCCCAAGCAGCCCAAGCCGCAGCAGGACGCCGACAAGGCACAGCAGCCGGCCGCCGACAAGCCCGCGCGCCAGCAGCAACCTGCAGCCGAAGCGCCCCGCACCAACGTGGCGGCAGTCGCTGCTGTGCCGGTAGCGGCCGTTGCCGCCACCGCCGACGCCGTCAGCAATATCGCCGCACCGGTCCCGGCACAGGATAAGTCGGCGCAGGAGCCCGCAGCGCAGGTCGCCACCGGCGTCGACAGCACTGAAGAAGTAATCGTGGCTGCTGTCAGCGGCAGCGACGAAGTGGGCGCAGGCGGTGATGAGGCCGCAAGCGAAGGCGGCAGCCGTCGTCGACGTGGTCGTCGCGGCGGTCGTCGCCGTCGCCGCGGCAACGGTGAAGGTGCCGCAGGCGCCGAGCTGGGCTCCAACGAGGAGGACGGTATCGACGGCAACGACGATGCCGATGGCAGCGACGGCGAGGCCGACAGCACCGCCGCGGCTCCGGCACCGGCCCGCAAGGCCAGCAGCCAGCCCGAGTTCGACTTTGACGACGATGCTGCTGTCGAGACCAAGACGGAAACCAAGCCGATGGCAGTCGCACCGGCTGCGGCCGCTGTGGCCGCAGCGGCCACCGAGGTCGCCACCCCGGCCGCCGATGCAGTGGCCAGCGTCACCGCGCCGGTGATCGAAGTCGCCCAGCCGCAGGCCACCCTGCACGAACCGGTAGCACCGTCGGCCCCGGCCGAAACGCCGGCACCGGCTGTGGTCGAACCTGTCCCGGCGGCGGCCGAGGCAGCACTGGCCGAAGCAACACCGGCTCCGATTGCCGCCCCGGCGGCAGAAGCACCGGCGGCAGTTCCCGCCGTGGTTGAGGCGGCTCCGCCGGCAGTTGCCGACTCCGCGCCAGCAGTTGCCGTCGCCGCAGAACCCGAAGTCATTGCCGCACCGGCAGCAGTGGCACCGGCGACTCCCGAGAACGGCCAGCTGTTTGCATCACCTGCCGCCATCGAACCGACCACCGAAGCAGCAAGCGTGCAGACGCACGCCGAGCAGAAGGTGGAAGACGAGGCAGCGCAGGCGCAAGCGGATGCCGAAACCAGGAAGTCCGATAGCTGATTGAAAGGCTGCAGCATCTGCAGCCTCCAGCAGAAAAAAGAAGCGGCCTCAAGGCCGCTTCTTTTTTCCCGGGTGGAAGGGGAACGGGGCGAATAAACGCGCTTCTGGAAAGCTCCATGTGTCGCTCGCTTGCTACGTCAACAGCAGCGCGCAACAGCGCCAGGAACGATGTACCTCGCGAAGTCTGGCATCTGGCAGCAAAGGCTGCTCCTCCCCAGCCCTCCCCTTGCTACACGCAAAAGGGGCGAGCGGCAGCCGCTGAAACCGCACCTGCCTAAAAAAACAGCGGCCCTCAAGCCGCTGTTTCATCACCTGCAACACATCAGAGAAAAGCCAGTCAGATCGGCCGCGTAGGATCCACCACGCCATACTGCGCCGCCAGCCGCGCCAGCGCGATGTTGTCCTGCACATTGAGCTTCTGGAACAGACGCGCCTTGTGCGTGTTGACGGTCTTTGCACTCAGGCTCAAGCGCCGCGCGATCTCTTCCTGGCGGTGCCCCTGGATCAGCAGCAATGCCACTTCCAGCTCACGCGGTGACAACAGATCAAACGGCGACTCGCCCCCTTCCAGATTGGACAAGGCCAGGTTCTGCGCAATGCTGTTGGCCAGATAGCGGCGCCCCAGGGCCACATCATGTACCGCGCGGATCAGCTCCTTTGAATCGCCAGCCTTGCCGACATAGCCCGACGCCCCCGCTTCAAGCAGCCGCTTGGGCATGGGCCCATCTTCAAGCACCGACACGATGATCACCTTGGTACCGTGATCCCCCTTGACGATGCGTTCGGTGATCTCCAATCCACTGAGGCCCGGCAGGTGCAGGTCACACAGCACGACATCCGGCTTGAGGCGGCGAACCAATGGCAACGCAACTTCGCCGCTGTCCGCTTCCCCGACAACGTCGATGCCAGGCTGCCCGGAAAGAATCATCCGGATGCCTGTGCGCACTAAGGCGTGGTCATCGATAAGAAAAACACTGATGGACATGACGGATTCCTCGCAACGAGGTAAAGGTTGAGATCGTGGCCACGTCCCGTACCGGGCATCCGAGGCGACGGCCTCCCCCGTCCCCTCTTGGCGAAAGCCATGCGTATTATCGAACAGAAGTGGCCTTCCGGCGCACCAGCAGGCCTTCACGCAGGGGCTGGACCTTGTTTTCCCGGGTGCCGGGGGTGTTGGATTGGTGCCCTGCGAAGGCGGGTCCACTATGCCGATCACGCCGTCGGGCCGCCCATCAGGTCAACGCGCCCAACTACTTAGGGGTTTTCTTACGCAAGCGACAGCAGCGCTGACAGCTACGCGGATGTCATCAAATCGCAGGCAACGACCAGCGCTTGCGGAACATCACCGTATGCACCCCCACCACCCATACCAGTGCCGCGCACCAGCCGGCCAGGATGTCCGAGGGGTAATGCACGCCCAGATACACCCGCGACAAGCCCACCAGCGGCACGAACAACAGCGCGGCGGCCACGACCGGCCAACGCCAACGCGTATTCCAGGCCAGGAACACCACGGTCAACGCCAGGGTCATCGAGCCCATCGCATGGCCACTGGGAAAGCTGAAAGTGCTTTCCGGCGCGACTGACTCCCACAGGCTCGGCCGGTCGCGCTGGAACATCTGCTTGCTGGCCAGGTTCAACAAGGCCGAGCCAATGAAGGCGGTAGTGGCAAAGGCCGCTTTGCGCCAGCGTCGCGCGATCAGCAACACGACGACGATAAGCACATCCAGTGGAATCACGCCCCATTGGTAGCCCAGCTTGGACAACAGCACGAAGAACGCATCCAGTGCCGGCGAGGCCATGGCATGCATGCGCAGCAACAGCGCATCGTCGAAATGCAGTGACTCGGCCTCGTGTATTTCCTCGGCCAAGCTGGCAAAGCCTGCCAGCGGCAGCAGCACACCGACAAACAGCAACAGCAGGCGCCAATTATTGTGCGCCAGCCATCGCCGCAGGCCTGCGGCTTCGGCCCGGGACTCAGCCGGGGTTTCGCGCATAGCGGGTTTCAACGTAATCGTCGATCAAGGCGACGAAATCCTGGGCGATGTTCTCGCCACGCAGGGTGACCTTCTTCTCACCGTCGACAAACACCGGCGCGGCCGGGGTCTCGCCGGTGCCCGGCAGGGAAATGCCGATATTGGCGTGACGCGACTCACCCGGGCCGTTGACGATGCAGCCCATCACCGCCAGGGTCATGTTCTCCGCGCCCGGATGGCTGACACGCCACACCGGCATCTTCTCGCGTACATGGTTCTGCACGACCTTGGCCAGCTCCTGGAAGAACTCGGAGGTGGTGCGGCCGCAGCCCGGGCAGGCCGTGACCATGGGCGTGAAAGCGCGTTGGCCGGTGGTCTGCAGCAGCTCCTGGGCAACAATGACTTCCTGCGTGCGCGGCTGGCCCGGCTCGGGCGTCAGCGAGATGCGGATGGTGTCGCCAATGCCCTCCTGCAGCAGCACGGCCAGCGCCGCCGAGGAGGCGACGATGCCCTTGCTGCCGATACCGGCTTCGGTCAGACCCAGGTGCAGGGCGAAGTCCGAACGCAGCGCCAGGTCGCGGTACACCGCGATCAACTCCTGCACGCCGCTGACCTTGGCCGACAACACGATGCGATCGCGCGGCAGGCCCAGCTCAACCGCGGTCTCGGCCGAATCCAGCGCCGAGCGGATCAACGCTTCGCGCAGCACGCGGCCGGCATCCCAGGGCTGGGCACGCTGGCTGTTTTCATCCATCAGCTTGGCCGCCAGGGCCTGGTCCAGCGAGCCCCAGTTGGCGCCAATGCGGACCGGCTTGTTGTACTTGATCGCGAACTCGATCAGCTGCGCGAACTGGGTGTCCTTCTTCTTGCCGAAGCCGACATTGCCCGGGTTGATGCGGTACTTGGCCAGCGCCTCGGCGCAGGCCGGCTCGCCGCTCAGCAGCTGGTGGCCGTTGTAATGGAAGTCGCCGATCAGCGGCACCTCGATGCCCATCATCCGCAGTTTCTCGACGATGCGCGGGATGGCGGCGGCCGACTCGGGGTTGTTGACGGTAAGCCGCACCATCTCCGAGCCCGCACGCCACAGTTCGGCCACCTGCTTGACGCTGGCAGCCACATCGGCGGTATCGGTATTGGTCATCGATTGCACGACCACGGGGCTGCCCCCACCCACCTTGACGCCGCCGATATCGACAGCCTGGGTGATGCGGCGGGGCCACGCGGTAGCGTCGGTGGGCGGTGTTGGGCGGGTCACGGCGTCATGCATGGGCAGCATTTTAGCGCGCCCTGCACCCGCACGGGATGAACCTTCCGTTGCGTTGTAGCGGCCCGGACAGCATACGATTGCGCCATGCAGACCCAAGACACCTCCTTCCTGCGCACCCTGTGCAGCCTGCGCTGGCTGGCCACCGCCGGCCAGGCCACCACCATCCTGGTCGCCACCTGGCTGCTGGGGCTGGAACTGCCGCAGCTACCCTTGTGGGCCGGCGTGCTGGTACTGGCACTGTTCAACCTGTACGTGCAGCTGCGCGTGCATGACAGCGACCCTGCCCCCGTCACCGCTTTTGGCCACATCCTGATCGATGTCACTGTGCTGACCTGGATGGTGGGCTGGAGCGGCGGCATCGCCAATCCGTTCGGCTCGTTGTTCCTGATCCTGATCGCGCTGGCGGCATTGGCGTTGCCGCTGCGCTGGACCCATGCTGTGGCCGCAGCCTGCGTCGCCGGTTATGCGCTCAGCGCGGTATTCGGCCTGCCGCTGAAGGGCGGCTATTTCGACACGATGAGCCTGCACCTGTGGGGCGCGGCCGCCAATTTCCTGCTGTCCAGCGTGGTGGTGCTGGTGTTCTCCACGCGCCTGGCCGCGGCGCTGCGCGAACGCGAAAACCAACTGGCGCTGCTGCGCGAGCGTTTCGTCCGCAATGAAGGCATCGTCGCCCTGGCCACCCATGCCGCCTCGGTAGCGCATGAGCTCAATACCCCGCTGGCCACCATGACCCTGCTCACCGACGACATCGCCGAGCAGTGCGCGGACAACCCGGAGATGCGCGACGACCTGGAAACCCTGCGCGAACTGCTGGTGCAATGCAGGGAGAAGGTCATGGCACTGGCCGCACCGGCCGAGGGCGCGCGCAGCCGCGCCCAGGTATCCATCGGCAGCGTGCTGGAACAGTGGCGGCTGGTGCGCCCCACCATCGAGCTGCGGCGCAACGCCGATGCGCCGCTGCAACTGCAACTGGAACCGGGCATCGGCCACCTGCTGCAGGTGCTGCTCAACAACGCCGCCGACGCGGGTGAGAACAGTGGCCGCGCGCAGATTGACCTGGATATCCGCGTCCGTGACGGCCAGCTCTATGGCGAGGTGCGCGACTACGGACCGGGTTTCAACGCCAATGACGCCGCCCTGCCCGGCACCTTGTTCAACAGCGGCAAGACCGACGGTATGGGTGTCGGCCTGGCGCTGTCCCATGCCACCATTGAACGCCTGCATGGTGAGTTGTGGACGCGCCCGGCCGATGGCCAGGGAGCACGCGTCGGCTTCCGCCTGCCACTGCATCACACCGAGGCTACCGAATGAATGCTCCTGCCGCCCACGGCCTGCTGGTCGACGACGACCCGCTGTACCTGCGCACCCTGCAACGCACGTTGGCGCGTCGCGGTATCGACACGGTCACCGCCGCCGATACGGCCGGCGCACTGCAACTGGCGCTGCAGTCCGCGCCGGCCTTTGCCCTGATCGACCTGAAGCTGGGCAGCGAGTCCGGGCTGACTTTGATCCAGCCGCTGCGTGAGCTGCGCAAGGACATGCGCATCCTGCTGGTTACCGGCTACGCCTCCATCGCCACTGCGGTGGAAGCGATCAAACTGGGCGCGGACGACTACCTGCCCAAGCCAGCGACGGTGCAGATGATCATGCGTGCGCTGGGCGAGGACGAGGAAGGTGCGGAAGAACCGGAAGAACTGGAACCACCGGATGCGATGACGCCGATCAGCCGCCTGCAGTGGGAGCACATCCAGCAGGCGCTGCATGAAACCGGCGGCAATGTGTCGGCCGCCGCACGCCTGCTCGGCATGCACCGCCGTTCGCTGCAGCGCAAGCTGACCAAGCGGCCCAGCCCGGAGCGCGACCCGAACAGGTAATCCCGCTCCCTGTAGTGCCGAGCCATGCTCGGCAGGGGCCTTCACCCATAATGCAACGGGCACGCCACCCAACCCTCCCCTTGCCTTCGGCAAAGGGAGGGAGCATGAAAAAGCCGCGCATCTCTGCGCGGCTTTCCCCAAACAACAACCCGCTATCAGCGCAACCGCGCCAACAACTCCCGGGTCAGCGGATCCGCAATCTCCAGCGCCTCGCCCTGCACGGCCGGCAGCAACTGGCTGGCCAACTGTTTGCCCAGCTCGACACCGAACTGATCGAAGGCATTGATGTCCCAGATCACCGACTGCACGTAGACCGCGTGTTCGTACATCGCGATCAGCACCCCCAATGACTGCGGGGTCAGCGCATCAAGCAGGATCATCGTGCTCGGGCGCCCACCCGGGTACTGGCGGTGCGGGTCTTCGCTGTCCTGGCCATTGGCCAGGGCTTCGGTCTGCGCCAGCAGGTTGGCCAGCAAAGCCTGGTGGTTGATTTCGTAGGGATCGTCGCTGCGCACGCAGCCGATGAAATCGGCCGGCACGATGCTGGTGCCCTGGTGCAGGGCCTGGAAGAAGCTGTGCTGCACATCGGTGCCTGCACCGCCCCACCATACCGACACGGTGTCGCCATCAACAGGGCTGCCATCGCGCTTCACCCGCTTGCCCAGGCTCTCCATCACCAGCTGCTGCAGGTAGGCCGGCAACAAGGCCATGCGCTGGTCATAGGTCATCACCGCATGCGTGGCATAACCCAGCACATTGCGATTCCAGATATCGGTCAGCGCATGCAGCACCGGCAGGTTGCTGGCCAACGGCGCACTGGCCGCATGTGCGTCCATCTGCGCAGCGCCTTCCAGCAGTTGGCCAAAGCGTTCAAAACCGATGGCCAACGCAATCGGGAAGCCCACCGCCGACCACAGCGAGTAACGGCCACCCACCCAATCCCACATCGGCAGTACGCGCTCAGCGGCGATATCGAAAGCCTTGGCAGCGCGCTCGGGATTGGCACTGACCGCATACAGCCGCTCGCTGCCGCCCAGCCAATCGCACAGGATGCGGCCATTGAGCAGGGTTTCCTGGGTGCCAAAGGTCTTGGAAATCAGGATGCCGGCGGTGGTCGCCGGGTCCAGCGTCGCCAAGGTGCGCTGCATCGCCGCGCCGTCGACATTGGAAACAAAATGCACGCGGAAGCGCGCACCGGTCACCGGCCGCAGCGCATCGGCGACCAGGCGCGGACCCAGGTCCGAGCCGCCAATGCCGACACTGACGATATCGGTGACGTTGCTGGACGCCAGCGCCTGGATCAGGCCTTCCATATGCGCCAGCACGGCCACCGCTTCGGCACGCGCGGCCACCGCAACCGGAGCGTCGCTGGCGTCACCGCGCAGCGCGCTGTGCAGCACCGCGCGGTCCTCGGTGTGGTTGATCTTCTGGCCGGAGAACAGGCGCTGGAAACCGCCGGCGACATCGCGCGCGGCGGCCAGTTCCAACAACGCATCCAGAGCGGCGCGGTCATATTTCTGCCGCGCGAAGTTCACATACAACGGACCGACCTTCAGCGCCAGGCGCTGCACCCGGTCAGGCTCTGCGGCCATCAGCGAGGGAATGCCGGTGCCCTGCAGACGCTGGGCGTGGGCGTGCAATACGTCGTATCCGTTGTTGGTGATCATGCGGCCTGTGTAGGGATGCTGTCGTTGGTGTGGGAAATGCGGTTGTCGCCGTCGACGTAGACCAGCTTCGGCTTGAAGCTGTCAGCCTCGGCTTCGCTCATGCTGGCGAAGGCGGCGATGATGATGATGTCGCCCACCTGCACGTGGCGCGCGGCGCCGCCGTTGAGCGAGATCACGCCACTGCCGGCTTCGGCACGCAGCGCATAGGTGGTGAAGCGTGCACCGTTGGTCACGTCCCAGATGTGCACCTGTTCAAACTCGCGGATGCCGGTCGCCTGCAGCAGGTTGTCGTCGATCGCGATGGAGCCTTCGTAGTTCAGCTCCGAATGGGTGACGGTGGCGCGGTGGATCTTGGTCTTGAGCAGGGAGAGTTGCATGACGATGCCGAAACTGCGTGAGAAAGGGCGCAGTCTAGCACCGCTGCGCGGCCTTGCCCGCACTGCAACATGACCTGTCCCGGCTGGCCCGGCCACATATGACGATGGCGCCACCGGGGCGCCATCAAGGGTCTTGCAGGACATCGGCAAGGGACAAGCGCAGTCCCTTCATTGCCCCATTCAGAACTCGATATTGTCGATCAGCCGGGTATTGCCCAGCTTGGCCGCGACCAACGCCACGCGGGCACCGCGGGGGTCCTGGCCCGGCTCGCTCAGGTTGGGCAGCCGCACCACGGCGTAGTCCACCACGAAACCGGCGGCCTGCAACGCGGCCGCACCCTCGGCCTCCACCTGCTCCCGCGCGGCACCTGCCTGGTAGGCATCACGCATGCCCAACAGCACCTTGCGGATGACGGTGGCCTGCGGACGCACGTCGGCGGTCAGGTACTGGTTGCGCGAACTCATCGCCAGCCCGTCCTCCTCACGCACGATGTCGCCACCGAGAATCTCGATCGGGAACGCCAGGTCGGCCACCATCTGCTGGATGACGGCCAACTGCTGGTAATCCTTGCGACCAAAGGCAGCCACGTCCGGCTGCACCTGGTTGAACAGGCGGCTCACCACCGTGCACACGCCATCGAAGTGGCCCGGGCGGTGTGCGCCCTCCAGCAGCGAGCTCACCCCGGGCACGTGCACATTGGCAGCCAGCTCCACGCCAAACGGATACATCGATTCCACCGTTGGCAGCCACAACACGTCACAGCCAGCCTTCTCCAGGCCGCTGGTATCGGCTTCGGGCGTGCGCGGATAACGGGTGAAATCTTCGTTCGGGCCGAACTGGGTCGGGTTGACGAACACGCTGGACACCACTTTGTCAGCGTGCTGACGCGCCAGCTTGACCAGCGAGTAGTGACCTGCGTGCAGGTTGCCCATGGTGGGCACCAGCGCAACGCGCAGGCCCTGGCGCTTCCAGCCGCTGACAACGGCGCGCAGCCGGGAAAGTTCGGTAACGGTCTCAATCATGATGCGTACGCATGCTCCGCGTCGGGGAAGGTGCCGGCGCGCACGGCGTCGGCATAGGCCTGCACGGCACCTGCCACGGAGCCGCCTTCGGCAAGGAAATCCTTGACGAACTTGGGCCGGCGGTGGCCACTGTCCAGACCGAGGAAATCATGCAGCACCAGCACCTGCCCATCGCACTGCGGGCCGGCGCCGATGCCGATGGTGGGCGCGCTGATCTCCGCGGTCACCCGCGCGGCCACCGGGGTGGGCACGCATTCGAGCACCAGCAGGCTGGCCCCGGCCTCGACCACGGCCTTGGCATCGTCCAGCAACTGCTGGGCGGCGTCGCCACGGCCCTGTACCCGGTAGCCCCCCAGGCGCAGCACCGACTGCGGGGTCAACCCCAGATGCGAACAAACCGGAATTTCGCGCTCCACCAGATAGCGGATGATGTCCAGCTTGAAGCCGGCACCTTCGATCTTCACCATCTCCGCGCCCGCCTGCAGCAGCTGCAGCGAGGCTTCCAGAGCGCGCTCGGGGGTGGCGTCGGCGCCGAATGGCAGGTCGGCCACCAGCAGCGCACGCTGCAGTACGCGGGCCACCACGGTGGTGTGGTAGACCATGTCGGCGACGCTGACCGGCAGCGTTGAATCGTGGCCCTGCACCACCATGCCCAGCGAATCACCGATAAGAATCAGGTCAACGCCATTGGCATCGAGGGCGCGGGCAAAGCCGGCGTCATAGGCGGTCAACATCACCAGCTTCTGGCCATTGCGCTTGGCCTCGGCCAATGCCGGGACGGTCCAGGGCTTGCTGTCTGCGTGCGTGCTCATGTGGGGATAACAGTGGCGTATGAGCCGACCATTATCCCCCTATCGGAGTGATGTCGCAGGTTTTCATGCCTACCAGCGCGTCACGCACCGTCCCATGCCCGGGTATGCAGGCGTCGGCCGCCACCTCGGCCAGCGGCAGCAGTGCGAACGCCCGCTGGTGAAGGTAGGGGTGAGGCACCTGCAGCTGCGGCAGGTCGATCACCTGTTCGCCATACAGCAGCAGGTCCAGGTCCAGTGTGCGCGGGCCCCACTGCTGGCCCTCCTGGCGCACCCGGCCGAACTGCTGCTCGGTCGCCAGCAGTTGCTCCAGCAGCACCGGCGCCGGCAGGTCGGTCTCCAGGGCCACTGCGGCATTGATGAAATCCGGCTGCGCCTCGTTACCCCAGGCGGGCGTCCGGTACAAACGCGATGCCGCCAGCAGACGCGTCTGCGGCAGCACCGCCAACGCGTTGATCGCCGCGCGCAGGGTGGCCTGGGCGTCGCCCAGGTTGGCGCCCAGGCCTACGCAGGCCAACACCATGTTTACTCGCCCGCCGCTGCGGGGCCGCTACGACGGCGGCGGCGACGGCGGCGCCGCGGAGCATCGCCCTCTTCGGCCATCTCGGCCTGCGCGGCTTCCAGTGCCGATTCCAGCTCCGGCCCCTTCTGCTGCTGCGCCTCGCGCCAGAACGCGATGTCTTCCTGGTGCTCGTCCGAACCCGCCTGACGCAGCGCCAGGAAGTCGAACGCGGCACGGAAGCGCGGATGCGCCAAGGTGCGGAACACCCGCTTGCGCTGGCGCGACCCGAACCGCGACTGCAGCAACCATATCTCCTGCATCGGCAACGAGAACCGGCGCGGCAGGGCGATGGTGGTCAGCTGATGCAGGGTGACCCGGTCGGCGGCGCGACGCTGCGCCTCTTCCGGTGCCAAGCCCTGCCGCTGCAGGGCAATGAGGTTGCGACAGAATGCCGGCCATAGCAGCAACGCGAACAGGAAGGCCGGCGACACCGGCTCCTCGTTGGCCACCCGCTCATCGGTGTTGCGCAGGCCTTCGATCAGCACCCGGCGCAGCGCACCGCTGCGGTTGCTCTTCAGCGCGGCAGCGCTTTCAGGGAACAACACGGCCAGCAGGCCGTAACGCTCCAGGCCCTCGAAGCTGGCCACGCCGTGCCCGGACAGGAACAGCTTGAGCACTTCCTCGAACAGGCGTGCCGGCGCGGCTTCGTTCAACAGCCCGGCCAGGCGCGGGATCGGCTCGGCCGTGGCTGGCTCGATCTCGAACCGCAGCTTGGCCGCCAGCCGCACCGCGCGCAGCATGCGTACGGGGTCCTCGCGATAACGCTGCTCAGGGTCGCCGATCAGCTTCATGCGCCGGGCCAGCACGTCCTCGAAACCACCGGTGTAGTCACGCACCGAGAAATCCTCGATGGCGTAATACAAGGCGTTGCAGGTGAAGTCGCGGCGTACCGCATCGTCCTCGATGCTGCCGTAGACATTGTCGCGGACCAGCATGCCGTTCTCGACCTCGCGGTCACCGCTGCCGTCATCGCTGTTGGCACGGAACGTGGCCACCTCGATGATCTCGCGGCCAAACACGACATGGGCAAGCCGGAACCGGCGGCCGATCAGGCGGCAGTTGCGGAACAACTGCTTCACCTGCTCCGGCGTGGCATCGGTGGCGACGTCGAAATCCTTGGGGCGCCCACCTACCAGCAGGTCACGGACGGCACCACCTACAAGGTAGGCGCCGAAACCGGATTCGCGCAGGCGGTACAGGACCCGCAGCGCGTTGGGGCTGATGTCCTTGCGCGAGATCGTGTGCTGATCGCGTGGAATGACGTGCAGGGTGAACGGCGTTGTAACTGTGGAATTGATGGTGGCGCTTCCAGTTGGGTTTACGGGATTGCCGAGCGGCAACCAGATGCATATACTAGCGCGCTCGCCGGACGCGACCAAACGCTCCCTTCGTCTAGTGGTTAGGACGTGGCCCTCTCAAGGCTAAAACAGGGGTTCGAGTCCCCTAGGGAGCGCCAACTCCGTCTGCGAAACCGAAAAGCCCCGCCCTGCGGGGTTTTTTGCTTTAACGGCCCGCTCCGCCACGCGCGATCAACCGCCTGCGCCCGGAAGCGAGGATTCCCCGCCCCAGCCCTGGCAAGCTGCACTAGAATTGCCAGGCTCAAAGCCGGACCCCGTCATGCCTTTTGTCGTCACCGAAAACTGCATCAAGTGCAAACACACCGATTGCGTTGAAGTCTGCCCGGTGGATTGCTTCCACGAAGGCCCCAACTTCCTGGTCATCGACCCGGACGAGTGCATCGACTGCACGCTGTGCGAGCCCGAATGCCCGGTCAACGCGATCTTCCCGGAAGACGACGTGCCAGCCGGCCAGGAAGGCTTCGTCGCGCTGAACGCCGAACTGGCCAAGGCCTGGCCGGTATTGACCGTGCGCAAGGACCCGCCGGCAGATGCGGCCGAATGGGACGGCAAGCCGGACAAGCTGAAGCTGCTGGAGCGCTGATCAGCGCCGCAGCCACGAAAAAGGGCGCCTTGGGCGCCCTTTTTTGTTCATCCGTCCCTGCCGGACTCAGCCGCCCAGCCTGGTCTTCAGCGCAGCCACCAGCTTGGTCGCTGCCGCATCGGTGGCCGGCAGGCCACGCGGGTCCACCGCCGACACATAGGCACCGGCGTCGGTGGCCACGACGCGCACCAGGAAGTTGCTGCCTTCATAGGCCACGTCATACGAGCCCAGCAGCTGGGCACGGCTGGCGATGGTCAGGCCTTCGACGCCGGCCAGCGCGTCGCCCACCTTGCCAAACACCTCGTCGCGGCTGCCACTGACGGTGAAGCCGTTGGCGGCGGTAGCCGGTGCAGCCACCGCAGCCGGCTTGGTGGCCGAAGCCAGCGCCGGGATCGCGGTCGCACCCGAGGTGTTGGGCAGGTTCAGGTCCGGCGGCACTTCCAGCGGACGGGCTTCCGGGGCCAACGCGTAGTCACCGCGCGCACCGCGCTTGAAGAAGCAGCCGGAGGTGGCGACGGCGGTTACCACGCCCAGCACCAGCAGCGAGAACACGCGGACGGTTGAGGTTTGACGCATGGGTGAATCTCCAGGGTTCAGGCCGCCAGATCAGCGGCTGGATAGTTCTTCCAACGCGCCCACGTCCGCCGCCAGATGGTCGGCATGGGCGTGGTGCGGCGCAGAAAGCGGGAGCAGCGGCAAACGCAGCCCCTGACCGAAACCAAGCCGCTGCAGCAGCGCCTTGACCGGAATGGGGTTGGATTCAACGCCACAGAAATCGTGGTACGGCTGCAGGCGATCGTCCCAGGCCTCGGCCGCCTCGCGCTGGCCAGCACGGGCCAGATCGCAGAGCGTGCGGTAGGCACCGGGCAGCACATTGGAGCCGACCGAAATCAGGCCATCGGCACCGGTCAGCATCGAGCGCGCGGCGGTGCCATCATCGCCACTGAGCAGGGCAAAGCTGTCGCTGCGCAGTTCCAGCAGCGCCTTGACCCGGGTGGTATCGCCCACCGCCTCCTTGATGGCGACGATGTTGGGATGCCCGGCCAGCTGCGCCACGGTTTCCGGCAGCAGATCGCAGCCGGTGCGCCCGGGCACGTTGTACAGCACCACCGGCAGGCCGCCCTGCTCGGCCACCGCCAAATAGTGCTGGCGCAGGCCTTCCTGGGTGGGCCGCACATACGGCGGCGCCACCACCAGCGCATGGGTGGCGCCATTGGCCGCCGCACGCCGGGTCAGGGCGATGGTACGGGCGGTGCCGGACAGCCCGGTGCCGGCCAGCACCGGCATTTTGCCGCCCAGCGTGGCCACTGCGCTGCGCAGCAGGCTGTCGTATTCATCGTCGGACAGGGTCGAGGCTTCGCCGGTGGAGCCGGCGACGACGACGCCCTGCACGCCGCCGGAGAGCTGCTGGGCCAGCAAGCGCTGCCAAGCGTCGGTATCGAGTGCACCGTCCGCCAGGAACGGCGTTGCCAATGCGGTGATCAGGCCATGGATGGACAAGAGGTTTGTCGCTCTTCGTGGGGGTAAAGAGGCCCGCCAGTGGGCGGGTTCGTGACCAAAAGCATGTTACTTGCCGGTCGAAAGCAGGGGCAAGTATGCTGGACACCAGCGAACGGCCCGCCCGGCGGCGCCGTTCAGACTCTCCAGCATTCCGGAACCACCTTGACCGACACCACGCCGCGGCCGTTGCCGACCGAAAACCACCTCCTGATCAACGCCTATACGACGCATCCGGAGTCCCCGCTGCTGTCCGTCACCCGTCGCATCGCCGACAGCGGCTGCAACCTGGTCGACGCCCGCCTGGCCACCGTCGGCCGCGACGTCTCCGTCACCACCCTGGCCACCGGCTCCTGGGATGCCGTTGCCAAGCTCGAAGCCATGCTGGCGCGCCTGGAGCGCGAGGAAGGGCTCAAGCTGGTGTGGTACCGCACCGCCGCCAAGCAAGCCCAATCCAACCTGCTGCCCTACATCGTTGAAGTCATTGCCGCCGACAAGCCTGGCATCCTGTTCCAACTGGCCGATTTCTTCGACCGCCAGGGCATCACCATCGAGAACCTGCAGAGCACCCGTTACCAGGCCATGCAGACCGGTGCGGAGATGTTCTCGGCACAGATCACCATCGGCGTACCCGCCAACATGCATATCGCCGCCCTGCGCGACGATTTTCTCGAATTCTGCGACCACCTCAACCTGGACGCGATCATGGACCCGATGAAGTTCTGATGGTTTCGCGCACCCATCACAGGTGCGCGGCGTTTCATGTAACTGCAATCGAATACCCCCAGGCTCCGGAAAGGATCTGATGAACATCGGCGATACCCTGGACCGAACCACCCTCACCCTGCCACTGGCCCTGTCCGGCGGCGCCACCACCACCCTCGGCGAGCTCGCCGGCCACTGGCTGGTGCTGTATTTCTACCCCAAGGACAGCACCCCCGGCTGCACTACCGAAGGCCTGGACTTCAACGCCCTGCTGCCCAAGTTCAAGCGTGCCGGCGCACAGGTGTTCGGCGTCTCCCGCGACTCACTGAAGTCGCACGACAACTTCTGCGCCAAGCAGGGTTTCAAGTTCCCGTTGATCAGCGACGCCGATGAAGCGCTATGCACCGCCTTCGACGTGATCAAGATGAAGAACATGTACGGCAAGCAGGTGCGCGGCATCGAACGCAGCACCTTCCTGATCTCGCCTGACAGCCAGCTCGTGCAGGAATGGCGCAAGGTCAAGGTTGCCGGCCATGCCGATGCCGTGCTCGACGCACTGAAGGCCGCTCAAACCAAGTGACCCACCTCCTGTTCCAACCCACCCCATCGCCCTGCCCTGCAGGTGCGATGGCGTGACCCTGTCCCGCCACCAGGAATCGACGATGACCCGAGGCAAGCGCATCTACGTACTGGATACCAACGTGCTGATGCACGATCCGACCGCGCTGTTCAAATTCGAGGAACACGATGTCTACCTGCCCATGCAGGTGATCGAGGAGCTGGACAACGGCAAGAAGGGCACTACCGAAGCGAGCCGCAACGCCCGCCAGGTGAGCCGCTTCCTCAACGAGCTGATCGAAGAAGCCGGTATCGGCAGCGTACAGAACGGCGTGCCACTGGCCCGCCCCAAAGGCCTGCAGCTGCGCGGTGCGCAGAGCGCCGGCAACCTGTACTTCCAGACCAGCCACTTCGAAGCCGGCAAGAGCTTTGGCAAGGTGATCCCGGACAACGCCATCCTCGGCGCCATCCTGGCCCTGAAGGAGCAGCACCCGGAAACCCCGGTGGTGTTCATCTCCAAGGACATCAACCTGCGCATCAAGGCCGCCATCGCCGGCATCGATTCGGAGGATTACGAAAACGACCGCGCGCTGGACGATTTCAGCCTGCTTTATACCGGTGCCACCGCACTGCCGGAAGACTTCTGGAAGAAACACAGCGACAACCTGCGCAGCTGGAGTGACAAGGGCCGCACCAGCTACGAGATCCTCGCCGCCGACGACGAGGACTGGCACCCGAACCAGTACGCCTACCTGCCCGGCGATGACGAAGTCGAGCTGAAGGTCGCCAAGGTGGAGAGCGATGGCCGCGTCACTCTGTCGTTGGTCAATGACTTCCGCCACGGCTCGCACTCGGTGTGGGGCATCACCGCGCGCAACCGCGAGCAGAACTTCGCGCTCAACGCGCTGATGGACCCGGAAATCGACTTCGTCACCCTGCTCGGCACCGCCGGCACCGGCAAGACCCTGCTGGCGCTGGCCGCCGGGCTGGCACAGACCATGGACACCCAGCGCTACCGCGAGATCATCATGACCCGCGCCACGGTCAGCGTCGGCGAGGACATCGGCTTCCTGCCCGGCACCGAGGAAGAAAAGATGACGCCATGGATGGGCGCGCTCACCGACAACCTGGAAGTGCTCACCCACAACCAGGAGGGTGGTGCCTGGGGCCGCGCGGCCACCAACGACCTGCTGGCCAGCCGCATCAAGATCCGCTCGCTGAACTTCATGCGCGGGCGCACCTTCCTGTCGCGCTACCTGATCCTGGACGAGGCGCAGAACCTCACCCCCAAGCAGATGAAGACCCTGATCACCCGCGCCGGCCCCGGCACCAAGATCGTCTGCCTGGGCAATGTCGAGCAGATCGACACGCCCTACCTCACCGAGACCACCTCCGGCCTCACCTATGCGGTGGACCGATTCAAGAATTGGCCGCACAGTGCGCACATCACGTTGCGCCGGGGCGAACGCTCGCGCCTGGCCGATTACGCCTCGGAGGTTTTGTGAAACAGCTGCACACCCTGTCCCTGTTGGCCACGGCATGTCTTGCCGTGGCCGCCTGCACCCCGTCAAACACGCGCCCAGGCAGCAGCGTGCCAACGGCCGTCAAGGCAGGGCAATCCTGGGTGGTCACCCGCCCGGTCGTCGCCGCGCAGGTGCTGGACACCTGCTCGCGCGACAGCCCCGCCAAGCATGCCGGTGAAGTCACCGGCTACTGGGCGCCCAGCCGTGCCGATATCGACGCACTGGAAAGCCGGCTTGCACAACTGCAGCCGCAGATCGCCGAACCCGGCCAGTCCGGCCGTCAGTACGTGGGCTTTGAAAGCAACGGCAAGCGCCTGGTCTACATCAACGCCTTCAGCCTGCCCGACCACAGCAAGATCGATCCCGCGCGCGAGGCCATCCGCGTCTGTGATGGTGGCGCACAGTTCTGGGGCGCAGTGTATGACCCCCAGGACGGCAGCTTCTCCAGCATCGAACGCAACGGCGCGCTGTAGGTAAAGGCACCGCCACATGGGCATCCGCCTCCCCACCTGGGTCTGGGTTGGTGCGGTCGCACTGTCGTGTGTGGCCGGCATGGTCAACGTGGTTGGCTTCCTGGGGTTTGAACACCAGGCCGTCAGCCACCTGACCGGCAGCACCAGCCAGCTGGGCATCGCCCTGGCCGAACGTGACTGGCGCTCGGTCGGGCACCTGTGGGGCTTGCTGATCGCTTTTTCGCTGGGCGCCATGCTCAGCGGCCTGATCATCCAGGGCGAAAGCCTGCAGTTGGGACGCCGCTACGGTGTCGCACTGGCGTTGGAATCGGCCCTGCTGCTCGTTGCCATCCCACTGTTCAAGCAGCAACAGGTGTGGGGCGCACTGGCTGCGGCCATGGCCTGCGGCCTGCAGAATGCACTGGCCACCACCTTCAGTGGCGCGGTGGTGCGCACCACCCACCTCAGCGGCATGTTCACCGATCTGGGCATCGGCCTGGGCCATCTGCTGCGCGGCCTGCCATTGCAACTGCGGCGACTGACCCTGAGCGGCCTGATCATCAGCGGCTTCCTTGCCGGCGGCGTCATCGGTGCCTGGCTGTTCCTGCGCTGGCAATATGACGCTCTACTGGCACCGGCACTGCTCACCGGCATCAGCGGGCTGGGCTATGTGCTGTACCGGCAATGGGTGTTGCTGCGGCGGCGCTGAAGCAAGCGCCGGGCAAACATTGCACAATTCCGGCATGAGCCCTTCTACCCCCGTTTCCGCGCTAACCATCGCCGGCTCCGACTCCGGCGGTGGCGCCGGCATCCAGGCCGACCTCAAGGCCTTCGCCGCACATCGCGTGCATGGCCTGTCCGCCATCGCCGCCCTCACCGCCCAACACACCCGTGGCGTCACCGCCGTGCACGTCCCACCACTGGATTTCCTGCAGGCACAGATCGACGCCTGCTTCGAAGACTTCGACATCCATGCGGTGAAGCTAGGCATGCTGGCCAATGCCGAGGTGATCCACCTGGTGGCCGATGCACTGGAGCGCCACCGGCCGGCACACATCGTGCTGGACCCGGTGATGATCGCCACCAGCGGCGCCAAGCTGCTGCAGGACAGCGCCCTGCAGGCACTGCGCGAACGCCTGCTGCCAAAGGCCACCCTGCTCACCCCCAATACACCCGAGGCCGAGCTGTTGCTCGGCCGGCGCATCCAGAGCGCGGAGGACGCAGAGGATGCAGCCACCGCCCTGCTGGGACTGGGTGCCAGCGCAGTGCTGCTGAAGGGCGGCCACCTGCAGGAAGGCAAGCGCGTGGTCGACCGCTATTTCGATGGCGTTGCCCGCGAGGAATTCAGCCATGTGCGCCTGCCCATCGATGCCCATGGCACCGGCTGCACCCTGGCCTCGGCCATCGCCGCACAGCTTTGCCGCGGACTGAGCATGGCCAATGCCTGCGAAGCCGCCATCGACTATGTTGCGCGCGGACTGAGTGGCGGCTACTTCCCCGGCCGCAGCGACGTCATGGTGCTTGACCATTTCGGCGCAGCACCGACGGCATGAGCAGCGCAGGAACCGCACCACACATCGAACAGTTGTCCGTCGAAAGCAGCGACGGCCATCGCTTCGAACTGCTTGCCTGCCTGCCAGAGCAGGCAACGGCCAGCCTGCTCTGGCTGCCGGCGCTGGGCGTGGCTGCACGCCACTACCTGCCCTTCGCACACGCACTGGCTGGCAAGGGCATTGCCGTGTTCGTGCATGAGTGGCGCGGCAACGGCAGCAGCAGCCTGCGCCCCGACCGCGCGTATGACTGGGGTTACCAGGCCCTGCTGCAACAGGACCTGCCCGCAGCGGAGGCGGTAGTGCAGGCCCGGCTACCGACACTGCCCTTGCGCCTGGGCGGACACAGCCTTGGTGGACAACTCAGTTGCTGCTACGCAGGCATGCGCGCGCTGCCATTGGACGCACTGTGGCTGGTCGCCAGCGGTACGCCGTGGTGGCGCAGCTTCCCGGGGCCACGGGGCTGGCTGCTGCCGCTGGCCTACCGCTTCCTGCCGTGGCTGGCGCAGCGCAACGGCAGCCTGCCCGGCCGCCGCGTCGGCTTCGGCGGCACCGAAGCACGCAGCCTGATCCGCGACTGGGCCGGCGTGGGCCTGAGCAACCACTATGCAGCCGCAGGACTGCCCGTCGACCTGGAGGCCGGCATGCGCTGCATCAGCGCCCCAACGCGGGCGATCGTGTTCGACAGTGATTGGCTGGCACCGGCCAGTTCCATGCGCGGGCTGCTGGCAAAGATGAGCGCCTCGCCCAGCAGCCTGCAGGTGCTGTCCTCCGCACAACTGGATGTGCGTGCTGATCATTTCCAATGGATGAAATCACCGCAATCGGTGGCCGATGCGTTGTTTCATCACAATGATTAAGAATTTTTCACAAAACCGTTGACGCAAACGCCGCATATCCGCATAATCTCGCTCCTGGCAACGACGCGCTCGTAGCTCAGTTGGATAGAGTACCTGGCTACGAACCAGGTGGTCGGGAGTTCGAATCTCTCCGAGCGCACCATGTCAGAACGCAGATTCAATCTGCGCCGCTTCAAACTACAACAGCAATGTTGAGCGCTCGTAGCTCAGTTGGATAGAGTACCTGGCTACGAACCAGGTGGTCGGGAGTTCGAATCTCTCCGAGCGCACCAATACCAAAAACAGCAGGCATTGCCTGCTGTTTTTTTATGTGCGCTTTTTGATGACAACCCAGCCAAGGATGCATCACGCAGTGCCGAGCCATGCTCG
>DKPB01000035.1:0-135 GCA_002471015.1 Stenotrophomonas sp. UBA7346
GCGCTGGCCCAGCAACTGGAATTCACCAGCAATCATGCAGGCCTGCGGCCCTGCCGGTGCCGCAGCATCCTTGTGCACCACGTTACTGTTCGGCTCGGCGGGCGCCGGCGCGCTTGCCGGTGGCGGCGTTGCCGC
>DKPB01000035.1:355-1970 GCA_002471015.1 Stenotrophomonas sp. UBA7346
CCGGTGGCGGCGTTGCCGCAGCTGCAGCGGCGGGCTCCGGATCTGCAGGCGTGGGGGTCTTCCCGCAGGCCGCAAGCAACAACAGACCGGCAAGCACAGCACCGTGACGCAACATTCCTTCTTTCATCGTCCAGCCTCCCTGCATGGGTGAATAAGCCCCCGAGCATAGGCCATCGACGGCTCGAATACCTCTGTGGGCGCGCGGATTACGTGCGCGGCGCTGCCAGCGCTACAGCTGCAACCACCCCAATACAGCCGAAAACGCCTCGATCGGCAGTCTACAGACGGTGCTCTGCTGCACACCAAACCAGTTGCATCCCACCCACCCAAACGGCATCAGCAGCAGCGCGATGACAAAGGCATCGGTGAGTGCATTCCAGTGACGTCCGCGCACCAGCTGCAACAGCAGATCAATGCTGAAACCCAGCAGCATCAGCAAGGCCACCGCCCCCAGCAGCAAGGCAATGCCCAGCCCGGTATCACCCCGATGCGTCTGCCCGGCGGCGTGCGCAGCCGCCAGCCGGGCATACAGCAACAGTGCGAGCAACGGCAGCAGGAAGGCTGCCAAGCGGATCAGGATGGAGCCGGGATAGCGTGCCCACGCCGGTGGCCGACGCGGCTCAATCACGTTGCGGCGCACCCAGCGGAAACAGCTGCCGGTAGCCGCGCGCCTCGTCCACCGCGCGGGTAAACGACGGCCGTTGCAGCAGGCGTGCACGGTAGGCCTGCAGCAGCGGATAGGCGTCGCTGATGCGGTGCGTCCAGTCAGCGTAGAACAGCGCCGGCGCAGCCGCACAATCGGCCAGCGAGAAAGCGTGGCCACAGGCCCAGTGCTTGCCCGGCAACTGTGCTTCGCACCAGGCATAAGCCAGTTCCAGCTTCTGTTCGGCAAAGCCGCGCGCTTCTTCGCGTTTGTCGGCATCGCCGCTCAGTGCCCCCGCCACCGCATGCTGCACCGGGCTCATCACATGCAGATCGAAGAAGCGGTCGTGGAAGCGCACGTCCAGGGCCTGCATCGGCGCAGCGGGCAACAACGCCACCGGGCCGGGGTGCTGCAGCTGCAGGTATTCGATGATGATGCTGGTCTCCACCACACTGCGCTCGCCATCCAGCAGCAGCGGAAACTTGCCCAGCGGCCAGCGTTGCAGCCACTGCCCCACATTTTCTGCCTCCTCCGGGGCAATCAGCCGGAACTCGAACGCCGTGGCGTTCTCGTAAAGCGCGATCAGCACCTTCTGCGTGTAGGAGGAAAACGGATGACCGTAGAGTACGAGCGACATCACACCCTCTCCGTTCAATGCGCCTGAAAGCGCCGGAATGAATTTGGCAGCGGCCGTGGTGGACTACACCTGCGGTACCGGCTGTGCGGCGACTGTAACGCCATTGCCGGCCGGTGCCGCGCAGTCGTCAACCGCTGCTTGCCCGGCAAAGCGCTCGGCCAACCAGGCCAGCACCGCGTCCGCCGATGCGATGGCGGTGTTGGCATGCCCGGTATCGGGCAAGCCCAGGTAGCGCACCGTGGCGCCGCTTTCGCAGCTGCGGTTGAAGAAGCGGCGGGTCACTGGCGTGGCCACCAGCCCATCGGCATCGGACTGCACCAACAGCAAAGGTGCCA
>DKPB01000035.1:2125-2805 GCA_002471015.1 Stenotrophomonas sp. UBA7346
GCACCAACAGCAAAGGTGCCATGCCCTTGCCCAGCGCGGTGATCGAGTTGCGCGCCATCAGCGCGTCCCAGGGTGCACGCCCACCCAGATCGAGATTGCCCAGCCGCGCGCGCAACCGCAGCAGCCGCACCAGACCCGCGGCAGAGAACGGATCGCCCTCGCAGCCTGCTGTGGCGCGGTCGATCACACCTTGGGTGGTGCGATTGGCGATGGTCGCCAGGTCGGCGCCATAGACCTTGGCCCAGCTGCGCGCGGTGAAGGCAGTGAGCAGGCCGCGTACCGTGGTATCGGCATGCTGCATGTTCTGCGCAAGATCGGTGGGCGGCGACACTGCGGCAACCCCCAGCAACTGCAGTTCAGGTGCATAGCTGCGCGCCCGCTGCGCGGTGAACAACGCAGCGTGCCCGCCCTGCGAATGCCCCCAGGCAACAAAGCGACGGCCAGCGCCGGCGGGGGCAAAGCCGACGGCTGCCCGCACCGAATCCAGTACCGCCGCGGCCGCAGCATCACCGGCCAGGTAGGCATGCGGCCCGCGCGTGCCCAGGCCGGGGTAGTCCGTGGCCACCACCACCCAGCCACGCGCCAGCATGTCGGCCAGGTCCGGGATCTGATCCAGGCTACGGATTGGCGTGCATGCGGGCTCGATGCCGACCGTGCCGTGCGCCCATGCCACCACATTG
>DKPB01000035.1:2943-5568 GCA_002471015.1 Stenotrophomonas sp. UBA7346
CGTGGGATCGCCATCCACGTCGGTGGTTTCGTAGCGGATCCGCCACGCCCTGGCGCCAGCCGGCGCAGCTTCCATCGGCGTGGCCTCCAACAACTTGCCAGGGGTAGCCAATGCGGGGGCCGCCTGCAGCAACGCTGGCAGCGCGAGAACGAGCAATAGACTGCGCAATGCCGCGATCATCATCGGCGCACTCCGCCCCGGGGTGCGCCGATGCTAGCCCAATCCGGTTGCAGGCGGTGGATCAGCGCTTTGCCCTGCCAGCTGCGGATCTGCCTGCGCGCGGTGCGGCGGCCTTGGGTTTTGCCGCAGCCTTCTTGACGGCCTTGCTGGAAGCCTTTTTGGCTACCTTTCTGGTGACCTTCTTCACTGCTTTCTTCGTCACCTTCTTGGCTGCCTTGGCCGGCGCCTTGCCCATCGCCACGCCATTGACCCGGCTTGCCTCCACCACCTGGCCGCCACCATGCAACAGCGGCCGGGCCTCACCCTCGGCTTCCACCTTGCTGCCGGGTTTCAGCGCCAGCTTGCGCAAGCCCTCAGGACGGGTGTGGATGAAGTCGCCACTGTCCAGCACCACCCCGTTGGCCTCGCCATGACGTGCGTAGTTCAGCCGCACCACTTTGCCGCTGTAAGTCCGCCCGCTGCCTGCGGTTGCGGCCTTGGTGCCGCGCCGGCCCATGCCGGGCAGCTTGTGCAGCTGGTACAGCGGGTGCGCGGCGGGCCCCTTGTCGGACGGCGGCAGTTCGGCGGCCAGCGCAGCGACCGTGGCATCGGGCGCCAGGCCGGCCAGATAGGCCGCCGATGCGTGGTCATCCTTGTCCAGCACCAGTTGCAGCTGGCGGCTGCCCACCCGTAGCAGGGCCCCCTCGATGCCGCCCTTGGGACCATAGATCAAATGAATGATGTTGCCTTGCAGGGTAACGCTGTCGTGCCTGGGCATGCGCGGTCCACCGGTAGGGTCTTGCCGCCATCATCCCCCAAATCGCCGGGATGCGCCCGGACCGGCTGCCAACGGTATGCCGTCATCCGGCAGGCCATGGTTTAGGCTGCAGCGCACCACTCCAGAACCGCGCGAATGCCGCATGACCACCCTCGCCGAGCTGGGCCCGCGTATCTGCATCATGGGGCCGTCCAACAGTGGCAAATCCACCCTGGCCGTCGCCATCGCGCAGCAAAGGCAGCTGCCGGCCGTCCACCTGGACCAGCTGTTCCACCTGCCGCACAGCAACTGGCAGCCGCGCCCGGCAGCGGACTTCCTGCAACTGCATGACGCCGCCATCCAGCAGCCGTACTGGGTGATGGAGGGCAACTATTCCCGCGCCCTGCCGCAGCGCCTGCAACGCGCCACCGGTTTCATCCTGCTCGACCTGCCCACCACGACCAGCCTGTACCGCTACTTCCGCCGCACCTGGTTCGAGCATGCCCGCCACGGCGCACTGGCCGGCAACAAGGACTCGGTGAAGTGGGAAATGCTCCACCACATCGGTGTGGTGACGCCGCGCAACCGGCGCAGCTATGCGGCCTTGTTCGACAGCATCGAGCTGCCCAAGCTGCGCTTGGGCAGCCCAAGCGAGCTGGAAGCTTTCTATCGCGCCGAGGCATTGCAGCGCTGAGATTGCAGCGTTGAGTCGGCATCGCTTTGGCTGCCAGGCAATCGAGCGCCGCGCGTGGCAGCCGTGATGGAACCCGTTGGCGGGGCAGCGCGGTAACTCCGCGCTGCCCACCGTTTTGCATCAGGACAGACCCAACACCTGCGTCTTGAGCTCCTGCTGGCATTGCTCACCGGACTGTTTCAGGCGCTGCTTGAGTCCCTCGGCACCGTTGTTGACCAGTTGGTCGTAGCTGGGGGCATCATCGGTGTTCTCCGGAACGCGCGCGCAAAAGCCTTCGGCCAGAAGCTTGCCGCTGCGGGTATCGACCAAGCGCATTTTCACGCTGTAGATCACCCGGTAGTTATTCCAGTCCGTTGGGAAGTAGACAAAACTCCAGTTCACCGTCTGCACGTCCAATACCAACCCGCCATCCGGGTACTGTTTGCGGATGCCTGCCGCATCGCTCGCATCCAGGGTGCCGTTGGCCAACTTCACCGGCACGGACAACTGCCCAGCAAGTGCCTCACCCAACCCGTTGGCGATCGCGATGGCCGGGTCCTCAACCTGGTTTTCCCTGACAATCGTATTGCCAGCAGAGATCATCGCCGCGGCGCCGATCAAACCAAAGGTCGCCTTGCCTGCGGTCATGGCACTGAAGGAAGGGGCCTCGCGGCGGGTGACGGTCACGGTCTGGTGCCCGCCCGCCTGCAAGGCGGGAACGTCCGCCTTTACCGTCTTGGTGCTGACACAGCCTGGCAACATGCAAACGACGAAAAGCACCATGAAAACATGCCGCATAGATCCCCCTGTTTGATGGTTGAATGCCCCGCATGCCGACCTTCCCCAAGGATATGGCAGCGCCGGTGGCGATGGATCATAACGGGATTCCGATAGATCCAAGCGGCAGCAGGTGGGTTTTTTTTGTACCGGCGGACGGACAGCCTCCAATGGAGAAGGGCGGATTGCTCCGCCCTTGGCCAGGTCGCCGTGCACAGGTGCGTGCGCCCCTTTGGATTGCCGCTGTAAGCGGGACCGC
>DKPB01000035.1:5773-6031 GCA_002471015.1 Stenotrophomonas sp. UBA7346
TGCCGCTGTAAGCGGGACCGCTTGCGCGGCGAGCCTGCTTACAGTTCGTCGTCGCAGGTTGAGCCATCACTGCGCAGCAGGCTGGCATCCACCGGCGCGGTGTCGTCGATCAACTCGCGCTGCTCGGCGCTCGGATTGCCCAGCCACCAGACCTTGCAGCGCGACAACAGGCGGCCAACCAGCCGCGTCTGCTCGGGTTGGTAGAGCATTGCAAGCTGGTGGGTACCGCATTGGTGCGCCTGGCAGGCGGTGTAGAAC
>DKPB01000001.1:0-246 GCA_002471015.1 Stenotrophomonas sp. UBA7346
GGCGCCGGCGCCCTTGCCGATCAAGCAGGACAACCCCGCCAAGCTCAATCGCATCTACGACGAATACTGGGATGCCTCGATGCGGCTCAATCCGCTGCAGGCCACGTTCCAGGGGGATGCCCGTTACAACGACCAGTTGCCGAATTTCCTGTCGGCCGCCTCGCGCCAGCAATCCCATGACTTCATGGTCGAGTGGCTGGGCAAGGTGGAAGCTGTCGGCCCGACCGGCCTGCAGGGCCAGGACCT
>DKPB01000001.1:411-719 GCA_002471015.1 Stenotrophomonas sp. UBA7346
CGGCCTGCAGGGCCAGGACCTGCTGAGCTACGAGATCTTCGTGCGTGACGCGCGCGTATCGCTGGCCGGCGAGCAGTACCCGACCTGGATGCTGCCGATCAACCAGTACTACAACCTGTCCAGCATCATTGCCGTGCTCGGTTCCGGTGCCGGTGCGCAGCCGTTCCGCACGGTCAAGGATTACGAGAACTGGTCCAGGCGCTCATTGGGCATCCCTACCCTGTTCGACCAGGCCATCGCCAACATGCGCCAGGGCATGGCCGCTGGCGTGGTGCAACCTCGCGCGTTGATGGAAAAGGTGCTGCCGC